>CAMFYL010000006.1 GCA_946002055.1 uncultured Roseburia sp.
CAAACGAAATGGGTTCAAATATTAAGATTACATCAGGTCCGGCCATTGCTAAGACAGGGGATATGGCTTCGATTTTATCAAACCTTCGTGAAGGTGATGTGCTCTTTATCGATGAGATTCACAGGTTGAACAAGCAGGTGGAAGAATTCCTTTATACTGCTATGGAAGACTATGCTATGGACGTTTTGATTGGCAAAGAGAACTCCGCAAAGTCTGTTCGTATTGAACTACCTAGATATACCTTGGTTGGAGCGACAACTAGAGCGGGACTTTTATCGGCACCACTTCGTGATCGCTTTGGTGTTGTACATCATTTGGAATACTACACGCCAGAAGAACTGCAGACCATCATTGTGCAGTCGGCTAGAAAATTAAATATGAAGATGGAAGCAGAAGGGGCATATGAACTTGCAAGACGATCTCGTGGAACCCCTCGAATTGCCAATCGTTTTTTAAAGAGGGTTCGGGATTTTGCAGAAGTGAAATATGATGGCGTTGTAACAAAGGAAGTTGCGTCTGCAGCCCTTGATCTATTAGATATAGACTCTATGGGCCTTGATCGCAATGATAGAAAGATGTTAGAAAGCATTATGTTTAAATTCGGTGGCGGCCCTGTTGGTCTTGATACTTTGGCAGCATCTATCGGTGAAGATTCCGGTACCATCGAAGATGTGATCGAGCCATTTCTTGTGATGAATGGACTTGTGATGCGTACGCCAAAGGGAAGGGTTGCAACAGATTTAGCATATCAGCATATGGGAATCACGAAAGAATAATTATGGGTTGTTTTTCTGCCATTTACTAGATATAATGATATTGTTATACATACGAGGAGGAAGCTTCTTATGACTGCAAAAAAGAGCGCAGAAGTAATTATAGACGGCAAGGTATACACCTTGAGTGGATACGAGGAGGAAGGATATCTCCAGAAAGTTGGTTCTTATATCAACAACAAATTGAATGAATTTAATGAGATGGAGAGTTTCCGTAGTTTGTCGGTAGATACCAGACATACATTGTTGGAACTTAATATTGCTGACGATTACTTTAAGGCCAAGGATTCTGTTGAAAAACATGAACTCGCTATTGAGCAGAAAGAGAAAGAAATCTACGACCTAAAGCATGACTTGATTGCAGATCAGATTCGAATCGAAGATTTGGAGAGCAAGATTAAGGAGTTAGAGGCAGAAAACAGAGAATTGTTAATGAAGAAATCGAAGCTGGAAGCATCCTTAGAGGACGCGCTTTTAGGCGGTATGTCAAGTTGATCTATGGGGACAGTTGATGCTGTCCCCATATTTTATATGAAACAGAGTGATTTAGATGAATAGAGACAGACTAGAATTACTTTCCCCAGCGGGAAATATTGATATTTTCAAAAATGTAATAAATGCCGGTGCAGACGCTGTCTATTTTGGCGGCGATATGTTTGGGGCAAGAGCCTATGCCAAGAACTTTTCTATGGAAGAGGGGGCAGAGGCTATTTCTTATGCCCATATGTATGGGCGAAAGGCGTTTCTTACGGTTAACACATTACTAAAAAATGTTGAGATTGAGCGTAAACTATATGATTATATCAAGGCATATTATGAAGCTGGCCTGGATGCTGTGATTGTACAGGATTTGGGTGTGCTGGAATTTGTGAAGAATTATTTCCCTAATCTTGCCATTCATGCAAGTACGCAGATGACCATAACCAATGCTGCAGGTGCCAAGTGGATTGCTGATGCAGGCGCTACTCGTGTGGTAACTTCAAGAGAGATTTCTCTTGCTGAGATTGCAAAGATTCGTGAGGCTACAGATATTGAGATTGAAACCTTTGTCCATGGTGCATTGTGCGTTTGTTACTCGGGCCAATGTTTGATGAGCAGTATGCTTGGAGGTCGCAGTGGTAACCGTGGTCGCTGTGCACAGCCCTGTCGTTTGCCATATCAGTTATATGATGATGGTGGCAAACAGATTAAGATGCCAGGGGAATTCTTGCTCAGTCCCAAGGACTTATGTGGGTTAGCGGATGTGGCAGCTATGGCTGATGCGGGTGTCTATTCCTTTAAGATTGAAGGCCGTATGAAGCAGATTTCTTATGCCACAGGTGTTGTGTCTTTATATCGCAAGTATATGGATGCTTACTTAGAGGGTAAGGATAGCGTACCTACAGAAGCAGATAAGAGACATATTTTTGACTTGGGAAATCGCTGTGGTTTTACAAACACCTATTTTTACCAGCAAAATAGTAAGGATATGATTACTTATAAGAAGCCATCTCATGAAAAAAAGAATGTTTCAAATGTTGCTTTAGAACAACCTAGGATGAAGGTTCAGGGAACATTTGTGGCTCACGTTGGTGAAGAGATGCAACTGTCTGTACAGATGGGAGCAAAGCATTTTGTTTCGGTTTGTGGCGATTTGGTTGAAATGGCTACGAAAAAAGCCACCGGCACAGACGATATAGAAGAAAAACTGAAAAAGACAGGCAATACACCTTTTGTTTTTGAACATATTCTTTTTGATGTGGATGATATGGTGTTTCTTCCGGCCAGTCGATTAAATGATTTGCGAAGAAGAGCATTAGAAGCACTGCAGGATGAACTTTTTGGCGAAGATAAACCTAGGGATTCGATTCCATTTGATCAATCACAATTACAGCCAAAGACTATGAATCTGTCTTCGAATAAGGAAGTGCTTGTGTGCTGTGATAACAAAATGCAGTTTGAGGTGGCTTGTGACAAAGATTGTGTCACAGCTGTTTGTATATCCTTCGATGCAGCTTTGGTTGGTTTGACAGATTATATAGAGATGTCTGATAAAAGTGGTAAGAAACTATACCTTTCCTTGCCTTTGATTTGTAGACAGCGTTCTTTTGATCTTTTGGAGTCCCATAAAGACTTCTTTGAAACGGATAAGATTGCCGGTGTCATTGTCAGCTCACTGGATGGTCTCGGCTTCTTGGAGGAAATGAATGTTCCGAAGAATCGCATTATTTTGGATCATCGCATTTACACTTTTTCGAATGCCAGTATTTACGCTTATGAAAAGCGTGGATATGAGAGATTCACGGCACCTCTTGAGTTAAATGAAAAAGAACTGGCTCATAGAGAGAATGCAACGACTTATATGCAGGTGTATGGAAGAATTCCGCTGATGATTACGGCAAATTGTCAGCACAAGAATAGCAAAGGATGCGACAAGAGGATGAGTATTACCTACTTGCAGGATCGATACAAGGAACGCTTCCCTGTAAAAAACCGATGCAATTTCTGCTATAATGAGATTTATAACAGCAAAATATATGATATTGGTTCCGAAATGAAGCAGGTGAAATCTTTGGGATTTTTAGGATATCGTCTTGATTTTACACTGGAGGATGCAAAAGAAACCTCTCAGGTGTTAGATAGATTTGAGACTGTTTTTACAGGGACAAAAAATGACATAAACTTTACGAAAAACAATGGTATAGTGACAAAAGGCCATTTTAAACGAGGAGTAGAATAATGGTTCATATTATTGTATCAGCCAGCCGCTTTTCTATGATTATGCTGATGGCGATTTATACCTATTATTGCTTTGCAGCACTTCGAAGCAATATTTCGCCGGCTAGACAGGAAAGAATTTATCATAAACAGACCCTGGTGATGTATGAATTACTATTAAATGGTAATCTTGTGCTGTTTCTGGTCTTGGAAGATATGCGTGTGTTGGGCTTGATGGTGTGTGAAATGGTGCTGTTTGCCATCACATTGATTATTTACAAAAAAATATACGAGAATGCATCCAAGTCTCTGGTAAACAATATGTGTATGCTTCTTACCATTAGTTTTATTATTCTGACGAGACTTGATATGGAAAAGGCAATCAAGCAGTTATTGTTTGCCTCCGTGGCTGTTGTAATTACATGTTTTATTCCTATTCTTGTAGCAAAGCTTAAGGTTTGGGATAAGTTAAAATTTGTCTATGGGGTAGTTGGCATTGCAGGACTTTTGTTTGTCCTTGTTGCTGCCTCTACAACCTACGGAGCAAAACTCAGTATTTCCATTGGCCCAATTGTGCTTCAGCCATCGGAGTTTATCAAGATTATCTTCATCTTTTTCTCAGCCTGTATGTTGCAGGATGTGAGAGATTTTCAATATTTGGTAAAGACTACCATTATTGCTGCGCTTCATGTGCTGATTTTGGTGGCTTCCAGAGATTTGGGAGGGGCACTGATTTATCTTGTTACATATCTTGTTATGGTATATGTAGCAACAAGAAAGCCGATTTATATGTTCTTAGGCGTTGCCGCTGGTGCACTGGCATCTGTAGTGGCATATTACTTATTTGGTCATGTTAGAGACCGTGTGATTGCATGGAAAGACCCACTTAGTGTGATTGACGATCAGGGATATCAGATTAGCCAATCCTTATTTGCCATTGGTTCCGGTGGCTGGTTTGGTTCCGGTCTTGGTCTTGGAATGCCGGGTAAGATTCCTGTTGTGACAACAGATTTTGTATTCGCTGCAATTTCTGAGGAAATGGGAGCATTTTTTGCCATTTGTATTATCTTTATATGCATCAGCTGTTTTTTGATGATTTTCAATATTGCTATGCAGGTGAAGGACTATTTTTATAAGTTAATTGCTCTGGGCATAGGAACACTTTACGGGACCCAGACCTTTCTGGCCTTGGGTGGCGTTACGAAGTTTATACCATCCACAGGAGTTACCTTACCACTGATAAGCTATGGTGGTAGTTCTTTGCTTAGCACCATGATTCTATTTGCAATCATTCAAGGCCTGTATGTATTACAGGTAGATGAAGGAGAATTTGATGAAGGAATGGAAGAATCACCAAAGAAACGAAGACAAAGAGGTTGAAATTCTTGATTTTAACCATTCTCGTTCCGGAAACAAACGGGTGAGGAAAAAACAGATACAACAACAGAATACAAAGAGAAAAAAGAAAAATCGCAATAAAGAGTTCGCAATTGTAACCTACGCATTTTTGGCTCTATTTATTGGTATGAGCGGATATTTTGCGTATTTTGTGCAGGTGAAGAGCTCTGATTTTGTAAACAATCCATATAATGCAAGGCTAGATAGGTTGGAGCAGTACGCCATTCGAGGAAAGATTCTTGCAGAAGACGGAACCGTTCTTGCAGAAACCCAGGTGGATGATGCGGGAAATGAAACCAGATATTATCCGTATGGCAATGTGTTTGCTCACGCTGTTGGATATTCTTCTCATGGAATGGCTGGCGTAGAGTTGGATGCCAACTACCATTTGCTCACATCCCACACATTTATCGTCAATCGATTGGCCAATGAGGTGATTGATAAGAAAAATCCCGGAGATGATGTGGTCACTACATTGGAGGTACCTCTGCAACAGGCCTGCTATCAAGCAATGGGCTCCTATGACGGAGCTATCATTTGTATAGAACCATCCACAGGTAAGATTCTTGCTATGGTTTCAAAGCCGGATTTTAACCCGAATCAAATAGATGCCAACTGGAACTCCTATGTTTCTGAGAATTCCGATTCCACCGTGCTTTTGAATCGAGCATCCCAGGGACTTTATGCGCCGGGTTCTACCTTTAAAATGATTACCTTATTATCATATTTACAGCAGAATGGGAAGAGCTTTCAATTTGACTGCAATGGCTCGTTTTCCTATGATGGGTATGAGATGCATTGCTACAATGGTAAGGCCCATGGACAGGAAGATTTAATAGCTGCCTTTGGCAATTCCTGCAATAGTGCATTTTCTCAGATTGGTTTGGAACTTGATCTGGGAGAATACAACAAGCTTTGTGATAAACTACTGTTTAATCGCACGTTACCTACGAACTTGCAGACAACGGCGAAAAGTCGTATGGATTTGGCAGAGGGGAGCAATTCTTCTCTTGTAATGCAAACCGCCATCGGACAGGGAAAGACTATGGTATCACCCCTTCATATGGCGATGATTGCATCTGCTATAGCTAACGATGGCAAACTTATGAAGCCATATATCATTGATTATAGTCAAAATGATGGCGGTACTGTCATTAAGCAGTACACAACAGAGAGTTATGGACAACTCCTTTTTGCAGAGGATGCCAAAACCATGCAGGAATATATGCGCTATGTGGTGACAAATGGTACGGCAACTCCTTTAAACAGTGACCTCTATGAGGCATATGGAAAGACAGGAACGGCGGAGTTTAGCTCAAATAAGAATAAAGATCATTCCTGGTTTGTAGGCTTTGCAAAGAATGCAGCCGGCAAAGAAATTGCCATTGCGGTCGTTATGGAAAATGTTGCTTCCGGTAATGCATATGCTGTGCCTGCCAGTAAGCAAATTTTGGACACTTACTTTAGCACGGAGTAAGCAGGAGAGTATATGTATTGGTACGATAATTTATATACAAGCGATAATCTATCAAAAAATATAAAAGTGATTCGTATGTCGGTGGAACATAAGATCAATATTAAGCCAATCTATCTGATTGTCCTGTCTGATATGGCAGATGGACAGCTGGAAATCATACCGGCAACAACCTTGCGTCTGCCATTTTGTCAGAAAAAGGATTATTGTATCGTTGGTGTTGCCAAGGGGAGCTATCACGCAAGAAGCTTGGTGAAGACCATTGTGTCTGATGTCTATGAAAAAACAGGCAATTGTGATTGTAAATCTTATTTTAAACCGTATTTTAGGAAGGAATAAAAGAGTCGTATGGCCATGCTTTTGACAATTTTAAAGTGGGTTGGAATTGTCCTACTTGTTATTCTCATAGCCTTACTTGGTATTTTGGCATATTGCTTGTTTTTGCCTATGGGCTATGGCATTAAGGCGTCCCACCAGGCGGGGGGAGAATATCAGTTTTCCGTGAGAGCCTGGGGATTTTTGCATTTCTGGCAAATTGCAATGATGGAAATTGATGGAGAATATCAGTTGGCAATTTTTGCTTTTTGGGGAAAACTGCGGTTGTATCCCTCAAAAAAGAAACAGGAAAGTACAAGCCAGCCTTCTTTTGAAGAAACAGCACAGAGTATTTTAGATGATGAAGATATATCGGATATTCTTTGTGAGAAGGAGGTGAATCTGGATGATTTGCCGCCAAAGCAAGAAGCGATGAAAGAGCAGAAACATGAAAAACGCAATTCCTCAAAGGTTAAGGAAAAGACCTCAACCATTAAGGAAAGCAAAGCTTCGTGGAATAAATTTCATAATAAATTTAAAGATGCGCATAATAAGAAGGCAGTGGAGTTTTTCCTACAAAAGATTCTGTGGCTCATCAAAAAAACAAAACCTAATATTTTACATGCTGACGTGGAATTCTCCCTTGGGGATCCGGCTTTAACCGGACTTTCAACAGGTGTGATTAGTCTTTGCCCGGGAGCCTATGGCAAGAAGACAAAGATTTATCCTGATTTTGAGAGTGATGATATCTATATGAATGGTTGGATTGAAATAAAAGGAATTGTATTTTTCGTGCATATCGTTTATCTTATTATTAGTATATTCTTTAATAAAGACTGCAGAAGATTGATACAGTCATAAAGTGGAGGCAATGATGGAAAGTAAAAATCAAGTGTTTAACGAAACAGTAAATACATTGTTTCAGGGGATGGATGGTTTTGTATCTACGAAAACAGTAGTTGGAGATGCGATTCATATTGGTGAGACCATTATTGTCCCATTAGTAAATGTAACCTTTGGTGTTGCTGCAGGAGCATTTCGAGGAGAGAAAAAATTAAACAGCGGTGGAGGATTGGGTGGAAAGATGACACCTAGCGCCGTGCTGGTTATTCACAATGGCGTAACCCGCATGATTAGTGTTGACAGCCATTCCGGAATTGAGAAGATTCTCGATATGATTCCTGACTTTGTAGAGAAATTTACACCAAACAAAAAGAACAAGGACCAGGATCCCCAGGCAAGAGAAATGGCTGCTAAGGAAATGGAAGAGATGTTGTCTGATGCTGTTAATTCTCAGGAGTAGATACCATCTTGCATATGAAGTCATATGGAGCATATATTATTAGTAATATATGTTCCTTTTTTTATTATGAAAAAGATTATTGGTTTTGCCATGTTTTTTGCGGGATTTGGGATTTTGATAGGACAGTGCATTTCAAAAGATTGGATTTGTGTCTGTTTTGCTATGGGATTGATGTGTGTGGGATATCGGATGTTTTGCAAATAAAAAAGGAACTGCATAAGCAATTCCTTACTATCTCATATTAAACTCTTTCAACTTTACCAGAACGCAAGCAAGATGTACATACATACAACTTCTTTGGTGTACCGTTAACGTTACACTTAACAGATTTAATATTTGATTTCCACATTCTGTTTGATCTTCTATGAGAATGGCTCACATTATTTCCGAAATGAGCTCCTTTTCCACAAACTGCACATTTAGCCATGATTGCACCTCCCTTGGATTATGGTATTCGTGTTCGTTACAAAATCGCAACACGCATATTATAGCAAAGGAATATGGAAAATGCAACGATTTTTTTCAATAAAATCTTACAAAACAAAAAATACATTGTATTTTAGAAAAAAATGATTATAATATATAAGTGCAATTGTAACTTGGACTTATATTGTGGAGGTAAATATATGCAAGGTCAAATGGAAACCAAATTAGGAAAAATTGTGATTGATTCTGATGTCATTGCAACCTATGCAGGCTCTGTTGCAGTGGAATGCTTCGGTATTGTAGGTATGGCCGCTGTCAATATGAAGGACGGTTTGGTTAAGCTTTTGAAAAAGGATTATTTAAATCACGGCATTGCCGTAGATGTAGATGAGAATAATGAAATTACATTGGATTTTCATGTGATTGTCTCATATGGCGTTAGCATCGCCACTGTTTCAGACAACTTGATGGACACCGTAAAATATAAAGTAGAAGCCTTTACCGGTATGAAAATTAAGAGTATGAATATCTTCGTTGAAGGCGTTCGAGTGATTGACTAAGGGGGACATATAAAGTGGAAATCAATACAATTAATGCGTCTCAGTTATCAAAGATGTTTCTTGCAGGCGCTAAGAACTTAGAGTCAAAGAAAGAATGGATTAACGAATTAAACGTATTCCCTGTACCGGATGGTGATACAGGTACCAATATGACCATGACTATTATGTCAGCGGCAAAAGAAGTTAGTGCACTTAACAATCCGGATATGAAGACATTGGCTAAGGCTATCTCATCCGGTTCCCTTCGCGGAGCCCGTGGTAACTCCGGTGTTATTTTATCCCAGTTACTTCGTGGATTTACCAAGGTGATTTCTGATGTAAATGAAATTGATGTAGATATTTTATGTGAAGCCATTCAACGTGCCGTTGAGACAGCGTACAAGGCTGTTATGAAGCCAAAGGAGGGAACCATCCTTACCGTGGCAAGAGGGGCAGCTGACAAGGCTTTGGAACTGGTAGAGACAACAGATGACCTTATATTCTTTGTAGATGAAGTGATCAAAGAAGCGGATCGCGTTCTTTCCAGAACTCCTGATATGCTTCCTGTATTAAAGCAGGCTGGTGTTGTGGATTCCGGCGGACAAGGTTTGATGCAGGTGCTAAAAGGGGCACAGGATGCCTTGCTGGGCAAAGAAATTGACTATACCATTGAGGATGTTCCTGCCGCAGGATCCGGCGTAATCAAGATTTCGGCAGAGACAGAGCAGGAGATCAAATTCGGTTATTGTACAGAGTTTATTATTGTTTTGAATCAGCCACTTACAAGCAAGCAGGAGCAGGAATACAAGGCTTATTTAGAGTCTATTGGTGATTCTATCGTGGTTGTTGCGGATGATGAAATCGTTAAGACCCATGTACATACCAATGATCCGGGTTTGGCTATCCAGACAGCGTTGACACATGGTTCTTTAAGTAGAATTAAGGTTGATAATATGCGTGAGGAGCATCAGGAAAGATTGATTAAGGATGCTGAGAAGCAGGCGGCTCTTCAAGCGCAGGAGGCAGAGGATAAGCAGGAAGTAACCATTGAGAAAGACATGGGATTTGTTGCCGTGTCTATTGGTGAGGGCTTAGGACAGATCTTCACAGAACTTGGCGTTGATTATATGATCGAAGGTGGTCAGACCATGAATCCAAGTACCGAGGATGTGCTGGAGGCTATTATGAAAGTGCCTGCAAAGACGGTCTTTGTTCTTCCAAATAACAAGAACATTATTCTGGCTGCAAATCAGGCTGCAAGCTTGTGTGAGGATAGAGAAGTTATCGTTCTTCCAACAAAGACAATTCCACAGGGTATCACAGCTCTGATTAACTTTATTCCGGACCAGTCTGTGGAAGAGAATAAAGAGCGTATGATGGAAGAAATCAGTATTGTTAAGACAGGACAGGTGACATATGCTGTTCGTGATACTGTGATTGATGATAAGGAAATCACACAAGGCGATTATATGGGTATTGGCGATTCCGGTATTCTTTCTGTCAATGCTGATATCACTACAGCTTTCACAGAGATGGTTGAAGCTATGGTGACAGAGGATTCTGCTATTGTAAGTATTTATTACGGTGAAGACGTTTCAGAGGAAGATGCTGAAGCCATGGCCGGTGTGATTGAAGAGAAATTCTCCGATCTTGAAGTGGAACTTCAGATGGGTGGACAGCCTGTTTATTACTATATCGTTTCTGTAGAGTAGGGGGCATATGAAACTTACAGATTCCTTGCGCCAGGTGAAAGGCGTAGGCGAAAAAACTGAAAATTTATTTCAAAAGTTAGGAGTATACACCGTAGGTGATATACTCCTTCATTTTCCCCGGGCATATGAAGATTACCCGGATTTTTGTGATAATCCGGAAAAGGAAGTGGGAAATCCGGTGGCTTTTGTGGGGCGGCTGAAGACGCCGGCCTTTATGCGAAAAGGTAAGCGTATGGATGTGACAACGGCAACGGCATTTTGCGGTGATTGTGCTATTTCGTGCGTTTGGTTTCGCATGCCATATTTGGCAAAACAACTTCTTGTGGGGGAACCTATCGTTTTTTATGGAGTTTTGCAACGGGAGGGGCATTGCCTAAAGATGGAGCAGCCTGCATGTATGACTGTGGAAAAGTATCAGTCATTGCAGAAGTCATTTCAACCGGTATATCCTTTGACAAAGGGACTAAACAATGCGGCTGTTCGAAAGGTGCTTCACAGTGTGTTTGATGAAATTGGTACCCAAGAGGATCATTTGTTGCCGATGGATGTATGTATGCGGGAGCATTTTCCCAGTTATATGCGCTCTCTTTATATGCTTCATTTTCCAAATGACTTTGAAGAGCTGACGGTTGGACGAAAGAGACTTGTTTATCAGGAGTTCTTTTATTATATCTTGCATGGTTGTATGCAGGAGGCAAAAGAGGGAAGCATCCCGAATCCCTGGAAATTTTCTGACACCCATCTGGTGGATGATGTGATGAAAAAACTGCCATTTCAACTGACGAAGGGGCAGATGGATACATTACGTCAGATTCAAAAAGATTTGAGAGGTCCTTGGGTTACGCAACGGCTAATTCAGGGTGATGTGGGATCCGGAAAGACCATTGTGGCATTTCTTGCTATGCTTGATGTGATTGCTGCGGGATATCAGGCAGCGATTATGGCACCAACGGAGGTTTTGGCAAGACAGCATTTTACATCCTTTCAAAAAATGTGTGATGATTTTCATATTTCATATCCGGTGGTATGCCTCACCGGCTCTATGAGTGCCAAGGAGAGAAGAGAAGCGTATGCTTGTATTGAGGATTATCCGCAAGCTTTTATTGTGGGCACACACGCATTGATTCAAGATAAAGTGAATTATCATAAACTTGCTCTTGTCATTACAGATGAGCAACACCGCTTTGGTGTAAAGCAGCGTGAGCAATTTGCAGGAAAGGGTGAACAGCCCCATATGCTTGTGATGAGTGCAACACCAATTCCAAGAACCCTTTCCATGATTCTTTACAATAATATGCAGATTTCTGCCATCAAGGATATGCCGGCAAATCGTCTGCCGATAAAAACTTGCGTCATCAAGGAAAACTTGCGAAAAAAAGCATACGAAATGATTGCGGAACAAGTCCGCGAAGGACATCAGGCTTATATTATTTGTCCCTTGGTGGAAGCCAGCGATAAGACGGAGGCAGAAAACGTCACAGATTATGTGGAAAAACTTCGAGCTGCATTTGGTGGCACGATCACAGTGGGCATGCTGCACGGCAAGATGCCGGCTAATCAAAAAAATCAGATTATGGATGCTTTTGAGACAGGAGAAATCTCTGTATTAGTTTCTACAACAGTTGTTGAAGTTGGGGTCAACATACCGAATGCTACGGTGATGATGATTGAAAATGCCAATCGATTTGGTTTGGCCCAGCTGCATCAGCTGCGCGGTCGCGTTGGACGCGGCAAGTGGCAGTCATATTGCATTTTGATGGATCAAGGGAAGGGCGACAAGATTACAGAACGTCTGGAAGTCATGAACAAATCCAATGATGGTTTTTATATAGCGGCTGAAGACTTGCGACTTCGTGGCCCGGGTGATTTTTTTGGTATTCGTCAAAGTGGTGAACTAAACTTCCGCATTGCAGATATCATTGGCGACGCTGATATCTTAAAGCAGGCTTCTACAGATGTTCATACCTTTCTGGAAGACGAACAAAATCTATCAAATTATCCGGAAATCAAAGAGCATATGGCACGCTTTGAAGAGGAAAACAGAATTGTTTTATAACAGAATTATGTAAAAACAGCCTTATCAAATCGGCTTGACCGGTGAGAGATAAGGCTGTTTCTGTTTCAGGTGTTATTAAATTTTTTCTTTTTGTGTTTCAATCATTTGGTTTACCATATATTCCCCTACAGATGGCTTGTTATGATAGGAATCCCCTTTGGATCGAAGTGAAGCTGCCTCAGTGTGAATTTCATGGGCAAGTTCATACTTGAATCTGGCTAACGCATCTTTTGCTGCAGGAGTTCTGGCTGATGTTTTTGATTCCTTTTTCTTTGCCATAAAACCTCCATGTACCGATTTTATGGTACATCAATAGTATATGTGCAGCACTTAATTTTAACCTAGTACATATTACATAAAATGTATGTATTTGTTACTGGGCCAGTGTCACCTTTTTTGTGGACGGCGTTGCCATCATGGAGAAGTTGGTGTAGTAAATTACAAATCCGGGAGCGCTATGATTTGGTTTTTTTACATTTTTCTTTTGTAAATAATCAATTTCAACCTTGTCGTTGTCCCGACCGCTGGAATAATAAGCTGCAAGGGCAGCGGCTGTTTCAAATGTTTCGTCAGGTAATTCTTGTCCTTCGGATTTTACAATCACATGGGAACCTGGGATTCCCTTGGTGTGAAACCACCAGTCATTTCCCGTGGCGATTTTAAAGGTGAGTTCATCATTCTGGTAGTTGTTTTTTCCTACATACATATGAAAACCGTTGTTGTCAATAAAATGGAGGGGCTTGCTTTTTTCGGTCTTTGTTTTCTTTTTGTTGTGGTGTTTTTTGATAAAGCCAAAATCCTGCAATTCCTCTTTGATGGCATTTAAATCCGCTTCATTTTCTGCGATATCTAAGGCGGTAGCAATAGATTCCAAATGCATAATTTCATTTTCGGTTTCAACCACATGCTGGGACAGAGCTTCACTGGTTCGCTTAAGCTTTGCATACTTGTCAAAGTATTTGTTAGCATTTTCCATAGCTGATAGTGTGTTATCAAGAGGAATGGTAAGTTGTTCATTGGTGTAATAGTTCACAACCGTTATTTCTTTGTCGCCGGGTGCCGCCTGATAACCGTATGTGTGCAGCATTTCGCCGTAAATGCGGTATTTATCCTTTTTTTCTGTATCTTCCAATTGCTTTTTTTGTAGTTGATATTTCTTGCGATCTCTCTCCAGATGAATGCTGATAATTTTGCGCAGGTCAACGGATTTCTGACGAATGTTTGTATATTTGTTCTTTTGAGCATAATAAGCAACCAAAAGCTCTGACATAGCCTCAAAGGTCTGAGATGGATTGTTTTCATAAATATGCAGAGATAATGGAGAAAACTCTATGGGCGCCATCGATTCATCTCTGTAGTAAATAGTATTTGCAAAATGACCCTTTGTTATTTCGTCCATAAATAGTTCAAATCCCTGATAAAGTTTGTCCTGTTGGGATTCTGTAAAGGATGCGCATGCCCCGTCGGCGTCTAAACCACAGCGATATGCCAGCTCAACACCCATAACCGGAGAAAATCCAACAAGAGAGGTGTAGATTGCTTTTCCAAGACCCATTGGTTTTGCAAAAATAGTGCTTATAAATTCTTGGCGGGAAATGTTGCAAGGATCTAGTTTGCCCTCCTGAGTTGGGATGAAATAATTGCGTCCCGGCAGTACTTCTCTTACGGAACTCACCTGAGCAGACACGTGCTTGATACTGTCCATGATGATATTGTTGCTGTCACAGAATATAATATTGCTATGTTTTCCCATCAACTCAACATACAGATATTTCACAGCCGGATCACCCAGTTCGTCCAAATGTTCAATGGTAAAACAGATTACTCGTTCCAGGGATGGCTGAGTGATTGCTGTTATACGACCATTTGCAATATGCTTGCGCAATAACATACAAAAGTTTGGAGCCGTTAAGGGGCTGGTCTTGTTTTCCTCTGTCATATACAAAAACGGAAGAGAGGCATTGGCAGAAATCAAAAGGCGATTTGCGCCGGAAACACCTTTGAAGGTAAATAGCAGTTCTTCTTTTTCCGGTTGTGCTATTTTGCTGATTCGTTGTCCCAATATTGTTTTATTTAATTCCTGTACAAGACAGTTTGTTGTAATACCATCAAAAGCCATTATCATTCTCCTGATCATCTTTATATTATGCTACTTGAAACATTATAAAGCATAATGGGGAAAAAATATAGAATTGTTTGACCTTTTAAGGATGTTTTAATATAATATATGTATCTATGCGTAGGTGTTTGTATTCTTGCCTGCCATATAAAGAGGAGACCAGTGTTATGGTGAGAAGTATGACTGGATTCGGTCGCGGTGAGGCCGGTGATGCATCCAGAAAAATTATCGTAGAAATGAAATCTGTAAACCACAGATATTTGGATTTGAATATCAAATTGCCAAAGAAATTAAATCCCTTTGAAGTTGATATTCGAAATTATCTAAAATCACAGATTGTCCGCGGAAAGGTTGATGTATACATAACGCTTGAGACCAGTGCAGACGAAGAGTATGTTTTGAAATATAATTCCAAACTTGCCGGTATGTATGTAGAAAATCTCAAGGCTATGTCTGAAGAGTTTGGATTGGACTATGACTTAAAAGCAACACATCTGTCTCGTTATCCGGATGTTCTTGAGATGGAAGAAGCACAGGCTGATGAAGAAGAATTGAAAGAACTTTTGATGGAAGCGTTGTCCATAGCCACAACCCAGTTTAGCGATAATCGCATAAAAGAAGGACAGCGTCTGCAAGTTGATTTACTTGCCAAAATGGATGAGATGTCCGGTTATGTTGACGTGTTGGAAGCGCGCTCCCCACAGATTGTTGAAGAGTTTTCCAGCCGACTTAAGGCAAAGGTGAAGGATCTGATTGAGGATGGTCACATAGATGAGAACCGTATTGCCGCAGAGATTGTTTTGTATGCGGATAAGGTATGTATTGACGAGGAGATGGTTCGTCTGAGATCTCATGTAGAGGAGACCAAACAGGTATTGTCAAAGGATCATGAGGTGGGACGAAAGCTTGATTTTATTGCCCAAGAGATGAATCGGGAAGCAAACACCATCCTTTCAAAATCTACAGATGTAGAGATTGCCGGCGTTGGTATCTCATTAAAAACCTTAATTGAAAAAGTTAGAGAGCAAATTCAGAATTTAGAGTAGGACATTATGGCATTTATCAATATAGGATTTGGAAATATTATCAATACGGACAAGGTGGTATCGATTATTACCCCCGATTCCGCACCTGCCAAGCGATTGATACAAAAGGGAAAGGAAGATGGCAATCTGATTGACGCTACACAGGGTCGACGTACCAGAGGTGTTATTATTACAGATAGTCATATTGTATTATCTTCACTTCTTCCTGACACCATCGCCAGCAGAACAAAAAACGCATACACAGATAAGGAGGATGAAAATCACAATGGATAAAAAGGGACTGATCGTTGTGCTTTCCGGTTTTTCAGGCGCAGGCAAAGGAACCATTATGAAACATTTGCTTCAAGCATACCCCGGAGAATTTCATCTCTCAATTTCAGCAACCACAAGAGCTCCCAGACAGGGAGAAGAGGATGGCAGAGAGTATTTCTTTCGCACAAGAGAAGAGTTTGATACCATGATTGAGAATCATGAACTGTTGGAGTATGCCACATTTAACGGCAACTCCTATGGAACACCACGCTCCTATGTTGAGCAGCTTGTAAATGAGGGTAAGGATGTCATTCTGGAGATTGAAATTCAGGGTGCCTTACAAGTGAAGAAGATTTATCCGGAAGCATTGTTACTTTTTGTTATGCCACCCACAGCCGATGATTTGAAGGATCGTTTGGTTGGCAGAGGTACAGAAACAGAAGATGTCATTGCTCAGAGGCTGGCTATTTCGGCTAAGGAATCTCAGTTTATGACAGGATATGATTATCTTGTGGTCAATGATGATTTGGAGCAAAGCGTTTTAAATGTGCATTCTATTATTTCTAGCGAACATTTTAAAACAGCTAGAAATGTGGAAACTATAAATACAATTCAGAATGAATTAAAGAAGTTTGAAAGGAGATAGGAGTATGTTACATCCATCTTATGTAGAATTAATGAAAGTTGTAAATGACAATGTAGAAATCGGTGAAGAGCCGGTAGTTAACAGCCGTTACAGTATTGTATGTGCCACTGCAAAAAGAGCTCGTCAAATCATTGACGGTTCTGAGCCAATGGTTGGTTCCGATAAGGGTGAGAAGCCACTTTCCATTGCAGTTAAGGAATTGTTTGACGGTGATTTGAAAATTTTATCTGAGGATGAAGAAGTAGAAGAGGAAGCATAATGAAGCTACTTTTTATTTCCCTTGGGTGTGATAAGAATCTTGTGGATACAGAGCATATGCTTGCAATGCTTACAAAGGATGGCATCACACTTACAAATGATGAGTCAGAAGCTGAGATTATTGTTGTAAACAGTTGCTGCTTTATCAGTGATGCCATGGAGGAAAGCATACAGACACTGATTGATATGGGGCAGCTAAAAGAAACAGCTTCCTTGAAATATCTCATTGTTACCGGTTGCCTGGCACAGAGGTATGCTGATGATATCAGGCGGGATTTACCGGAAGTGGATGCTATTATTGGAACCAATGCATATGACGAGATTGTAAACACCATACAGCATTTGGTTGCGGGAGAAAACGGGGATGTTCAAAAGCCACTAACTGGTTTGCCTGACAACTTTGCAGGACGCCTTCTTACAACGGGAGGTCATTTTGCACATTTAAAAATTGCGGAGGGATGTAACAAGCATTGTACGTATTGTGTCATCCCATCCATTCGTGGGGAATTTAGAAGTGTCCCTATGGAAGAACTCTTGGCAGAGGCCAAAGAACTGGCTTTACAGGGTGTTCAGGAGCTAATTCTTGTAGCTCAGGAGACCACTTTGTATGGAGTGGATTTATACGGACAAAAAAAGTTGCCGGATTTATTGAATCAGTTAAGTAAAATTCCCGGAATTCGTTGGATTCGTTTGCAGTACTGTTACCCGGAGGAAATCACCCAAGAATTGATTGATACCATGGCATCCAATCCCAAGATTTGCCATTACATTGATATGCCCATACAGCATGCAAATGATTGGATTTTAGGGCGTATGGGAAGAAAGACTTCTGCAGAAGATATCAGACAAAAGGTGAAGGCTTTGCGAGAAGCCATGCCTGATATTGCCATTCGCACCACGTTGATTTGCGGTTTTCCGGGTGAAACGGAAGAAATGCATCAAGAACTCTTAGCATTTGTGGATGAGATGGAGTTTGACCGCCTCGGATGTTTTGCTTATTCACAGCAGGAGGGAACTCCCGCAGCTGAGTTTATTGATCAGGTAGATGACGATGTGAAAGAGACCTGGGTTGCCGAGATTATGGAGTTACAGCAGGAAATATCTTGTGACTGTAATCAGAGGCTTCTTGGTGAGACGGTAGACGCCTTTATTGAGGGACATGTGGCAGATGAAAATGCTTACGTGGCTCGTACGTATCGGGATGCTCCGGATGTAGACGGCCTTGTGTTTATTCAGACAAATGCAGAACTGATGACAGGAGATTTCGTAAAATGCCGTATTACCGGTTCTTATGAATATGATTTGATAGGAGAGTTGTTATGAATTTACCAAATAAATTAACCATATTTCGTGTGATTTTGATTCCGTTCTTCGTAGTGTTTTTATTATTAGATCCGGAGAATCAAATGTATCGCTATATTGCGGATGCAATTTTTATTGTAGCAAGTTTAACAGATATGTTAGATGGCAAGATTGCAAGAAAATATAATCTTGTGACGAATTTCGGCAAATTTATGGATCCTTTGGCAGACAAGCTTCTTGTGTGCTCTGCAATGATTTGTTTGATTGCAACCGGTCAGTTGGCTGCTTGGATTGTAATCGTGATTATTGCAAGGGAGTTTATCATTAGTGGATTTCGACTGGTGGCTTCCGATAACGGTATTGTAATCGCAGCAAGTTACTGGGGTAAATTCAAGACCGTTTTTCAGATGGCTATGACCATCGTTTTGATTTTGAATATCGATCATCCTATCATGCTTTTGTTGGGACAGATCCTTACATACATTGCATTGGCACTTACTGTGATTTCTTTGATTGATTATGTATGGAAGAATAAGAGCGTTTTAAAAGAGCAGAAATAATGAAGATTGAAGACATTGTAACAAAGCTTAACCGTAAGAGTTTCACAGTTGCAACAGCAGAATCGTGTACCGGTGGTATGATTGCATCCTCTCTTGTAGATATTGCAGGGGTGTCCGCCTGTTTTATGGAGGGATATGTAACCTATTCCAACGAAGCGAAAGAAAAAAACCTGGGGGTATCGCATCATACGTTAGAAGCTTTTGGGGCAGTGAGCCAGGAAACTGCCTCCGAAATGTCAGTCGGTGTGAGAAAAAGATCGGGTGCAACCTTTGGTATAGCAACAACAGGGATTGCCGGACCGGATGGCGGAACAAAAGAGAAGCCTGTGGGACTTGTTTATATTTCCTGTGCGACTCCTCAGGGTGTTTTCACGGAACAGCACATTTTTTCAGGCAGTCGTACCCAGATTAGAATCCAGGCTACAAAAGCAGCCTTTGCACTGCTTGAACGATGTATGTAGGAGTATAGAATTATGCGTGTAATTGCCGGAAGCAAAAGACGTCTGCAACTCCAGACGGTACCAGGTATGACCACAAGACCAACAACAGACCGTATCAAAGAGACTTTATTTAATATGATAGGCAATGATGTTTATCACTGCAGATTTTTAGATTTGTTTGCAGGTAGTGGTCAAATGGGAATAGAAGCTCTTAGCCGAGGGGCATCCTACGCATGCTTTGTTGAGAAGGACAAAAGAGCTTTGGCTTGTATTCGCAAGAATTTGGCGCACACAGATTTTACAAATGAGTCAGATGTTATGCCCGGTGATGTATTGATTTGTCTGCGTGGCATAGAGGGTGCAGAGGCCTTTGATATTATCTTTATAGATCCGCCATACCAACTTGGTGTAGAGAGACAGGTCCTGGAAGCCATTAATCAGTATGGGCTTTTGCATGAAGATGGCTATATTATTTTAGAGGCGGCGCTGGAAACAGATTTTTCCTTTCTAGAACAAATGCCTTATGAGATTATAAAGGAAAAGTGTTACAAGACAAACAAACATCTATTTATCACGAAGCAGTAAGAAGAGAGTAAGTATGAAAAAGGCTATTTATCCAGGGAGTTTTGATCCAATTACATTTGGGCATTTAGATATTATTGAGCGCTCATCCAAGGTCTTTGATGAGGTTGTTATCGGCATTCTAAATAACAGTGCCAAGAATTCTCTTTTTTCGGTGGAAGAACGACTGAATATGACAAAGATGCTTACAGAAAAGTATGATAATGTTACCGTTGATTCTTTCGATGGGTTATTGGTGGATTATGCAAAAAGCATTGATGCTAACTTAATTATTCGAGGTTTGCGGGCTGTGACGGATTTTGAATACGAAATTCAGATTGCACAAACCAATAAAGTAGAATATCCGGAATTGGAAACCATATTTATGACCACGGCATTGAATTACTCATATTTGAGTTCAACCATTGTACGTGAATTCGCTTCCTATGGAGGAGATATTTCAAGATTTGTACCTGAGGAGATTATTCCAATGATTCAGGCAAAATATAATGCATAAAGGAGAGGCTATTATGGCAAGTGGTATTGAGGAAATCATTGACGAAATTGAAGAATATGTAGATAGTTGTAAACCATCTGCATTTTCACCATCCAAGGTTGTTGTCAACCGAGATGAACTGGACAGCTTGTTGGAGGAACTTCGCACGAAAACTCCGGAAGAAATCAAGCGTTATCAGAAGATTATCAGCAATAAAGAGGCAATTCTGGCGGATGCTCAGAATAAGGCAGATGCAATTATTGCACAGGCTCAGATTCAGACAAACGAGCTTGTAAGTGAACATCAGATTATGCAACAGGCCTATGCGAAAGCGAATGAAGTTGTTATGCTTGCCACAAAGAATGCACAGGAGCTTTTAGACAAGGCTACAGAAGATGCAAACAATATTCGTATGGGTGCCATCGCATATACAGATGATCTGTTAAATACCATCGAGAGTGTAATTGCCAATTCTATGGAGACGACACAGGCTCGTACAGAGAATTTCTTGCAGACCATGCAGGGATATCTTGATGTTGTAGTTGCTAACCGCAAAGAACTGGCTCCGGAGCCTGAGGTTGCACCTGCTCCGGCACCACAAGCCCAGTCCAAGGCTTCAAAACCGGCTGAAAATCCAGCTCCAGAGGCAAATAGTGTATCAAAGGAAGATGACGATGTGCCTGCATTGTCTATTCCGGAATCTTTTTTTAATAAAGAATAATGAGACCAACTGAAACAATCATTGCTGTAAGAGCGGCGTAGATGCTCTTGTGGAGCAAATACTGTCTGATGGAGAGTTGACATCCTTTTATGATTGATTTTGTCTGCATTAGTGTACATATTCCACCAAAGGAGATCAGTGGGAGTGTGAGGGCGTATTTTTGTAATGCAGATATAGGCAGATAGGTCAGTTCTCGGGTTCCGCTGGTGATTTCCAGTAGTGCCACAAGATAGGATTTGATGATATGTGGCACAAAGGGAATACCGGTGATAAAGGCGCAGAGGATGCCAAAGAGGATTAAATAACCGCCAAGGATGACTATGGTTTCAAATCCATTTATAATAGAGATATCTAAGATTTGAAAGCAATTTTTAAGTCTGGATATCTTTATTTTTTTGTTACATGCAGTTTTTGTTTTTCTTTTTTGATAATGCTTAAGACAACATATTACCCCCAATAACTGTGGAAGATAAAGTAGAACAAAGGTGATAGGGAGCCATTGGCTTTTATGAAGACACTTTGTCAAAAAAAAGCCTCCCACAAAGGACGGTCCGATGGCGTTGCAATGATTTAAAAGAATTTGTCCCTCCTTATCATCAATGGTCTGATGCTTTAAGAGTGTTGTAGTAATTTTGGCCCCCACAGGAAGACCAAAGGTAAATCCGGCTGCAATATTAAAGAGAATACAAATCCTTTGATACCTTGCGCCGGTTGTATTGGGAAGTAACGAGAAGATGGCTCCTGTAACTTCCTTTGAAAGGATGAAATTTGCTAGGATCATAAATGGCAGCAAGGTGGGCACAAGACCGTACAGCCAGGTGTTAAGACCGGTTGTGGCTCCTAACAGTGTCGTTGCAGGATTTAAGATGGCAGTGATGATGCAAAGGGCAGCAAGAATAAATACAAGTTTCATACCATAATGTATGACGTGAAGGTTTGGTATATGATTTTATGAGACTAGATAAATTCCTTTGTGAATGTAGCGGTATCACCCGTTCGGAAGCGAAAAAGAAAATAAAACAGGGCTTAGTTAAAGTAAATGATGCATTGGCAAAAGATGGTGCTTATAAGGTGGACGCATCAAGGGATAACGTGCTTATGGATGGCGTGCACCTTTCTTATCAAGAATATATATATTATGTGTTTCACAAGCCCAAGGGCTGTGTGTGCGCCAATTATGATGCTTTGCACGATACGGTATTCTCTTACGTTCCCATGAATCCCAAAGAGGATTTATTTACGGTGGGACGATTGGATATGGATACAGAGGGGCTTCTTCTTATCACCAATGACGGAGAATTTTCCCATAATTTGTTGAGCCCCAAAAAACATGTAGATAAGACATATTTTGCCCTTTGGGACAAGCCTGCCACAGAGGAGGATATCAAAGCTTTTGAGAGCGGGCTTGAAATTGGAGATGATAAACCCACAAAGCCAGCAAAGCTTTCCTTTGACAAGAGCAATCCGACAAATGTATTCATTACCATTTCGGAGGGCCGTTTTCATCAGGTAAAACGAATGAGTCACGCAGTGGGTAAAGAAGTCTTATATTTAAAACGATTATCTATGGGTCAATTTATTCTGGAAGATAATCTGGCCTTAGGAGAGTATCGAGAATTTACAGATAAGGAAATGAAGTATGTTAAAGAATATAAAGGCCGTCATCTTTGATTTGGATGGCACGCTTATTGATTCCATGGGTATTTGGAAAAGTATTGATATTGCCTATTTTAGAGAGAAAAATATAAAAATGCCTGCTGATTTGCAACAGCAAATTGAAGGATTAAGTATGCGTGAAACTGCCACCTATTTCAAAGAACAATTTGGAATAGAGGATGATGAAGTTTCTATGATGGATACCTGGAATCAAATGGCTATGGACTATTACGCCATGAAAGTATCTTACAAGGAAGGCGCCCAAAGTTTTTTGGCATATTTAAAGGATCATCATGTTAAGACAGGCATTGCCACCAGCAATTCCAGAGAACTTCTGATGGCGGTCAGTGAACATCTTGGGCTACATCAATATATTGATTGTTTCTTGACGGGAAATGAAGTGGCACATGGAAAGCCTTCTCCAGACGTGTATTTGGAGGTGGCAAAAAGACTTCAGGTGGAACCTAATGATTGCTTGGTGTTTGAAGATGTGATTCCCGGGATTATGGCTGGAAAAAATGCCGGGATGAAGGTGTGTGCAGTTTATGATGATTACTCAAAGGATATGGTTGCAGAGAAGAAGCAGCTGGCTGATTTCTATATAGAGAGCTACAACCAATTGTTAAACAGGTAGGACGAGATTATGACACAGGACTTTTTGCCAATTTCAAAGGCGGATATGAAAAAACGGGGCATAGAACAGTTAGATTTTGTCTATGTGTGTGGTGATGCGTATGTAGATCATCCTTCCTTTGGCCATGCCATTATTACAAGACTGTTGGAGTCTAGAGGCTATTCTGTGGGCATCATTGCGCAGCCTGATTGGAAAGATGATACATCCATTACGAAACTTGGCGAGCCTCGTTTAGGTTTCCTTGTTTCTGCAGGAAATATGGATTCTATGGTAAATCATTATTCCGTGTCAAAGAAGAGAAGGACCATGGATTCCTTTTCACCGGGGGGTGTCATGGGGAAACGCCCGGATTACGCTGCTGTGGTATACAGCAATCTGATTCGAAAATCATACAAACATACCCCCATTATTCTCGGCGGAATCGAAGCCAGTTTGCGTCGATTGGCACACTATGATTACTGGTCAAATAAAGTGAAACGTTCCATATTGCTTGATTCCGGCGCCGATATCATTTCCTACGGTATGGGAGAACGCTCCATACTTGAAATTGCGGAAGCACTGGCTGCCGGTATTAACATTAAGGACATTACCTATATTGCAGGCACGGTATTTCGAACGCAAAATCAAGATTTTTTAGCGGATGGTGTTGCTTTACCATCTTACCAAGAAATCGTTGCTGACAAAGTGGCATATGCCAAAAGCTTTTATACCCAGTATCAGAATACGGATCCATTTACTGCTCAGAAAATGTATGAGTCCTATCCAAATGGAATTTTTGTGGTACAAAATCCTCCCCAGAAGCCCCTTTCTCAGATGGAAATGGATGATGTATATGCCTTGCCATATATGAGAACCTATCATCCAATATATGAAAAAGATGGCGGCATTCCGGCAATCTCAGAGGTGAAATATAGTCTTATCAGTAATCGTGGATGTTTTGGCGGATGTAATTTTTGCGCATTAACGTTCCATCAGGGGCGAATTATTCAAACAAGAAGTCATTCATCCATCTTGGAGGAAGCGGAAAAAATTACAAAGGATCCCGACTTCAAGGGATATATTCATGATGTTGGAGGTCCTACAGCTAATTTTAGACATCCGTCTTGTGAGAAGCAGTTAACCAAAGGGGTATGTAAGAACAAGCAGTGTCTTTTTCCGGAACCCTGCAAGAATCTCACTGTCGATCATAAAGAATACTTATCCTTACTTCGCAAGCTTAGGGCTTTGCCGGGAGTGAAAAAAGTATTTATCCGCTCCGGCATTCGTTTTGATTATTTGTTGGCGGATCAGGATGATACCTTTTTTAAGGAACTGTGTCAGTATCATGTCAGTGGACAGTTAAAGGTTGCTCCGGAGCACATTTCTGACAACGTATTAAAGCATATGGGCAAGCCAAACGTGGCTACCTACAACCGTTTTCGCCAGAGATATAAACGTATTAACGAAAAATTAGGGAAAAAGCAATACTTGGTGCCATACCTTATGTCATCCCATCCGGGTTCTACCTTAAAGGATGCCATTGCTTTGGCAGAGTATCTAAGGGACTTAGGGTATATGCCCGAGCAGGTTCAGGATTTCTATCCAACACCGGCAACCATTTCCACCTGTATGTACTACACCGGACTTGATCCGGCCACGCTACAGCCTGTATATGTGGCACATAATCCTCACGAAAAAGCAATGCAGCGAGCATTGATTCAGTATCGAAATCCTCAGAATTATGATTTGGTTTATGAGGCTCTGAAGAAAGAACACAGAGAAGACTTGATTGGTTTTGGAGAAAAATGCTTAATTAAGCCTAGAAATGTGGCGAAAAATAATAAGAAAATTCCAAAGTCCAAGCCAAGGGCTAAGACAAAATCGATTCGAAACGTTCACAAAAAGAAACGTTAACCTTAGGAGTATGTATGAAAGAGATTAAGATTTCACAAGGACAAGAGCATCAGCGCCTTGATAAATTCTTAAAGAAATACTTTAAGGCTGCGGGAACCAGTTTCTTGTATAAAATGCTTCGCAAGAAAAATATAACCTTGAATCACAAGAAGGCAACCGGCGCGGAAATGCTGAACAGCGGCGATGTTATCCAGGTGTTTTTTTCAGACGAAACATATGATAAGATGCGGGGGCTTACTGAGAGTAATGGGGAATATGAATATTTATCTAAGGTTCCTTATGAGGTTAAAGTGATATATGAAGATGAAGATATTCTGGTCATGGATAAACCTGCAGGTATCCTGTCTCAAAAAGCAGTGGATGAGGACGTGTCAATGAACGAGATGATGCTTTCTTATTTGATTCACACGGGAAAGCTATCCCAAGAAGCCTTTGAAACCTTTCATCCCTCTGTGGCCAATCGATTGGATCGAAATACGTCCGGTCTTCTTTTGGCAGGGAAAAGCTTAAAGGGACAACAAATGCTTTCAGAGGCTCTTCGAGAGCGTAGGGCAGAGAAGTATTACCAGTGTGTAGTAAAGGGGGTTGTTGAAGATGCTATGGTGATTGAGGGATATCTCACAAAGGATTATAAAACAAATCAGGTGAGGATATCCAATCATATGACAGAAGATGCCAAAAGAATCGCTACAGCATACCAGCCTGTGGCGTGGAATGATAAATACACCTTGCTTTCTGTTCATCTAATAACAGGGCGGACCCATCAGATTCGAGCGCACCTTGCAAGTATTCATCATCCGATTTTAGGGGATCCGAAATACGGAGATGCAAAGGAGAATCGTTTTCTTCGTGAAACTTACGGTATCAGACATCAATTGTTGCACGCATATCATTTGAAATTTGAAAATGGTCAGGAATTTGTTTCTCCTGTTCCAAAAATTTTTCAACAACTTGTAAAATAGCATACTTACTATGGAGAATATATGGCCACATGGAAATCTAGAGGTCTTCGAGGTTCCACCTTTGAGGAACTCATCAATCGTACAAATGAAATATATGAAAACAGTCATCTTTGCCTGATTCAAAAGGTACCAACGCCAATTACACCCATACGAATGGATGAAGAGAGCCGACACATCACCCTTGCTTACTTCGATAAGAAGAGTACCGTAGATTATATTGGTGTTGTTCAGGGGATACCGGTGTGCTTTGATGCAAAGGAATGTAATACAGATACCTTTCCCCTGCAAAATGTACACCAGCATCAGATCGAATTTATGGAAAAATTTGAGCGTCAGCAGGGGATTGCTTTTCTTTTGATTCATTATACCAAGAGGGATACCTATTATTATCTACGTTTTGAAGTACTTTTCAGTTTTTGGAAACGGGCTCAGGATGGAGGAAGAAAGAGCTTTCGTATCGAAGAATTGGAGGATGCCTATTTTTTTCAGGGGAAACCTGGTGTGCTGGTTCCGTATCTGGATATGATTCAGCAAGATTTATCACAGCGGGATACTTGACATATAGGAAAATCTCACATATAATTGTAACGATTTAGCATATTACTACTTTAATACGATAAAGCACATGAAAGGATAGTGAGATGGAAAATAAGCTATTACATACACCGGAAGGTGTCAGAGATATTTATAACGATGAGTGCGAAAAAAAGCATGCTTTGCTTTCAAGAATGAGAGCGGTAATACACTCCTTCGGTTATCGTTTTATCGAAACTCCCACCTTTGAGTTTTCCGATATATTTGGAAACGAAGTGGGAACAACGCCATCCAAGGAACTTTATAAATTTACCGATCGGGAAGGCAATACACTGGCTCTTCGCCCTGATATTACACCTTCGGTGGCAAGGGCGGCTTCTAAGTATTTTCCCATTGAAAATAAACCGGTTCGTCTCTGTTATCAGGGAAATGTTTTTATCAATAACAACAGCTATCAAGGCCGATTAAAGGAGAGTACACAGCTTGGAGTTGAGTTTATCGGTGAAAACTCTGTGGATGCAGACAGCGAGATCATTGCACTTGTTGTTAAGAACTTGCGAGAGGCAGGACTTGAGGATTTTCAGATTAGCATAGGTCATGCCAACCTTTTTCGCGGGCTTGTCAAAGCTGCCGGGTTTAGCCCGGAGGAAGTGGAGCAGTTAAAAACGTTAATTCAGAATAAGAACTTCTTTGGTGTAGAGGCGTTTATCTCGGAATATAATCTTTCTAAGGAGCTTGTGGGATTATTTAATATCCTTGGCAAAATGTACGCTTCCCCTAAGGAATGGGATTTTGCATTTTCGTTGGCTGCAGATTACCCTGAAATCGAGGAAGCATTATCTTATCTGAAAAAACTATATGAACTCTTAGAGATTTATGACGTGACAAAGTACATTTCCTTTGAAATGGGACTGATTAGTACCTATCAGTATTACACAGGTATTTTGTTCAGCGGTTATACCTTCGGAAGCGGAGAACCGATTGTAAAGGGTGGACGATATGACGGTCTTCTTTCTTACTTTGGAAAGAATGCTCCCGCCATCGGTTTTGCTTTGATGGTTGATCAACTGTTATTGGCCTTGGAACGACAAAAAATCGAAGTTGATATGGAAAAACAGCAGGAAGTCATTCTGTATACAGAGAATAATCGAAAGATTGCTGTGGCAACAGCGGAAGAATTGAGAAACGAAGGCAAGGTGGTTACACTGGTTCGCATGGATGATAAGAAAGGCAGTCTTGCAGAGTATCAGGAGAAGTATCAGGGAAATAAACTTACAGTACTGGATGGAGAGTTTTAATGGAAAATGAAAGATATTTGACCTTTGCTTTGGGAAAAGGTCGTTTGGCAAAACAAACCTTAGAAACATTTGAAAAAATAGGCATCACTTGTGAGGAGATGAAGGATCCCAAAACCAGAAAGCTGATTTTTGTAAACGAGGAGTTAAAGCTTCGCTTTTTCCTTGCAAAGGGACCGGATGTTCCAACCTATGTAGAATATGGTGCAGCTGATATTGGTATTGTTGGTGCGGACACCATTATGGAAGAGGGAAGAAACATTTACGAAGTTCTTGATCTTGGCTTTGGAAAGTGTCGTATGTGTGTCTGCGGCCCCAAAGAATCCAAAGAATTATTGGAGCACCAACAGTTGATACGTGTTGCAACTAAGTATCCAAAGATTGCGAAACAGTATTTCTATAATCAGAAACACCAAACGGTAGAAATCATTAAATTAAATGGGTCTATTGAATTGGCGCCGATTGTCGGATTGTCTGAAGTTATTGTTGATATTGTAGAGACAGGCTCTACCTTGAGAGAAAATGGACTGGAAGTACTGGAGGAGGTTTGTCCGCTCTCTGCCCGTATGGTGGTAAATCAGGTGAGTATGAAGATGGAATACGATCGTATTACAAAGCTGATTGCTGATTTAAAGGGTGCTTTGGATATTTTAGAATAGAGGAGAGAAATCATGAGAATACAGACATTAACACAGGAAACAACCTCAGATATTTTGGAGAATTTATTAAAGAGAAGTCCAAACAGCTATGGGGAATTTGAAGACCGGGTGGCCAGTATTATTGAGACAGTAAAAGAGCAGGGAGACGAAGCTGTCTTTTCATATACCAAACAGTTTGACAAAGCCGAAATATCAGCACAAAATCTGATTGTCACAGAAGAAGAAATTGCAGAGGCTTATGAAAAAGTTCAGCCGGAGCTTTTAGATGTGATTCGAAAATCCCTGGTTAACATTCGTGCATTCCACGAAAAGCAGCTGAAAAACAGCTGGTTTGACTCTCAGCAAAACGGTATTATCTTAGGACAGAAAGTGACCCCCCTTGATAAAGTTGGGGTGTATGTGCCGGGTGGAAAAGCTGTATATCCATCCTCTGTGCTTATGAATGTGGTTCCTGCTAAAGTTGCAGGTGTTCCGCATATTTATATGACCACACCTCCGGGGGCAGATGGAAAGGTATATCCTTCCACTTTAGTTGCAGCCAAAGAAGCCGGTGTGGACGTGATATATAAGGTTGGTGGTGCACAGGCTATCGCTGCCCTTGCTTTTGGAACAGAGAGCATCGCAAAGGTGGACAAAATCGTAGGTCCCGGCAATATTTACGTGGCACTGGCAAAAAAGGCAGTGTTTGGTCACGTTAGCATTGACTCGATCGCGGGACCTAGCGAAATACTTGTTTTGGCAGATGAAAGTGCAAATCCTAAATTTGTGGCTGCAGACTTGTTGTCTCAGGCAGAGCATGATGAAATGGCATCTGCTATTTTAATTACCACCAGCATGGAACTGGCAAAACAAGTTTCCCGGGAAGTGGACTATTTTGTTTCTATTTTGTCTCGCAAGGAGATTATTTCCAAATCCTTGGACAATTATGGATACATTCTTGTGGCACCGGATATGGACGCAGCTATTGATGCAGCAAATGAAATTGCATCTGAGCACTTAGAAATCGTAACAAAAAATCCATTTGAAACAATGACAAAGATCAAGAATGCAGGTGCAATTTTCCTTGGGGAATACAGCAGTGAACCTTTAGGTGATTATTTTGCCGGACCAAATCATGTTCTCCCCACAAACGGTACCGCAAAATTCTTCTCCGCTCTTAGTGTGGATGATTTTATTAAGAAATCTAGTATTATCAGCTATTCTAAGGATGCATTAGAGGAGGTCTACAAAGATATTGTGAAATTTGCAGAGTGTGAACAGTTGACTGCTCACGCAAATTCCATTAAAGTTAGATTTGAAGAGGTTTAACCTCAGAAAGAAGGTTTTTCTATGGAAGAAAATAGAGTGGGGAAAGTAGCTCGAAAGACCAAGGAAACAGACATCAATCTGTCTATCAATTTAGATGGTTCCGGCAGATCAAACATTGCTACGGGTGTTGGATTTTTTGACCATATGCTTGAAGGGTTTGCAAGACATGGTCTGTTTGATTTAGACGTTTCCATTACCGGGGATTTGGTGGTGGATTGTCATCACACCATTGAAGACTGCGGTATTGTTTTGGGTACGGCAATCAAGAAGGCTTTGGGCAATAAAGCAGGCATTCGTCGCTATGGAAGTTGCATATTACCCATGGATGAAACCTTAGTTCTCTGTGCCATTGATTTATCAGGCAGACCATATTTATCTTATGATGCTAATTTTAGCGCTGATCGCATAGGCTATATGGATACGGAGATGCTAAAGGAATTTTTCTATGCCATTTCCTACAGCGCAGGGATGAATTTACACATTCAGGTGTTGAAGGAAGGAAATAACCATCATATGGCGGAAGCAATGTTTAAAGCATTTGCGAAGGCATTAGATGAAGCGACCGTGAAAGACCCGCGTATTATTGATATTTTATCTACGAAGGGTTCACTTTAAGTATTGGAGGAACATCATGGAACACAAGAATATTGTTGCCACAATCTATATCAAAGATGGTATGGCAGTTCCAAACGCAAAAGAGCTGGATAAGAAACAGGATGTTTTAGAATTAGCAAAACTTTATAACGATAGTGGAATTGACAAGATTATCTGCTATGATTTGTCCACTGACGATGATGAGCATGAAAAGAATATCTTAGCGATTCGAGAAATTAACAGAAATATTGAAATTAAAACCTGCGGTGGCGGTAACATCAAACGTTTAGAGGATGTAAAAAAGCTTTTATACGCAGGATGTATTGAAGTAATCTTAAACGGTTCTAAGCCGGAAACCATGGAGCTTCTGAAAGAGGCTAGCAGCCGTTTTGGCCCGGAAAAGATTTTAGTTTCTCTCACAACGGTTGATTTCATTTTTAAAACAAAGGATTTCTTAGAAGAAAATGTACATGAGCTTGTGATTTACAACCAGTCACTATTCAGCAGTTTAGATGGTATCACCAATGTTCCGTATATTGTTGATGTACCGGAATACGATTATGATGCCATCGTATCTTTGCTTCGTTCAGAAAAGACGAGAGGTATCTCAGGTGCATTTATCAATGATGTGAATACGGACATTATGAAGCTTAAGTGTGATTTGTCTGATTCCGGCATCAAGATGGATAACTTTGAGCCAAAGCTTTCCTGGTCCCAGTTAAAACACAATAGTGACGGACTGGTTCCTGTGATTGTACAGGATTATCAAACCCATGAAGTTTTGATGCTTGCCTATATGAACGAGGAGGCTTTTAACACCACAATGCGCATGGGCAAGATGACCTACTTTAGCAGAAGCCGTCAGGAGCTTTGGATAAAGGGAGAGACCAGTGGTCACATTCAATATGTCAAGTCTCTGACAGCAGACTGCGATTACGATACTATTTTAGCAAAGGTTTCTCAGGTGGGAGGCATTTCCTGCCATACGGGAGCTCCAAGTTGCTTTTTCAATGAAATCGTAAAAAAGGAATACGTAGAACGCAATCCTCTGAAAGTATTTGAAGATGTATATGCAGTGATTGCAAATCGAAAAGAGAACCCAAAGGAGGGCTCCTACACCAATTATTTGTTCGACAAAGGGATTGATAAGATTCTGAAGAAAGTAGGAGAAGAGGCAACAGAAATTGTTATTGCGGCCAAGAACCCGGATAATGAAGAGGTGAAATACGAGATTTCCGACTTCTTGTATCATATGATGGTTCTTATGGTAGAAAAGGGATTAACCTGGGAAGATGTAACCAGAGAATTAGCCCAAAGATAATGAAAAGAAAAGTCATTGGACGGACTCCACCATTAGTAGAAGCTAATGATGGAGTTTGTTGCGTTAAAAAAACGAGGTGAAATATGAGTAAATTAGCTTTATCGGACGATATTTTAATGCAGGTGGACAAGCCGGCACGTTATATCGGCAATGAACTTAATATGATCAAGAAGAATCCTGCTGATGTGGATATTCGTTTTGCCATGTGTTTTCCGGATGTTTACGAGATTGGTATGTCACATCTGGGAATTCAGATTCTTTACGAAATGTATAATCGCAGGGAAGATGTATACTGCGAACGTGTGTATTCTCCATGGCCGGATCTCCACAATATTATGAAGGAGCAAAGGATTCCGCTGTTTGCCCTTGAAACACAAGATCCTGTTAAGGATTTTGATTTTGTTGGTATCACCTTGCAGTATGAGATGTGTTATACCAATATCTTACAAATTCTGGATCTCTCTCAGATTCCTATTTGGCAAAAAGACCGCACAGACAATGATCCGCTAATCATCTGCGGAGGACCCTGTACCTATAATCCGGAGCCTGTGGCAGACTTTGTAGATCTTTTCTACATTGGAGAAGGTGAAGTGAGCTATCACGAACTGTTTGATCTCTATAAACAGATGAAACAATCAGGCCATTATACAAGAGCCGATTTTCTTCGTGAGGCATCAAAAGTACCCGGCATTTATGTGCCTTCTTTGTATGAAGTGACATATAAGGATGACGGAACCCTAGAAGAGATGAAACCAATTTATGAAGATGTTCCAAAGACAGTAAAACGTCAAGTGCTTGTTCAAATGGATGAGGGCGCCTATCCGACAAAGCCTTTGGTTCCATTTGTCCGTGCTACACAAGATCGCGTTGTGCTTGAAATCCAGCGTGGATGTATCAGAGGCTGTCGTTTCTGCCAGGCCGGTATGGTATATCGTCCAAACAGAGAGAAGAGTCTGGAGTTGCTAAAATCTTATGCGAAAGAGATGCTTTCATCCACAGGACACGAGGAAATTTCCTTAAGTTCTCTCAGTTCCAGTGACTATTCCTGCTTGCCGGAACTTGTGAATTTTTTGATTGATGAATGTTGTGGCGATGGTGTAAATATTTCCCTGCCGTCTTTGCGTATTGACGCCTTTTCCCTTGACGTAATGAGCAAGGTACAAGACATCAGAAAAAGTAGTCTCACCTTTGCCCCTGAGGCTGGTTCCCAGAGACTGCGCAATGTGATCAATAAGGGGCTTACCAAGGAAGACATATTGCATGGTGCAGGTATGGCCTTTGAGGGGGGATGGCAGAAGGTAAAGCTCTATTTTATGCTGGGACTTCCCACAGAGACAGAAGAGGATATGCGCGCCATTCCGGAATTGGCAAATGAAATTGCCGTCCGTTATTACGAGATTCCAAAAGAGCAGAGGAATGGAAAATGTCAGATTACTATGAGCACATCTTTCTTCGTACCAAAGCCCTTCACCCCATTCCAGTGGGCACCTATGTATGAAAAGGGCGAATACTTGCGCAGAGCTAAGATTGTAAACGAAACTATGAAGGCACAATTAAATCATAAGAGTCTTCGTTACAACTGGCACGAGGCTGATGTAACAGTTTTGGAAGGCTTGCTTGCAAGAGGTGACCGCAAAGTTGCTCAGGCAATTTATAACGCATATGAAGATGGCTGTATTTTTGATGCCTGGTCTGATTACTTTTCTATGGAAAAATGGGAAAATGCCATGGATAAGGCAGGCGTTTCTCTTGATTTTTATGCATACCGCCAGCGTGATTTGGATGAAGTGTTTCCATGGGATTTTATTGATGTTGGTGTGCGTAAAGACTTCTTAAAAAAAGAATGGGAACGAGCTACCCAAGATCAGGTAGTTACTCCAAATTGTCGTATGCAGTGTTCCGGCTGTGGGGCGGCAGGTTTCAAAGGAGGTGTATGCTTTGAAGGTAAGAATTAAATTTGCCAAGTCTGGCGTTATGAAATATGTAGGCCATCTGGATATTATGCGATATTTTCAGAAGGCAATCAGAAGAAGTGGTCTCCCAATCAAATACTCCGAAGGATTCAATCCTCATCAAATCATGTCCTTTGCGGCACCCCTGGGGGTTGGTATTACCAGCGAAGGGGAATACTTAGATATTGAGTTAAAGGAAGAAATTCCCTGTAAAGATATTTTGGAGAGATTACAGGCTACTATGGTAGAGGGTATGGATATCCGTAAAGTGTCATATTTGCCTGAAAAAGCGCAAAACGCCATGTCCTCATTGGCAGCTGCCAGCTACTTTTTGACATATAAGCATCCGGAGCAATTTGTATACTCTTTAGATGAGTTGCAGAAGGCAAAAGAAGCATTTTATGACAACGCAAAAGAGATATCTGTCATTAAGAAAACAAAAAAAGGTGAGCGTGAGCTTAATCTGAAACCACTGATTTATGATTTTGATATTACAAAGACGGAAGATAAGATTTCTTTCTATCTTTATGTGTCAACCGGTAGCACAGACAACATTAAGCCGGAATTCGTTCTTTCACATTTCTTTGCTTCTATGGGACATATGGTAGAGGATAATGGGTTCTTCATTCACCGCATCGATATGTATACAAGAGATGAAAATGGGTATGTCTCATTGGGAGATGTAGGGTATGAAAAATAGCAATCGCATTGCCATAACAAAGTATTCATGTGATGGGAAAGAGCAGGAAATACTGCTATATTTAGATCATCATAACCATCCCATAGAATTCCACAGTTATGATATGTCTGCGCCATCATTGGTAGGCAATGTTTATATTGCCAGAGTGGTGCAGGTAATGGAACAGATTCACGCCGCATTCTTGCAGGCGGGAGATTTGAAATTCTATTTTCCCTTGGAAGACATTTCAAATCTAATTTTTACTAAAAAACAGGGAAACCCCAATCGGTTGTGTCAAGGAGATGAATTGGTTGTCCAGGTGGTACGTGATGCAATTAAGTCAAAAGAAATTTGTGTCACAGGAAATGTCACCTTGCAGGGGGAACATGTCATAGTGACAACAGGCAATCGCCGACACGGTGTATCAGGCAAACTACCGGGGGAAATGCGAAAGAATCTCAAAGGGATGCTAGAGAACTATAAGAATCTGCCTTTTGGTGTTGTTGTAAGAACAAGCGCAGGTGAAGTAACCACAGAAGATATCGCCACAGAAATCCAAGGACTAATGGATGTATATCATCAATTTATGTCTGCAGTGGCACATAAAACCTGTGGATATCTGGTAAGAAAAGCCCCACATCCCTTTTGTGAACATATCAAACGTTTGTATCGGGAGGGATGTTGCGAATTTGTTTCGGATCAGACAGTGTGGATAGACGCAGCAAATGAAATGGGACTTTCAGATATGGTGGTTCGCAGTTATATGGACTCTTCATATCCCATGGAAAAACTATATGGCGTCTCCAAGATGATAGACGATTTGCGCAACAAAAAAGTGTATTTATCATCGGGAGGGTATCTTATCATAGAACACACAGAAGCCCTGACGGTAATTGATGTGAACAGCGGAAAAAACACCAAGAAGATGGACAAGGATACTTATTTTCTTGCTAATAACAGAGAAGCAGCTATAGAAATATCAAAACAGCTTCGACTTCGCAATATTAGCGGTATCATTATTATAGACTTTATCAATATGTCACAGGAAGCGCATCAGAGGGAAGTATTATCCTTACTTCGCAGCTCCTGTAAACAGGACTATGTAAAGGTGTCTGTTCTTGATTATACAAAGCTGGGACTTGTGGAAGTGACAAGGGAGAAGAAATTTAAAAGCGTTTCAGAACAAATGTTATAAATCGTATTGACGATAGGTTTTATAAGATGATATGATCACTCTATGAGATTTGTCGATTTTACTTAGGAGGGTTTTTATGGAACAACAAATGAATGAACAATTGGATTTTTTTGAGCGAAATGATGCCATTGTCTGTGGGAGATTAACTAAAATCATTTTGTGGATGACAGCGGTCTTCCCTGTTTTAATGATTTTATCTATCACAGGTATTTTTAAAATTACTATGGGGCCACTGTTGATTCGAACAGTGATTGGTTGCGTCTGTACCGTTACACCAACCGTTTTATATCGCACCAAAATGCCCCCATCAAAACAGAAGTATATCAATATCATTTCCATTGCTGTTGTGGTTATGATTTTAGGTACGGAGTACCATATTGGTATCTATATGACATATTGCTTGGCTATGGCGTTAAGCTGTATGTATTTTGACAAGAAGTTCACCCAGCAGATCAGCATTATCAGCGGTATCTTGTTGGCCATTGCCCTTTTGTTTCGAGCTCCTGATGCAGCTGCAGCCTTAGGACAAACCACGATGGGGTATTATATCCCATCTTTGTTGGGATTTCTCATTGAGCAGGTGGTTATGGGAGCGGTGTTTATTCGCCTGGCAGATTCCTGCCACAAGGTTTTGGAAGATTTACATAATACAGAAGAAATTGTTGCTATTGTAGACAAGTGCGAGGAGGTTTCTGAAACCCTTGTTTCCATGGTTGATGAGCTGGCCACCAATATGGATGAGACCCAGCAATCCAGCAACAGCATATCAAAGGCTGCACAAGAAACATATGAAGATTGTGCCAATAGCTTAGAACATGTGGGTGCAATGCAAAGCTCTGTCACAGAGATGGTTTCTGAAGTAGATGAGATTGAGCAGCGCACAAAAGAGATGAATGATATTTCTGAAGACATCAGCCATAAGATGGATAGCTATGTTCGCATGATGGATGATACGGTGGAAAGTATGCGCAATATTGAAAACACCGCTAATGATACCAGCAATTCCGTACAGAAATTGGAAGTAGGCTTTGAGGAAATCACCGCCTTTGCCAGTGAAATCGAACAAATTGCCGCCCAGACCAATCTTTTAGCATTGAATGCTTCCATAGAAGCTGCCAGAGCCGGTGAAAATGGTAAGGGGTTTGCAGTTGTTGCCGAAGAAGTTCGTACGTTGGCTGAGAACTCCAAATCATCCTCCAGTTCCATTACGGAAAAGATTAATATGGTAAAAGCTATGCTGGACGAGGTGAAGAACTACAACGCTTCAAATCTGGAGTCAGTTGCAACCGGTATAGAGCATATATCAACTGCCAAAGAAGAGGCGGTTCATCTTGGAGAATTACAACTGGAATCCAAGGCTAAAACCCAGGAGATATCCAACAACAGCTCTCAGACCAAGCAACATAGCTTAGATGTTCGTGAAATGGCAGACAAAATGCAAGTATTAGTAGATAACTCCAAGAGACGTGCAGAATCTATCGTGGAGGAAACCTCTAATCAGGAAGAAATCAATTCTCGAACCAAATCAACCTTCGGTCAGGTAGAATCCATAGCCAATGATTTGCTTCATATCAGCCTGGTTTCAGGAGAGCAGGAAGAATAAAAATAAATATGATGCAGATAGCGACTTTGTGTTGTTATCTGCATTTTTGTTTGATATAATACCTTCTATATTTTTGAAAGGTTTAGAAACAATATGGAGATGAATTGGAAGAGTTTTCGACAAATTGCTGTTACTGTTTTTCTTTTATGGCTTGCCATACATTACTGGGATGGTCTTGTAAGTGGTTTGGGACTTTTTCTCGGAGCAGCCATACCTTTAATTTTGGGATGCGCCATTGCATACGTTGTCAATATTTTAATGATGTTCTATGAGACGAAGCTTTTTTCAAAACTGAAAAAACCAATGACTACTTCCATGTGTCGCATAACTTCTATGATCTTGGCTTTTTTGAGTATTACCTTGATTGTATTTTTTATTGCACGTATGGTAATTCCTGAGATGATAAACTGCTTTCAGATTATGCTAAAGGATTTTCCGGGCGCTCTTGATGCTGCGTGGACATGGGCAGTTGATACCTTGCACATCAACGAATATATCAAAAGAGATGACCTGATGATATTCCAAAATCAGGATGATTTGCAAAAGCTTTTGTCAAATGCAGTAAAATTACTTGCAACAGGTGTAGGCGGAGCGCTCCAGGTGACTTTTGGCGTCGTGACATCTGTGTTTTCGGCGTTGACCACTTTCCTCATTGCCTTGATATTTTCTATCTATCTGTTATTTGGGAAAGAAAAAATTAAGGGTCAGTGTGATCGTGTGATTACACATTACATTCCAACAGCAATTACAAAAAAGTTTTATTATGTTCTTGGTGTATTAGATGATTCCTTTCACAGTTTCATTGTGGGTCAGTGTGTGGAGGCCGTTATACTAGGTGTATTATGTATGCTGGGAATGTTTATCCTTCGAATTCCATATGCAGCAATGGTGGGGTGTCTTGTTGGTTTTACAGCGTTGATTCCCATTGCCGGTGCATATATTGGTGCCATTGTGGGGGCATTTTTGATATTTACGGTATCCCCTGTGAAAGCTTTGATTTTTTTAATCTTCCTGGTTATTCTACAGCAGATAGAGGGTAATATTATATATCCGCGTGTGGTTGGTACAGCCATTGGCTTGCCGGGGATTTGGGTGTTATCTGCCGTAGTCATCGGTGGCGGAATGATGGGCATCCCGGGAATGCTTTTAGGTGTTCCTATTGCATCCGCTTTGTATCGACTGCTTCGCAATGATATTAATCATAGCAACACACTAGAAAAACATAAATAATTGGATAAATCTGTTGACGGCACAGATGTTTTGTGCTAATATATCAGGGTATGCCGCACAGCGAGGTTTTTTAAGTTGCATTTGCAACACCGTAGCTGGCGAGTAATGATAATAGGAGGTGCCATTATGTACGCAATTATAGCAACAGGTGGTAAGCAGTACAAAGTATCTGAAGGCGATATCATTACCATTGAAAAGCTTGGAGTTGAAGCTGGTGAGAAGGTTACTTTTGATCAGGTGTTAGCTGTCAGCGATAAGGGATTGAAGGTTGGAAATCCTACTGTTGAAGGCGCAACTGTAGAAGCTTCTGTAGTAAAAGAAGGCAGAGGCAAGAAGGTAATCGTGTACAAGTACAAGAGAAAAACCGGTTATCACAAGAAGAACGGCCACAGACAGGCGTTCACACAAGTACAGATCAACAAGATTAATGGATAATTGATCAGAATTGTTATGATTACAATAACGATTTTTCAAAACCAAAAACAGTATATTGGATTGTCCTGCGAAGGACATGCCGGATTTGACGTTGAAGGTAAAGACATTGTTTGTTCCGCAGTTTCTATGCTGGTGATTAACACCATTAATGGAATTGAACAGTTTACAGAAGATGCATTTACCTTAGATGTTCCACAAGATGGTTCAAGTCGAAACGATATTACATTTCGTCTTACCGAGGAAATATCCTCTGAGGCAGATGTACTTATGAAGTCTTTGGTTTTGGGCTTAACAGAAATACAAAAAACGTACGGTGATTCGTATCTTACACTAAATTTCAGGGAGGTGTAAACATGTTAAAGTTGAATCTTCAATTTTTCGCTCACAAGAAGGGTGTTGGTTCTACAAAGAACGGACGTGACTCTGAGTCTAAGAGATTAGGCGCTAAGAGAGCTGACGGACAGTTCGTTAAGGCTGGTAACATTCTTTACAGACAGCGCGGTACAAAGATTCATCCTGGTACTAACGTAGGTATCGGTGGTGACGATACATTATTTGCTTTGACAGATGGTGTACTTCGTTTTGAGAGAAAAGGCCGCGACAAGAAGCAGGCTAGTGTATATCCAGTAGCAAGCGAAAACTAAGAAACGATTTGTAGACTCGACTAAGTATTTAGCCGAGTCTACTTTGTTATGAGGTGAATTATGTTTGCAGATCGTGCAAAAATTATTATAAAATCCGGAAAAGGCGGCGACGGACATGTAAGCTTTCGCCGTGAAAAATACGTTCCCAATGGTGGACCGGACGGTGGTGACGGCGGTAAGGGCGGCGATATTATCTTTCAGGTAGACGAAGGATTAAACACCTTAACCGACTATCGTCATAAACGCAAATTTGCAGCCAGACCCGGAGAAGAGGGGGGCAAAAAGAAATGTCATGGCAAAAATGGTGAGGATCTGGTGTTAAAGGTTCCGGAGGGAACCGTTATCAAAGACGCCGAATCAGGAAAAGTCATTGCCGATATGTCCGGAGACAACAAAAGACAAATCATTTTACAAGGTGGCCGTGGAGGTCTTGGAAATCAGCATTTTGCCACATCTACCATGCAGGCTCCCAAATATGCCCAGCCGGGTGGAGAAGCCATTGAGATTGAGGTTTTACTTGAACTTAAAGTAATTGCTGATGTTGGGCTTGTGGGCTTCCCTAATGTGGGAAAATCCACATTTTTATCCAGGGTGACAAATGCAAGACCTAAGATTGCCAATTATCATTTTACAACCTTAAATCCAAATCTTGGCGTTGTAGATGTAGATGGAACAAACGGCTTTGTGATTGCTGATATTCCGGGGCTCATTGAAGGCGCATCACAAGGTGTTGGTTTGGGCCATGAATTCTTGCGTCACATTGAACGAACCAAGGTTATTATTCATATGGTAGATGGAGCTTCTGTGGAAGGTCGTGATCCATTGGAAGATATTCTTGCGATAAACAAGGAATTAGAGGCTTATGACCCGCATATACTGGACAAGCCTCAGGTGATTGCTGCAAACAAAATGGATGTTTGCATAGATGGACAGGATGAGGTCCTACAAAAGCTTAAGCAGCATTTTGAGCCGGAAGGTATTGAAGTATATGCCATTTCCGCAGTTAGTGGTGAAGGCGTGAAAGAACTTTTATTCCACGTAAATGAGCTTTTGAAAACGTGTCCTTCCGAGGTGACGGTTTATGAAGCCGAATATGATCCTGCACTGCAATTCTTCAAGGATGAACCATTTACGGTAGAGTACAATGCAGAAGAAGACGAGTATGTGGTGGAAGGTCCCAAGATTGAAAAAATGCTTGGTTATACAAATATTGATTCCGAAAAAGGATTCTTATTTTTCCAACGTTTCTTGAAGGAACAGGGTATATTAAAGGAATTAGAAGAACTTGGAATAGAAGAGGGCGATACTGTGCGTATGTATGGCCTTGTGTTTGATTATTATAAGTAAGGAGATTGCTATGAACAATAAGCAACGAGCATATTTATCAAGCTTAGCATCCAAATTAACACCAATTTTGCAGGTGGGTAAGTCTTCCTTGACTCCTGAATTACTTCAGGCTGTTGACGAGGCATTGGCTGCTAGAGAACTGATCAAAATCAGTGTTTTAAAAAATTGCTTTGATGATCCAAAGGAAATTGCAAATACAATGGCGGAGAGAACACGTTCCCAGGTTGTACGTGTCATTGGTAAAAAGATTATTCTCTACCGACCGGCAAAGAAACCACAAATTGAACTTCCTATGTAAAGAGGTGTCACTAAATTGAAACGAGTTGGTATCTTAGGTGGAACCTTTAATCCGATTCATAACGCACATCTTAACATCGCCATGGCAGCATATGAACAGTACCATCTGGACGAAGTATGGTTTATGCCTGCTGGAATGCCTCCTCATAAGGCAGTTTCCGCAAATATTAGCGCCATACATCGCAAAGAAATGGTTCTGGCGGCAATTGCGCCATATCCAATGTTTCATTTGTGCGATGTGGAAATTGAAAAGAAAAAGCCCTGTTACACTTACAAGACTTTGAAGAAATTACAAGAGCGCTACGGGGTGTTTACTCACTTTTATTTCATTATTGGCGGAGATTCCTTTTTTAGCTTTGATGAGTGGGTAAAGCCTGAGGAAATCTGTCAATATGCAGATATCCTGGTTGCCAGAAGGCCCCAAGAGCAAGAAGAGACAACGGCAGCTTTTCAGGAGAAAATGACAGAGCATCAGAAGCGATATGGGGACCATTTCTTTGAAATTATGGTAAAGCAAATGGACATATCATCTACCGAAGTCAGAACAGCCTTGGAAAACAGTCTTGATGTGTCTGGTTTGATTCCGGATAACGTTTTGTCTTATATCAAAACCAATCATCTATATGATAAAGTGTTCTCTTCGGAGGAACTTTATCAAATGGAATTGAAATTAAAAAAGGCATTAAAGACAAGTCGCTATCAGCATACCATTGGTGTTATGCATACCGCTGCAAATCTTGCATTTTGCCATGAATATCCCTTTACAAAAGCTATGGTGGCAGGATTGCTTCACGACTGTGCAAAATGTCTGTCGGATGAAGAACGAATTCATATTTGCAAGAAGCATCAAATTCCCATTTCAAAGGTTGAGAAAAAAGCGCCACACCTGTTACACGGTAAAGTCGGGGCCTATTTGGCAAAAAAAGAATATGGCATCCACGATTCAGAAATTTTGCATGCAATTTCAGTTCATACCACCGGTTGCAAGGAGATGTCCTTGCTTGATAAGATCATATTTGTTGCTGACTATATAGAACCGGGCCGGGATAAGGCGCCGAGACTTGCCGAAATTCGTAAAGTGGCTTTTGAAGATATCGATGCATGTGTCCTTATGATTTTAGAGGACACGATTCAATACGTATCCAAACATCAGGATGAGATGGATGATACAACCATAGAAACTTACACATACTATAAGAAATTGATCAAAGAAAGAGGTTAAACAATGGAAAATGTATTAGATAGTAAGGAGATTGTTAAATTAGTATATAAAGCGTTAGATGATAAGAAAGCACAAGACATTAAAGTAATTGACATTGCCGGTGTTTCTGTTATGGCAGATTATTTTGTTGTTGCCAGCGGTGATAATCAGAATCAGCTGCTTGCTATGCAAAATGAGGTTGATAAGGTTCTTTATGAACATGGAATCCATGCAAAGCAGGTCGAAGGCAACCGTTCCTCTACATGGATTCTTATGGATTATGAAGATGTTATTGTTCATATTTTTTCTCAGGAAGATCGTCTCTTCTATAATTTGGAAAGAATATGGCAGGATGGAATCGAAATTAACGCTGAAGAGCTATAATCATGGATTTTTCTTATAATTAACAGCATCCGCAGCCTGGCGTTTGTGTTCATCCTCCATGGCTGCATAATAATCGATGGTAGTATTGATGTTTTCATGGCCTAAAACATCAGCTACCAGGCGAATATCGCCGGTTTCACGATATAATGCCGTTCCGTAGGTACTCCTCAGCTTATGAGGAGTGATTTTTTTGTTTGGAACCACGATCTGCGCATATTTTTTCACTAGTTTCTCAATAGCATCCACAGAAATACGTTTTCCCTGCAGGGAATAGAAGAGTGCAGGTTCATCCTTCTCCAATGGCGTAATCAAGGCTCGTTCTGTATTGATATAATCCTCCAAAACCTGGTGAATTTCGTTGTTAAAGTATAAAACATCCTGTCCGCCACCTTTGCGGACGATCGTCATAGAGTTCTCGCGAAAATTGATATCTGTCAAATCCAAGCCATTACACTCAGAAACACGTATTCCAGTGCCTAACATAAGGGTTAAAATGGCCAAATCACGCTTTTGTGTCTTAAGGCAGTATTTTCTTTGGCGCTGACTCATTGCAAGGCCGGAATTGTTTTCTATGGCGTTTAGAATGGCTTGTACCTCGAAATTGTTCATTCGTATAATGTTTTTATCTTTTTTCAGCTTTGGAAGTTTAACTAAGGTCATTGGATTTCTCTTAATGCGTTCTCGTTCCAATTGATATTGATACAATCCCCGCAATGGTGACATTTTTCTGGCAATAGATTTCTTGCAATTCTCATGAAACTCACCGTCAACATTAAGCTCTAAATAGCGTTGATATTCCATAATGTCTTCCGGATCTAATTGTTCAAGAACTGATAATGGAATGTTTTTTATCTCATAATGTGATATTGCAGGGTTTTTCTCCTGTAAAAAGCGAAAAAACGACAGCAAATCATAGGAATAAGAAATCAGCGTGCTTGTCTGAGTAGATAATTCTTTACTGTGAATATAATCTATGGCGTATTGCGGCAATTGATCTAACAGCATACGCAGTTTTATCTTTTGATTTTTAGCTTTATCCTTATAGAATTGAGAATCTTTTCCCATAATGATATACCTCACAACATTTTCTGATACCTATAGTATAACAAATATGCATGTTCTTTACAATATCTTTCTGATAAACAGATATTTATCCGCTAGATACATCTTATAAGAATAACACTATCTCACCTTATAATTCCTATGAAAATCAAGATAAAATAGTGTTATCACATAGTTTATATTTCAAATCAAACGCCAAATTCATTCATCTTGTCAACGATTCTCTGGCGAACCAGCAACGCAATGTCCTGTGTCTTCATATCTTTGTATTCATCATAATAGATTGGTTCCATAAAGATAACCTTGGTGGTAACTTTGCCAAGGGATAAGCTGTTAAACGGCTTATAGGAATCAATCAAAGCCACAGGGACAATTGGTGCCTGAGAACGCAAACAACACTTAAAACTACCTGGCTTAAACCTCTGTACGTTGTTGCGATTCTTATCATAACCACCTTCAGAGAAAAGAATAAATCTCTTGCCCTGTTTTACCTCTTCTGTAATCTCATTAATGATGGTAAGATTCTGTCTGACATTATCAAGCTCTAATCGTTTCGCGCCAAGCATATCCACCAGTTCTTTTACCAGGAAACCGTTGGACTTAGCCTTGTCCATAACAAAGGTGCATGGGCGCTTATGTGCGTAAATAATGCCTAACGCATCGTACTTGCCCTGATGGTTTGGAAACATAACGTAGCCACCCTCCTTAGGCAATAACTCCTCGCCATATACTTCTGTCTCAATCTTACCGGAAGCTTTCATATAATCAATCAGCTTCTGTGCAAAAGCATAACGAACTTCTTCAGAATAACGTTCTGGGTGCTGAAACATCTTACGCATCTTAGGAACCAGGTATGGTGCTCGACGCAAATTAGCAAGAACAACCAGAATAAAACGATACATATCTAACTTCTCTCCCTTATATAATAAGTAAATTATAATAATAAAAGAGACAAAAAACAACCATAATCCGTGGAAAAACTACTTAATTTCAGCAGAATAATATGGAATAGTTAAATACTGACCGCTGTGGATTTCATCCCCCTGTAAATGGTTAATCTCCTTAACTTCAGCAATATATTCATTGCAATCCACATATGCTGTTGCACCGTATTCTTCGGCTAATGCCCATAGGGAATCTCCTTCTTGGATCTCAATGCTGGTATAGTACTTAAAGCTCTCATGTTCTTCCTTAGCACTGGAGTTCATAACAAATACGCATGTTGCCATAGAAACAGCAACCATCATAGCTGCAATGAAAAAATTGCGTCTATATCTGGCTATTCTTACACATCTCTTCTGGTTTCTCACACTTCCTCTACTCTCTCTCATATCGTTCTCTCTTTCTATTCTGCACAAATGTATAACCGAACCTCTGTTCTGATTTGATGTTACAACAAGAACAAATGTTTGTCAACACATTTTTCGAACATATTTTCGGAAAGTATGTTTGCTTTTTTTATTTCCATATGATATATTGAATGTAAGAAAAGATACAGATAAGGAGATGTCTTATGGAGTACGGTAGAATATCTGATAAGCAGAGAGAGATTCTCGAGTATATGAAACAGGAGATTCTGAATAAGGGATACCCGCCAACGGTTCGTGAACTTTGTGATGCAGTCCATTTAAAGTCCACTTCTTCTATTCATTCTCACCTTGAGACTTTAGAGAAGAATGGTTACATTCGCAGAGATCCTTCCAAACCTCGTGCTATCGAGATTGTAGACGATAATTTCAATCTCACGAGACGAGAGGTGGTCAATGTTCCTATTGTAGGTTCCATTGCTGCCGGACAGCCGCTGCTTGCTATCCAGAACATTGATAACTACTTCCCTATTCCGGCCGAGTATATGCCCAATCAGAACACCTTTATGCTGAAGGTTAAGGGTGAAAGCATGATCAATGCAGGAATATTTGATGGTGATGTGATCCTTGTAAAGCAACAATCAACTGCTAAGAACGGGGAAATGGTGGCAGCTTTAGTTGAGGACTCTGCCACGGTTAAGACATTTTATAAGGAAGACGGACACATCCGCCTACAACCGGAAAATGACAATATGGACCCAATTATTGTTCCCGATTGTCAGATTCTTGGTGTTGTATTCGGTGTTTTCCGTTTCTTCTAATCGTTTTCATCATAGAATATGCAACAGATGCTGGAAGTACTCCGGAAGGGGTGCTTCCACTTCTATATACTCTCCTGTTGTCGGATGTATAAAGCCAATGATAGCTGCGTGAAGTGTTTGTCCCTCCAGATGGAAGGGGCATTTTTTGGTTCCATACACTTCATCGCCCAGCAATGGATGCCCTATACTAGCCATATGGACACGAATCTGGTGTGTTCTACCGGTCTCTAACTTAAATTCCATATAAGTATATTTATCAAAGCGTTTAAGTACACGATAATGGGTGATGGCGTCCTTTCCATTACGCTCATTAATGGACATTTTCTTTCGGTCTATAGGATGCCTTCCGATTGGCGCGTGAATCGTGCCCTCCTCGTCCGATACGGTCCCAACCACAATTCCTCTATAGATTCGATTTACAGAGTGTTCCTTAATCTGCTCAGCAATATGGTTGTGTGCAATATCATTTTTACAGACAATCAGTGAACCGGTGGTGTCCCGATCAATGCGATGTACAATACCGGGGCGAAGCTCTCCGTTGATTCCGGAAAGGGAATCTTTACAGTGAAACATAACTGCATTTACAAGAGTTCCGGACAAATGACCCGGTGCAGGGTGCACTACCATACCCTTTGGTTTGTTTACCACCAGCAAATCCTCATCTTCATATAAAATATCAAGAGGAATGTCCTCTGCAACAATGCTAACGCCCACTGGTTCAGGGCTGTTGTAGACAATCTCATCCCCTGCACAAACAGTATAGCTGGGTTTTATATTTTCCCCATTCACTTTGGCGTGGCCGTCTTTGATATGCTTCTGTAGAGAACTCCGAGACGTATGTTCTTCCATTTGACTTAAAAATACATCAAGCCGAAGACCTTCCTGCTCCGGCTCAACAAAATAATTGCTCATATATTACCTCTCAATGGATGATTTTTTCCAAAACTTCATCTTATCCATAATCACCGACAAATCTTCATCGGAATATACAAATAAAATCAATAAAAATAGAACAACCACACTGCATGTCACATAAATATCCGCCACATTAAACACAGGGAAATTGATAAGGGAAACGTAGATAAAATCAATGACATATTGATACAATACCCTGTCTATAAAATTACCAATAGCCCCTGCAATCAAGAAAATCAAAACAATGCGAAGCAAATGAAATTTCTTATCTTTTGGCAAGCGAACAAACAGCAGCGCCATAAACACACACAAGATCGGCGTCAAAAGGTAGAACAACCACATTTTGTTTTCTAACAGAGAAAAGGCTGCACCTGTGTTCTCTAAATAATGTAACTGCAGCACTCCAGGAATCAATGCGATATCCCTATCTCCTGCCAAATAGGTTACAGCCAACTGTTTGCTGAATTGATCTAAGTACACCAGTAAAGCAGTTGATAGAAATCCCATGATACATATAGAAATTTTTGATTTATTCATAAGCAACGCCTACCTTTATTCTAATATGGTGCCAATGGCATCTAGCAGCATCTCATCATTATAACTCTTATCAATCACTGCCTCTCCCACGGAATCCAATACAACAAAATTGATTTGACCCCCATCCATTTTCTTATCGGATTTGGTGGCTTCTAATATAGCTTTCGCATCGTAACCAGCCACCTTTGTGGGCAGGCCAAAGCTTTCTATGGTGCGCAGAATATCTTCATATACAGCCGAAACCATTCCATGATTGACGCTGGACAAATATGCTGCAGCTCCCATACCAATAGCAACACATTGACCGTGGTATAATGAAAAGTCTGAAAGCTTCTCCACAGCATGTCCAATGGTGTGACCAAAATTCAAATGAGCACGAATGCCATGTTCTTTGGGATCTTCTTCCACAACTGCTTTTTTTGTTTTGCAGCTTATATATATCATCTCTTCCAAAGTAGCATCATCTAATGCCAAAATAGACTCCTTATGGTCTTTCAACCACTGATAATATGCAGCATCCTTAATCAATCCATACTTGATGACTTCTCCCATACCGGATTGAAATTGCACTTGGGGAAGAGAATACAACACAGCTGTATTCATATACACCATTCTAGGCATATAAAAGGCTCCCACCATATTTTTAAAACGGGAAAAATCCACTCCGGTTTTGCCTCCAATGCTGCTATCAACCTGTGAAAGCAAGGTTGTTGGCACTTGAATAAAGTCAATACCACGCAAAAATGTGGCGGCGGCGAATCCGGTCAGATCACCAACCACCCCACCGCCCAATGCAATGAGTAAATCTTTGCGGTCAAATCGGTTATTAATTAATTTTAAATATAATTTCTCAACTGTATCTAGATTTTTAGAGGCTTCTCCAGATGGAAAAATAAATGAAATTACATCAAAAAATTGATTTTTGCAAATTTTTATCATTTCATTTAAGTATAAATTTGCCACGTCAGAATCAGTTACAATACAAACTTTTTTGTGATTTGCCCCTTCTAACGAACGATAATGCTCTATGAAACGATCAAATGATTGTTCTAAATGTATCGGATAACAAAACGCACCCTCATACATAATATCTAACTGTTTTGACATAACTTCTCCTTTATTTATACCATTGGTATGACAACCAAATTCTACCTTTTTTTGTCATTCCGCCAATTTCGGTAACACGAATCTTCCCATACCCTCTCAGAGAGATGATATTTCCTTCTAAAAGCTTGGCGCTGTAATTGGAAATCATTTTCCCGTCAATAAATACATTTTCTGCCAAGATATACTCCGTGGCTTTTGAACGGGACAACCTGCATACATGGGAAACAAAAGCATCTAAACGATTGGACGAAATATTTCCTCTGGCATCCTCAAACTCCGGTGAAACAGACACTTCCTGCGCCATATGCATCTGTCCTATCACCTGCGTACGCTTAATTTGTGATAATTCCTCTAAAAGATAGGATGATATCTTCTGGTGACAAAAAACAAAAATTTCCTTCTTCTGGAATAGTATATCTCCAATCAAGCTGCGCTCAATACCAAGATGCATAATAGCCCCCAGCACATCCCGATGAGATAGATCCTGGGCGAATTTCTCGCTGACAGGCCGGTATTGAATGCAAGAAATGGGAAACTCCCAATTATAATAAAGAGCATCAGGCTGGAATGCTACCATCTGACGCTCTGCACCTTCATAACCTCCAAACAATGTAACCCTTGTGGCAAGCACATCTTTACATTGTAATAACAGGTTAATCTCATTCATATTTAAAAAATCACTAAATAAGACAATTCCTTTTCTGTCAGCCTGATTAGACAAATCTTCAAATCTTCGAGTAACATCGTAGTCATCACGATTCATCTTAAAAACCTGTCTGAATACCAGAGAAGTCAAATGCATCTACAATACCCTGCAAATCCCCTGAAATATCAACGGAAGCAGGTGTGATAATGAAAATGTAGTTGCTTACCTTCTGCAGGTTACCATCAATTGCGTAACAAGAACCAGATGTGAAATCAATGATTCTCTGTGCAAGTCCCAAATCAAGACCTTCCATATTCAAAATAACAGTACGATCAGCCAATAATGTCTCTGAAATCTCTCTCGCATCCTCAAAGCTGGATGGTTTAATTACGCAAACTTCCATACTAACGTTCCCCTTTCTGCCGCCTCTCATTGGTGTAATCTTAGGTGATGGCTTCGCTACGGGGCGTTCCTTTGCAGGAGTTGCAACAGCCCTAGGAGCTTTCTCTTCAGGTTCATCGTCTATATCTTTTCTTTTGCCAAACATATGAAAGATGGACTTAGAGTCTTCATCCTCGTAGTCGTCATCGTCGTACTCCTCATCATACATCTCGTCATCATAATATTCTTCATCATCTTCCGGAAGCTTCATCACGTCCAACATACGATCAAAAAATGCCATGATTGTTCTCCTTAAAACAATTATACTTTGCTATAGTCTCTCTTGCCAAAGATACCTGTGCCAACACGAACCATAGTAGCACCCTCTTCAATGGCCACTTCATAATCTCCTGTCATACCCATAGATATAACATCCATATCTACATTATCAATGTTTTGATTCATAATGTCAATAGATAACTCCTTTATTTTGCGGAAAAACCCTCGATTTTCTTCAGAATCCACAACATATGGTGCTATGGTCATCAGTCCTTTGATTTGAATTCCGTCTAAGGTTGCAATCTGTTTTACAAGCTCAATAGCATCATCTCTTGTAACGCCAAATTTTGTCTCTTCCTCTGCAATATTCACTTCCACAAGGATGGGAACTACAATTCCACGCTTCTTTGCCTGGATATTAATCTCCTCTGCCAAACGAAAACTGTCCACGGAATGAATTAGTGCCACTTTGTCAACAATATATTTCACTTTATTGCGCTGTAAATGGCCAATCATATGCCACTTAATATCCTCTGGCATTCTTTCCATTTTATCGCACATTTCCTGCACTTTGTTTTCCCCAAATGTGCGAACACCTGCGTCATAAATCTCCATCAAATCTTCCACAGGCTTTGTCTTGCTGACGGCAATTAATGTCACCTCGCTTCGATCTCTCCCTGCCCGTTCACAGGCAGCCTGAATCTTCTTTTCCACTTCTTGTAAATTCTCTTTTAACATGGTATCACCTCTTATCTTTCATTTATCATTTCGTTTTCTTTGATTTGATCTCCCTGAAGAGCAATATGATCAAAGCTTGCTATGCCATAGGGGGTACCCTTTTCAATAATTGCATAATCTTCATTCTGATATAATACTTTAATTTGCTTAAAGACGGCATAGCCCTTATTCACGTTATATACACCTTTTAACTTATCCGTTTTCGTTCCTATTCGATAAACGACCGGGGAATCCGGCTGTAAAATTTTAGTGTCGGCAGTTACCTTTTCAGAATCAATATAATACATATCGTCGCTTTCGTAGTACACAGTTGGTACCACAAGTTCCGTTTTGCCATTTTCTCCCTTAATCATAAGGCCGGACGCCTCTGAATCATTTCCCTTAAAGAAGTATTTCTTCGGGACAGTAAAGAAGGTTTTCTCCACAATGGCAGAATTAGGAATTTTAAGACCTGACTGCTCATCTAGCATCAGTGCAATATGCACGAAGCGAGAGTTTGCATAACGGGCCACACCATCATCTAGGGACAATATCATATAATAATCCCCATCCCGCTTTTCAATCTCACATGCAGCCCATGTGGTGGCATTATCTTCTAAAAAGCGAATCTGAACATAGGCCGTTTCCTCCATTAAAAACTTTTTTGCATTATCCTTGTCAATGGGAAACATCAAATTCCATCTATCCGAAGTGATCACCTTATAAACAGCCTGTCCTTCTTTTACCTTATCCTGATACTTTAAATTGGTGACTTTCACATTTTTTGCGTTAAAAGAGTCCTTTGTCACATCCGAAAGAGATATCCCTTCCATCCCATCGGTCTGGTACACAATGGTTCCCGGAACATGGGCTTTGTAATAGGTAAACTTCCCCTGCTGTTGAGCCTGGGTAATCTCTCCTTCCATTTCCTGCAACATATTTACACTGTAATACTGTTGCAAGTCGGAATCTAAATCTGTCTTATATGCATAGACCTTCTGAAATTTATTGCCATCATAATCATAGATAAAATCTCGAATGGAGGACGTAAGCTTTGTCATATCGCTTTTGGTTAACACATCAAGATTTTGATTGGAGCCCTTCAGCTTTGCGGTAATTGTACCTGTGGTATCAATAGAGTAAATATTTGTCCGCACTCCCACCTGATCAAAATTGGCAGCGTAATAAAAAATATCTCCGCTTGTAGGGGCGTTCATTACTTCTTCCTGACGAATCGCCAGCGCCCGATAGGAGGTATCCTTTGCAATGGTTCCCTCTGTAACCTCATATACTGTAATGCTATCTGATGTCAGGTAGGAAAATATGTGAAAGATAACATACAGGACAATAATGCCAAAAATTACAAGACCAATATTTATTTGTATTTGTTTGTGAAACTTGATGATATTATTGTCTTTTTTCAATATGATAACCTCATTGAAATTAATAAAATAGTGTCTGTATAAAATATAACATTTATCACATACTACCTTTTATAAAGGAGGTATGAAAATGAAAGGCTTAGATTATACATTACTTACTTTAGTGATTATCGGCGCAATTAACTGGGGGCTCATTGGTTTCTTCCAGTTTGACCTAGTAGCCTTTATTTTTGGAAATATGTCTTGGCTGTCAAGGATTATATATGCCCTGGTTGGTTTGAGCGGCTTATATATGATTAGCGCATACGGTCGTATTCGTTCCAACTAAATCTTTCAAAAAGGTGTTCCTGAGGGAACACCTTTTTTATGCTTCACCATATGTATACAAAAGTTCATTCATGAGATAGTACAAATTTAGTGCACAATCTGCGTAATACACAATGGAAATAATGGGTTGATTCTGATTATTCATACTATAAAGAACCAAACAGTATCCTGCCTCATAAGTGGTTCCTGTCTTTCCGCCAACTACGGTAAAACCCGCCGGCGCCTTTTCCTTACCTGATAAATAACGATTGGTATTGTTCCAATCCTGAGCCTTTGTAGTCCCGTCACTTCCTGTGTATGTAACATGGTAGGTAGGAGCACTGATAATCTCTAAAAAAGTTTCATTCTTAAGTGCTTCCTGAAAAATCAAATACATATCATAAATGGTTGTATAATGTTCATCCTGATGTAATCCATGGGGAGTAACAAAATGTGTATTGGTTGCACCAATAGACTTAGCACGTTCATTCATCATAACAGCAAAGCCTGCCTCATCTCCTCCTACAGCTTCTGCGATTGCAATCGCCGCATCATTTCCGCTTCGAAGCATAAGTCCATACAACAAATCCTTTAGAGACATTACATCCCCTGCGGAGAGATTTGCAACGGAAGAATCCGGCGTTTGATCCGCCGCGTAGGCACTTACCTTAACCATTTGATTCAAGTCGCCCTGCTCAATAGCCACAAGACAAGTCAATATCTTTGTGGTACTGGCAGGATACATACGACCAAACAGATTTTGTCCGTAGGTACATTGGCCAGTGGCCAGATTAAAAACACCACCGCCCTTGGCTACATGAGAATCCACAGCATCCAGGCCAAAATTGTCCTGTTCGGAAACACACAAATCAGAGGCGAAGAAATCCACGCCTCCCGTCTTTGCCGTATCTGTTATATGAAATTGGTTGGATGTCTCCTCTAAATGATAACTTCCTTCTGTTTCGCTTTTGCAGCCTGTCATACAAACAAGAAGGATACCTATCATCATTACGGAAACAAGTCTATCGATACATTTCACGCCACTCTAAGTCTCCTCTATCTAAGGATTTAATTAACAGCTCTGCTGTGGCAAGATTTGTTGCCAAAGGTATGTTGTTTGCATCACAAATTCGAACAATGTTATTTACATCCGGCTCATGAGACTTTGCCGTAAGTGGATCTCTCAAAAATATAACAAGGTCAATTTCATTATGCTCAATCTGTGCTCCCAACTGCTGTGTACCGCCTAAATGACCGGCTAAGTATTTGTGAACAGAGAGATTTGTAACTTCCTCTATCAATCTTCCAGTAGTTCCTGTTGCAAACAATTCGTTTTTGCTCAAAATCCCTCGATATGCAATACAGAAATTCTGCATAAGCTTTTTCTTGGAGTCATGTGCAACTAATCCGATATTCATGATAAAATTCCTCCCCTTTTTAAATTCTTCCCCTGTAATCCTACATTTAGAACAAATCCCATTCCAAAATATAGTGTGACTAAGGATGTGAGTCCATAGCTGACAAAGGGTAATGGCAAACCAGTATTTGGCATTAAACCTGTTACTACACATATATTTACAAAACTCTGAAAACCTACAAGAGCTCCCATACCGGTACAAATAAGTTTACCGGACAAATCCTTCGCTGATTTCGCTGTTCGAAAGCACTGGTAGGTAATAAATAACAATAGCAATACAATGGCCACTGCACCAATAAAGCCCATTTCCTCACCGGCCACCGCAAAGATAAAATCTGTCTGTGGCTCGGGAATGTAATTTCCGTTTTTAACGGAATCCACACTGTTGTTATACAGTCCTTTCCCAAAGAATTGTCCCGATCCGATGGCCATAATAGAATTTTGTTGTTGGAATGCCGCCCCCGGATACTCTTCCGGTTTTAGCCAAGCCAAAATTCGCATACCCTGATAATCTTTTAGCAAGCTGGCACCCTTGGCCAAAATCAAAAGAATACCACCCACAACAGTAGGAATTGAAATGGCAAGGACGATGCCTACCAATTTGTAGCTGATTCCCGTCACAAACATTAAGGATGCAATAATTAAGAAGGTGACAATGGTTGTGGATAAATCCGGTTCCTTCAAAATCAAAGCAAGAGGAATGGCAGCAATAATCGCTGTCTTTATTATAAATCTTTTCTCGTTAATTTCATCCTCGTATTGCATAAAATAATTGGCAAAGAATAGAATTAATAGAATCTTTCCCAACTCAGATGGCTGAAAACGGATACCTAAATCGATCCATCTGGTTGCACCTCCTGAGTTATCACCAAACAAAAGTACCATAATAAGAAGTCCTACAACCCCAATATAATATAGCTTGGAAAATTGTAAAACAAAGTCATAGTCAATAAGAGCCACGACGCCCATAACAAAAACCCCAAGAATCATTCCCAGCATCTGCTTAGACTGATATTCATAATTGGCACTTCCGATAACGAGAATACCAATGGTGTTTAGCGCAACAATACCAAGAATCAATTTGTAATTAAGATTTTTTAGTTTGTAAGTACGAAACATAATAATCTCTTTTCTATCTATAGTTTAGAACAAATCATTTGTAAAGATTTATTTAGTTTGTGGTTGTCAAATACGAGCTGTCTCTGATAAGGAATCCTTCCGATGTATTCGCTATTTAAAACCGTATCACATAACCCTATCAGTTCTTGCTTTGGCACAAGAAACCTTATGGGCTTCTGCTCGTTTAAAACCACTTTAAAATTCATATGCCCTCTTTGAAGCAGCTTGCTCATAGAGATAGCATCAGAAATGGATGCCTGATCCCAAGCCATTACCAGAATTCCTTGGGTAATATAAGGCAATAGCATATGATGGATGCTGCTGATTCCGGCAGGAGTGTCAATAATAATATAATCAAAGCTTCCTGATAATTCCTGCAAAAAGGATGCTATTCTACCCTCATCACAGGAAAAGGAATCATCCTTTGTCCCCGGAATCATAGACAAATTTTCATCTACGGTGATACAAGCTTGTCTTACAGAACAAACGCCTCGCAACACATCTGCCACATTATATCGAATTTGATTCTCCATACAAAAGAATATATCCAGGTTGCGAAATCCAAAATCGGTATCCACAAGTACAACCTTTTTATCCATTCGTGAAAATTGAAGTCCCAGCAATGCAGCTGTCGTTGTTTTGCCAACACCACCCTTGCCGGAAATAACCATTACAATTTCACCCAAGCACTTAATACTCCTTAAATATGTTTTAGAAGGCCACTGTGAAGGGGCTCACAGAGCAATTCGTTCTGCCACACCACAATGGCAACTGGTTCTTTGCCCTTTTTCTTTGTTCTTGAAAACCATTTGCTCTCCAAAGTGACTTCCCCGGTAACGCCGCCAACAGAAGCAGTTCCGCCATCCCACTCTTCTGCAATGATATAACAATGTGAGTCCTTGGGACAACCTGCGTTCACAGTTCCATATACCGTCCCCATCACAATCACATTACCAGCGGCAGTTACTTTGGCTCGTGATTTTACATCGCCTAAAATAATGATACTGGAATCAGAGTGGATTTCCTCTTTGTTGGCCACAGTTCCTTTTATAATTTTAGCATTTTCATATGTCTTTTCATAGTAGAATCTGTCGATTTTATCCATCATCTGGACATCTTTCAATTCCTGTTTTTCCTCAACTAAAAGAATGGTAATGTTGGAGTTCAGCTGGATTGCTTCCACAATCACCCCGGCCTCTTCTCCTGTTACAGGACGGCCCTCAATGGCCAAAACCATATTTGCTGTGCCAAAAAAATCTCTGGATTTGGCAAACTTACTGCAAATGTCCCGCACCAATTGTTCAAAGGATATTTCTTTATCCAAAACAAGGGTAATACCATATTGATTACTTTTTATAACAACCGATTCTTTCATGAAAAACTCCTACTTAGTCTGTAACTGCGTTGGTTGATGTTGATGTGGTGATTTCACTACCCAACAGAGATTCTAAGGATGTCTCTCCAAAGTAATATGACATAATATCTGCAGCAACTACGGATGCATTGCCGGAACCATATCCGAAAGCAATACGGGTTGCCACAGCAATTTCCGGCGCATTATATGGTGCATAGCCGATAAATAACGCATGATTTGGCCTTGTTTTATCCTGCTGAGCAGTACCGGTTTTACCTGCGGCAGCAACCGATAAGCCGTCAAATGCTGACAAATCCTCCACTACGCCTCGCAAGCCGCTGGAAATGGATGACCATTCCTCGGAAGAAAGGACAGAGATTCGATTGCGAACCTTAGGCTTGTATGTCTCCATCACATCCCCTGTCACTGCATTCTGCACATGATCCAAAAGGGTCAAATCATATACCGTACCCCGGTTTGATACTGCAGTTGCATATCGGGCCAAGGAAATGGTGGTAAAGTTATTGTTTGACTGTCCAATGGCTGCCATAACCGGGTATTCTGTGGCAATGGAAGGCTTTGCCTCCTCGATTTCTACACCTGTCTTTTTGTCTAAACCAAACATAGATGCGTATTTCTTTAGTTTATTGATACCGGCTTCGTCCTGATAATTGGTTCCACCGGCCAAATCATAACCCACCTGGTAGAAGAAATAGTTACATGATACGCGCAAAGCCTGTGACACATTAATCAAACCATGATTGCTTGGAAACGCCCAACACTTGGGCTTATTACTTACCAAATCAAACTGTCCCAAGTCATCGATCTGACTGGATGTGGTAATGTCATTTTCTGCCAAACCTGCTGTAGTTGAAATGATCTTGTAGGTAGAACCCGGAGCCGTCTTCTGTTGTGTAGCATAGTTGTAAAGGGGATTTGATAAGCTTGTGCTCAGGTAATTGTAATACTCTGCATCCACAGCATTGGCCAAACGATTATTATCATAACCAGGGTAAGTAACGCAGGCCAGCAAATCACCGCTTTTCGAATCTATTACAACTGCTGAGCCGGAGCAGGGATCCAAAGCCAGCTGGGCCGGTGTAATTTTGGATGTTTTAATGCTATCTAAAATAAAGCTGTAGGCACTCAGACTGCCGGAAAGCAGTGCAGCTTTCTTGCCTTCATCATCCTTTAATACTCCCTGCTCGTAAAGTATGGCACAGAGTTCATTGCCGCTGATAGAATCCTCTAAAATCAAATATTTATACACCTTCTTCTGGAAGGTTCGATCAGACTGCAGTTCCGTTAACGCATAGGCAATCAACTGTTCATACAGTTCCTCTGTATCGGCATATTTGGATGTATTCGAGTATTTGGTAATGTCAATCCAGTTTTGCTCAATGGCATACATCAAATATTCATTGACACTGAGTTCTTCATTGGTCCACTTCAAATGCATTTCATCGGAGTTGTCAATTGCATCAGCATCAAAAATACCCTGGGACTTTAACGTGGTCACCAAATAGGTGGAATAATCCTGATATTCCTTTGGTAAATCCTTGTAAATTGCCGGGCTGTTAGAGTGTAACTGGCCCTTTAAGGTTGCAATCACACTATCTGCCTTCTTGTTGTAGGCGTGAAGCACCTTCTTTTCTGTAGCAGAGGCGCTTTCCTTCTCAAAATCATCAATCTTAATCATATTATTGTTGATAAGGGCAAAGTATACATCATAAATCGGTATTACAATGTCAGCCTCATCGCTGGTGGGAGCGTATGTCTTGATATTTGCAATCTTAGAATATAAGATACTGGCAATCTCTTTTTCCAAAGCCTTATATGTGGCAATTTGCAAGTTTTTATCAATCGATAAATATACGTGATTACCCGGTACCGATTCCTTCTTATCTGATATCTGAATCAAGTTACCCATATTGTCCACATAAATGGTCTGCTCTCCCTTTTTGCCGGATAAATAGTCATTCATATATTGTTCAATGCCGGATTTACCAACCACGTCCGTCAGTTCTACCGTTTTATCCTTTTTGGATTTTTCCTGATATTCCTCTGTGGAAATGGTTCCGGTATAGCCAACAATATGTGCAAAATACTCACTATCCACATAATAACGAATGGATTTTTCCTCAATATCAACCCCTGTGAGATTATTCATATTCTCCTTAATGTAGGCCACGGAAGCGTCGCTTACATCACTGGCAATGGTAGTGGCAATATACTTCTGGAAGTTGTTTTGTCCGATGCTGTAACGAACAATACAAATCTTATATCGCAAATCCTCTTTATATTTGGTGGAAATATCGTAGCGATGCTCTCCCATCAAATAATCCATAATCTGGTTTGCTGATGCGCTTTTTTCATCAATCTTCAGCTTGGAGTTGTATTTCAAATCTTCGATACTGGCATGTCCGAAAACGTCCGCGCGGAAACGCTGCAGGGCAACACCTTCCCCTTGAACAAATTCATATTTGCCGTTAGCGGAACGAAGAATACCAAAATCATTGTCAATCTTGTCACCATTCTTCTCAATATGCTTGATAATCGTGGCGATTTCTGCATTTAGTTTTTCATTTCGATCATCGGAATTCTCGTATGACCCGGTATCTTCAATAGTAATGGCGTAGGCAAGCTTATTATAAGCTAACACCTCGCCGTTTCTGTCGTAGATACACCCTCTGGCCGCGTCTACGGATTCTGTCTTTTCCACTTTTAAATCATAGTTGGCCTGATATTGAGCACCATTTACAATCTGTAGCACAAAAAGACGAATCATCAAAATACCGGAAAATACAATCATGACACTGGTCATGACACGAAGGCGAGAAGACAATATTCTATTAAAAAAGTCTCTTATGATATCAAACAAGGTCTCTTCTACTCCTTTTTTCGTCCTTATCAAACCATTGGTTTATCTTCAAAATAATGTAATACAGGAAAATGGACACTAATACGGTATAGACAGCCTCAGGCATAATGACATGAATAAAATAATAGCCAAAGGCAAATTGTTTGCGCACAAGAAACCAAATACCATATATAATCAGTCCATACACAATGTCGCAGGTACCGATGAGCGCCAAAGGAAGCTTTAAATCATCTCCATAAAATAGTTTCTTAAACAATCCACTTAAGAAACCAATATAGAGATAAATTAAAATGTATATGCCGAACAAAGAACCGCTAAAAAAATCAGCAACAAGTCCGCAGGTAAATCCCACGCCCATGCCATATTTTGTTCCCCTCATCAAACCCAAGGAAGTGGTGAGAATCACAAGGAAGTTTGGCACAACACCTGCTAACTCCAAATGAGGAAATATGGTTGTCTGCATAAGGTAGCAAACAACAATCAGTATAAAGACAACCATAACCTGTTTCAGGATCGTTTTCATCTCCATTACTTACCGGTCTCCTTCATATCCAAAATAACCAACACATCCTGAAGGTGCTTAAAGTCAGCTACCGGCGTTAATTTGCCAGACTTGGTTAATTTGTTTGTATCATTAGAAATCTCCGAAACATATCCGATTAACAGTCCCGGAAGATATTGATTGCTAATGTTAGAAGTGACAATGGAATCCCCTACGGAAACTTTATTGTTCTTATCTTCCAATCCTGAGAATGTAATCATATTAGATGACGTCATATACTTCAGACTGCCTGACACAATACAGTTATCATCGGTGGAGAGAACCATACCGCTTACGTTGTTGGTGTCATCGATAATGGAACGAACCACAGCGTGATTCTTCCCAACGTCTGTTACAATTCCAACCAGTCCGCTTCCGGCAATAACATTCATTCCCTTCTTGATACCACTGGAAGAGCCCTTGTTGATCGTAAAGGTGTCAAACCAGTTATTACTGCCCCGGCCGATGACGCGGGCTCCAGTCTTCTTGTAGCTTGAATACTGCTTATCCAGTTCATACAATTCCTGTAATGTATCAAGTTCGGATTGCTCCAAGCGAGTTGTTGTAATCTGACTAGAGAGTTCGTCAATTTTTTTCTGCAACTGTTCATTCTCCGCAATGAGCTGTTCCTTTGTCTTGGTATCATTACTATTGATGGAAATAATGTCTCCCACATAATCAAGGCCCTTCTGCATAGGCACAAAGATATAATTAGATATGGACCGAACCGGTTCACCGGAATAGCCTGTTGCGTAGCTTGCAAATAAGAGCATAACACACACCAGTGTTAACCCCATCAAAACGTATTTACTTGGTAAAGAAGTTCTTCCTTTACGATTCATTGTTATCTTGAAACTCCCTTTCTCGGATTTCTATCAATTATTTAAAGATTCTGGCTTTCATTTCATAGCCAAACTTCTTATACTTGCTGTCTGTTAATACCTTGTCTAATCCAAGCACAGATGTTTCATTGGCGTGTTCACTTATATTCACCTTAATGTTTGTAACCTCTGTAAAGAGCTCAGCAAGCTGATGAATCTGCGCACTACCACCTGTCAAATAGATTCCGGATGAGACAATGTCTCTTGCCAATTCCGGTGGAACCTTTTCAAGTGTAATCTTAATAGAATTGCACAGATTGGTTAAATCGCCTCGTATCCCCTCGTATACCATGGAGCTGTTAACCTCCATCTCAATTGGAAGGCCACTGACAACATCTCTGCCCACAATAACCAAAGAGTCCTTGCGACCGGGCATAGCACTACCAATCTGTTCCTTTAACTGACAAGCTGTCTTTCTGCCAATCATAAGATTGTACTTACGTCTCATATAAGTGACAATGGAATCATCCAATTGGTTGCCGCCAAACGGACACAGCTCTGTCAATACCAGACCACCCAGAGAAATTACAGAAATTTCTGTGGTGTCCCCGCCAAAATCAACAACCATAATGCCTGTTGGTTCTGTGATATCAAGTCCCATACCAAGGGCATCAGCAAGGGGCTTCTCACAAAGCATCACACTGTGAGGGCGTTGCTTTGACTTAATAAACATATCATAGAAAGCTTTTTTCTCAACTTCTGTAATGTCTGTAGGGACACATACAACAATATCTGCTCCCTTTAACTTGGCTTTCACCTTATTCTCTAACACTTCAAAAAGCATCGTCTGCATATTGTCAAAATCAGCAATCACACCGCTGACAATGGGGAAAGAAACCTGAATGGATTCCGGTGTCTTTTCGTACATAGAATATGCCTCATCGCCATAGGCGTACATTTTATCATTGTCTACAATAGCAATTGTGTTCTTGACATTTAACACACTTTTGCTGTTGTTGCTGAAAATTTTGAGGTTATTTGTCCCCATATCAATTCCATAGCAATTACTCATGGATTTATCCTCCGTTTGGCTTTAATCGTACCTATTATTGTAGCATAACTAGATATTGTTCACAAGATTTCTGTCGTAAAGTTTTTGCAGCGATTTCAGAATACCAAGCTTGCCGTGATACCATGTCAAGCCACCCTGAAAAAATGCTGTATAGGGCTCACGAAGAGGTCCGTCTGCGCTCAGTTCTATGGATGAGCCCTGCACAAATGCACCTGCAGCCATAATCACCTTGCTGTCGTATCCGGGCATATCCCAAGGTTCCGGTGTAACATAGCTATCCACCGGTGCTGCAGCCTGAATACCTTCGCAAAATGCGCATAACCCCTCAGGGGTTCCGAATGTAATAGCCTGAATAATATCATGTCTTGACTCTGTTTTGTTAGGTACAACATCAAATCCTAATGTCTCATAAATATTCGCTGCAAAAATTGCGGTTTTTAACGCGCTGTTTACAACGGTTGGCGCCATAAACAAGCCTTGATAAAAAGACTGAATAATCCCTAAGGAGGCTCCAACCTCTTTTCCAAGGCCCGGTGAGGTCAGACGATATGCGGCGTTTTCAACACATTCTTTTGTTCCCACAATATATCCGCCAATGGGAGCAAGACCACCACCGAGGTTTTTAATCAAAGAGCCCACAATCATATCTGCTCCAACTTCCAAGGGTTCCTTCTTTTCTACAAACTCTCCATAGCAGTTGTCAACCATACAAATCACATCTGGCTTGATGCCCTTAATAAAAGATATTAACTGACCAATTCGGTCCACAGAAAGAGTCGGTCTTGATGCATATCCTTTGGATCGCTGAATGGTCACAAGTTTGGTTCGTTCGTTGATTGCCTTTTTGATTCCATCAAAATCAAATTCACCATCAGGCAAAAGATCCACCTGTGCATACGTAACACCATACTCAGCCAAAGATCCTTTCGATGGTCTGATACCGATGACTTCCTCTAATGTATCGTATGGTTTTCCCACAGGGGAAAGAATTTCATCTCCCGGTCTGACATTTGACATTAACGCCAATGCCAGGGCATGGGTTCCACAGGTAATCTGCGGTCGAACCAATGCAGCCTCTCCTTTAAAGCATGTTGCATAAACTTCCTCAAGGGTATCTCGTCCCAAATCGCCGTAGCCATATCCGCTGGTGGATTGAAAGCACTCTGCACTTACTCTGTGCTTTTGCATGGCAGCAATCACCTTCAGCTGATTATACTCTGCCACTTCATCCAATCCGTCGAAGCGCTCCTTTAACTCTGCTTCAACCTTTAACCCAAAATCTAACACAGCATCTGATATGCCGAGGTTTTGATACATTTCTCTCATTTTATCTTCCTTCTATTCTATGATTTTCTTCTGTTGCAACTGTTTTAGCATATATTGAAGCATCCGGTCTTTGTCGTAACAAAACTCATTTTTGTTCACCCAGGTCACTTCCCCTTTACTTCGAAACCAGGTAAGCTGACGCTTTGCAAAATGTCTGGTATCACGCTTTATTTTATAGATTGCGTGTTCAAAACTGATTTCCCCCTCCAGATATTGCATCATTTCTTTGTATCCAAGCCCCTGCATGGACACAAGCTCTCTGGTATATCCCATATCGTGTAACTTCTTCACCTCGTCAAGAAGCCCCTCATCAAGCATAACATCCACGCGTTTATCAATATTTTCATAAAGCTGCTCCCGCAAATCATTTAGCACAAAATAACAGAAGTTGTAAGGAGATTCCTTACTGCGTTCCTGCTCGTTATGCTGAGAGATTGGTTGTTTATGCAATTCGAAGTATTCCACAGCACGCATCACTCTCTTTACATTGTTTGGATGTATGCTTTCGGCAGATACCGGATCTATTTCCTGCAACCGGCGAAACAGCGCATCTGCACCTTCTTGTTGTACAAAATCTTCAAGTTGTTTTCGAACAGAAGAATCCTCTTCCGGGGTAAATTTTGTATCATAAAGCAACGCCTGAATATAAAACCCAGTACCGCCAACAGCAATGGGAATGTGCCCTTTTGCATAGATTTCAGCCACGGCCTGCTTTGCCCGCTCTAAGAAAACTGCCACATTAAACTCATCGGTAGGAAGCAGTTCATCCACCAAATAATGTGGCACACCTTGCATCTCCTCAGGTGAAATTTTTGCTGAACCAATATCCATATACTTATAAACCTGCATAGAGTCACAGGAGATAATCTCTCCTCCCACAGCTTTTGCAAGAGAAATGGACAAATCAGTTTTTCCCACGGCAGTAGGTCCCGCCAAAATAATCAAAGGTGGTTTTTTCATATTACACAATCCTTCTAAATTTCTTTTCTAGTTCATACTGTGACAAGGAAATAATAGTTGGTCTTCCGTGGGGACAGTGATAAGGATTTTCCAAAGACAACAAATCTGAAATCAGCTGTTCCACCTCCGGCATAGATAGTTTTTGATTTCCCTTCACTGCAGCCTTACAAGACATTGAAGCAATTTTTTCTAAAACTGTATTGCTATCCAAACCTGATTTTGTATTTCCGCAATCTGATAGAATATCCATAAATACATTCTGATAATTCAAAGAAAACAGATTGCCCGGAACTGCTGTAATAGCAAAATCATTTCCGCCAAAGGAGGAAATGGAAAAACCAATTTTCTCAAAGACATCGCGATACGCCTCAAGCGTCTGTTGCTCCATGCGAGAAAGCGAAATAATTTGCGGAGGACTGATTTGCTGTGATGTCATTGTCTTTTCGTCCAGAGATTTTAACATTTTTTCATATAGAACCTTCTCATGTGCTGCATGCTGGTCAATAATGTAGAGCTTATTGTCGAATTCCACTAACCAATATGTGTCAAATACCTGTCCAATAATGCGATGAGTCTTTTTAGACTCTTCTGACAAAAAGGTGGTTTGCTCACACACTAAGGATTCTTGTTCTGGTACAAGAGAATCCGACGTTTTTATAGCATCGCTACTTTTTTCAATACGAGCATAAAAATCCTGATATTTCCTCTCATACGGTGTATCTTTATGAATCTCAGCAGTGATTCTTTCTTTTATCTGGGCAAGACGGTTCTTCTCAAATGGCTCAGCTTTTGTCTCTGCAGCCTCTGTTTGTGCAGGCTCCTCTGCCGTGGTATCGGAGGAATCATCCTCTGTTACATCCAATGTGAACTCTGCAATATCTTCCTTTTTTGCCAAACCGCTCTTAATCATTTCCGTCAGCATGGATGCAACGGTAATCTCATCGTCAAATCGTACTTCCTGCTTGGTTGGGTGAACGTTCACGTCCACCTTGGAAGCCTTTGTCATAATAGATATCACGCAAAACGGATACTGATGCTGCATCAAAAATCCGGCATATCCCGCCTCTAATGCTTTGGATAGAAGGGGACTTTTTACATATCGCCCGTTCACAAAGAAATTCTCTAATGAGCGGTTGCCTCTGGCAACAGTTGCATCTCCCATAAACCCTTCCATCAAATACTGCTCATTTTCTCCGAAAACAGGAAGCATTGCAGATGCTATCTGCTTACCATAAATCTGATAGACAGCATCCCATAAGTTTCCATTTCCTGATGTGTGTAGCTTTTCTTTTCCATTGCTGATAAAACAGAAGGAAACCCCCGGATTGGAAAGAGCAAGCCGCTCCATCAGTTCACCTATATATCCCCCTTCTGTCATATCAGACTTTAAGAATTTCAATCTGGCAGGAGTGTTGTAAAAGAGCTGATGAACCATAATGGTTGTTCCGTCCGGAGCCCCCACCTCATCCAAATTCATCTCTTGGGAACCCTCGATTACATAACGGCATCCCATTAGCTGACTCTTTGGTTTGGTGATCATCTCTACTCTGGAAACCGCGCTAATGCTTGAGAGTGCCTCACCACGAAAGCCCAGAGACTTGATATTTAAAATCTCTTCTGCATTTCGAAGCTTTGATGTGGCATGGCGCATAAAGGCAGTGGTCAACTGTTCTTTTGGAATACCACAACCATTATCTGTAATGCGAATGTACGTCTTTCCGCCATTTTTGATTTCCACCGTAATGGCATCAGCACCCGCATCAATGGAATTTTCCACCAATTCTTTTACCACAGAGGCCGGTCTTTCCACCACCTCTCCTGCGGCGATCTGATCTATTGTCTCCTTGTCTAACAGTGCAATTTCTCGTCTTACCATCGATTTCTAACCTTTACCTGTAATTCGTTGAGTGCATTGAGTGCCTCTATCGGCGTCATCTGACTAATATCCAGGCAGCGAAGCTCCTCAATAATATCATCATCTTTCACCGTATCCAGAAAGGACATCTGCGCCAAATCCACCTCATCCAGTGGCTTTTGTTTTCGACCGTTTGTAACAGTCTGTCCTTCCACAGCAATATTCTTTGCCAAATCTACAATATCATTCTCACAGAGCTGGGTTACAATGCGATTCGCCCGCTCAATCACTTCCTCCGGCAATCCGGCAAGCTTTGCAACAGCAATACCGTAACTCTTATCGGCGCCACCGGGAACAATTTTGCGGAGGAACACAATATCATCACCATTTTCCTTCACCGCGATGCAATAATTATTAACACCTTCCAGCTTTCCTTCCAATTCTGTCAATTCGTGATAGTGTGTGGCAAATAATGTTTTTGCTCCTAGCACCTTTGTGTTAGCAATGTGCTCCACAACTGCCCATGCAATACTAAGGCCATCAAAGGTAGATGTTCCACGTCCGATTTCATCCAAAATCAACAGGGAGTCCTTTGTGGCATTTCGCAAAATATTAGCCACCTCATTCATTTCCACCATAAAGGTAGACTGACCACTGGCCAAATCATCTGATGCACCCACACGGGTAAAAATCCGATCCACAATGCCGATATTGGCTGACTTTGCAGGCACGAAGCATCCGATTTGAGCCATCAGAACAATCAATGCGCTTTGGCGCATATAGGTGGATTTACCAGCCATATTAGGCCCTGTAATAATAGAGATTCGCTGTTTCTTGTTATCTAAATATGTGTCATTGTCAATAAAGAGCTTATGTTCCATCATTTGCTCAACCACCGGATGGCGTCCACCTTTAATATCAATCACGCCTCTGGTATTTAGCTTTGGACGTACATAGTGATTCTTTTCGGCAACATAGGCAAGTGATGCGTACACATCAAGCCTTGCAACGGCTTTGGCCGTCTTCTGCACTCTGGTAACCTGGCTTGCAATCTGAGAACGAAGTTCTTTAAAAAACTCATATTCCAGGGAGATGAGCTTGTCCTCCGCACCGAGAATAGTATCTTCCAATTCCTTAAGGCGCGGTGTAAAGTACCGCTCTGCATTGGCCAATGTCTGCTTGCGCTGATAATCCTCTGGGACCAACTCTTTGTAAGAGTTGGTAACTTCCAAATAATAGCCAAACACTTTGTTGTACTTGATTTTCAGATTTTTGATTCCGGTGCGTTCTCTCTCTGAGGTCTCCAGTTCCGCAAGCCACTGTTTTCCCTCGGTTTTTGCCTTGCGAAGACGATCAATCTCCTCATGAAAGCCATCGCGAATAATTCCGCCATCCCGAGTTGAAATTGGTGGTTCCTCACAAATGGCATCATCAATAAAATGATAGAGATCTGACAAGTCATCGATTTCCGTTTCCAGTTGGCGAAGCTGTTCTGATTTCGTGTCTTTTAATATTTCTTTTATGTATGGCAGCATTCCAATGGAATTCTTAAAAGCCAACAAATCTCTTGGATTTGCTGTCTGATAAACAATGCGAGTATTCAGCCTCTCTAAATCGTAAATCGGGGTTAAGTACTCTCGCATTTCCTCCCGCAAAACCATGGACTTCACAAACTCTTCCACCGCATCTAATCTGCCTTGGATTGCATCTACGTCTGTTAAGGGTTGCTCAATATCACTGCGAAGCATTCTTGCACCCATTGCTGTTTTTGTCTTATCCAAAACCCAAAGAAGGGAACCTCTCTTTTGCTTTTCACGCAGGGTTTCCACCAGCTCAAGGTTTCTTCTGGTGGATGAATCCAAAAGCATATAATTGCCGTTTAAGTACGGTTTAATGGTGTGAATCTGCTCCAAACTATTCTTTTGAATATCATACAAGTACTTTAGAAGAGCACCTGAGGCGATGCTTCCCAGCGGAAACTCCAAAAGACCAAGTCCCGACAGTTGGCTTGTGTGAAAATGTTCAAGCAATAACGCCACAGACAGCTTCTCGTCAAAATAGTGTGCATCCACCTTAGAAATTGAAATCTGCATCCGCTGCCGCAAATCCTGTATATCAATGCCGCTAATGGTAAAATTCTCATTGCAAACAATCTCAGAGGGACAATACTTATTGATTTCATCGAGACAATTCCGATTGGAATCCACTTCCGTCACAAAAAAATCCGCTGTGGAAACATCTGCAATGGCCAATCCATAGCGATCTCCATCATAGAAAATCCCCATAATGTAATTATTCTTAGATTCATCTAAGGACATGGCATCCATATTGGTACCAGGTGTCACAATACGAGTCACCTCTCGCTTTACCATTCCCTTGGCTTCCTTTGGATCCTCCACCTGTTCACAGACTGCCACCTTATATCCCTTGTTAATAAGTCTGGTCAAATAGCTTTCAGCCGCATGAAATGGCACGCCGCACATAGGTGCCCGTTCATCCAAACCACAGCTCTTACCTGTCAGTGTAATTTCTAACTCTCTGGATACCGTCTCGGCATCCTCAAAAAACATTTCATAAAAATCCCCCAGACGATAAAACAAAATATAATTTGGATATTCGTCCTTCGTTTGCAGATAATGCTGCATCATAGGTGTTAGCTTATTAAAATCAACTTCTTTACTGTTCATAATCAACCTTATATCTCTTTATTATTTCTTCTGCAATCTTCATCCCGTCCATGGCAGCGGACATAATACCGCCGGCGTAACCGGCGCCTTCACCACAAGGAAATAGGCCTTTTATGCTGCTTTCAAATTGCTCATCACGATGAATACGAAGTGGCGACGAGGTTCGACTCTCAACTCCGGATAAAATAGCATCTTCCCTATCATATCCATCAATATATGTTCCAAATAATTTCATGCCCTCAATAAAGGATTCTCGCATAGCATCACTAAATAGCGGATTTAAATCAGCAAATGCTGCATCTCCCTTTATCTCAGAAGAAAACCCGCCGTAGCTCGAAGACTTTTTGCGCTGTAAAAAATCCCCATATAATTGCTGCGGAATTTTACCCTGACATAAATCATATGCTTTTGATTCCAATTCCTCCTGAAACGCAACCGCTCCCATTGGATCGTCCATGGAAAATTCATCCTGCCCAACAGAAACAACAATGGCACTGTTTGCATTTTGGGAATCACGGCCGGAATAGCTCATACCATTTACCACCAGCTGTCCCGGTACAGAGGATGCATTCACAACATATCCCCCCGGGCACATACAAAAGGAGTAAACACCTCGACCATTTTTCAGCTTTGTCGCCAGCTTGTATGGTGCCACGGGCAAGTGAGAATGATTTCCATGACCATATTGGTTTTCATCAATCATTTCCTGTGGATGCTCCACCCGAAATCCAACTGCAAACTCTTTGGCGGACATTGGTACATTTTTTTCATATAGCTTGCGGAAGGTGTCTCTGGCGCTATGCCCGATAGCTAAGACGCAGATATCCGTTGCCATCCTGTTATCTCCTATCATAACTTCCCGCACTCTATCACCCTCAATGACAAAATCCGTCACTAAGGTATCAAACATAAAACTACCACCCAACGCGATGATTTCATTGCGCATATTTTCGACCACTTTTATGAGAATGTCGGTACCAATGTGAGGTTTTGCGTCCCAAAGAATCTGTTCCGGTGCACCAAACTTGACAAAGGTTTCCAAGACAAAGCGATTCTTCCCCGTCTTATCCTTCACCAATGTATTTAGCTTCCCGTCAGAAAAAGTTCCTGCACCGCCTTCTCCAAACTGAACATTTGAGTTTTGCAAGAGTTTTCCTGTTGTCCAGAAAGCTTCCACATCTTTGGTTCTCTTATCTACCTTAGAGCCTCTTTCAATCACAACGGGAGCGTATCCGGCCTTTGCAAGAACATAGGAACAAAACAGTCCTGCCGGCCCTGCACCAATCACCACCGGCGCACGCTTTAGACACACATCACCGGATGGGGGAATCATAAATGTAGTCTTTTGGTATTGGGACACGTTGGGATTATTCTTGCATTTCTTCAAAACACGCCCTTCCAGTCCTCCCAGGGAAACCGCCACCGAATATACATAAAATATATTAGGTTTCTTTCTGGCATCTATGGAGCGTTTCAAGATAAGATAGGACTTAATATCCTCATCCTTAACGTGAATCGCACCTGCAATATATGTAGTTAAATCAGATATTTCAACTGTTGATAGTACTTTCAACTGATTGATTTGTATCATTTCTTTTCCTTTGCTGCGTATTCTCCGGCCAAAGCACCACTTGACCAGGCCCACTGTAAATTATATCCTCCGCAAATACCATCCACATCCAGAATTTCCCCGGCAATATATAATCCCGGACAAATTTTTGACTCCATAGTATTCGGATCAATATGGTCTGTAGAAATGCCACCGGCTGTTACCTGGGCATTTTTAAATCCATGGGTGTCTGTTATAACCATATGAAATGCTTTCATAATTTGGCAAAGACGATAAATATCATCTCTACCACACTCACCCACACCCTTGTCAGGTGCGATGCCGCACTCCTTCAACACGCCTATGGCAACCTTATGATTTAACAATCCCCACAATGCATCCGCAACTGACATTTGTGGGCGTAATTGTTCAAATCTCCTCTCTAAGAGCTCCATCAATTCACAAGAATCATACTCCGGCAGGAAATCAATCTGCATAGAAACGTGCTTTCCTGATGTTAATGCAACAGACGCCATTCTACTTAACTGAAATACCACAATTCCGGATATTCCATAATCCGTCAGCTGAAGTTCACCGGTTTCTTTTCCAACACACGCATCATCCACGAAAAGAGAAAGCTCGCTGTGACACCTGACTCCTGCCATATCCTTGATTCCCCTATGATCGGTATGCAACTGCACCAGCGCCGGAGCTGTGGGAACGATTTCGTGTCCTAACTGCTTTCCGTAATAATAGCCATCTCCATTGCTTCCTTTTATGGCAGATGCTTTTCCGCCCAAGGCCAGGACCACGCTGTTACTAACAATATCATCTCCTGTTGTTTTCACATGAAAGATACCGTTTTCATCCTTTTCTATCCCTCGTACTCTGGTGTTCAGAACAACTGTAACACCTAAGGACATTAGCTTTTCCTCCAGCATGGCAACCACTACAGCAGCCTGCTTACATCTTGGATAGTATAGTTCATCCTCTTTCACAGGTTCTATGCCAATGGAACGAAAAAACGCCAGTGTTTGCGATAGAGAAAATCCATCCAAAACACGTTTTATAAATGTATGATTCGCCCCATAGTAAAACTTGGAATCCATATTCTCATTGGTTAAATTACATTTGCCGTTGCCGGTGGCAAGTATCTTTTTCCCGAGGCATTCATTTCCTTCAGTCACAAGAACAGAGGCTCCATTTTGGGCTGCCTGAATAGCTGCCATCATACCAGCAGCTCCACCACCTAAAACAGCAACATCATATACGTCTTTTGCCATAACATACCCCTTCTTCACCACAAGATATTGTAGCATAGAAAAATACAATACACAAGGCGCTTATCCCACTTAACTGCTGTAATCCTCAAGAAAGTCATAGAGAGATTTTTCGTTCTCAAAGTTCAGACCATCCTTCACTTTTTTTTGCAGCTCCTGTGGTAAATTTGATATGGGAATATCAGTGGAAAGATATTTTATCTTTTGATTCACATAATACACCACCAGATTTCCCGACTCCTCCACCACCACAAACTGGTATTCCTTAATTTGACTGCTGGGAAGCGTTTTCTTCGTCACATCGGACTGTGATAATTCATTTTTTTCTTTGTCTTGAAACAACTCCGTGGATAGTGACACAAGAATCACTGCACTAAGCGTTAAAACCAAAAAAATACAAATACCTTTCGTTCTTTTCATAATCACTCCTTAACAAAATAAGTATGAAACACTAAAAGTATTTGTATTTATAAATTATTTATGCAAAAGTCCAAATTTTTTGGCGAATCGTACCACCAGATAACCTTTTGGTATTCGATTCAGTTCCTCTTCCGTCAATCCCTTCATCATAAGAAGCACAATGAAATATATGGCAATACCAACACATATGCTAACAAGAGATGCCAGCGCATTAGAATCGATTGCCACCATTAGTATTTTATAAACAACATATACAGCCACACCCATAATAAGGGATGCCAAAGTAGGAATTACATAGGTCTTTCCCAAATCCACATAGGCTCCGCTATATCGTCGAAGTGCCAAGTCATTTAAGATACAAACACAGAGCCCGTATACATTGTTCGCAATAACAACAGCGTAAATATGCAGATGGAACACCTCCATTAATACATACAATACAACCAGATGAATGATAAGCGAAATCACCGCATTGATGACAGGTGTCTTCATGCGATCAATTCCCTGTAACAGGCCATTTGTCAATGTGGAGAGTCCAAACAACACAATAGATAGCGCTCCCAGAAGCATAATCATCATAGTTGTTTGATCCGGATCCTGAAACAACAGCATATTCAGTGGCTTTCCTAAGATAGCCATACCAACTGCCGACGGTATGGATACCACCATAATAAATCTCGTTGCCAGAGATATCTGATAGTTTACCCCATCATAATCCCTTGCATGAAATGCCTTTGACAAACTGGGAACGCTGGATGCCGCTAAGGAGGATGCAATGGAAATAGGCACATTTGTCAGAACAATAAATTGTCCGGAATACACGCCCCACCACTCACTAATCTGCTTCGCCGAATACCCCTGCATAAAAGCAATATTCTTAAACACACCCTGATCAACAATGGTACTGATGCTATAAACTGTGGTACTAAGTAAAATTGGTAAAATAGTGAGAAGCAATGCACTCATGATTTCGCCATAGCTTTCCACGCCTCTGTGACGATCGCGCTTTATCCGCCGTTTCAAACGCTTGCGATAAGCGAAGTAGATAAAGAGCATAAAAACAAGAGCCAGCAGTGCACCGGATGCGGTACCAATGGTTCCACCGGCAGCGCCATAGGCCGCTGCGTAGTTATCGGGATCACCAATCATCTCTCCAACATTTTTGCCATAGGAAAACAGCATATAGGCTGCCACAATACTGACAATGGCATTTAATATCTGCTCAGCCACCTGGGAAAAGGCACTGGGAATCATGGTATTCAGCCCCTGGAAGAATCCGCGAAACACCCCTAAAATAGCAACAACAAACAGTGTTGGTGCTAAAATCTTTAAGGCAATCGCACTCAAAGGGGTTTTCAGCAGGGTTCCCGTAAAGAAATCTGCGCCAAAGTACAAAAGCAATCCGCCGGTACCTCCGCTAATAATAGCGAAAAACAGCGCCCCTTTAAATACCCGATAGGCATCCTTCACATGACCATTGCCCATTCTTGAAGCAACAAGCTTCGATACCGCTAAGGGAATGCTATAGGATGATATAATCAATATAATGTTGTAGATGCTAAAGGCTGTTCCATAATAATCATTGCCAACTTTACCGATAATCGCCTTTAATGGCATACGGTAAAGCAATCCCACAATTCGGCTTATAAAAGAGGCAATGGCAAGTATTGAGCCTTGTAGCAGAAAACTTGCGTCACTGTTTTTTGATTTGCCCAAACGATTTCCCCTAAATAATATTACTCTGCCTTAGCCTTAAACTCACTCTTCTTTGCGTGCTGTTCCTCAATAATGCAAACCCAAGTTTTACCCGGATTTAAGCGTATCTCTTCACCATCTTTGTCATAATAACGCGTGATATCACCATCTTTTTTCCATGAAATATCAATCATTTTACCATTGGTAAAGAATTTACCTTCTCCGGATCCTTCGATGCCAAGATTCAAGTACTGTGTACCCTCGTACTCTGCACTGGATACATTCTGGAAAATGATATTTGTAACGGCAACCTGCTTGCCATCAACCACATCAATATGCTCATCGCCAAACTGATATCTCTTATATGTCTTTGTCTTTTTGTCATATACAAAAGAAGGTTTGTTGTAGAAATAGTATGGCTTAATATAAGCACAGTCTTCTCCATCCTTTAAGGTGTTGCGATTATCTTCATCTGCAAACTTATAGTGTCCTTCATATGATTCAGGATAAGTAGTTGCATATCCTTTTGTTGCAATACCTGAAGCAATACCCTCAGCACTGGTATAACAGTTGTGAGGAGCCGGATGCTCATCGGTACGATAGAAGGTACTGTTTATCGATCCGTCAAGACCACTCAAATGATCAACAAGGCCTGAGTCAAGAAGAGGCTCTGCATGAAAGCTCTGTCCCACGTGAACATACACAGCATCAAATTCCTTTGCGAAATATGCATAGTAAGGACGGCAGCTTCTAACCGTACCAATCTGTGTCAAGTCTTTGTAATCCTCATAAATTGCCATCAAACGAGTAATGCCACCTTCTACAGGTGCTTCATAAATCACACCGGCAGAATTAATGCCGTATTGTGGCAATGCCTCTTTGGTATTACCATTCATGACAGCAATGGGTCTTTGTGTACCAATCTTTTTGTCTACCCATTCTCCTGTCAAAAAGCTCTTCATGTCATTCTCATGACCCGGCACCACTTCTTCTTTGCTTTCACCGGTTTTTTCATCCTTCTTGCTGCTATTTACAGCCACAACTACGCCAACCAATGCAAGTACAGCAACAATGGCACATACAATTACCACAATTTTTTTCTTAGACATTATCTTTCTCCTCCCGTGTTATATTTAGTAAATCTAAGATCGTCTTTTGTTTCTCTTCCATAATCTTTGCCTCATCCGGCACCATATGATCGTATCCCATCAAATGTAACATACTGTGAGCAACAAGAAAAGCGAATTCTCTTCTCATAGAATGCCCATACTCTTTCGCCTGACTTGCCACATGATCCACAGAGACAACAATATCCCCCAGCATAGCCTCTCCCGTCTCCGGATGAAAAACATCATCCATCTCTTCCAAACCAGAAAAATCTCCCGGAGTCTCATATGATATCAGCGGAAAAGAAAGAACATCCGTAGCACTATCCTTCCCTCGGAATTTCCTGTTGATTTCACATATGGATACGTCATCTGTCATTGTTAACCCCACCTCTACTTCATAAGGAAAACCCTCCGTATCAAGAGCCTTTGTAATAACAGCTGTCGCCACTTCTTTATAGTCAAATGGAAACAAAAATTCTACTTCCTCTTCAAATAGTATGGTCATAGCAAAGATTCCTCCTGTACCAGTTTCTCACGGATGGTCAAAAACTGGTTGATACTCATTTTGGATTCATCATAAAAGCCCTTCTGTGAAAGTTCATTTAAGGTCTGATAAATCACCATATCCTGATTCCACGTACTTGACATGGTATCGCAATCTAAAAGTTCTATTTTTGTCACTAAAGTGTCAACCATATGTACAATAGCAGATTCCGGCGATTGTGGCAAACGAATCACACCGCCATACTCTTCCATAATCTCCATCACATCTGTGGGAAAGCAATGATTGTTGGCAAGCTTTAGCGCATTGTCAATCTCCGGTTCCCCCTCCATCTTCCCAAGTCGGTAATAAAATCCGGCACAAGCCGCACAATCTGCATTGGCACCTATCTCAGCTGCACAGAAAGCGGCCAACTTAGACACCCTTTTTGCGTGGCGATATTCTGCTGTAGAGAATCGTTTGATATCTCCCACCAAAGGATAGGAATCGTCAATAAAGCGCAAATAATCTGCCACAACACCCTCTTTGACTTTGTTGCGAATTCTGTTGTAGAAAACAATAATGACTGCACAGTTTATAAGGCCATTGGCAATCGCATAGAAAAAGACTTTTTTGTCAATCTCCAGGTAGGCAATGTAGTAAAACACAATAGGTATCATCAAATTGATAAAAAAATACAGAATGTATATACAAAACGACTCTGTTCTATCTCTATTCCCAAGAAAAACTGCAAGAAGAATGCCAAGAACAGAAAGCATACAATAGCAATAGAACACATTCACGCTTAAGCCACAGGTCACGCACTGGATGATAATGAAATAAATGCTAAGGGACAATGCCAACATGTCATCCAGCACCGTGGTAAGCATCACGCCAATTAACATAACCGGAGCAAAGTAATCCGGTAAAAAGGAAAAGGAAATGGTTAACACCCATGTCAATAACAGCACAAGAAAAACAGATCCATAGCTGGTGGAATCTCCCACCGGAAGCTCCTCCAAAAATCTTCTCTTCATTAAAGCAATCAAAAACACCAGTAAAAATACAATGTTTACCGTCACCAAACATAAAAGCTCATCCAAAAGAAGTTCCGACTGATATGCCATAATACCCAAACCCAGGAGAAACACAAAAATAGTGGCTATTACATATCCCAGCCTTTTTTTTGATATGTTATTTTCTATTTGTTCCCTTTTCATTTCGTTTTCCTGATTTTTTTCCATTCTTTTGTTGTTCCTTCTTCTCGTATACTTCGTATGCATGAACAATCTTTTGTACAAGAGGATGACGCACTACGTCTTGTCCGGTAAGCTCCATGATTGCAATCTCCGGTACATTTTTAAGTACATCCATAGCAACATCAAGACCGGATTTAACATCAGCCGGCAAATCCTTCTGAGTTGCATCCCCTGTAATAACCGCCTTTGAGCCAAAACCTATACGTGTCAAAAACATTTTCATCTGAGCCGGCGTGGTATTCTGCGCTTCATCCAGGATAATAAAGGCATTGTCAAGAGTGCGACCTCTCATATAGGCAAGGGGTGCAACCTCAATCAGACCCTTTTCCATATTTCTCGTAAAGCTCTCGCTGCCCATAATCTGATACAAAGCATCATATAAAGGTCTAAGATAAGGATCCACCTTGCTCTGTAAATCGCCCGGTAAAAACCCCAACTTCTCTCCTGCTTCAATTGCCGGACGGGTCAGGATAATGCGACCTACTTCTTCTCTCTGAAACGCTGTAATCGCCATTGCCATGGCAAGATACGTTTTTCCGGTACCGGCAGGTCCTATACCAAAGGTAATCATCTGTGAACGAATGGCATCCACATATTTCTTCTGGCCTATGGTCTTAGGCTTAATGGGCTTTCCCATGGTGGTGTGGGCAATACAATCATCCTGTAGCTCGGCAACGGATGTGGTTTCAAGTTCCTTCTCTTCCATGCCAAGTAAATAGGTGACTTCCTGTGTTGTAATATTCGCCCCCTTTTCTGACATCTTGAAAAGCTCCTTTACAACAGCAGAAGCACTCTTAATTCTTTGTGGTTCTCCCATGATCTTTACAACATCATCACGAACTACAAACGTAACATTAAGAGTGCGTTCAATAAGTTGCACGTTGGCATCAAATTGTCCAAAGATATTCTCCAGATGTTCCACTGGAATACTAAGCACTAATTCTTCATTCATACATCATCGTTCCTTGTTTTTATAACCTGGGGAATTTGGGAAGGACCGTAGGAATTTGCCGGGTATAAGCACTCCAATTCTCCCTCCATTTTGCTTCCATCTGCCCCATAGGTTATCATAACATTTTTATCTATTATTTGAACACCTTTTTGTTCCAATTTTTCAATGAAATCCTGACAATATTTCTCCTGCAGTTCTTTCAATTCTCCGTTGGAATAGTTCTCATGATAAAAGGTAAATCTTTTCTCTCTCACACTGTTGAAGAATACAGGAAGGGGTATGGTTTTCATTAAGTACAACTGATGGGTCGATACCAAAGCAGTTGCATTTTGCTTCCCGTAAATCATAGGAATCAAATTCGTGTTTGCCCCCAAACTGCCAAAATAAAAATAACATCTCTCATCTTTCGAATATAAACGGCTTAAATGCTTGCGCTTGATATCATGCTTCAATGAAACGTTCCCCTTCACGAACACGTCCGCATCGGACTCTGCAACTTGATAGGCTTGTATTTCTGTTCCGCTATCGTTATAGATAGGAATCCATCCATACACAAGACGTTGTCCCTTCTTTACTTCGTCACCTTTTGACACAGCAGCAGTTCCATTGCGCACATAGATGGAATGTATCGTTCCTGAAATGGGAGAAATCAAATCCTGTTTCTCTTTCGTTTTGCCCTTGATTTCATCATTTAAAATTTGCTCTTTTATGGAAATATGCATTGTAGTTCCGCGGATGGATACAGAATTCCAAATAATTTCCGGGAAATCCTTTAACATCATTTTTTCCACTTCTGTTGGTTTTATACTTTTTTTACTTGCACCAATCCCACATGAGTGTTCCTCCAAATATGAATGTAACCTCTCTTCGCTGAGATAGGAATTTCCCACAATGTCAATGCTCCAAATATAGCCGGACAAAAACAATAGTGCCAGCACGGCAGCACTGATACATACAAAATAAACAGCTTTTTTTCGATATCGAAAAAAATAAAAAGGAAAACCATATCGCTTTAAAACGCGTATATGTGTTCTTGTCTTTCTCAGGGCATCTCTGGCTAAAAAAACATCCCTCTTTCCCATGCAGAGAACCATTTCATCATATTCCTTGTAGCAGACATCCCATACGAGGAGCCCTTTATTGCTACAAAGACGCAGAAAGCGTGGAAGCTCATTTCCTGTTAACAGCAATTCCACATACCCAAACAGCCAATTCCAAAACCTCATAACAAAAGATCCTTTATTTCGATGGTTTCAATATCTCCCAAAATCTTCATTTCATCTTTTGTATAATATGGAATTTGCAAACATTTACCGCGGAGGATGGCACATTCTTTCTTTGACTGGACAATCACAATTTCATCATTATATTCCATAATACCTTTGAAATTTTCCACCAGACAAGCATGCCTTCCCATAATGGTCAATCGCATTGTACCCAGCAACAAAGGATTTTCATTTTCTTTCATACTATCACTATATGAAATTTAAAAATCACTAGACCACAATTACACTATTTATGATAAGGTTCGTTGTGAATAATGCGAAAGCTCCGATAGATTTGTTCCAGTAAAATCACTCGCATCAATTGATGGGGAAAGGTCATTGGCGAAAAACTTAGCGCAAAATCACTTCGCCTTTTTACATCATCAGATAGTCCCAAAGACCCTCCAATAATAAATACAAGTGAACTATGTCCACGAACACCTAATCTTTGTATCTTCTCAGCAAGTGCTACAGAATCCAAAGACTTCCCCTGAATTTCTAAGGTGATGCAAAAATCTCCATCCTTTACATGTTTCAGGATTCGCTCACCCTCTTTTTGCAAAATGGCTTCTATTTCAACCTCTGATGCATTTTCCTTTGTCTTTTCATCTGCAACTTCTATTATGTGAAGTTTTCCATAGCGAGACAATCGTTTACTGTATTCTGCAATGGCATCACGATAAAACTTTTCTTTTACTTGTCCTACACATAAAACTGTAATATTCATATGGTTCCCATCCAAAAACAAACAGGCACCACAAACGCAATGCCTGTTTATCTATTAATCTACATTATACTTATAATTAAACTGAGCCACATCACTTTTCTTTCCGTGCTTATCCACCAATATGAGAGAAAGGATGTTATTGCCTTCCATCATATCAATAGGTTCGGCATACTGTGGAGATGATTCGTTTGGAGTAGAACCATCCCAAGTATAGAAAACTTTTGCTCCCTCAGGTACATTGATTGTAATTTTCGTGGGCGAAGTAAAGCTTCCCCCTGCCGGGTCCACCTCCACCATTTCAGGAGTCTCGTAGGTAATTCGATACTTGTGTGTTATCACTTGACTAAACTTACCCTGATCTGACTTGCAAACCGCCTTAATGGTCGTTGTCCCTTCTTGTATGGAAATAGGCTGATCATATAGCATACCATTGCCCTTTTTTGATGGGTCTGAACCGTCATCCGAGTAATAGATCTCAAAGCCATCATCCGATGTCAAAGTAAGCTCCACATCGTCTGTGAACTTACCACCCTTTTCTGAGAACAGCGGCGCTGCAACAATGTTATCCTCAAATAGCTTCAACACCTTCCGGTTGGTTGTCCCATTCTGAAGTTCCATCAGGGAACTGTAGTCTCCCAAGGTGAGATACAATGTAATCAAGCCCTTATGAGCAGCAATATGATTCGGATCTGTTTCTATGACAGAAAGATACAATTCCTCCGCCTTATCATACTCTTCTATACGCAGATAATCATCTGCCGCAAGTACTTTTGCTTTTGACTTCTCAGAATCCTTTTTTATTGCCTTTTCGTAATAAGAAATGGCTTTTTCGTATGCTTCCTTCTTATCGAGAGCTAATCCTTTATTCACATAGTGACCATAGGATGTCAAAAAAACAAGGGTACCGATGATTCCCACGGCAAGAGCAATCACCGCTGCAATCATACCAATGCGAAATCTTTTATCATCCCAAATTTTCTTTGGCTTTTCAGGTTTTTCCTCCTGAACTTCAGCCTTTTTCTTGGCTTCCTCTTCTTTTTTCTTCTCATCAAGAATGGAAACCAGGAAATCATCCTCCAAAATATTATAATCGGGAACAATCTGTGCCGGTTCTCCACAGGCCTGACAATATACGCTGCCCACCCGAATCTCAGCACCACATTTACTACACTTCATACGATAACCCTCTATTCCTCTGTCGTATTGGCCGATGCCACACAATTGTACATAAGCATCGCAATGGTCATAGGACCAACTCCGCCCGGAACAGGCGTAATAGCGGAACACTTAGGTGCTACATCGTCATAATTCACATCGCCACAGAGCTTATTGTTCTCGTCTCGATGCATTCCAACATCAATCACTACAGCACCCTCTTTTACATATTCAGAAGTGATGAACTGTTTCTTGCCCATGGCAACAATTAAAATATCGGCCTCTCTTGTAACTGCAGGTAAATCCTTCGTTCTGGAATGGGTCACTGTAACCGTTGCATTCTCTCGAAGCATTAAAAGTGCCATAGGCTTACCTACAATATTGCTCCGTCCCACAATGACACAGTTCTTTCCTTCCATTTCCACATTACTGCGCTTTAAAAGCTGAATAATGCCTGCCGGGGTACATGATACAAAGCCCGGTAAACCGATAGAAAGTGCACCTACACTCTGTGGATGAAAGCCATCAACATCCTTTCTCGGATCAATTGCCTTGATGACTTTATCCTCATCCATATGTTTTGGCAAAGGCAATTGTACCAAAATGCCATTGACATCATCCTTGCCGTTTAACTCCTCAATCAAGGAAAGTAATTCTGCTTCTGTGGTATCTTCCGGCAACTCATAGGATAATGACTCTATCCCAATATATTCGCAAGCTCGCTTTTTGTTTCGCACATAGACGCAAGAAGCCGGATCCTCTCCAACAAGGATAACAGCAAGGGAAACTCCCTTCCCCTGCTCCTTCAAAAGGCTAACCTGTTCTTTTAATTCATCTTTGATATCCTGTGATATCTTTTTCCCATCAATGATTGCTGGCATCATACTCCTCCTAGAACAAACCTGTAATCACACCGTTATCATCCACATCAATGCCATATGCTGCCGGCTGCTTTGGTAGTCCCGGCATTGTCATAATAGATCCTGTAACTGCAACTACAAATCCTGCACCGGCAGAGACATAGACCTCACGAACATTTACTTCAAAATCCTCCGGACGACCCAGTTTTGTAGCATCATCAGAAAGTGAATACTGCGTTTTAGCCATACATACAGGGAAATCACCCATTCCAAGAGCTGTAATACGATCAAGTTCCTTTTTGGCAGCCGGCGAATATGTTACGCCTTTTGCACCATAAATCTCTTTGGCGATTGTCTCAATCTTGTGGGTAAGAGCCATATCGTCCGGGTAAATCGGAGCAAAATGGCTTTCCTTGTTTTCAAGGACATTAAGTACTGCATTGGCAAGCTCAATACCGCCTTCGCCACCCTTTTCCCAAACCTCAGAAAGAGCAAACTCACATCCTCTCTCCTGACAAAATGCGCGAACAAACTCTGTCTCAGCATCGGTATCTGTAACAAAAGAATTCAATGTAACAACAACAGGAACGTTATATTTCTGTAAGTTCTCGATATGCTTTTCAAGGTTTACAATACCTTTCTTCAAAGCGTCAAGATTCTCTGTTGTAAGTTCAGCCTTTGGCACGCCACCGTTATACTTTAATGCACGAATGGTTGCAACCAAAACAACCGCATCCGGCTTAAGAGAAGCTTTGCGACACTTGATATCAAAGAATTTCTCTGCCCCAAGATCAGCACCGAATCCCGCCTCTGTCACAACAATATCAGCCAACTTAAGTGCCATCTTTGTAGCTCGCACACTGTTACATCCATGGGCGATATTTGCAAAAGGACCACCATGAACAAGTGCAGGCGTGTGCTCCAATGTCTGAATCAAATTAGGCTTTAAGGCATCCTTGAGAAGTGCAGCCATTGCACCTGTTGCCTGCAAATCATCTGCAGTTACAGGCTTGCCCTCAAAGCTGTAAGCCACAATAATGCGTCCTAAGCGCTTCTTCAAATCTGCCATATCATCAGCAAGACAAAGAATGGCCATAATCTCAGACGCTACGGTAATTACGAAATGATCCTCGCGAACCATACCGTCCATTTTATTTCCAAGACCAACAACCACGTTACGCAAAACACGGTCATTCATATCCAAACAACGCTTCCAAACAACCTGTCTTGGATCGATGCCAAGTTCGTTGCCCTGCTGAATATGATTATCCAAAATTGCAGCTAAAAGGTTATTGGCTGAGGTGATTGCATGGAAATCGCCTGTAAAATGAAGGTTCAAATCTTCCATTGGAACCACCTGTGCATAACCGCCACCGGCAGCACCACCTTTGATACCAAAACATGGTCCTAAAGATGGCTCCCGCAATGCCAAAATAGCATTCTTATTAAGCTTACCCAAAGCCTGTCCAAGACCAACACTGGTTGTCGTCTTTCCTTCACCGGCTGGTGTAGGATTGATAGCTGTTACCAATACAAGCTTTCCGTCCTTTTCTTGAGAAAGACGCTCCATACACTCATCAGAGAGCTTTGCCTTATACTTTCCATACATCTCCAAGTCATCCTGACTCAAATTGATTTTGGCTGCAATCTCCTGAATTGGTAACATTGTTGCTTCTTGTGCAATTTGAATATCTGTTTTCATCTTTTTCTCCTTATTAAAAATCTTCGCTTACAGGGTACTCCTCTTCACAACCAATATCCACCGGCTGATTAGGGTTTAAATAATGCTCAAACTCTGACGCACTCATCTTGACTTCTCTTGGTTTTGTTCCCATATCCGGGCCAACAACACCGGCTTCTTCCAACTGATCCATAATACGAGCCGCTCGATTAAAGCCAACCCTAAATTTGCGCTGCAGCATACCAATAGATCCTCTTCCGCTGCTGATAATCAGATGGCCCGCCTCTGCAAAGTAAGCATCCACGGTATCTTCAAATCCGCTTCCGCCTCCTATGGGGGTTGCCCCCGGACTTGCTTCACCACCAGCATCAATCACTCGAGTCACGTTATCGTCATAAACAACATTATCGTTGTTACCCTTAATGTAATCCACCACATTCTGTACTTCTTCATCGGAGACAAATGCTCCCTGTACACGAAGTGGTTTGGTGTATCCTTGCGGGTAATAGAGCATATCCCCATTACCAAGCAACTTCTCTGCACCAAACATATCTAATATGGTGCGGGAATCCACACCACTGTTAACTGCAAAAGCAATACGAGAAGGCATATTGGCCTTAATCAAGCCGGTTACCACATCCACAGAAGGTCTTTGTGTAGCCAAAATCAAATAGATACCGGCAGCTCTGGCCTTTTGGGCCAAACGACAAATGGACTCTTCCACTTCCTTGGCAGCAACCATCATAAGGTCTGCCAACTCGTCAACAATTACAACCATCTCCGGCATCTTCTCAAACTCACCAAGTTCACCATTGCTGTTGATTGGCATCTTGTAATTGTTTGCCACCAGTTTCTGGTTGTAGGACTTAATATCTCTAACACCTGCGTCTGCAAACTTCTGATATCTGTCGTCCATCTCCATAACTGCCCAATGTAGTGCTCCGGCAGCCTTCTTTGGCTCCGTAACCACCGGAATCAACAGATGTGGAATACCATTGTAAATACTAAGCTCCACCACCTTGGGATCAATCATGATAAATTTCACCTCGTCTGGGGAAGCCTTATACAAAATACTCATAATGATTGTATTAATACAAACGGACTTGCCGGAACCGGTGGTACCTGCAATCAAAAGGTGAGGCATCTTTGCAATATTGGCCGTAATCACATTGCCGGCAATATCGCGGCCTGCACAAAAGGTCACCTTGGATTCTGTGGCTTTAAACTCCTTTGATGCAGCCAACTCCTCAAAAGACACCATAACCTTGTCCTTATTAGGAACCTCAATACCAACGGCAGCCTTTCCCGGAATAGGAGCTTCGATTCGAATATCTGTAACAGCTAAATTAAGCTTGATATCATCCGCCAGATTGGTGATTCGATTTACCCTGACACCAACCTCAGGTAATAATTCATATCGTGTTACCGTAGGTCCGCACGTCACATCCGTCACTTCAACGTTAATGCCAAAGTTTCGAAGTGTCTGCTCTAGCTTGTCCGCTGTACTCTCCAGCTCCTCCTTGGAGTTTGGATTGGTTGCAGTTGTTTTCTTTTTCAAAAGGGATAATGGTGGGAAGGAATACTTTGTATTTTTCTTTTGTCTGCCACCGGAAATCTCATTTGCCACCGCGTTGGCACTCTCCACCATCTCCTGAGTACTGGCGATTGTCTTTCTCGGTTTCTTTTTCTCAGCCACCACAGCATCATTTGCTGCTTCCACAGACGGCTCCGCTGTCACAATTTGACGCCTGGTCTGTGGGGCAGGTTCAGAAACTGCCTCAGAAGATGCCATACCAATAATTCTGGATGTACTCTTTCTTCCTCCCTTGGATGACAATGGAACACGATTTACCTTTTTCACATTCAACTGTTCATCCGGAGACATATGTATTTCATTTAATTCATCAGAAGGCACTTCTTTTGTGGGCACTTCAGCCGGAGAAACCGCTGTGTCAAAAGCAACTCCTGAAATCTTTCGATTACGACGCGGGCCTTCGCTTACTGCAGCAGCGTTTTGCTGTCTCACTTTATCCTCTTCAATTCTTGCAAGTCGTGCATTGCGATTCTCATTTGGATCCACACGTTTTTTCATGTTACGTCTTGCTCTGTCTGCCGAGTGAAGAAGGGACTTCTCCGTAACAAGAATCACACAGATAATCAATAGCACTAAGGTAATCACATAAGCGCTGATCAAACCAAACCCTTCCACAAGAGCCCCTGCTATCACACCGCCAATAAATCCGCCACCGGCCTTTTGCTCCTTACCGTAGTAAAAGGCTTGGACGGCACCTGCCGTATCTCCTCCATGTGCAATTAATTCAACAAACACACTGAGAAAAATCACAAAAACAATTCCGGCAACCAGTTTCACAATGGCTACCTTATTGCCGGAATTGGAAACAGCAAAAAATACACCTACAAGAAGCAGAATCGGAAACAAATATGCAATGATGCCGAAAACACCAAAGAAAAATCCGCTAACTGCATTACCTACAACACCGCCAATGCCCAGATTGCTTACGAATAGCAAAATACAGGTAGCTAACATCACCCATAAAACAATCTCTTTTATGAATTCCATTCTAGCTACATCAACTACTTTTGCGTCAACGGAAACATTTTTTACTTTTCCTTTGGTGGAAGGCTTTTTATTCTTTGTATTTGAAGTCTTTTTCTTCTCCGCCATAACTGCTTCCTTTTCACTAAACTTTCAACCTACACATTTTATCATATTTCTGCCTATGTGTCATTATCACTTTTCATCAGTTTCACATCATTTCCTCCAGTTTTTTTATTGCTTTTTCCAAACCACCCACTTCAGAAATAAGCCCCACATCTACTGCTTCCTTTCCCACCAGAACAGTTCCCAAATCTTTTGCCATCATATTCTTTGAAAGCATAAGTTCTTCAAAGGATTCTTTTTCTATGCTGCTGTGCCTTGTAATAAAATTTACAATCCTCTCCTGCATCTGATAAAATTGAAAAAACGTTTGGGGTGCTCCTACCACCGTTCCCGACATGCGAACCGGGTGAACCATCATAGTTGCTGAAGGGACAATAAAAGAATAGGTTGTGGCAACAGCCAGGGGAATACCAATAGAATGACTGCCGCCCATTACAAGGGAGACTGTAGGCTTATGAAGGGACGCTATCAATTCTGCAATTGCAAGTCCGCATTCCACATCCCCACCGATGGTATTTAGCACAAACAAAATGCCATCGGTTAACTTGTCATTATCAATCTCAATTAATTGGGGTATCAAATGCTCATATTTGGTGGTTTTTGTATTGCTTGATAAATTGTCATGCCCCTCAATTTCCCCAATAATCGTCACAATACAAACCTCCTTTTCACTGCTTGTTTTAAATCTACCCTGACCATACTCCTTTACCTGATCCATTTTTTCCTCCATAACATATGTTTTTAACAAAAAAAGAGCTTCCAAATTGGAAGCTCTCTCTAGTATATGTATTGTTAAAATAACTATTCACCTAACACGTAACGATACATTCCCTCATATTGTGCTTTTGAATTATTCCAAGAATAATCCTTACCCATACCACGATCCACCATTTTATTCCACTCAGCTTTCTTGTTAAAGAAAATATGTTTGGAATAGTTAACCGTATTAAGGAGTTCGTCTCCATTATAATTTGCAAAGGAGAAGCCATCTCCCTTATGCTCATACTCGTTATATGGCTCAACGGTATCCTTTAGGCCACCGGTCTCACGCACAATCGGCACGGTACCATAACGGAAAGAAATCAATTGCGTCAAACCACAAGGTTCAAATCTGGATGGCATCAGGAATGCATCTGCCGCAGCATACAGCTTATGTGCCAAATCTTCGTTATAACAAATATTTGCCGAGATTCTGTCCGGATATTTCCAAGCATAGTGACGGAACATATTCTCATACTGGGTTTCACCCGTTCCAATAACAACAAGCTGTGTATTGTCGTCTACCAGACGTTCAATACAGTAATTCACAAGATCAAGCCCTTTCTGATCTGTGAGACGGGAAATAAGGCCAATCATATATTTCTTCTTATCCACCGTAAGGCCAAGCATCTCCTGAAGCTGTTCCTTGTTCACCTTCTTGTTGGTGCGGAAATTAGACTGACTATACTTCTTAAAAATCAAATCATCCTTGGCAGGATCATACATATCGTAGTCAATACCATTTACGATACCACGCAAATCAAAGTGGCGGGCCGAAAGCAAACCGTCTAAGCCCTCTCCATAGTAGCCGGACTGTATCTCATTTGCATATGTCTCACTTACCGTGGTTATATAATCCGCATAAACCAAACCGCCCTTTAACATATTACCGGCCTTCTTAAACTCCAATTTGTCGGCAGTAAAAAGATCCATAGGCAAGCCGGAAATACCCTGAACCGTCTTAATATCCCACACCCCTTGGAATTTCAAGTTGTGGATGGTAATGACTGATTTCATCCCCCAGAAAAATGGATTGCCGGCAAATTCAGTTTTCAAATAAACAGGAATCAAACCTGTCTGCCAATCATGACAGTGAATAATATCCGGTTGAAATCCAATCACAGGCAGCATAGAAAGCACTGCCTTGTCGAAGAAAGTAAACTTTTCGATGTCACAGCGAGCATCCGAATATGGGTAAAAACATTCGAAATACTCCAAATTGTCAATGAAGTAATAGGTAATCCCCTGATACTTGTACTGCATAACGCCAACATACTTCTCACCAACATAATGTCCCAAACCCATTTGGAAGTGACAAACATACTCGAACTTGTCACGATACTGTGGCGGAATGCAGGTATAATCCGGAATTACAACGCGGACGTCCCATTCCTCCTTATCGAATTCCTTTGGCAATGCCCCCACAACATCTGCCAAACCTCCTGTCTTTACAAAAGGTACACACTCACTCGACGCGAAAAGAATCTTTTTCATAAATAATTCCCCCTAATTACTCATCCCAGTTATGATATACTTCCTGTACATCATCATCCTCATCTAAAAGTGTCAAAATTTTATTGATATTAAATAAATCCTGCTCGTCAGTTAATTCCACATAGGTCTGCGGAATCATCGTTACCTGTGCATCTGCCATAGGAATGTTCTCTGCTTCCAGAGCCTCTCGTACTGCAGCAAAATCCTCCGGCTGGGTAAGAATTTCATAACTGTCCTCTTCCTCAGAAAAATCCTCAGCACCTGCATCAAGTGCAATCATCATCAAATCATCTGCATCAAGATCGCACTCTTCCTTGGCAATGAGAATCTGTCCCTTGTTATCAAACATATAAGAAACGCATCCCTGTGTTCCGATGCTTCCCTTGCCCTTTGTAAATGCGTTGCGAACATTGGCGGCTGTACGATTCTTGTTATCTGTTAATGCGGCAACGATAATTGCTGTTCCATTTGGGCCATAGCCTTCATATGTAACCGATTCGTAGTTCACCGCGCTGGCATCACCGGCAGCCTTTTTGATACCACGCTCAATGGTATCGTTTGGCATATTATTCGCCTTTGCCTTAGCGATAACGTCACGTAACTTGCTGTTGTTTTCCGGATCCGGACCACCTTCTTTTACTGCAACTGCTATCTCTCTTCCAATAATGGTAAAAATCTTGCCTTTTGCAGCATCATTCTTTTCTTTCTTATGCTTAATGTTAGCAAACTTTGAATGTCCTGACATAATCTAAATTCCTCTTTTCTAACTGTATTCTTCTTAAGTTTATCATTTTTCATCTGTGCTTTCAAGATTTGTATCAAAGGAGTTTTCCACAGGAAGCGGCACGCTTTCCACCTCCACTTGCTGAATCAATCTTCCCTCCACCGTCTGAATACAAAAGTTATAATTTTCATACTGAACCGCGAAGGATTCTCCCTCCTCCGGAATACGTCCCAAAAGAGAAATCAAGAATCCATTTAAGGTTTCAAATTCCTCCGGAAAAGAAATTCCCAAAACATCACTGGCCTCTTCTAACGTGGTTGCCCCTGTCATGGAATAATGATTCTTTGAAACCTGTTCAATGGAGTTCTCCTCATCATCGTGCTCATCTTGTATATTGCCAACAATTTCTTCTAAGATATCCTCCATAGAAATCAAACCACTGGTTTGTCCATATTCGTCAACAACAATCATCATGTGATTCTTTTTTGACTGCATTTTGCCAAATAGCGTGTTTAGACTATGGGTTTCCGGAACAAACTCTGCCGGTTGTAATAACTCATCAAAGTCACGCAGCTTTCTCTCATAATTTGATGTTTCCAAGGCATAGGCAAGTGCATCTTTGATATGTAACACACCAATCATATGATCTAAATCCTGTAAATATACGGGGTATCTGGAAAATGTAGAAGTCTTTACCATCTCCAAGGCTTCCCCAAAGGTCATATCTCCATCCAGACATACCATCTGCTTTCTATGTACCATAATATCCTTGGCATCCTTGTCGCCAAACTCAAAAATGTTTTGTATCATGGTTGCTTCACTGGCAAGAAGGACACCTTGTTCATGTCCTTCATTTACCATTGAAATAATCTCATCTTCAATTTCGTCATCCAGTTCTTCTTTTGATTTTGTCTTAAAAACACCCTCAAGACGTTTCATAAATTGATTCAACTCTTAACTCCTTTAAACTATCGTATCTCTTTCTTTACGCTTTATGTAAGTAATTCCAGGCTGATTTCAAGTGCCTTATCCACCTCAAATAAAACCTGATGATCCAAATGACAAATCTTTTCTTTTAGTCGTTTCTTATCGATGGTGCGCAGCTGCTCCAGTAAGATTACAGAATCCTTGACTAAATCATACTTTTCGCTATCTAAGGACACATGGGTGGGCAACTTTGCCTTGTGAAGCTGCGAAGTGATAGCTGCACAAATCACCGTTGGGGAATGTACATTGCCCACGTCATTTTGAATAATTAATACAGGGCGAATGCCCCCTTGTTCAGAACCAACTACCGGTCTTAAATCTGCATAATAAATGTCGCCTCGTCGAACTGTCATAATACCACTCTCCAAAATTGAATTTAAAAATAGTATTTCCACAATTTTGAAAGCTATTCACATTATGTTATGCAAAAAAGTCTAATTTGCCAATTAATTTATCCTTTTGATAATAAAATCTTGGGATTCGATTCCCCAAATCACAAGCAAGCTCATAATTAAAGCGTCCTGAAATTGCTCCCAGATCTTCCATGGTTATCTCTTCATTGCCATCCTTGCCAATCAAAACCACAAGATCCATGATTTTGGCATCCTTGATATCTGTCACATCCACCATCATCTGATCCATGCAGACACGTCCCAGAATAGGTGCCTTCTTTCCATGGATAAGCACATACCCCTTTTCTGACATGGCTCTTGGATAACCATCACCATATCCCACCGGTATGGTGGCAACCTTACGGGCTTCTGTGGCTTTATATAGGCCACCATAGCTAATGCTGTCTCCCGGTCTAATCTCTTTCATATGAACAATGTGACTATATAATGACAAAGCCGGCTTTAAGTGATACTGCTTTCCCACCTGCTCTGATGGACACAGTCCATACAGGGTAATTCCGGCGCGAACCATATCAAGGGCACACTCCGGCATTTCTAAAATAGCAGCACTGTTTGCACAGTGGCGAATCTGAAAGGTTACTCCTTGCTTTTTTAAATCATCAATCACTGACATAAATTTGTCAAACTGCTCTATGGTATAGGTCTTATCCGCTTCATCTGCTCTGGCAAAATGAGTAAAAATACCCTCAGCACAAATTCCATCCAGTTTGGCAATTTTAACAATCTCATGGATAGCCTCTTTGCCGGGGACAAAACCAATACGCCCCATACCCGTATCTATCTTGATGTGAATGTACGCCTTCTTACCCATGGCAACTGCCATGTCAGAGAGTTTTTTTGCCAAATCATAACGAAAGACACAAAATCGAATTTCGTTATAGATCAATCTGGAAAAATCCTTTTCAAAGACAAAACCAAGAATTAAAATCATCTTGTTAATACCGGATTCCCGCAGCTCAATTGCCTCTTCCGCTGTGGCCACTGCAAAACCGCACACATTGTCATTCTTCTCCAATAAATGTGCGATTTTAACAGCACCATGGCCATAACCATTTGTCTTAATCACTGCCATCATAGGTGTCTTTTGATGTTGCAGTTTCTCCATTTCCAGAATATTTGATTCAATTGCATCCAAATCCACCTTTGCGTAGATTCTCATTGATTCTTCCAATGTTAAAGACCTCTCTCTATATAAATCATTCTAATTCCCTGCATCAAGTCTGACGCAAGCATACTGTGAGTTCCACAGCTTCTTTGGGCATACTCTCCCGCCAAACCATGAAGATATACCCCAAGGGGTGCAGCTTCTGTTGCAGAAAGGCCCTGAGCAATCAAGGATGCTATGATGCCTGTTAAAACATCGCCACTTCCCGCCGTGGCCATTGCCGGTGTGCCGGAAGCATTGATGTGCATCTGTCCGTAGGGAGTGGAAATAACCGTTGTAGCATCCTTTAAAACACAGATAACCTGATACTCTCTGGCAAATTCACTGCAGACAGGCAGCCTGTGATCCCCTAGATACAATATAGGATTATTGGTAAGTCTAGCCATTTCTCCCATATGAGGCGTAAGGACCATATCGGTGTGGGGCTTTCGCAAAATCTCTGTATCTTTGGCAACAATATTCAGTGCATCCGCATCCATAACAAGGGGAACAGATGCATTTTGCATCAC
>CAMFYL010000007.1 GCA_946002055.1 uncultured Roseburia sp.
GAGCAGCACCAGTGATCATGTTCTTAACGTAGTCAGCATGTCCTGGGCAGTCAACATGTGCGTAATGTCTCTTCTCTGTCTGATACTCAACGTGAGCTGTAGAAATTGTGATACCACGCTCTCTCTCTTCTGGAGCCTTATCGATGTTCTCGAAATCAACCTTTGCGTTACCTTCTACTCTCTCAGAAAGAACCTTTGTGATTGCTGCTGTAAGAGTTGTCTTACCGTGGTCAACGTGACCGATTGTACCAATGTTACAATGTGGCTTGCTTCTGTCAAATTTTGCCTTTGCCATTTTAATTTCCTCCTTAAATTGATACCCAATGGGTATTGCTATTTAATTTCAACTATTTCCAATTATATATGGAAACTATGGTTTTTTCAACCATTTTAAACAAAATAAATTAGTTGCTATGCTCGCTGATAACCTTGTCCATAACACTCTTTGGAGCTGGCTCATATCTATCGAAGAACATAGAGTAATTTCCACGTCCCTGAGTAGAAGAACGAAGCTCTGTAGAGTAACCGAACATCTCAGCCAATGGAACGAATGCACGAACAATCTTACCTCCACCGAGGTCGTCCATACCTTCAATCTGTCCACGCTTAGCGTTCAAACTTCCGATTACATCACCCATGTATTCCTCAGGCATAGTAACCTCAACCTTCATGATTGGCTCAAGAAGAACCGCATCACCCTGCTTCATAGCATCCTTGAATGCCATAGAACCGGCAATGTGGAATGCCATTTCTGAAGAATCGACTTCATGGTAAGAACCGTCATATACTGTAGCAGATACACCGAGAACTGGGAAGCCAGCCAAGATACCTGCCTGAGCAGCCTCTTCGATACCTTCACCAACTGCTGGAATATATTCCTTAGGAATAGCACCACCAACAACGGTAGATTCAAACTTGAATGTCTCTTCGCCGTTTGGATCCATTGGCTCGAACTTAACCTTACAGTGACCGTACTGACCACGACCACCGGACTGCTTAGCATACTTGCTATCGATATCAACAGCCTTTGTGATTGTTTCCTTATATGCAACCTGTGGAGCACCTACGTTAGCTTCTACTTTAAACTCACGAAGCAAACGATCTACGATAACTTCCAAGTGCAACTCGCCCATTCCGGCGATGATTGTCTGACCAGTCTCCTGGTTTGTATGAGCACGGAAAGTAGGATCTTCTTCTGCAAGTTTTGAGAGAGCCTCACCCATCTTGCCCTGATCATTCTTTGTCTTTGGCTCAATAGCCAACTCAATAACTGGCTCTGGGAATTCCATTGACTCCAGAATAACCGGATGCTGTTCATCACAGATGGTATCACCAGTTGTTGTAATCTTAAGACCTACAGCAGCTGCGATATCACCAGAGTAAACCTTGTCAATCTCAGTTCTGCTGTTTGCATGCATCTGAAGGATACGACCTACACGCTCCTTCTTATCCTTTGTTGCATTCAAGATATAAGAACCAGAGTTCAATGTACCTGAATACACGCGGAAGAATGCAAGCTTACCTACGAATGGGTCTGTCATAATCTTAAATGCAAGAGCTGCAAATGGCTCTTCGTCAGATGAAGGCTTGGTAATCTCGTTACCCTGCATATCAACACCCTTGATATCCGGGATATCTGTAGGAGCTGGCATGTACTCAACAACACCGTCCAATAACTTCTGAACACCCTTGTTCTTGTATGCAGAACCACAGAATACAGGAACTGCCTCACAAGCGATTGTGCCCTTACGAAGTGCTGCCTTTAACTGATCGATAGATGGCTCTTCATCTTCAAGATACATCATCATCAATTCGTCATCAAGTTCGCAAACCTTCTCAACAAGGTTGGTATGCCATTCATCAGCAAGGTCCTTCAAATCATCAGGAATTGCTGTGATCTCGATATCCTCACCCTTGTCATCATTGTAAAAATATGCTTCCATCTCGAACAAGTCGATAAGACCCTTAAAGTCATCTTCTGCTCCGATTGGAATCTGTACAGGAATAGCATTCTTTCCAAGACGATCAATGATAGTCTGTACTGACATGAAGAAGTCAGCCCCCATCTTATCCATCTTGTTGATAAATGCCATACGAGGTACGTTATATGTGTCAGCCTGACGCCATACGTTCTCTGACTGTGGCTCAACACCGGCCTTAGCATCAAATACACCGACAGCACCATCAAGTACACGAAGTGAACGCTCTACTTCTACAGTAAAGTCTACGTGTCCAGGTGTATCAATGATGTTGATACGATGCTCCAAAGCACCAGCCTTTGGCTTATGATGATCCTCAAGTGTCCAGTGGCATGTTGTAGCAGCAGATGTGATTGTGATACCACGCTCTTTTTCCTGCTCCATCCAGTCCATTGTGGATGCACCGTCATGAGTCTCACCAATCTTGTAGTTAACACCAGTATAATAAAGGATACGCTCTGTCAATGTGGTCTTACCAGCATCGATATGAGCCATAATACCAATATTTCTGGTTCTATCTAGTGGATATTCTCTTCCAGCCAAGGTTTTTTCCTCCTATTAATAATGTCAATAAAATTAGAAACGATAATGCGCAAATGCCTTGTTTGCTTCTGCCATCTTGTGCATATCTTCTTTTCTCTTAACAGATGCACCAGTGTTGTTAGCTGCATCTAAGATCTCGTTTGCGAGTCTTTCTTCCATAGTCTTCTCGCTTCTCTTACGTGAGAACATTGTTAACCAACGAAGACCCAAAGCCTGACGACGATCTGGTCTAACCTCGATTGGTACCTGGTATGTTGCACCACCAATACGTCTAGCCTTTACCTCAAGTACAGGCATAACATTATTCATGGCTTCTTCAAATACCTCAAGAGCAGGCTTTCCTGCTTTTTCTTCTACTCTAGCGAATGCTCCATATACAATCTTCTGAGCAACACCCTTCTTACCATCTAACATAATGTTATTGATAAGCTTTGTTACCACCTTGCTGTTGTAAATTGGATCTGCTAAAACGTCTCTTTTTTGAGTATGTCCTTTACGTGGCACGTTACTTCCCTCCTTAATCATATTTTTGTTTTCGATTAATTCAACGGTACTCACAATATTGTGTTCGTGCTAAATTTATTCAAACAATGAAAATAAATTTCAACACTAACCATATTTCTTGTGAAAATACAATTGTTTGCTAGGTCTTAATTCTACTTAGCGTCCTTTGGTCTCTTAGCGCCATACTTAGAACGACCTTGCTTTCTGTTAGCTACACCTGCTGTATCAAGTGTACCTCTGATTACGTGATAACGGGTACCAGGTAAATCCTTTACTCTACCACCACGAATCAATACAACGCTATGCTCCTGCAAGTTGTGACCTTCACCTGGAATGTAGCTTGTAACTTCGATTCCATTTGAAAGACGAACTCTGGCAATCTTTCTAAGCGCTGAGTTAGGCTTCTTAGGGGTAGCTGTCTTAACAGCTGTACATACACCACGCTTCTGTGGAGAAGATGTCTCAGTTGGCTTCTTCTTAAGAGAGTTGTAACCCTTCTGAAGAGCTGGTGCTGTAGACTTCTTTACAGATGTCTGACGTCCCTTTCTTACTAACTGGTTAAATGTTGGCATTATTTTCACCTCCTGTAGTATTTTGTATCGCGCACATATTTATGCACGCTAAAATATTATATAAGCATATTAGCATCATGTCAAGAAATATTTACAAAAAAGAGGCCAGACCACTAGGTCTGACCCCTCGTTAGATTCATATTACTCGTCGATATCAACTACTTCATCTTCAACTACCGGTTCCTCAACGTCATCAATAATCTCGATGTCTTCTGTCTCTTCAACGATTGTCTGATTGTAATCTGTGTTAAGCTTAATGTTGCCGTAACGCTTCATACCTGTACCTGCAGGAATCAACTTACCAAGGATTACGTTCTCCTTCAAACCAATCAATGGATCAATCTTACCCTTGATTGCCGCTTCTGTAAGAACCTTAGTTGTCTCCTGGAAGGATGCAGCTGACAAGAAGGAATTTGTAGCAAGGGATGCCTTGGTAATACCAAGAAGAACCTGCTTACCTTCTGCAACTTCCTTACCTTCTGCGGCAAGACGCTCATTCATCTCTTCGAAGTCAAGAACATCTACCAATGTGCCAGGCAAGAACTCAGAATCACCATTATTCTCGATACGAATCTTCTTAAGCATCTGACGTACGATAACCTCAATATGCTTATCGTTGATTTCTACACCCTGCAAGCGGTAAACTCGCTGAACTTCCTGAAGCATGTAATCCTGTACCGCACGAACACCCTTAATCTTAAGGATATCATGTGGATTTACAGAACCTTCGGTAAGCTCGTCACCAGCCTGCAACTCTGCGCCATCTAAAATCTTGATACGAGAACCGTAAGGGATTAAGTATGCCTTGCTCTCTCCGGTCTCCTTGTTTGTCACTACAACTTCACGCTTCTTCTTGGTATCACGGATCTCAGCTGTACCACCAAACTCAGTGATAATAGCAAGTCCCTTAGGCTTTCTAGCCTCGAACAATTCCTCTACACGAGGAAGACCCTGTGTGATATCGTCACCAGCCACACCACCGGTATGGAAGGTTCTCATTGTAAGCTGTGTACCAGGCTCACCGATTGACTGAGCTGCGATGATACCGATTGCTTCACCAACCTGTACTGCCTGACCTGTTGCCATGTTAGCACCGTAACATTTAGCACAGACACCAACATGTGAACGACAGGTAAGAATGTTTCTAATCTTAACAGTTGTAATCTCGTTACCGTTTTCATCTACACCCTTTGTGACAATGTTATGTGCACGCTTTGGTGTAATCATGTGATTTGCTTTCACAATCACATTGCCCTCTGCATCGCAGATTGTCTCGCATGCGAATCGACCTGTAATACGTTCTTCCAGGCTCTCGATTTCCTCGCGTCCATCCATAAATGCAGTGACATACATACCAGGAATCTCACGATCCTGACCTTCATTACAGTCAGACTCACGAATAATTAATTCCTGAGACACGTCAACAAGACGTCTTGTCAAATATCCGGAATCGGCTGTACGAAGAGCTGTATCTGACAGACCCTTACGAGCACCATGGGCTGACATAAAGTATTCCAATACGTCAAGACCTTCACGGAAGTTTGACTTGATAGGCAACTCGATGGTACGACCTGTTGTATCAGCCATCAAACCACGCATACCTGCCAACTGCTTAATCTGCTTATCAGAACCACGGGCTCCGGAATCAGCCATCATAAAGATGTTGTTGTACTTATCCAAACCGGAAAGAAGTGCTTCTGTAAGCTCATCGTCAGTCTTCTTCCATGTCTCTACTACGTCTCTGTAGCGCTCCTCTTCTGTCAAAAGACCACGCTTATATTTCATGGTAATGCCGTTAATTGTCTCTTCTGTCTGAGCAATCATCTCAGGCTTCTGAGGTGGCACGGTCATATCTGAAATGGATACAGTCATAGCAGCTCTTGTAGAGTACTTATAACCCATTGCCTTGATTTCATCTAATACTTCAGCAGTTGTTGTTGCGCCGTGTGTATTGATTACCTTTTCAAGAATCTGCTTCAAGCCCTTCTTGCCTACATGGAAATCAATCTCATACTTGAGTACGTTCTCCGGATTGGTACGATCTACAAATCCCAAATCCTGAGGAATGATCTCGTTGAAGATCAAACGTCCCAATGTAGTAGCAACTTCACCTTCAACAACAGTTCCATCTTCCATTGTTGCAGTTCTATGAACATAAATCTTCTGATGCAAAGAAATCTTCTTATTCTCATATGCCAACAAAGCACGATTCATATCCTGGAAGTACTGACCCAAAATATCTCTAGCTGTACAAATCACATGACGGTTACCGTCTGTAACATCCTCAAAGTGAATGTAGCTATCTACGCCAAGGGCTCCGGCATCCAAATCCGCCTTAACCTCATCAGCGCTTGTGTATACCTTATCAGAAACAGGATTTGCACCCTCTTCCTTTGTGCGGTCTGCAAGCTTATCCATGGTCAGGTAGTAAATACCAAGTACCATATCCTGTGAAGGAACGGCTACCGGACCACCATCAGAAGGCTTCAACAGGTTGTTAGGTGATAACAACATGAAACGACACTCTGCCTGAGCCTCTGCTGTCAGTGGAAGGTGCACAGCCATCTGGTCACCATCGAAGTCGGCATTGTACGCTGTACATACCAATGGATGAAGCTTAATAGCCTTACCTTCTACAAGGATTGGCTCAAATGCCTGAATACCTAATCTATGAAGTGTAGGAGCACGATTTAACATAACCGGATGCTCTTTGATAACCTCTTCCAAGACATCCCAAACTTCCGGCTGAAGCTTTTCAACCATCTTCTTGGCATTCTTGATGTTGTGAGCTGTGCCGTTAGCAACAAGCTCTTTCATAACAAATGGCTTGAACAACTCAATAGCCATTTCCTTAGGAAGACCACACTGGTAAATCTTAAGTTCCGGTCCAACCACAATAACGGAACGTCCTGAGTAGTCAACACGCTTACCAAGTAAGTTCTGACGAAAACGACCGGATTTACCCTTTAACATATCGGAAAGGGATTTCAAAGCTCTGTTACCAGGGCCGGTTACCGGACGACCACGTCTACCGTTATCAATCAACCCATCAACAGCTTCCTGCAACATACGCTTTTCATTTCGTACGATGATATCAGGAGCACCAAGCTCTAAGAGTCTTCTCAAACGGTTATTTCTATTAATAATACGACGATACAAATCGTTCAAATCAGATGTTGCAAAACGTCCACCATCCAACTGAACCATTGGACGCAAGTCTGGTGGGATAACAGGAATAACTGTCATAATCATCCACTCCGGCTTGTTGCCTGACTCACGGAATGCTTCTACAACCTCTAATCTCTTAATTACTCTTGCACGCTTCTGACCTGTAGCCACCTTTAATTCAGCCTTAAGCTCAGCTGCGTCCTTCTCCAAGTCGATATCCTGAAGAAGCTTCTGGATAGCCTCAGCACCCATGCCAACCTTGAAGTCGTTTCCATACTGCTCTCTGGCATCCTGGTATTCCTTCTCAGACAATACCTGCTTATACATAAGAGGTGTCTCACCTGCATCCAATACAATATAAGATGCAAAGTACAATACCTTTTCCAAAGTTCTAGGAGATAAATCAAGGATAAGTCCCATACGAGATGGAATTCCCTTAAAATACCAAATATGAGATACAGGAGCTGCCAGCTCGATATGTCCCATACGTTCTCTTCGAACGCTCGCCTTTGTAATCTCAACACCACAACGGTCGCAGACTACACCTTTATAGCGAATCTTTTTATATTTACCACAATGGCATTCCCAGTCCTTGCTAGGTCCGAAGATCTTCTCGCAGAACAAGCCATCTTTTTCCGGCTTTAAAGTTCTGTAGTTGATTGTCTCAGGCTTTTTCACTTCGCCTCGAGACCATTCTCTAATCTTCTCTGGTGATGCCAAGCCAATCTGAATCGCATCAAACTCGATTGGCTGATTTGTCGCTTCTTTATTAACTGCTTCTGGCATTGCTAATCTCCTTCCTTAATTATTCGTCGCCAAGATCATCGTCGAAATCAACAGCAAAGTCATCCATCTCAGGCTCTTCGTCTTCAACGTTGACTAACTCTTCGCTATCTGCGTCGAATTCCTGCTTTGTGAATCCGCTCTTCTCGAAGGACTCGTTGCTTTCGAATGCGAAGTTCTTGTCTCCTGCGATGATGGCATTCAAATCTGTGTTGCCATATTCGCTGGTTTCCATTAATTCAACTTCGTTTCTGTCTTCATCCAATACCTTGACATCAAGACCCAATGACTGAAGTTCCTTTAACAGAACCTTGAAGGATTCTGGAATTCCCGGTTCAGGAATGTTCTCACCCTTAATGATTGCTTCGTATGTCTTAACACGTCCAACAACATCATCGGACTTCATTGTTAAGATTTCCTGCAATGTGTAAGATGCACCGTAGGCCTCAAGAGCCCAAACCTCCATCTCACCGAAACGCTGTCCACCAAACTGGGCTTTACCACCAAGTGGCTGCTGCGTAACAAGAGAGTAAGGACCAGTAGAACGAGCATGAATCTTATCGTCTACTAAGTGGTGGAGTTTCAGGTAGTGCATGTGTCCGATGGTTACCGGTGAGTCAAACTCTTCACCTGTACGGCCATCGCGGAGCTGAACCTTACCGTCGCGGCCAAGCTCAACACCCTTCCAAAGTTCCCTGTGTTCTCTGTTATCAGACAGATACTGCATAACATCCTCACTGAGAGTATCTTTATATTTTGCCTCGAAGTCTTCCCAAGTCATATTGACATAATCATTGGCAAGCTCCAAAGTATCCTGAATATCAATCTCCCTAGCACCGTCAAATACCGGTGTTTCAATGTTGAATCCCAATGCTCTTGCTGCAAGTGACAAGTGAATCTCAAGCACCTGTCCGATATTCATACGTGATGGTACACCCAAAGGATTCAATACGATATCAAGTGGTCTACCATTGGGCAAGAATGGCATATCTTCTACAGGAAGTACACGGGAAACGACACCCTTGTTACCATGACGACCAGCCATCTTATCACCAACAGAAATCTTACGCTTCTGAGCGATGTAGATGCGAACCGCCTTGTTAACACCAGGAGACAACTCATCTCCGTTCTCACGGGTAAATACCTTGGCATCTACAACGATACCGTACTCACCATGAGGTACTTTTAATGAAGTATCACGAACTTCTCTAGCCTTCTCACCGAAAATTGCGCGAAGCAATCTCTCTTCTGCAGTAAGCTCTGTCTCACCCTTAGGTGTAACCTTACCTACCAAGATATCGCCGGAGCGAACCTCAGCACCGATACGGATGATACCATTTTCATCCAAATCCTTGAGGGCATCGTCACCAACACCAGGAACATCGCGAGTAATCTCCTCTGCTCCAAGCTTCGTATCTCTGGCTTCTACTTCGTACTCTTCAATATGAACAGATGTATAAACATCATCCTGTACTAATCTCTCTGACAAAAGAACAGCATCCTCGTAGTTGTAACCTTCCCATGTCATGAAACCAATCAATGGATTCTTACCAAGAGCCAACTCACCCTGAGATGTAGATGGACCATCAGCAATCACTTCTCCGGCCTCAACACGATCGCCCTTGAAAACGATAGGTCTCTGGTTGTAGCAGTTAGACTGGTTACTACGTGTAAACTTACTTAAAATATATTCATCTTTGTCGTTGTCATCTGTGCGAATGATAATTCGGTTAGACTCTGAACGCTCAACCACACCGGCACGCTTAGCAACAACGCAAACACCTGAGTCAACAGCTGTCTTAGGCTCCATACCTGTACCTACAACAGGAGCTTCTGTTGTAAGAAGTGGAACTGCCTGACGCTGCATGTTAGATCCCATCAGGGCACGGTTCGCATCATCGTTCTGCAAGAACGGAATCAATGCTGTAGCCACGGAGAATACCATCTTAGGAGATACGTCCATGTAATCAAACATCTGCTTGTCGTATTCCTGTGTCTCCTCACGGAAACGACCAGATACAGAATTACGTACAAAATGACCTTCTGCATCCAGCTTCTCATTAGCCTGTGCTACGTGATAGTTATCCTCTTCGTCTGCTGTCATATAGATAACCTCGTCAGTGACGCGAGGATTCTTAGGATCTGTCTTGTCAATCTTGCGGTATGGCGCCTCAATGAAACCATACTCGTTAATTCTTGCATAGCTTGCAAGAGAGTTGATCAAACCGATGTTAGGACCTTCCGGTGTCTCGATAGGACACATTCTTCCATAATGAGAATAATGTACATCTCGGACCTCGAATCCGGCACGGTCTCTTGACAAACCACCCGGACCAAGTGCAGACAAACGTCTCTTATGGGTCAACTCACCAAGTGGGTTGTTCTGATCCATAAACTGTGACAACTGTGAAGAACCAAAGAATTCCTTCACTGCTGCTGTTACAGGCTTAATATTAATCAAGCTCTGTGGAGAAATTCCCTCCAAGTCCTGAGTTGTCATTCTTTCACGAACAACACGCTCTAAACGCGACAAACCGATACGGTACTGGTTCTGCAAAAGCTCGCCAACCGCACGAATACGACGGTTACCCAAATGGTCAATATCGTCGTCATGTCCAACCTGATATTCCAAATGCATATTGTAGTTGATGGATGCAAAGATATCCTCTCTTGTAATATGCTTAGGAATCAAATCGTTGATATCTCTCTTGATTGCTTCTGCAATCTCTTCTTGAGAGTCATTTTCTTCTAAAATCTGAGCCAATACAGGGTAGTATACAAGCTCTGTAATGCCAAGTTCTTCCGGATCCATATCAATATAGCCTCTGATATCCACCATCATATTAGAAAGAACCTTAACATTTCTTGTCTCAGTCTGAACCCATACGTAAGGTACAGCTGCATTCTGAATAGTATCAGCAAGCTCTCTTGTAACCTTAGCTCCAGCTTCAGCAAGGATTTCACCTGTAGTAGCATCCACTACATCCTCAGCCAAAATCTGTCCAAAGATACGGTTGCGAAGAGCCAACTTCTTATTAAACTTGTAGCGTCCAACCTTAGCCAAATCATATCTTCTAGGGTCAAAGAACATAGCAGAAATCAAGCTTTCTGCACTCTCAACAGTGAGAGGCTCTCCCGGACGAATCTTACGATACAACTCCAAAAGACCTGCTTCGTAGCTTCCGTTAGGCTCTCTTTCTGTGATAGAAGGATCCTTGCCCAAAGATGCCATGATCTTTGGCTCTTCACCAAACAAATCAATAATCTGCTGGTTGGTTCCCACTCCAAGTGCACGAATCAGCACAGTAATAGGAACCTTTCTTGTTCTATCAACACGAACATAGAAAACGTCATTGGAATCCGTCTCGTACTCTAACCATGCACCACGGTTAGGGATCACGGTACAAGAATACAATTCCTTACCAACCTTGTCGTGACCAATAGCATAGTAGATTCCAGGAGAACGAACCAACTGGCTGACGATAACTCGCTCAGCACCATTAATAACAAAGGTACCTGTCTCTGTCATCAGTGGTAAGTCACCCATAAAAATCTCATGCTCGTTGATTTCGTCAGTCGCTTTGTTATAAAGACGGACTTTCACCTTCAAAGGAGCAGCGTATGTTGCATCTCTTTCCTTGCACTGTGGAATTGTATATTTCACATCATCTTTGCATAATGTAAAATCAACAAATTCCAAGCTCAACTGACCACTGTAGTCAGCGATTGGAGAGATATCAGCGAACACCTCTTTGAGACCTTCATCCAAAAACCACTGGTAGGAATCCTTCTGAACCTCAATAAGGTTAGGCATCTCCAATACCTCTTTTTGTCTCGAGTAACTCATACGCATGCTTTTGCCGGCTTTCACCGGACGTATTCTGTTTTTCTCCATTGACGTTTCACCTCTCGTTTTTATTCTGTCTATTGAAAAATGGGCGCACAAATGCCCATTGCACCACAATAAAGCACCCTATACTATACTACAAATGATTTTTGATTGCAAGTAAAAGTTTAAAAATATATTTACAAAAAAGACACGGCATTATCTTTATAGATAAACCGTGTCTTTTGATTGCTTATGTTATAACAATGCGGTTCGCAAAAATTACTTCAATGTAACCTTAGCGCCCTCTGCCTCTAACTTAGCCTTGATATCCTCAGCTGTTGCCTTGTCAGCAGCTTCCTTAACGATCTTAGGAGCGCCATCAACTACTTCCTTAGCTTCCTTCAATCCAAGACCTGTTGCCTCACGAACAACCTTGATAACCTTAACCTTGTTAGGACCTACTTCTGTCAACTCTACGTCGAACTCGTCCTTCTCTTCTCCAGCTGCTTCACCAGCACCTGCTGCTGCTACTACAACGCCTGCTGCTGCAGATACGCCGAACTCTTCTTCGCAAGCCTTTACTAAGTCATTCAACTCTAATACGCTTAACTCTTTGATAGCTTCGATAAATTCTTCTGTTGTCATCTTTGCCATGATAATTTCCTCCATTTAAAAATTTGATTTATTCTTATAATTTTCTGTCTTCACCCACTGCTAGTCAGTCGCCAAATTACTTTTGGCAAATTACTCCTGTGTAGGAGCTGCTTCTTCTGCTGGTTCCTCTTCTGCAGGAGCTTCCTCTACTGGAGCTTCCTCAGCTGGAGCCTCTTCTGCTGCAGGAGCATCTGCTGCACCACCGTTCTCAGCGATCTGGCTGATAACTCTAGCGAAGTTAGCCATAGGAGACTGCAGGCTTCCAAGTAATTTGGAGAGCAATTCTTCTCTTGATGGCACGGCTGCAACTGCCTTCATTCCGTTTGCATCGTAGAATGTTCCTTCTACAACACCAGCCTTGATTTCAAGAGCAGGTGCGTTCTTAGCAAATTTAGCCAAGATACGTGCTGGAGCTGTTGCATCCTCTGTTGAGATAGCAATCGCGCTAGGTCCTTCTAACACTTCTGAAAGGCTTTCGAATTCTGTACCTTTGAAAGCAAAGTTCATCATTGTGTTCTTGTAAACCTTGTAAGTAACGCCTGCTTCTCTTAATTGCTTACGCAACTGTGTGTCTTGCTCTACAGTCAATCCACGATAATCAACTACAACTACAGACTGTGCGTCTTTTACGTTTGCTGAAATCTCTTCAACGATTGGCTGCTTTAATTCAACTTTTGCCACGTTTCGTGTACCTCCTTGTTTTATTTCATCTTGCTTAGACTGGAGATTTTTAAACGTTGCTTTGCTTAAAACAAAACAAAGCCTCTTTGCGTTAGACAAAGAGGCTCTAAAAATCATAATCATATCACTGTTAAAAGCGATTGACTGTCCTCGGTAGGTGGATTACTCTGTTACGCCTTTCGGCACCTACTGTCTACGGCAACATGCTTGTGCATTATATCATTGTATTATTCGGATGTCAACACTTTGATTACTGAGTAACCTTTGCTGCATTCACCTTGACACCAGGTCCCATTGTAGGAGCTAAAGTAACGCTCTTAATGTACTGGCCCTTCAAGCTGCTTGGCTTAGCCTTGTTGATTGCATCCATAAGGGTCTGGAAGTTGTCCGCTAACATTTCCTCTGTAAAGGAAGCTTTTCCAATTGGCACATGGATAATGTTTGTCTTATCCAATCGATACTCAATCTTACCAGCCTTAATATCAGCTACAGCCTTTGTTACATCCATAGTAACTGTACCTGCTTTTGGGTTAGGCATTAAGCCCTTAGGTCCAAGTACACGTCCCAAACGACCTACAACACCCATCATATCAGGTGTAGCAACAACTACATCGAAATCTAACCATCCGTCGTTCTGGATCTTTGGAATCAAATCCTCAGCTCCTACGAAATCTGCGCCTGCTGCCTCAGCCTCGTCTGCCTTAGGTCCCTTAGCGAATACTAAAACCTTAACATCCTTACCTGTACCATGTGGTAAAACAACTGCGCCACGGATCTGCTGTTCTGCGTGACGTCCGTCACAACCAGTTCTGATATGAGCTTCGATTGTCTCATCAAACTTAGCAGTTGCATTCTTCTTAACCTGTGCGATTGCATCTGCTGTCTCAAATAAAGCTGTCTTGTCATATGACTTAGAAAGCTCTAAATATTTCTTTCCTCTTTTCATTACAATATACCTCCTGTGGTAATATCGGGAGAGGTCCCTCCCACTAATAGTTAACTCTTACTTAGGTGTTTCACAAGAAAGTTCTTTTCGGTCTACTCTACAACCTCAACACCCATACTTCTTGCAGTACCTTCAATCATGCTCATTGCTGCCTCAAGTGAAGCTGCGTTCAAGTCTGGAAGTTTTGTCTCGGCGATTTCCTGAACCTGAGCCTTTGTGATCTTAGCAACCTTCTTCTTGTTAGGCTCGCCAGAACCAGACTGAATCTTAGCTGCCTTCTTAATAAGAACTGCTGCAGGTGGTGTCTTTGTGATAAAGCTAAAGCTTCTGTCAGCGTATACAGTGATAACTACAGGAACAACTGTGTCTCCCATATCTGCTGTCTTTGCATTAAACTGCTTTGTAAATTCTACGATATTTACACCATGCTGTCCAAGAGCAGGACCAACTGGTGGTGCAGGTGTAGCTTTACCAGCAGGAATCTGCAACTTGATATATCCTTCGATTTTCTTTGCCATTGGATAGTTCCTCCTTAATTCATTTTCTTAACATCTGTGAAACTAATTTCTACCGGTGTTTCACGACCGAACAATTCGACGTTGATTGTCACACTCTGCTTATTGTGGTTCATTGCCTGAATCACGCCAACGGTATCTTTCCAAACACCGCCGATAACAGCAACGGTATCACCCTCATCAAAGTCAACAACAACGTTCTCAGCTTTGATACCTAGTGGTCTCATCTCAGCATCTGTAAGTGGTACAGGCTTACTTCCAGGACCAACAAAACCGGTTACGCCTCTGGTGTTTCTGACAACATACCAGGTAACATCATTCATAACCATATTGATAAGTACATATCCCGGGAACATCTTCTTAGAAGAAGTCTTACGAACTCCGTCCTTAACTTCTGTCACGTCCTGCATAGGAACGCGAACCTCAAGGATCTGGTCTTCTAGATGACGGTTCTCAATAGCCTTATCGATATTCGCTTTGACCTTATTCTCATAACCTGAGTAGGTATGAACTACATACCATTTTGCCTCTGCCATACTACCTCTGCCTCCATTATAATTTCACTAGAAAATCAATGCCGTACTGGATCACGTAATCAAGAATTACGATGATTAACGCGATTACAACCGATGAAACAACTACTGCTACTGTCTGTCGTCTAACCGATTGAGCTTCAGGCCAGATGATCTTAGAGAACTCTGCCTTTAAGCCTGCCCAGCGCTTAGATACTGTTTTCTTTTCGTTTTCTGCCATCACAATCTCCTTTACTCCAATTACTTGGTTTCCTTGTGTAAAGTGTGTTTCTTACAGAACTTGCAGTACTTACTCGTTTCCATTCTGTCTGGATGAGTCTTTTTGTCTTTTGTCGTATTGTAATTACGCTGCTGACACTCTGTGCATGCCAATGTTATTTTTGTGCGCACAACTTCCACCTCCACTTTCATTTTCTTTGTGTTTTTCTACGCCCAAAATTGAGCATAAAAAAAAGACCTACTTCCGTCGCCTAACAACTATACCATAGCCCAGCGGATATCGTCAAGCAAATTTTACCTGAATCCCTTGATTTTCCAAGGTTTCCTCGAAGTCTGTCTAAAATTACACGAAATGTAGCGCATATATAATAAGAAGATTCTAGATTTAGTGGGTGACAAAAAAACGCGTTGATAGTATAATAAATATGAATAAATGGATTTTTACGCCCTAATGTAGTAAATGTTATATGTGAGAAACGGATTGTCTCATACTTTACTACAAATTTCACGGAAGAAAGGAGGGGATGTCTTATGGCAAAGATTGATGCCGCTTATAATTATCTATTGACCACCTATGGCAAGACCACAGGTTCTCGTTATGATTCCCATAAGAAAAGCGAGCTTCGCAGTGTTTACAACAGCATAGTTAAGATTAACAAAGAATCCCCTCTTTATAAGATTGCGCAAACCGGGGATGTGACTCGCTTTGCAATTGACATCAAAGAAAACGCACATCGCATTCAAAATGTTATCGCCTCTCTTTCCGAGGCTGGGGAAGATATCTCCTCTGTGCTTCACAAAAAGATTGCCGTATCCTCCAATGAGGATGCCGTATCTGTCACCTATGTTGGCGATGATAATGGAGAAAATACTCAGACGTTTGACCTTGATGTTGTGCAACTTGCAAGCCCTCAGGTAAACGAAGGTCATTTTCTGAGAAGACTGGATCACTCCTTTGAGGAAGGAACCTTTTCCTTTGACTTAGATACCACATCGAATTCTTATGAATTCCAATTCAATGTAAATCCTGGCGATAACAACTACGATGTACAGTCTCGCATTGCAAGACTGATTAATCAATCTGATGTTGGTCTTACCGCTGAAGTCATTATGAATCCGGAAGATGACAGCGAGAGTGCTCTTCGCATTACTTCCAAGCAAACAGGTCTGGCGCCGGAGGAAGAGTATCTCTTCCGTATTCAGTCCGGCTCATCATGGAATGAGTTAAACACATTGGGTATTGGCAATATTACTTCACCGGCAGAGAATTCTATCTTCCGTTTGAATGGAACCGAGCATTCTTCACTGGCAAATACATTTACCATTAATAAATCCTTTGAGATTACACTACATCAGCCAACATTTGAAAATGTACCTGCACACATTGGGTTTAAAGCCAACACGGATGCCATCGGAGACAGTGTAAACGAGATGTTAAATGCATACAATGGCATGGTGATGGTAGGTTATAAATATTTTGCCACCCAGAATAATCACACATTATTAAATGAAGTGACCAGCATTGGCCGTTCTATGGGAGAAGAGTTGTCCGCCACCGGCATTATGGTGGAAGACGATAACACCTTGGTTCTTAATCGAGATATTCTCTCTGATGCTATCAATGGTGATAAAGCAGAAACTCATTATCGCACCTTAAATCGATTTAAGAATGCGCTGTCCAGACAAGCCAATAAAACAGCACTAAATCCTATGAACTATGTGGACAAGGTAATTGTAGAATATAAGAACCCCGGCAAGTCCCTTGTGGCGCCGTACGCACCTAGCGCTTACGCCGGACTTTTGGTTGATCGCTTCTTATAAATAGGAATGTTTACCCCTTCTGCAACATATACTTTCTTATATCTGTTGCGGAAGGGGTTTTTATGTCCAATATTCGAAAATACATTTTCCCATATATCTTTGTATGCACCCTAGGGGTGTTATTTCATTTCACCTATGACTTATCTGGGGCAAATTTTGTGGTTGGTCTCTTCTCCGCGGTAAATGAATCCACATGGGAACATCTGAAGCTTCTGTTCTTCCCCCTGTTGATACTAACCATCATACAAGGGCGAACCGGATTGGCGAAAGACGCTGACTGGTTGTGTGCAAGAACACTTGGCATGTTAGTGGGAATGGCAGTTATCGTAGTGGCCTTCTATACCTTATGGGGAATTACCGGCAGGTTAATTGATGTGATTAATATTGCCCTATACTTTATCGGCGTCTTTTTTGTTTTTTGGACACAAGAAAAGGCGTCGAGAGAAATGATATCCCTCGGCGCCTCTACCTGTATTGGCATCTGGATTGGTCTGACGATTCTATTTGTCATATTTACCATCCACGCTCCAAATTTAGGCTTGTTCTATGACTTGCAGTCACATCCAAAGTCTATCTAGAGAACTCCAGATTCTGTGCCTCTGTTACTAGACTTATTCTGACCAGACTTGTTCTGAGCTCTGTCAGAAGCCTTGTTCTGATTCTTGTTCTGGGCATTGTTTGAAGCGCTGTTTCTGTTCTGCGCCTTGTCCTGCATTCTGTCCATAGCGTTATTATTTGCACTGTTCTTTGACATATTATCATCTCCTTTTCTCAGTGATAATGGTAGTATGTCATATTACAAGAACAACTATACCCTATTACGGCTAGTGGTATAATTTCACAAAAATCAAGCGCCTTTCTGACGATCCACCAAGGAAATTCTCAAATCCTTGCCTACACTATTGGCATATTTTGCAAGAATTTCTAACGATGTGGTATGCTTCTTGCTTTCAACTCGAGCCACATTGGCGCGATTGATTCCCGTGGCATCTGCCACATCCTGTTGCGTCATAGACAGTTCTTTCCGCAACGCTATCAACTGATCAATCAACTCGCTATTCAGTTCTCCTGATGCCTTCTCAACAAGTATTTCTCCTTGATCTGTGTGAATCATGTAATCCATATTCTATAACCCCGCTTTACGTAATCTATCAGAATGATCTGCAACCACAATCTTAAGTGCGTGAACGTCATCATAGATACCTTCATTTCTTTCCATACTATCCTGATACCTCTGATATGTATCCACATAACACTTCTGAATCTCTCGTAACTGCGGTAATATCTCATTCTCTTGTGTAATCTCTAACTTCGTGATTCGCTTCTTCATATCGCGAATATCTTCCTTGATATCCTCCAAGCATTCGAGCCTATTATCGATAGATATGCTCATTCGTAAGAACTGTTCCTCATTGTCAACTCTCATTCGATGAATCTCTTCGTGAACCTCGTCGCGCAGCTGACCCATCTCTCCACGCATCTCGTCTCGCAACTGACCCATCTCTCCGCGCATCTCGTCTCGCAACTGACCCATCTCCCCACGCAGTTCGTCACGCAGCTGGCCCATCTCTCCACGCATCTCGTCGCGCAACTGACCCATCTCTCCATGCAATTCGTCTCGCATCTCGTGCATCTCGTCTCGCAACTCATTTATATCACTTTTAATCTCATCGCGCAACTCGCCCATTGCTTCCTTTAATTCGTCCTTCGTCATACAATACCTCCCTGTTTCATATCGGTAGATTGTTTTCCCGGGATGTTGATTATAGTGTATCATCCGCGATACTAATTTGCAAGTGTTTTATGAATATTTCTGTAATTTATTAGCAGCCAATTCATATTGAGGCGCAGCCTTCTCGAAGAATTCTCTCGCCTCTGCCAGACGATTCTGCTTCTCTCTGGCGATGCCCGCATTATAGTAGGACAGGTATGACTTGGAACCCGAGAGCTTGTACTCTTCACCTTCCACCGCTTTGGCAAATTCTATAACAGCCTGTTCGTACTGCTTGCTATCTAAATATACCATACCCATCATAAAGCAGAAGTCCGCCAAATATTCAAAGTCATCGCAAACCGCTTCTAAGACAACGCCGGTACGACCCTGGTCGCTATTTAAGAGTGCGAATCCATATCCCAAAACCATTTCGATAACAAAATCATCTTGTACATTCAAGTTGAATGCCAATCCTGTCTCAAAATATTCTGCCGCGGTAGCGTAATCCTTCAACAAGTAGAAGTACTTCCCCAGAGTGAAAAGAAGGTATCCCACTTCGTTCTGTACCTCAATAGGCGCATCCTGCAAATCCTCATCCTGATGCTGATTCACAAAGTTCTCCAACTCTATCTGGTAAAGCTCAATACTTCTCTCTATGTCAATCCGGTCTCCCGTCATATCATCTGTAAAAAAATCTTCTGCTATCATTTCTATACTCCTTTTTCTGTAATATCTAGCAATCCTTGTGCATAACCCAAAACTCGGTTTTGTTGTTCACGACTCAGGTGTCTATATGTATTTACCATGGCACCCAAGTCTGACTCCATATCTACTACCATCTGGCCATACTCTATATCAGCCCCCAGCAAATCATATGGACTAACCTGCAACGTCTCGCAAATGACCATAATTTTATCTGCACTGGGTGTATTGTTCTTCCTCTTCCAGTCACTAATCGTACTTTCAGGAATCCCCGTTCTTCTCGCAAATTCCTTTTGGGACATTTTACGTTCTGTCATAATCTCAAAAATACGAGCACTAATAGACATTAAAAATCTCCTATCGGTATTGAAATAATGTAATTCACGTGTTATTATCAACTTAGAAAGAGACGCCGCAGCAAGCGGTTGGCTCGTGCAAAGTTTATAGTTACATATGAGTTTAACTCAGTATAACCGTCACTTGGCAGAGTGGCGGTTATTACGTTTTACGATTACGGTAACAGTAAACTGCCCTATATGTAATGTAACTCGCATAGGCTCCACCTCCTCTCCGGAGATTGTAGCCAACCGCCCGCCGTCTGAGCGACATCTCAATTCTTAGTATATCACCCTGATAATCCTATATCAAGAACATTTATCCGCAATTGCGGATTTGCTTTTTATCCAAAGTTCGTCCTCTCGAACGCCGCACTGGAAGTTGACAACTTTCACACCTGCTGCCACAGCTTCGTTATAAGCTACTGCAAATTCCGGGTGCATTTCCTCGTTTGGAAAAACCTCTGTCACACCTTCCATTTGAATGACAAAAGCTAGGTAGACTTCATATCCATCTCCCTTGGCTTTTATCAGTTCACGAATATGCTTCACACCGCGCTCTGTTGGTGCATCCGGGAAATAGCATATACCATCTCGTTCCAAAGTAACACCCTTCACTTCCATCAGGCACTTCGTATCACCTTTTTCAAAATAGAAATCGATTCGTGAGTCTCCGTACTTATATTCCGGTTTGATAAAGGTAATCTCATCACATCCAGCCAAATACTCTCCCACCACCACATTGGGTGCCTGGGAATCCATGTTGATAAGTCCAACACCTTCCTTATATACTGCAATCAAGTCATACTTGGTCTTGCGATTTGGATTATCGGCCATAGCCAAAATCACGGTCGCATCTAGCAACAACAGTTCCCGACAACGTCCTGTGTTCTTTACATGCACCGTCTCCACTTTCCCATCGACCTCCACATGGCCAATGAAACGATTAGGTCGGTCTATAAATTTTGCTTGGATAGTTTTCTTATATTTCATCTATGCTCCCGGCAAATAAAAAAATATGCTTTGGAAAAGTATAACCTCTCCAAAGCATATTTACAATACTGTTTCATTACACGAAGAAATTCCGCATCCTCTGCTCTTCCGCATCAAGGCGTTTCTTCTGCATCATCATTGCATATTCCTGCAATGTCTGTTGTTTTTTCTTGTCCGAAATTGCCTTTGGAACATCCAAATCCTCCAACCGGCTCACAGAACTTGTAAGGTTATAGGATGCGCCTGCATTATAATTCAGTGCATAGTCAAAGGCATTACTCTGGGCACCCATACTGCCTCGTGCCGAAGTCACCTTATCTAATGCGTCATCCAATGTTTGCAAATCAAAATTCTTTGTCACATCAAAATCTGCTATACCAAGTGCCTCCAACGTGGAATTCGCTGTTGTTGCCTCCATAGTAGTTCCCTTGGAATCCGTAGCCATTTCAAAACTTTGATTTTTTCCATCCAATAGTTTCTTGCCATTATAATCTGTTTGGCTGGCAATGTTACTGATTCCCTGCTTCAGCTGTTCCACTTCATTCTGCAATGCCTGCTTATCAGAATCAGAATATAACCCATTCTTTGCCTGCACTGCCAACTCTCTCATGCGCTGCAAATAGTCTGTCACCTGTCCCAAGGCACCATCCGAAATATTGAGGACTTCCTTACCGGATTGCATATTATTAGCACCGGCATTGTAGCCGCCCACTTCTGCTTCCTGGCGCTTAATGATTGATAATTCCGCCGCACCGTCTGCTGCAGTATTAATTCTCTTACCACTGGCAAAACTGCCATAACTTGGATAATTGTTACTTACACTTGAAATACCACTCATAAGCTTGCCCTCCTTGTGAGGTCATTGTAACACGTGCCGGCAAGAACAGCAAGGAAAACACTTTTCTTAAATAAATTTATTTGAATAGTATATTCCGTTCTACTTAAGACATATATACTCCATCTCTAATCGATTATTACGATACCGCAAACGTCAATCTTACCATAATTCTATCACATCATTTTTCACGCATTCATTACATGATACCATTTGATAGTCTATTGCAGAAATGTGTAAATCCAAATACTTTGCAAAATCCTATCCCACTCCATAGTCTGCATCATACCCATACCATTGATTTTTCAAATTCTCTCTCTGCTTTTTCTGTCTATATAATGCTCCTATGCACTCTAATACACTCTAGGACATTCTTTTCCTCACTTTTTCATACCGCAATTATGTATATTAATCAAAAGGAGTTCTTGGATAGTTGTTTCAATGTTGCTCCAAAATAGTTCTTACTGAATCAATCACACAGTTCATCTCTTTCTCAGAAATATGTGTACTACATGGAATATTCAAAACACGTTTTGAATAATATTTTGCCCTCTCAATCTTATATGACAAGTCTTCTCGATATGGCACCTGTTCATGAATCAAACCCCATATCGGCCTGGTCTGAACTCCGTATTTTTTCTGGAGTTCATCAATAATATCCTTCAATTCACAATTCATCTTTTCTATTGGTAACTCTAAACCATAAAACCAACAATTTGAAGACGTATTCTCGCGAGAGTCTATCAATTTTATATCTAGAAATTCTAACAACGCTTCCCTATAATAATTAAAATTATTCTGTTTACGCTGAATAAATCTCTGCAAACATTCCATCTGTGCCACGCCAATAGCTGCTTGCACATTTGTCATACGGTAATTGAATCCCACCTCATTATGCACGTAATACAATTGATTATCCTTTGCCTGCGTAGATAAATATCTCAAATGCGCTGTCTCCCCCCTCTCTCTGGCAACGACAGCACCACCTCCGCCGGTCGTAATTATCTTATTGCCATTAAATGAGTATGCACCATAATCCCCAATAGTACCCGCAAACCTACCCGCATATTTACCCTCAATGTAATGAGATCCCAATGCCTCTGTCGCATCTTCAATAACTTTTATGTGATATCTTTCAGCAATATCCATGATTGCTTCCATATCACACATGTTTCCAAATACGTGAACCACCACCATAGCCTTCACTGCTACATTTGTATCATTGTGGCGCAACACACCTTTATTATCTAAATGGCACTCTTCTGCACAAAATGCTTCCAATTTGTTTGGATCCATACACAAAGAATCATCACAATCCATAAAGACAGGTGTGGCAAACTGATACTTAACCGGATTTACCGCCGCAATGAAGGTCAATGTGGGAACAATCACCATATCCCCTGGTCCAATTCCACATCTCACCAATGCCATATGTAGCGCAGACGTTCCACTCTGACATGCTGCCACATCCTCAACATGTAAATAATCCGCCAGCATCTCTTCTAATCGAGTGATATATGCACCTCCGGTAGAAACCCATCCCTGTGCCACTGCATCATTGACATATTTTTGTTCGTTCCCCTCAAAATTTGGTATTGATAATGGTATTAACTCTCCCATTGTTCGTTTCCTTCTTTTCAATTATATGAATGGGTCAAAATACTTAGGAAGCTTTTCCTGCATTTCCTGCATCAGGCGATTATAATTCATCGCCCTACAATTCTTACATTCCGCATTTTTCCACTTCTGATTTGATACTTCTTTCACTTCTTCATGGCGCTTCGAATTCCACATCTCTTCCAACGATTCAACATTTAAGTCTCCAATGCAAAACTCTTCATGATCTATTTCCACAATATTGGGATATACTTTTCCATCTGTGCTTACATTTGCAATTAAACCATATTGGTTTGTCCAGCATAATCCCTTATGTTCGAATTCCTTCTTATACCCAAAAATGTTTTGTATATTTGTAAAGTTATCATCAATAAAATCTAATTCTTTGATTTCATCAAGAATAAACTGTTCTTCCTCCTTCGTCAACCCCTGTCCGTTATCTTCATAATCTCGAACAGCTTTAAATAATGCATAATCAAATTGAGATTCTTTGATGATTTTCAGAAAATTGGAAACTTCCATATAATTCTGATTCGTAATCACAATTCGAGAACCAATAATTGGACTATCCTCTCCGTGCACAGCCTTTATTTTCCCCGGCAAAGAAAGAACATCTTTTAAATTCTGGGTTTTCGTAATATTCTCAAAGGTTTTTTCATCAACCGCTGGAACAGATACCGCAATGTAGTTCAACTTGTTTGCAATTGGAATTAGTCCCATCTTTTCAAAGCAACTTCCGTTTGTGATAATTGAGCTCTCAATTCCATGGTCATTTAATTTTGAAATATATTTTCCAAGATTAGGGTATAATGTCGGTTCACCACCACCAGAAAAATATACTCCACGAATTCCCATATTGATTACGGAATCAATTAGTCCCTCCATAATATCTTCCGAAATAGAAGCTCGCGTCTCATTTCTTTCCATATAGGAACAATGCACACATCTATGATTGCATTTAGCCGTTGGATGAATTTCTATCGAAACGGGATTAAACGCAGTTTTTCCTCGTCCAATGTCTTCTAGTATGTTCCCATAGTGAAAAAATATTTTGTTAGAATTCAATAAGTCTCTTGTTAATGCAATATCTTTCATTTGTCGGATGCTCCTTACACATTTTTTGTTTGAGATCGTAGCATACGCCCTTTCCCTCTGTTGAACTATATGGATATTTGAATAGTCCTCGTCAATCTCTCGAATAGGTTATAACCATCCCAGATGAAATCAAAATCCATAGTCTTACCAATAGGAACCACTCGATCTATTCCTTTTATTCCCGAGTAAAGCAACGGCTCAATTGTCTCCTTCGGTCCCAAATACCCCACGGTCTGGCATCGAACATCATTACACAATTCTTTTAATTCCATAATGTCATCGCAGTCGTATTCCCAAAAAAATCCGCATTCCCCTTTTAATTCAGCCAATTCAGTAATTATTTTTGAGCAGGAAACTCTATAGATTAAATTGTCTTCTCTCGAAGCTATACTAACTCCCTCTTCCAATGTTACCGCCATGTATGCCTTCGCCATTTTATCTACACCCATAATCGGTTGGAATTCATATTTTTGCATTACAACGTTATGTAATTCCTCCCAAAATTTTTTCTTTGCTTTTTCCTTTTTCTCCCCCATCCATACAACTAGCCTAGGACTTGTGCACGCATTCTGGTCCGTCAGATATGTATCATTATAAAAGTTCTGAGCAATCTGTCTTTTATCCACTTTCTGGAGATATTCATCACTATCAATCACAGCTATCGAAAATCTGTCTGCAAAAGTAATCTCCGTTGTTCTCGCTCTTATCGGCGACATTCTGATATCTGATATTGTTTGATCTCCTCCCCAAACCACTCTGCAATCAGCAGTCCAAGAAAAATAGTCATTAATACTTCTATCTCTCTCATATCTTACTAGAAAAATATACTTCTGAAGTTCTTGGTACTTATCAAGACATTTATTTATCGCTTTCACAATCAGATTAACTTGTTCATAATGCTTCGAAGGTATTCTGACAATATTCACATTCCCTGTAATCAGCCCAACAGCAAGCGAATATGCAAAATTAACAGGAACATTTGACGGTGCAATATGAAAAACTACTCCACGTCCCCATAAAATACTCTTCCCTTGGCTTTTCTGATATTCTTTTTGCCTCTGAACCATTGCTGACTTTCGAATCCAAAATGCCCACGTCACCACGTCTGTATTCCCTCGAGCAATTCCACCAGATAATAGTTCCTTTGAAACATCATTCAGAAAGTCCATGACTTCTTCGTCGAATGGCCTTCGAGGGCATACATCAGATACTCTTTCCAATTGGCAAATATCCCCTGTCATAAACTCAATGTGCTCTGCATTTGGAACATTACTTATTGAACATTTCTGCATATATATCGCTACACCCCCTAATTTCGGCGTTTTTTAATCTTCCAAAAATTCTAAAATATTTTCCTTTTCGACCGCATGGGCAATCATCTTCTCCCATAATCTCCCCTTCGTCTTCCGTCAAAAGACTATGCCCCGGGTATGATTCTGGAATTGCCGACACAACCTGAATAATGCCCCTTTTTCCTTTTTCGCAAACAGAAAAATCAAATGGGTCCCTTACTATCACATCAGAATAAATACTAGCATGCAAATTTCCGCATTCACATTGCATATAAATGCATCCAGTCTGTTCTACCATTCCGTAGTAATCATGTATGTCACTTAATCCACATACATCATTCATACTTTTGAAAAAAACCTCCTGAGATACAGATTCATTTATCAGCTTTTTCCATCCACCACCATGTATTAAAATAGCATTCGATAAGTCGAACGTTATACCCTCGTCCTTTAACCTTAGCAATTCTTTGTAAAAGTGTTGCCAAATCATAAATGTAAAACCAAAAAGCAAAATTCTTTCACCCTTGTGGTTTTCTATGAACAATTTAAGTTCATCCACATTTAGTTTCATATCGTCATCAAGTGCATACATCTTTTTGGACCCCAAAATGGAAAATCCTAAAATACCGGCACCACGCGCCGAAAACATTTGCCTATTCTGCACAACCGATGGACAATCCACAATTATCATCGGAAGCCTGCCTGTTCCCGTAAATTCTGAAACAATCTTTACCATTGTTTTCTGTTGATATGATGCCGTGGCTCTATCCAAGTATATTTTTGATACAGCCTGTCCTGATGTTCCTGATGATGTCATTGTTTTGACAATATTTTCCTCATTCACACTCCGTAAATCCAATTCCTTAAACAATCGAACAGGAAGAAATGGCAGCTGTTCATAACTATGTATTTCATCTACACGAAATCCAATGCTGTTTAGAATAGCAGAATACTCAGAGCACCCCTCCTTATGTTTCATTGTTAATTCAACCAGTCTGTTTGTTAGGAATCTGTGTTTATCCTCCCTATTAAGAGAATACGGTTTCATATCCAATAATTCTTCATAGCTCATTTTTTCACTCCATCTTTGCAAACAACTAGATTTCTCTTTTATCTTCTGCACATTTTTCGGGGTTATATCCTAATTACAATACGCATCTAATGCATAGAATAATATTTTTCCCGCATCATTTTTGGGGATTTCATCTATTACAAATACTTTAATGGCTGACGAATTTAATTTTGTTACATCAGACACATATTTTCTAACATCAGCCGATTGCTTATCCTCTGTAAGAAAAATACACATCTTATCATCTACCCCAGTTACCGCCACCTCAATGTTTTTGAACTCTTTTTTTATTAATGTTTGAATTTCATCTAAGCTAACACGATTCCCAAACATCTTCAAAAATCGTTTTTTTCTTCCAACAATATAGTAGTATCCCTCATCATCAAAATATGCTATATCTCCCGTGCGAAGAATCCCATTTCGCTCATCGCCCTTTATCAGGTCCTCTCCACATACTGCATATCCTAATGTCACATTATCCCCAGCATATACCAATTCTCCTTTTATACCTGGTTGTTCAATCTTGTTTTCATCGTCGTCTATGAGCCAAAACTCGCCACCTGGAATCGCTATGCCCATAGATCCACATTTTCTTACTGCGTCCTCGCTCGGCAGATATCCCATACGAGCTGTTGCTTCACACTGTCCATACATAACATAGAATTTTCTTCCTGTATCATATGCATACTGAGCAAATTTATAGTGAAGTTCCGGCAAGAGTTTTCCTCCAGCCTGTGTCATATATCTTAAAGAAGGTAATTTCATATTGACAAAACGCAATCTATCCAGCATCTCATAGGTATATGGCACTCCACCAAAGGATGTTGCATTGTATGTTTTGAAAAAACTCCAAAACTCTTTCTGCATAATCCCCTTATCGGTAACTAACAGAGATGCTCCTACCATAAAATGACTATTAATGATTGATAAGCCATACGTATAATTCATCGGAAGTGTTGTAATTGGTCTCTCATCCATTGTTAAGTCAAGATAATTTACTATGGATTCTGCATTTACCTTTACATTTTTATAACTTTGTCTAACAAATTTCGGGCTTCCTGTGGAGCCCGAAGTTGTTAATAATATACATAGTTCATCATTCAAGATATGCTTCGTATCATAGGATGTTTTTAACATACAATAATCCCATTGGTTATACACTTCATACACACCGTGGAAGTCATCACGCATTTCCTGTGGAATCCATAAATAATGAGGCTTATATCTATCAATAAGTCCCTCTATCAAGCTCATATCAAGACTCGCACTTAACAAAATTGGAACAATATGGCCGTTTATAAAGGCAGAGTAACCTCCAATAGCACCTATTGTATTTCGGCAAAGAATAACCACTAGGCACCTCTCATCTATGCCGTCAACAATCTGTTTCCCCTCATTACTAAGTTCGTTATAGCTTATCTCTATGCCATTCTCACTTATCAGTGCTATATTGTCTCCAAACTTATCAAAATCCCACATACGCATTAATCCTAAAATACCACATCATAGTTATTTCCCAATATCTCTTTTCCCTTCTCAAATGAGCTAAAATCAATAATGTCGTCTGTGTCCATCATAATATCAAACACCTCTTCTAAGCGCGCAATAAGGTTCATATGACCTACCGAATCCCACAATGGCACATCTTGATATTTCAATCCCGTAAGTTGCTCCTCTGAAACCTCAAGTGTTTCGCAAAATGCTTGTACATAATTCTCTAAATTTGTCATTTTATCCACCTCTCTCTTTTTTAAGATACCCTCTTTAGGCATCTAGTTCTTCTATTATTCTTTCAAATATTTTATCTTCTGTCAATCCATTCTGTTCCATCATATATTCATATGTCCCTGGATTCTTATAATTGCCTTCAACACCCATACATAGCACTCTACCATGATAACTACATTGTGCAAGAGTCTCCGATATGGCCGTTCCTAAGCCTCCTAGTACGGAATGTTCTTCCATTGTTACAATAATTGGATAATCTTTATTATCCATTATCAGTTGCTTGTCAATCGGTTTAATTGTATGAATGTTTATTACCTTGGCATGTATACCCCGATTTTCCAACAATTTAGCCACATTTAAAGCTACCGAAACCATACTCCCCGTTGCGTAGAGTATAATGTCGTCTCCTTCAGAACACACAATACCTTTACCAATCCGAAGGGAATAATCTCGTTTATTTACTACTGGATTATTATTCTTCCCTGAAAGACGCAGATACACTGGTCCATCATACTGCGAGCAAAATTCAACACATTTTGCAACCTCCATACAATCACAAGGTGATAAAATTGTAATATTGGGCATAGACCTGATTACAGAAATATCTTCAATAGCATAATGCGTGTTTCCAAACAATCCCATCGCGAAACCACTTCCCAATCCTACAACTTTAACTCCACATCCCATATATGCCATAAAATGTCTTATGAACTCATTCGATCGTAGCGTTGCAAAATTTGAAAAAGTACATACAAAAGGATTCCTCCCCTGATCCGCTAATCCCGCGGCAAATGCAACTGCATTTTGTTCCGCTATTCCAACGTTATAAAACCGCTGCGGAAAGTTTGTAGCAAAACGATCCAATCCAGATGTTTTGGTCAAATCAGCAGATATACCCACGATGCTATCATTCTCTTTTGCCATTTCATTTAAAACTACACCAAATGTACCTCTCTGTCCCAGCAGTGAATACATTCTATTGTTTTTTTCAAAGTCCATATGTTTCCTCTAATTCCGCAACTGCCAAATTGTATTTTTCTTCTGATAAAGAGCAATGGTGCCAATCATTGTTCCCCTCCATAAAGGAAATCCCTTTTCCTTTAATGGTATCAGCAATTACCACCTTTGGTCTTCCGTCCGTCTTATCCTTCAACATACACTGCAATTGCTCTATGCTATGCCCATCGCATTGTACTGTTTTCCATCCAAATGCCTTCCATACTTCATGAATGTTTACATTTAATATATTTTCGCATTTTCCATCTGACTGCATACCATTGTGATCTACTATAACAGTCAAGTTGTCGAGGTTTAATTGACGCGCCAACATTGCGCCTTCCCAATTGCTTCCCTCATTAAGTTCTCCATCACCTGTTACAACATATACTTTTCCTTTTTGTTTTTTTGCCTCTGCAAGGCCAATTGCATATGGCAGTCCCATACCCAAACTCCCACTGGAATAAACGATTTGATTATTGGGGGAGCGACTAGGTTGCCCAGGGAATTCACCTCCATTTTGTTCAAAGGATACAAATTGCTCATCGGTAATAATTCCAAATTGATGCATTACTGCGTATAAGCCTAACGCCCCATGTCCTTTACTTAGTATAATACTGTCACATTTTGGATTAAACTCTTTATATATTGCAGCCACAATTTCCACAAGTGATAGTGATGGTCCAATATGAGCTCCAACTGGTCCAACCATCTTTGCCGCATCCAATATATCTTTTCTTATTCTGCCCTCAAGTGACATATCCATATTATCACCTACTATCTCTTATTATAACTAGTCATGCCGCCATCCACACGAATCACCTGCCCCGTAACATAAGATGATTGATCTGACAATAAAAACATTGCCATATTTGCAATGTCCACTGGTTTTCCAATTTTTTTCAAGAAAGAAGCTTCCTTTTGAATATCCATTATATAATCAGGCAATGTTGACAGCATATCTGTATCTGTTACACCGGGACATATTGCATTAGATCGTACCCCCATATTTGCCAATTCTTCGGAAATACATTTTGTCATAATAATAATAGCTGCCTTTGATGCTCCATATGCGGATTTACCTGAATTTCCATCAATAGCCGCTGTAGATGAAATATTAACGATACTTCCTTTTTTATTCCTAATCATCATTTTTGAAATATACTGTGTCAGCAAATATGGAGCGAAAAAATTGATTTCAAACTGTTCCCGAAGATCTTCCATTTTTGTCATCTGAAAAAGCGCATTGTACGTAATCCCAGCGTTATTAACTAAACCATCTACTGGCATTTTGGTTTTGCGTATCTCATTAACCACTGTCTTAATTGCATCAGGGTCGCTTAATTCAGCATAGAGTGGCATCACCTCAACACCATATTCTTGCGAAATTTCTTCACATTTCTTCAAATGCTCCTGCGTTTCTATACGTGCCAGTGCCCACACATTCGCTCCATTCTTCGCAAATGTTTCCAGCATGACACGACCCATTCCCCGTGCAGTTCCTGTGACAACAATGTTCTTTCCGTCAAGCAATCTTCTTTCCATTATCTCATACCTCCGTCAACTCGAAATGTTTGTCCCGTCACATGACTTGCATAATCTGACATCAAATACATATAGACATTGGCCACTTCTGTCGTGGTTCCTAGACGAGGTATATCCATCACTTCTAGTTTTTTATCGATTACATCTCGATCCAGTTTCTGTGTCATCGGACTCATTATCACACCCGGTGCTACGGCATTTACTCTGATGCCAATCTCACCTAATTCCAAAGCCATTGACTTCATTGCACCAATTAATGCTGCCTTTGATGCCCCATAGGTGGTCTGCCCACGATTTCCATCCATAGCAGTTACTGACGATGTAAAGACAATGCTCCCCTCTGTATTGTTCTTTCGCATCAGTCTAACAATGTACTGGGATAGAATTATTTGAGAAAAAACATTTATCTGGAAACTTTCCTCCATGTCTCGCTGCGTAATCATGCTAAATAATGCATCCTTATTTATTCCAGCAACATTTACCAGTCCATGTATTTCCATCTTTTCCTTTTGAATTTCTTTTATGCCTTTTTTTATTGAATCATTGTCTGACATATCAAAGAATACAGGAATCACCCTAACATGATTCTCTTTTTCCAGTTCGCCACAAAAATCGATAAAATCCTGCTGTTCCTCATAAGCACATGCAAAAATATTAGCTCCATTTTCAGCAAAAACTTTAACCGTTTCTTTCCCAATGCCTTGCAATGCCCCTGTTATCACAATATTCTTTCCCGTTATCATTCTTTCACCTCAAATCACTTCATCTCTATGTCAAAAAAACTCTTTACCTCTCCTTTATAGTTATCCATGAATTTATGTATATGTTCCACAATTTGTATTGAAGTATCTCCCACACCATAAGGATTTACGCATTTTTCACATATACTTTGAAATTCCTCAGATACAGCTCGTTTCATTGCGTCCACAATTGCTTCTCTCTCTGCATCGCAACAAATCACACTGTCACATAGGGTTCTACCCTTTTGTCGATTCCCAATATTTACTGTGGGCACACGAAGAATAGGCGCTTCAGACAAGCCACTAGACGAATTGCCTAATATCATCTCTGCTTTTTTTAATACCGACAAATAATTCTCTCTCCCCAAAGAATCCACTACCAACCAATTACTATGTTTCGCCCCCTCTTCCATCCATATCTTATTTATTTCTGTTCCCATAGTGTCCGCATTGGCTTTCGTCACAATATAATTCACATTAGAGATTTCTTCCATAGCCTTTATCAATTCCCTTTGTTGATCTAGACTTTTTTCAACTTCTGTTGTCACCGCATGAAATGTAACCACAACAAGTGGTTTATCAGATAATTTAAAACTAAACTTCTCTTCTATACTTCCTAGTTCTACTGGTTTCAGATTCAATATATTTTCCACCGCAGTCGAACCAACATCAAACACACGAGAAGGATTCTCTCCCATTTGTATCACTCGATCACGAGACTTTTTGCAAGATGTAAAATGCAAAATGCTCATCTTTGTAATACAGTGTCTAAAAAATTCATCTACTGCGCCCTCCGTTGTATCACCACCATACATATGCGCAATCGGAATTCCTATAATAGCCGCAGCACTTGCAAACGCAAATATTTCATATCGATCCCCCAAAACCAACACTATGTCTGGTTTCATTGACTTTAGGTAAAACGTATAGTTTACAATTGCATCTCCAACCGAAATCGCCATATCGTCTCGCGTCTGGCAATTTGTCATAATCTCTATTTCTGTAAAATTTGTAAATCCAGAAGAAATTATTTCATTCTTGGTGTTTCCGTATTGAGCATTTAAATGAGATCCTGTTACAACTAATTGTAGCTCAAACCCATCATCGTTTTTTATTCTAATAAGAACTGGAAGCAGTAACCCAAAATCTGCCCTTGTTCCTGTTACAACACATATTTTTATCATATTTCTATCAGCTCATCATAGGCAAACTTGCGCTTTGCCACCTTTCCTATAACCTCTTCCCATCTCATTGGGCTTATTCCATTTCCGGGACGTTTTGTTGTTAAATTCTCTTCGGTAAATTGTTCCCCCTCACAGATGACCCTTGCTGCAACGATACTCTTTCTTGCAATATTGATGTTCTCTAGTTCCCCTTCTGCCGGAGCCTTCTCACCATTCCCCATTGCAATTTCGACATTCCTAATTTCTTTTACCATCTGCATAAATTCATCCGGCTCTATACTTGCTTTGTGGTCAGGTCCTTCCATATTTCGATCTAGCGTAAAATGCTTTTCAATCACACGCGCCCCCATTGCAACTGCAGCAATTGGAATTGATATTCCCCTTGTATGATCTGAATAACCAACCTGAACCTGAAACTCATCTCTTAAAGTCAACATTGCTTTTAAATTTACATCATTATACTCTGTTGGATACTGTGTGGTACAATGCAACAATGTGATATCTCCAGCTCCATTTTTCTTCAAAAGGTTGTATGCACAATGCACTTCATCCATAGTACACATTCCCGTGGAAAGAATCACCTTCTTTCCGGTCTTGGCTATTTCCTTCAAATAAGGGTAATTTGTAATTTCACCAGATGGCACTTTCCAGAATTCGCACCCCAAAGATTCGAGATAATGTATACTATTTACCTCAAATGGTGTGGATAAAAATCCTATTCCAACCTTATTGCAGTACTCCTTTAAAATATCAAAGTCTTCATATCGAAGTTCTAACGTCTCTAACAATTCTATCTGTGATTTATCGCAGCCAACGTTTCTCTTTTGATAATTGGCCATTTCCGCAAACTTCGATGTCACCAATTCTGCTTTTCCTGTCTGAAATTTTACAATATCAGCACCACATTCCTTTGCAACTTCGATCATTTTTTTTGCAATATCTATATTACCGTTATGATTCACACCCGCCTCTGCTATAACCAATACTCTGTTATCCATATTATTTACCCCCGATTCTAAATGGACCTGCTGGGGTTCCAATCACTCTCATTTTTTTCTTTACATTTCTCATAACAGAGCTACCTGCACAAACATATGCTTCATCACCAATTTCAATCAATGGTACAACATTTGATGATGTTCCCATAACAACATGTTTTCCCAATTTACATCCCCCACAAATTACACTATTTGCAAATATAGTACAGAATTCATCTATTTGCACATCATGACCTATCGCACACTGGTAGTTTACAAAACAGCCATCTCCAACTATAGTATTATCAGAGATAATACTATTTGCGAAAACAGTAACACCTTTACCTATCTCCGCTGTGTCTGCAATCTGAACCGTTGGATGAATTAAAGAAACAAATTTAGCTCCTTTGGCTTCCATGCAACGCATAACCTTTTTCCGAAGAAACGTATCTCCAATTGCACACACAAATTCATCTTCTGGTCGAATTACATAAGTATCATCGTTTCCAATAATTTTTACATCACACTTTTTGTCAATCAAAGCATCCATGTTTGGATCCAAGAAGCCAGCTATTTCCCATGTTGGGTTTTCTTTGTTAATCTGTTTTGCACACTGCAATACCTCTCTTCCCATTCCTCCTGCGCCAACAATTACTAACCGCTTCAAATTAAACTCCTCCTTGGCATTATCTTCTACTCCAAATAATCATCTACTAGTACATTGTTCATCCCACAAATATATGCGCCATTTGAAATATTCACAAATTCTATCCTCTTTTCATTCTCTATACGTCTCTCAATCCATCGTTTATAACTGGACAGATTCGGCGATGTTTTTATTGGATTTCCTCCTATACCACTTTCGTACTTCCAGTTACTTGCTTCACTTACCTTTTGTTTCTGGTATGTCCCTGTTGCATGTGTATTATCACCTGTATACGCAAGGTCCACTCCTAAACAAATTATGCTTTTCACTTTGGAGGCAATACAAACATCTAAAGCAGTTGTAATAACAGATCCCCCTGTATTGTATATTGCAAAATCATGTTTCTTGGCGTATTCTTCCGCCAATGGGAATCCTTTCTGGAAAACAGCATATTTATCCCCATCAAAGCTGTTTACTGCCTTGTAGTTTGCAGAGCACAAATATATTAATTTTGTATCATTATTATCCAATCCATCTCTAATTTGATCCGAAATTTTATCTACGCCATCACTTATAATGACAAAATCTGGCTGAATACCCTCATAAACCAACTTTCTTGCAGCCGTTCCCACACACAGGATTTTTTCATCATCTGACTTATTTTTCAATATGTGAATACTCTCATCTAATGAGGGACCGCCGCCTACTAAATACACTTTCTGATTACATAACTGAGAACTACAGCACTCAACACTCTTGATTTCTTTTCCTTTTTCTATATTCTCTCTAAAGTTCTTTTCTAGAATCCCTTTATTCTCATATATGGTCATTGTTTTCACAAAAAACCTTTCCATGATTTCTTGTTCAGTTTCCGATTGCATATGACGAATTGCTGGTTTTCGAACCAAAAGCACTTCATTTTCCTCATCAATTCTTTGTACATAATCCATATATTTTGAACACACAATTGTCAAACGTTCGTCTCTTAATAGATGCGTCAAATCACGACTTTCAAGTGCTATGCGCAATATATATGGATCTTCTTCAACAACAACAAGTTCCATATCGCTTCGGTATTTTAGCATTACTTCCGCTGCATAAAAAAGTTCGACTCCAAATATCACATATTTGTACTTGTCAGGGATAATATTGCCCGAATAAAAAGCCAATGCGTCTCTATATGGGTTATTATTACCACTCAAGTAATAACTGGTTCCCTTTTCAACTAATTTAATCGTCTTTTGTCCTGACGCTGTATACTCAACGTCATATTCACACGTATCATTCTTACTAGCATGATAAATGGAATCAATATTTTCTACCCTCTTCGAAGAAAGAAAGCGCATATTACGTTCGAAATAGTCTGTCTTCTCTTGTGGATTCTCCAGTTGAAAACACTGTACGATCTCCTCTAAAGTAGGAATCCACTGGTTTTCCAATACATCCGCTATTAAAATTTCATCAAAATTTTCCTGGGCCTCTATAAGAATAGGCAAACCAATTCTGTCAACAACAGATGTTTCCGCATAGTCACATAACTCAGGATATATATCCTCAAAATCTGCTAATAATTCTTTTATGTTGTCCATTGCTTTTCTAAAATATTGTTGACGAATAAGCCAAACCGATTCTGCAGCACCATTTATCATTTTAATAATCTTTTGATCATTCATTTTATCCCCTCTAGTTATAGTTCAACAACATTTCTGCATACATAAAATCCAATTCAGAATCTATATCAACCGAACGATTCTGCGGCATAACATATGCATAACTACCTTTCTGGAACATGATTTTCGTTGGATTTCCATCCGTCCTTAACATATATATCGCTCCATTCAATCGATAATACTTATCCAGAGTTTGTCTCCCACCTTTTCCAATCTTTTCAACATTAATAAAGTCTGCTAATGAACCATCCTCTGGCAGTACATTACTCCATAACGGCGTGTGTTCCATTTCACACACCGACAAAACAGCTTGTGCTTCTTTCTGTTGAAAAATCTGATATGCATGAATAATATCACTGGCATTTCTCAGAGGTGATGTTGGCTGTAACAAAGTAATTACATCAAACTGTTGTTTTAGATCCTTATATTTTCCAAGCACTTCAGCAACCATATCCCAGGATGTTGCCGTATCGGATGATGTCTTCAAACTTCTTAAAAAGGGTACATTAGCACCACATTTCACTGCTATTTCTGCATATTTTTCGCTATCAGTACTAACCATTACTTCATCGAATATTCCAGATTTTATAGCCGCTTCAATACTATAACTCATTAATGGTTTTCCATTTAACAACTTTATGTTTTTATCCACTAAACCCTTCGATCCGCTTCGCGCGGGTATAATAGCTATTTTTCTCATTGTTGATTTTATATATCCTTCTTTACTATACCTAATTTTTCTTCCATTCTGCCCATCTCCGCAAATTCTCCCATATCAAGGAAAGAGTCTTCAGAAATAGGGTACATCGACACTTTGAGACCTTTTTTCATAAGTTTGTCTACCAGCGACGGCATATGGAACACCTCATCTTCTGGAATATCATCTATGCAATCAGGGTTAATTACATACATTCCTGTATTAATCAAATATGATAGACACGGTTTTTCCTCCATGGATGATATAATTCCACCCTCTTCCGAATAAATAACCCCATAAGGCACACATATGTTTTTCAATGCAGAAACAATCGTTATTGCACTTTCAGTTTCTTTATGATGCCTATAAATATCAGCATAATCGGCCTCAATAAGGATATCACAATTTGTCACAAAAATTGGATTACTGAATTTTCTCTTAATGAGTTTTAAACTTCCTGCAGTTCCTAACGGCTTGTTCTCTTCAACATATTCAACTCTATACTTTGGGCATAATTCATCAAAATAAGAGTGGATCATATTTTTTTTATAATTTACACTCAATATAAAATCATCTATGCCATATTTAACGTATGACTCAACTATCCTCTCCACGATAGGAATGTCACCAATAGGAATTAAAGGTTTAGGCAAAATCTTTGTAAATGGATAAAGTCTAGTACCCTCTCCTCCAGCCATAATAACCACAGGTACATCCTTTAGTGTCACTTCTTGGCCTCTTCCTTTTTTTTCGCCACTATGTTTTTTTTTCAGGACATCAATCACCCTTTTTTCATCATCTACAACTGGCAGTAGATGAATCTCCTCATAGGCATCCCAATCAACTTTTGTCACATTTCCACCACCATGTATGTATTTGGGTGATTTGTTCATAATATCTTCAATAGGTTTATCTAATCTACCATCTGATATGATACTTCGTCGAATATCACCATCACTCACACAGCCTCGCAAACATTGATCGTCGTCAACAACCACTATAATCTGGCCTTGGTTGTCATCAATCATTCTCATTGCATCGACAATCGATATGTCTCCTGTAGCAATATATCTTTGATATCTCTTATTCTTTCTGTCTCTGTTATTCATTGATACCCTTTTTCTCTCTACAAATTCTGTTGAAACACCTCTTCCAGCGCTCTCGACAGTTTTTTTTCAGCATCCACGTAAGTTTCTATCAACTGACGACCAATGTCAACTATCAGCTTTATTTCTTCATATTGTGATTTGTTTTCTTCTTGAAGTTTGTCATTCACCTCAAAATCACCTTTGTTTGCAAATAGTTGCAAAAGCAAAATAGCTTTTTCATTATCCATTGACTTGTTAAAATCGGATATTCTTTCAATACATCGTTGAAATTGCTTCGTTTCATACTTCCCTTTTCTGTTTAATTGATCAAGTTCATCATAAACCTTTAATTGTCTCGCCAAATTATCTGAGATTGTTTGAACACTGGCCATTATATTATCTAGCTCTTTCTTTATTCTTTCTTGTTCTTGATCTGTAAACAGATATTTCGCATTCTGTATAACCTCAGAAAAATTCGGCTTGTTCTTTATACTGTATTCCTGCAAAGCATTTGCTAATGTCATTATCTTTGTACCCTCAATTAACGCTCCACCCTCTGTTGCATCCACGATAGTGAGTTCAGGGTATTTTATCACCTGCTCTTCAAACCACTTTCTGTACATGCACATATTATATTCGCTAAGAACCGGATTTCCATATATATCTTTTACATAAAAGAACCTGTCTCCCTGTTTTTCAAAATCTACTTCATCATGAGCTTCCTCTGTATGAAGTCTTTTATCTGGATATGCCAAGTCTTGGCCAATCATAATTATCGTTTGAAATCCCACTGACTGCAGAAAAGAAAATGCTACATTTGCCACGGTTCCTCCCGTTGCCAATACACCCACAGTTTTTCCGTAATCCTCCAAAATAGTTTTCTCAAACATCTCTCTGTCTGAACAGTAAAATTTTCTTGCTTTGTTCTCTTTTGTCACTTGATAATTGCAGTATAAATGAGTAATCATAGGTATATTCTGACCTAAATCATTTTTGAACAAATCTGGATTCTTTATTGGATCAACGCAAATCAACAAATCTGGGGTTAAACCATACTTTAACACAGTACATATCGCCGAATCCACACATATAATAAATACCTTATTCTGGTAATCTTTTAACACATTAATATTTTTATCTAAGGATGGGCCTGCAGAAATTATCACAGCAGGTATTTCCTGTAAATCAATTCCATGAAAAGCTTCATACAAACTATCTATTCCAGCTTCCTTTATCAAGTCATAAATATTATATAAATAACATTTTCCACGAACTTCTTCGCCGTACACCTTTGTATTTCTAGACACTTCCAAATACACATTGGAAAGTGTTATTTGTTCTTGGAAAAACTTCCATTCTTCCTCAAAAATTTTTTTATAGTTCGGTATAGAAGCATATTGCATATCAAATCCATTTTTATAATCAAGCTGTTCATCTACCACACGACACAAAACTTTTTTTCTATCTTTTCCACAGATTAGAAAAAGATTATCTTTATTAAGTAAATCTGTCATTTTCGGTAACGATAACTGCACCTGTAAAACACTTTCATCCGGTTCGTACACAATAATCAAATTGTTTGCATAACGATTACACATTTCGAGAACATAGTCTACCTTTCCTAGTCCAAATATTGCAAACACCGTGTTTTTTTTTATATTTATAAAACTGTCACACCATATTTGAACTGGTAATTTCATATTTTCTACACTCTCAAGTTGCCATCGCTTTCCACCTTCATACACCGTCAGCTTGCCATCTTCTATTCGGCAGTTATCTAATTTCCCAAATACAATATCTTCATTTTGTTTTTTTAAAAGGTCCAAATTTAACAAATATGTATTATCCATCTTATCTATCCAATTCCTGAATTACCCCCTGGTACACCTCAAGAATTTCCTTCCAGTTATAGTATAGATTGTCGGCAAGCTTATAATCATCACAACTATCTATTGCATCCGTCAAATCACTTGCCGCCGCTGTCACAAACTCCATCGGAAAGTCAATGCCACTGTTTCTCAAGTCTGGTAATGCATTTGCAATAATATCTATCGCTTGATTTATGTTTTCCACGACTTTCTCTATTTCTACCCCATTCCCTCGCCATAACTCTTTTGCTGCGCCTTCTATAGCCTGTTGTATTTCAAATATCGTTTCCATTTCTCTACCTATACAAATAAAGCCGCTCATCTAGAGCGGCTTTCATTAAATACCAATCACTACTGTAACAATGATAATACACCCTGTGTTGACTGATTAGCCTGTGCAAGCATTGACTGGCCAGCCTGTGTAAGAATGTTATTCTTAGAGAACTTAACCATCTCATCAGCCATATCTGTATCACGGATACGAGACTCTGCTGCTGTTACGTTCTCAACAACGTTATCCAAGTTGTCAATGGTGTGCTCGAGACGGTTCTGCATAGCACCAAATTTAGAACGTGTATCAGATACTGACTGAATTGCAGCCTTAACGTTAGAAATCAACCCCTTGGCTGTAGTAGCACTCGTGACATCGGACAGTTTATTTGCGATTGCTGTTGCAATTTTAACACCAGTAACCTTAATGTCCGCTGTACTTTTCTCATAACCAGCAAAGACATTCAAGTTATCACCATCCAACAACTTCTTGCCGTTGAAATCTGTTGTCTCACCAACACGCTGAATCTCTTCCTTCAACTGCTGAACCTCAGCATTAATTGCTTCAATATCCTTTGTTGCATTAGTTCCATTTGCAGCCTGAACCGCCAACTCATTTGCTCTCTGAAGCATTGAGTGAACCTCTGTCAAAGCACCTTCTGCTGTCTGCACTGCAGAGATACCATCCTGTGCATTTGTTGAAGCACGATCAAGACCTCTGATCTGACGACGCATCTTCTCAGAAATTGAAAGACCTGCTGCATCATCTGCTGCACGATTAATTCTGTAACCAGAAGACAACTTCTCTGTGCTCTTTGTCTGCTGATTTGCTGTGATGTTTAATACGCGGCTGGCATTCATAGCCTGCATGTTGTGTTGTACTACCATAATTTTTCCTCCTTGAAATAAAGAATAGTTTTCCATTTCTATTTATTTTGTTGAGGTATCTGACACCGGTCATCATATAATACCCCCGTAAGCACATCCTTTGCTTTACACAACATATATCGGTGGAATCTCCAAATTCTTAACCCCTTTTTTATTTTTTCTGTTTTTTTACATTTTGTTGCTTGTACAAAAAAGGAAGCCACACTTTCGTGTGGCTTCCCTAGTAGTATTGTGTACGAATACTTATCAGCTTGTTCTTATTACTGAAGTAATGAAAGAACTCCCTGTGTTGACTGATTAGCCTGTGCAAGCATTGACTGGCCAGCCTGTGTAAGAATGTTATTCTTAGAGAACTTAACCATCTCATCAGCCATATCTGTATCACGGATACGAGACTCTGCTGCTGTTACGTTCTCAACAACGTTATCCAAGTTGTCAATGGTGTGCTCGAGACGGTTCTGCATAGCACCAAATTTAGAACGTGTATCAGATACTGACTGAATTGCAGCCTTAACGTTAGAAATCAACCCCTTGGCTGTAGTAGCACTCGTGACATCGGACAGTTTATTTGCGATTGCTGTTGCAATTTTAACACCAGTAACCTTAATGTCCGCTGTACTTTTCTCATAACCAGCAAAGACATTCAAGTTATCACCATCCAACAACTTCTTGCCGTTGAAATCTGTTGTCTCACCAACACGCTGAATCTCTTCCTTCAACTGCTGAACCTCAGCATTAATTGCTTCAATATCCTTTGTTGCATTAGTTCCATTTGCAGCCTGAACCGCCAACTCATTTGCTCTCTGAAGCATTGAGTGAACCTCTGTCAAAGCACCTTCTGCTGTCTGCACTGCAGAGATACCATCCTGTGCATTTGTTGAAGCACGATCAAGACCTCTGATCTGACGACGCATCTTCTCAGAAATTGAAAGACCTGCTGCATCATCTGCTGCACGGTTGATTCTGTAACCGGAAGATAACTTCTCTGTGCTCTTTGCCTGCTGATTTGCTGTTACATTAAGTACGCGGCTAGCATTCATAGCCTGCATGTTGTGTTGTACTACCATAATTTTTTCCTCCTTGAAAATAATCTGTCTTCCTTGACAGATGTTAATAATTTACTTTGTGGCATCCTCTACAGCCGTACACTCTGTAGGTTCCGCCACTGAGCAAGTCATCTTGCCCTTGTACCTTATATATCGGATGTGTTTTCCGATACTTTATAGCAAAAATAATTTTTTTAATTATTTTTTACTATCCATAAACTGTGGTTCTGTTGCCCCGGGCTTCATCATCCCCTGGTAATAGGAGCTTACCGCCTTTCCACTTTGACGTAACTCTCTCGCTTGTGATCGAACACTTGCAAATTTCTTTTGTGCAAGTTCTTTGTTTTTCTTCTCCAATATTTGAATTTTTGCACTTCGCTCCGTAATCTCTCGAATTTGATCCTGCATATGGAGAATTTCGTCCTTGTACTGTTCCTTCTTGGCTTGTAATTCCTCTTCTACTCTGGCAAAGACTTGTTCAAATCCTTGATCCAATTTTTCCAAATGCTCAATAAGAACTGCCTTTTTCTCCACATTTTGCTCGAATGCATCTGCCCTTGCCTTTTCGTCACGTAAAATTTCTTCCTGTTGATGGCAAAGCAACTGGAGTTGCCTTAAAATATCACATTTTTTATCCAGACTCTCTTCCAGCATTTGAATGTAACTTTTCTGTGTCATTGGTCGTCCTCTCTATGCCACCACAGTGCCATTCTTCGTAAGTTTCATAACCTCTTTCCAAGTATCTCGCATAGTACGTAAATGCTTAAGGACTTCTTCCAAAATCTCTGTATCCTTCTTAACATTGGCCCTAATCAGTCTCTGCATGAGATAACTGTATACATTGTCAAAATCCTTTGCCACCGGATACTTAAAGTCCAGGGTGGCCTGAAACTCACCAATAATGCGTTCTGCCTTTTGAATATTAGTATTGGCTTTGGCATAGTCTTTGTTTTCAATAGCCACAATAGCAATATTGCAGAACTTAATAGCTCCCTCATAGAGCATCAAAGTTAGTTCCGCCGGGGATGCCATAGTAATCTTATTTTGCGCATATGCATTATAACCACTTTGCTGCGTCATGTCTTCTTAACCTCCCTATTGTCCTATTGTGATCCGCCTAAAAGGCCCGACAATGATGATGTTGCGCTCTGCATCTTAGCCAACTGTTTCTCCATATTGGAGTATTGTTTGTAATATCGGTCCTCAAGATCTGCTATTTTATTTTCCCAGGTTTTAATCAACTTTGTATAGTTGTCATACTCCTGAGTCATCTGCTTATCATTGTAGATTGTAAATCTACTGCTAAGATTTGAAGATCCCATCTTCTCGTCTAACGCCTTATATAAATCTGTGGCTAGGTTCTTCATAAACTCTTCTACGACTTCCGGCTCATTTGTAATCATAGCAAGGAGTTTGTCAGCATTACCTGCTGTCACCTCGTCTTCTGCATCACCATCTATGTGATATGCATAATTCTGATTTTTTGCAGAGTTTAAAAATCCCAAAGTCTGAATACCAAAACTACCTAGAGAATATGTCTTTCCATTAATCTCATATGTTTTCATCATAGATGATGTCATTGCATTCATCACACCACCTATGGTAGAGTCTTTTCGCAAAAGAGAATCCTTAATCTTGGTTTCCCACTTCTCAATCTCTGACTCAGACATTTCCTTCTTTTGATCGTCTGTTAATGGTTCATACTTAGAAGCAGATTCCGCATTGTAGAGAGTAGACAACTCATTGATCAAGGAATTGTACTCAGATAAAAAGTCCTTAATCTTATCGTACATACCCTGTGTATCTGTATCGGTATTGATGGTGATACTCTCTCCCTCTTTGGTCTCTCCTGTGGCCTTGATGGTCAAACCGTTGATATTAAATACATTGGAGTCTGAGGTAAAGGTTGCATTATTTAACATAATCTTTGCATCCTGAGCATCCACACGAGTTGCATCTTTACTGATTGGAATTGTTTCTTTGCCATCAACAACATCCTTTGCATACAGCACCTTGGTCGTAATCTCATCTGCCAGAGCATCTATATCCACACCTGTATAATCCTTTACATCCCAATAACTGTTGGTCGGGTCGTTGATAACCCTATTATTCTCAGCAGTAAGGGTATCAATCTCTGTGAGGCGCTCCTCTGCCTGTGTCCTCCCATCCTCTGTGAGGTAGTAAGCCTTTTTGTCAACCTCTGTAAGGACAGCATCGTCATCTACTGCAATCACCGTGTTGTAATTCTTCCGAAGAGCATCCAATTTGCTGGTATCCTCTTTCTCTGTGCCATCCTCTTCCGTGGTTGTGGTAATCAAGCCAGTGCTTTTTGCCAGCTTCTTGATGGTATTCTCCAAAGAGTTTTCTCCAGGTTTAAACTCAAAGTCTTCCTTAACTTCTCCATCCTCAGTCACATACTTATACACAGAAGCCGGCTCTTTGAGAAGCTTCAGCAGCAAATCTGCATCCTTCTTCTTCTGTTCATCATCACCCTGATCCGTCACATACTGATTCACTGCATCTTTTGCCTCAGAATATGCAATCTTCTTATTAATATCGGCTTTCTCTATAGCCAAATCAGCATTGCTGTCTCTGGCAGTTTTCAGATTGGTCAAAATCTCTGTAATATATGCCTTGGTCTCCGCGTCTGTTGCCTTAGCATATGATGCCACCTTCTCATACTCTGCTGTGTTGGCCTTGGATTCCACACTGAGTCCAAAGGCAGCCAATGCCTCCAAACCATTCTTATCAGATGCTGTCATAGAAAAGTCATTGGCTGTACCGGTAGCCTTTGCACTGACAAAAATACGACCATTATTAGCATCAAAGCTGGCTTTCACACCAGTCTTGTTTAACTCTGTAATCAAATCAGAAATCTTGGTGTCCTTGTTTACCTTGATATCCTGGGACCCATCAGCCATACGAACAGAGATGGTGGTATCCCCGCCTGTATATCCCAGTTCACCTAATGTGGTATTTTCTGTGGTGCCAGCGGCCAATGTGCCTCCGGTGAGATAGCCGGACTTAGCCAACTGTTTGATCTGCAAGGTCTGGGTTCCGTTAATAGCAGACCCACTGGCCGTGATAGTAGCCTTGGTTGGGTCTGAAACCGTTGTCTTCTTCAGATTATATGCACTGGAAAAGCGCAGACTGCTTATCTTGTTATATAGGCTGTTCACCTTAGTATTGATAGCCTTGTATGCTTCCTGCTTCCATTCTAACTTTGTCTGTGCCTTTTGATATTTTTCTTTCTTAGCCACATGGGTAGATACCATTGCCTGAACAATGGCTTCCGTATCAATGCCTGATACCATACCCGACATACGAATTCCTGATGACATATTGCCACCTCCTATCTGCGCTCATCAACCATAATTCCCGCCATTTCCCAGACTCTGGCAATCATATCCAAAGTCTTTTCTGGTGGAAATTCTTTGATTACTTCCTTTGTTTTCTTGTCTACGATTTTAATGGTGACACGATTGGTCTCTTCGTGGATTCCAAACACTGCCTCTCCATTGTACTGTGCTTCCTTGTTAATCTTCTCCACAGCCTGGCGAATCTGCTCATTGCTGGCCTGCCCCTGTTCTCTGACACTATTGCCGTCGCCATTCTCTCTTGATACAGCACTTGTAATCTCCACCGCGTCCCTATTTGGTGCAGCGTTCTTTGGAGCTTCCACCTGTGGTGTTGGCTGTACAGATGCAGTCTTTGCTGAACTTCCCTGTTCCTGATAACTACTGCTTACTCGATTCATACTTTCAATTCCCATCCTTACACCTCCATGTGATTCTATACACAATGACACAGACCACCTGTGTCTTTTGGTTAATACTTCTGTATCTTATATCGACCAAAGACGGCCAATATTAACCCCAGAAAACAAAAAAGGATTAACGGTGTCATTTGCCGTTAATCCTTATGCCTCTTAAAACAAATCCTTTAATGCATCTAAGCCATCTAAGCTCATAGCTTCCTTTGTCTCTTCCTGAATCTGTAAGTATACTTCCTTACGATAGATTGGGACTTCCTTTGGAGCAGAAATGCCAATCTTTACTTGATCTCCACGAATCTCCAACACTGTAATTTCAATATTGTTGTTAAGTACAAGGGATTCTCCTTTTTTTCTCGTCAATGCCAACATCTTCTACTCACCTGCCTTCCCTTCTTTTCTTGCCTTCAAAATTTCGTATATAGGGAAACGTATCTCCAAGTCATCCTCTACTACAATCTGATTTGCCAGCAGTGTGTCCGTGTTAATCACAATCGGTCCCTTGAGATTTACACACATCTTTGTAATGTCCTTTGGCACTGTCACTGTAACAAGCACATAGAGATTGTTCTCAGTAAGCTCACCAAGAGGTGCCAAAAGTTCATCATTTACTGTAGGATTATAATCCGGCTTTACCACGTTTGGCTCCATCACAGGCATAGCAAACTGTGGCTCATCCAGGGACTGAAACCACATAAGTCCATTCTTTCCCGGTTTTTCCTCATCATAAATAATGGTAAATTTCTTCATATCAGGAAATCCAACCAGTCCATTAGCAAAAGTAATAATCTTGCTCTCTTCAATATCAATTTCCCCAAATAATCTGGTCTGTACTCTCATATTCTTTTCCTTTCTCCTAAATATAATTCAATAATGTCATACCGCTCAATTTACCTGCTGCAGTCAAAGATGACTGGTAGGCATTGTAAGCTGCCGTATAGTTGATGATGATCTCAGATACATCCAAGTCATCATTTTCTGACTGAAGCTCCATAATGGTCTCCTGCTGATTACTCATTCTGGTCTCTGTGAGTTTTAACTGATCCACCGTACATCCCACCTTGGTAATGGCAAGATTTACATTTCCAAGATACTCATCCACTTTACCAATCTCTCGGCTGTAAAGCTTTTGCATATGGTCGTCAGCATAATCCGCTTCCTTTTGTGCCGCCGTAAGCCATTCCTTTAATTTCTTCTGGTACTCCTCTGATGAGTATTGGGCTTCTCCCATCATCTTCTTGATACTGTCAATTTTCTCATGAGCCCGAATAGATCGGTCAACAGCTGTCACCAAATCATCCACATCTCTTAAGATGTCACTGTTAAAAGCATCGGAAGCCTCCAGGTTAACAGTAAGCTCCTGATTCATAGAAACGGTATAGTTAATATCATATCCAATCTCATTGCCCTCTGCATCAAACTTCTCGTATTCAACAGGATGGGTTGGATTGGTATTATCGGTACAGTTAAAGTAATACTCCGGCTTCAGTTCGCCCTTAGAGAATCCTTTTTTGTCATAGTTCATATCGATGGTTGCATGGTTGGTACGAATATCCGATGCAACAGTATTTCCCATAATCAGCTGGCCTGTGGACTTGATAAATACCATGTCTTCATCAGCCACTTCCTTCATACCGGTTGCAGCCGCCCACTCGTCCTCGTTCTCATAAATGAATAATTTCCCTGACTCAGTAGCATTGCCCACTTTGTTTCCATTTGCATCATACTTATAAACCTTCTGTAAAATCGTTCCGTCAGCCTGCTTTTCGCAAATCACTTTTTGAGTCCCGTCCGCGATAGGATATGTGTAAGACAGCTCTTTTATTTCACTCACATCCTTATAAGCTGTCACCAGACGCTGATAATCCGTCTCCCGAGTATCCGAAATCGTATTCCCTGAAACTTCTGCCCGAGTCGTTGGCACTTCCACATTTCCTGTATAATAACGGAATGCCTCCAACTTCTCATAAGAAAAGCTCTGATTAATGTTATACGCTGTCTCCTTCTCATTCTCCATAAACACCAAGTCCTGGTCTGTACGAAATCCGGTAAATACGGTTCGGCCAGCATAATCGGCATTACCCTCTGCAAAAATCTGCGTCTGCAGGGCTTTTAGCTGGGAGAGAATGGTATGTCTGTCGTCCTGTGTTAAGGTATCTGTGGCACCATTGACACACTGGGTACGAATATCTGTCATAAGCGACTTAATATTGGTAAGGGCAGTCTCCGTTACATCCAACCATGACTCTGCATCCGGAATGTTCTTTTTGTAGTACTGCTCCACGCGGCTTAAACTTGTGCTAAGGCGCAGAGAACGAATAGCAACAACGGGATCATCCGAAGGCTTATTAATCTTCTTCTGGGTTGTCATCTGATTCATAGAATTGTTTACAATTCCCTTGGTTCCATTAATGTTATAGGAAGAATTCCTCAGAATCATATTGTTTGTAACTCGCATATGTTTCCCTCCGAAACGACGTTATTATACACCTGTTCTAAGTATCAGTTGATCGTACATCTCCGATAAAACAGAGATGCATTTGGAAGATAAGTTGTAAGCATTCTGAAACTTGATAAGATCCAACGCTTCCTCATCCTCATCCACACCAGATACCGACTGTCTCTGATTATCAATGGTAGTACTGATGTTAGTATAGTTATCGGTAAATATCTCGCATTCTTGAGTATCTACGGTAATATCTGCATAAATACACTGCAAAAAAGTATCGGCTCCGCCGCCTCGGAACAGCTCTTCTCTACTCTGCAGTTTAGCCATCAAATCAATCAGATCGTGGGTATCCACGCCATTTGTAATCTCCGAGCCATCGTCGTTAACCTTTTTTGACTGGGTTGCAAAAATATCCGGATCCTTCTGGGTCTTCTTGGCAACTGCTACATTTACCGCCGTAAGCTGGTAATAGAAATTGTCTGCAGACGAAAGCTGCTTATTTCCCGTCCCTGCATCATCCTTACGGTCTGATATTTCATCGGTCATATCATACTCATCGGTGCTGGACGCATATTGCGCCACAAAGAAGGAACCCATTGGATTTCCATCTGCATCGATACCTGTCTGCTGTAATTTGTTAAATGCCTCTGCAAAGGAACGCAAAAAGGTGTTCATCTGGTTCATATAATATGGAATGCCCATATAATCCACACAATCACCTACAACCATTGGTCGATTGCGCAATTTACTCTGCTCATCCGCACCGATAGGCTTGTCCAGCTGGAAGGTGTAGGAGGTAATGTTTCCCTTATCATCTGTCTCGCAAGTAAAGGATGTATAGGTGTACTCTGTATTATTACACCAGATGGTACCTCTGCTTGGCATATTCATAAAGTCGACATCTGTGATATTTGTATTTGTCACGGTAAAAGAAGTTGCTGTCACGTCTACGATTTTACCTTGCAGATTCTCGTTATTGTTACCGTCCCGGACCTCAAACATTGCCTTTAGCTCGCCGCCCATACTAGCCGCAGTAGCGTCAAAGGTTGCACCCGTTGCTCCCCAGACAATGTCATATAATCCATCAATATCGGACTGATTGTACTTTTCTTCTCTTGCCTTACAAGCCAATGCGTTGTAGTCATAATTGTCAACTAACAGCTGTCCATTAATCTTTACCGTATAATAGGTTGCTCCTGTAACCTGATCCTGATAGTTACTATTAACAACCTGTCTCTCATTTACCTCAACAGGAGCAATCTTAGAGAGCTCGTCAATCAAAACTGCTCTTGTGTCACGAAGTTCATTTGCATATCCCTTTTCCATCTCAATGATGTTAATCTGCTTATTTAACAGTGCAATTTTCTGGGAAATGGCATTGATGTTGTCTACCGTTGTCTTAATCTCATCGTTAATAGAGCTCTGCAAATCCTGCATTCTCTGAGCAGTGCTATTAAAGTATGTACAAAGCTTTTGGGCATCACTGATAAACTCGTTTCGTGCTGCAGAATCCCCAGCCTTTGTCTTAAGGTTGTCCAGAGAATTGAACATCTTGCTAAAGATGGTTGTAAATCCCGCATTGGTTGTGGCAGAAAGACTTCCGTCGGTATAATAGTTTTGGATCTGCTCCATATAGTAGAGTTTCTTTTCATAAAGCCCCAAGCCAGCCTGGTTGTTCCAGAACTTGGTATCATAGTACTCATCGCGAATCTGTTTGACAGAATCTACAGATACACCGGTACCGGTACTTCCAAATCGCTGATATGCTCTAAGAGAAGCTGCCGCAGATACATAGACCTTCTGCTTGCTGTATCCTTTGGTCTGCACATTAGAGATATTGTTTGCAGTTGTATTAATAGATGCCTGTGCAGCATTAAGTCCTGTATATGCTACATTTAATCCAAAAAAAGATGATGGCATAAGCTCCTCCTTTCTATACGGATTGTAATAAGTACTCGATCATACTACTTACTACGTTAATATATCGGCTGGCAGCGTTATACGCCTGCTGATACTTAATCATATTTGTCAATTCTTCGTCTGAGGATACACCAACAACCATCTGTCTGTTATTATCGATGGTATCCTTGGTGCTCTGAAGACTGGTTGCGGTTGTGTGATGAACAGAACCAACCGTTCCCACTTCACCAATCCACTTGATATAAAAATCGGTAAAGGTACATGGTGTGGTATCACTTGGGTTGGTCTTATAATTTGCCTGGTCCCAAAGATTTTCCAGCTGTTCACCCAAATCGTAGGCAATCTCCCCTGTCTGCTTCTTGTGGGCCAGAAGGCTTTCCTCCTCCACAAGCTTTTCATTTATCTTTGTATCCTGAATGGTATAACACTTAGATAAATCAGAAGTATCTTCTTCGTTATACAAATAGACAGTTACGTCCTGACCTCCTACGTTTACCGTTGCCTGGGTGTACCGTTCACAGCCAATTCTCTTAAACAACTCTTCTGGCGGCACCTTACCATCACTACCAACAGCACAATTCTCTGCATCAAGAATCTTTGTATCCTTTGTGATGGTAATGGTTTGTCCGTCTGCTGTAGTTGCTGTGGCAGGCAAATTACCGGTTCCCAAGGTATCTCCTGCCGTTGTATTCGGACAAAGAATATCATTAATTGCAGTGGCAATGGTATGGAATAACATATCAAGTTCTGCCTGAGTATTCATCATAATGGAGTTGGCAAGTCCATTCTCGTATTCATACTGAGATAACCCCGCCATATCTACATAGCTGGCAAAATGATCACCTCTTGCCAGGAGAAGTGCCTTAACCTCTCCCACGTCAGTGTTGTTCTCTGCACATGCATTTCCCGTATTAAACACCTGAGTGTAAACCCCTGCATCCGGATCTGAGAGCTGTGGCCAATATGGTGTCTTGAAGCCTGTCTTCAAATCCTCCTGCAACGCCATAGGATAGCACTGGGTCTCTGTGACAAATTCTACTCCATCGATTTGCACTTTAACTATACCGTCAATCTCCTCACGAATGGATACCTTTGCTAAACTAGACAGCTCATCAAGATACAAGTCTCTGGTGTCTCGCAAATCCATTGCTGTCTCCACACCAGCAGATTCGATTCTCTGAATTTTTAAATTAATATCTGAGATTTTTTTACCCAGCTCATTGATGCGATTTACGTCATCTGTCAACTTCTTGTTAATGGTCAACTGGTAATCCTGAAGACCCTTGTTAAGGTTTGACACTCTTGTGACAAAGAGAGATGACTTCTGCATAACAAGGTTTTGATTCACGGCATCAGAAGGATCCTTGGCAAACTCTCCAAATGCCTCATACAAATCCTTCAGCGCTTCCTGAAAAGCTTTTCCCTGTGTCTCCTGAAGGAAAGTCTCCACCTCTGTCACTGCATCATAACTGGCGGCATAGAATGCCTGTCGTCCTGATTCGGACCGGAATGCTTTATCCAAAAAAACATCTCTTGCATGAACAACATCGCCGATATCTACACCCAAACCAAGACGCTGGGCGCTTACGGATGCTGACGCAAAAGATGTATAATTTCTATCTGCAAATATAACCTGCTGGCGCACATAGCCATCGGTATTTACGTTTGATAAGTTGTTTGCTACAACGTTAAGTGCATTCTGCTGTGATTGAATTGCTGACGCGCCCACATATAAGCTTCCGAATCCGTTAGCCATAGTAATTCCTCCTAAAACTCACTCTGGAAGCCTCGAATATTCCTATTGGGATGTGTCAAAGCTGCCTCCGCCTAATAAATCGCCGGTGTTGTACGCGCTTTTGTTATAGTTCGCTGTCTCCGGCGCCTGCTTCAGGCTCTTAAACAATGTCAAGTCAAACTCTACCATCTCTAATGCTTGTTGTAGTAGAATACTGTTCTGCTGATTAGCAAACTGCAACATAGATGCAGTCTCCACCAATCGGTCTCTGGCTTCTGTCAATGCCTGCTGCTCCTTTGGCTGTGTGCCAAGCTGCTCAATTACATTGGTAACTGTCATCAGTTCCCCGTCATGCCCCAGAACAACTGCCATATCCTTAAGAATATTGGTTCTCTTGGTCTCCAAACTCTTCAAACGATTGCTAATCTCTTCTTCCTTGGCAGTGATGCCTTCCAGCTCATCTACCTTGCCATGAATGATTGCCTCTCGTTTCACATCTGACAACTCCACCAATTCCTGGTATGTGTCATTCTCTGTCTTAAGATCAACCAGCAATTCTTCCACTAAACTAGCCACAGTATTTCTCCTTACAGTCCCATATACTTCTCAAGCAATTTGCTTGCAAAATCTTCGGTATCAACCTGGTATTCACCTGACTCAAGCTTTGTTTTCATTTCAGCAACTCTATCTTCCCTGATATCCGAAGCTTCTGCGACTGCCTTTTTTGCGATTTGATAGTCACGACCGAAAGATGAAATCTGAACCTCATCTCTGCCCATACTAGTTTTACCTGTAGCCTTTGGACCAGAGGTTTTATTCGTCTTATAGAGTTGTGCTACCTGATTATATGCTTCTATACGCATAATGGCACTCTCCTTTCTTCCTTGAAAAATGAAGCCCTTTTTGCTTTTACACAATAAATATCGGACTTTCACACAAAAACATTACACCTTTTTGAAACTTTTACACAAAATAATTGTACGAGAATAATATCGCTACCATTGGGCACGCTTTCGCTGCCCCCTCCTCGTAGCGGTACTAAATTCGCAATAAATTGCTCATTAAGTACCGACGGTCGGGGAAGCACCCTATGGCATCGTTATTATTCTCGTACAATTTATCGTTATGTTACTACAATATCTAAAATAGTATTTGTACAGAATTCATCAGACAAAAAGTTGTGATATTGTTTAAACATTTGATAGGTTATTCTTCGGTGCCTTCGTCATTTGAGGTTATAGCAACGTACTTGTCAAGTTTCTGAGATACTGCCAGAATCTGATCCAAGAGTTCCTTGGTATTGTCGGCGTTCTCCAGATTATGACTGCTTAAGTCTTCAGCCTGAGTTGAGGATGCCGTAACTTCTTCTGTGGTGGCAGACAAATGTGTGATACTGTCCACAATCTGATTGTTTGCCTCAGACAACTCAGAGAGCATAGTATCGATTTCTTCGATGTTCTCTGTAAGTTCATTCACATTGGCATTCATAGCTTCAAAGCTTTCAACAGCCTTGTTAATGAGTTCATCCTGCTGGTTAGTGGCCTCTACAGACTGGGCAACAGCTCCAACAGCCTGCTCTGCATTCTGTGATAGTTCGCCTAAAATATTTGCAATGTTCTCTGTCTCAACACGAGTCTTCTCTGCCAATTCGCGAATCTCATCGGCAACAACAGCAAAGCCTCTTCCGGCTTCACCGGCACGGGCGCTCTCGATAGAAGCATTTAAGGCAAGCAAGTTTGTCTGGCTTGAAATAGCAAAAATGGTATCTGCAATACCTTTAACTGCGTGGGCTCTCTCCTGCAGCGCTTCCATGGTCTCCGCCACATTTGCATTGGTGGCAGAGATGGTCTGTGACTGATTCTTAATTTCATTCATGATTGCCAAACTGGCATCGTTTAATTCCTTAGATTTCTCAGCGACTCCTACCATTGTCTCGGAACGTTCAATAGTACTTTCGATAGAATCCTGGATATTCTGTGTCATTGTGGTCTGGTGCTGAATGTTCTCAGCAGTTGACTGTGTACTGTCAGAGATATCTCGAACGGCACCTGTCACCACATTGGTAGATTCGTTCAGTTCCTTTACCATATCCATTGCGCCCTGTGTTCCCTTGCGAACCTCTCCGGCAACATATATAACATCCTTCATCATCGCTTCCTGGTTATCTTTTTCCGCCTGAATACTTCCCAGCATATGTCCCTGGAACTTCATGCCGGTTCTCTCCACCAAGCAGATAATAAACAGATAGAAAACAATAACAATTGTGGCAGATGAAATATCTAGCAGGGACACGTCACAATCACTTACAAACTTTGTTGCAGTGGTAACAGTCTGCATAACCCCCATGGATATGGCTGCCGCCAGCATTATTTTGGAATCATAGAATAGAATGTAAGCTGCAATAGGCGCCGCCGCTGCAAATCTTACATAATAACTGTCAAAGGCTTCTGTAATAAAAAATCCAATGAGAATGATTCCAACCAAATCTATGTATTTCACGTATTGGGCCGTCTTTGTGTTCTTGTTACAAGCAAGGGCAGCTGCAAGAAATCCTATGGAGAGAACCGTAATCAATGCCATAAATCCCACCGAGCGGTAACCTCTTACCGTAGCTATCAAAGCCACTGCAAAATCGCCAATAACAAATATCATAAAAGATACATTCAGTAGCCAATTGGCTTTTTTTGTCTGTTCATCTTTGTCGGCAAAAATAAACTTCTTTTCTTCCATTGTGCACGTCCTCTTTCTAATTATAGTGTAACTTATGATTCCTCTACTTCTTTCGGCTCATCTGTTGCAATTACATATTTGTCCAACTGCTGAGACACTGCCAACACCTGGTCAAGGATACCCTTAGTATCATCAGCGTTCTCCAAGTTCTGATTGCTCAAATCTTCTGCCTGTGCGGAAGATGCAGTAACCTCCTCAGTAGTTGCAGACAGGTGTGTGATACTGTCTACAATCTGATTATTTGCCTCTGACAAGTTGGAAAGCATACTATCGATTTCTTCGATATTCTCTGTCAATTCATTTACATTGGCATTCATAGCCTCAAAGCTCTCAACAGCCTTGTTAATGAGCTCATCCTGCTGGTTGGTGGCCTCTACAGACTGGGCAACAGCCCCTACTGCCTGCTCTGCATTCTGTGAAAGCTCATCCAGAATCTTAGCGATATTCTCCGTCTCTGTACGAGTCTTCTCTGCAAGTTCACGAATCTCATCTGCAACAACAGCAAAGCCTCTTCCCGCTTCGCCGGCACGGGCACTCTCGATAGAAGCATTTAAAGCAAGCAGGTTGGTCTGGCTTGAAATAGCAAAGATGGTATCTGCGATACCCTTAACCGCATAGGCTCTCTCCTGTAATGCTTCCATAGTCTCCGCTACATTGGCGTTAGTATCAGAAATGGTTCGAGACTGGCTCTTAATATCATTCATAATAGCCAAGCTGGCATCATTTAATTCTTTGGACTTTTCAGCCACGCCTACCATTGTCTCGGAACGCTGAATGGTATTCTCAATGGAATCCTGAATGTTCTGTGTCATCATGGTCTGATGCTGGATGTTCTCTGCTGTGGATTGCGTGCTATCCGATATATCTCGAACAGCTCCTGTCACAACGTTGGTAGATTCGTTCAACTCTCTCACCTTATCCATGGCTCCCTGTGTTCCCTTACGAACTTCTCCGGCAACATAGATAACGTCCTTCATCATTGCTTCCTGATTGTCCTTTTCTTCTTGGATACTACCCAACATATGTCTCTGAAACATCTTACCGTTTCTCTCTGTGAGACACACAACCGCCAGGAAGAATATAATAGCAACAGTGGTAGATATATTGTCTACAGGATCCACTTCCTTGCCACCAGTCACCTTGGTAATGCTAGTAAGCACTTGCATAATGCCCATAACAGTAGACGATATCAGCATCACCTTGGTGTCATAAAACAATATGTACGCCACAATGGGTGCAACAGCTATAAATCTTACATAATAGCTGTCAAAGGCAAAGCTCATAAAAAATCCAATTACAAACATACCCGCCAAATCTACGTATTTGACATAGTTCGCCGTCTTGGGATTCTTATTAAGAAATGTTGCCGTAGCCAAAAACAGCAAGGAAAGTATAATAATCATTCCTGTGAAGCCGGCACTTCGGTATCCTCGAAGCATAGCAAGCACAGTGGTTACGATATTTCCTATGGCAAAGATCAGAAAGGAAACACCAAGTAACCAATTGGCTCTCTGTATTTGTTCATTCTTGTCCGCGTATCGAAATTTCTTTTCTTCCATTTTGTACATCCTCTCTTTATTTTTGGGTATCTATATATGAAGGCCATTTACTCAGATGCAACTTTCTCCATATCTGCGGCAATCGCATTGATCTCTTCTAGCAGGCCATTCATATTGTCAAGCGCATTCATCGTACTGTCACTTAGTGATAATGCCGTGTCTGTAGATGCTGCCACCTGCTGTCCTGTAGCAGACAAATCTGTGATGCTACTCATAATCACGTCATTGGCTGCAATAATACCCTCCACAGATGTGTTCACCTGTCTCACATCCTCATAAAGGGTATCTGTATCTTTCTTGATTTCAAAAAGCTTATCCCCTGTCTCAGCAATCAGCTCGTTCTGTTTCTCTGCATATTCTGCTGATCTGGTCATGCTGAATGAAGCAGATTCTGCATCTAATGTCAGTTTGGCAATAATCTCTCCAATCTTTTCCGTCGCAACTCGGGTATCCTCTGCAAGGCTGCGGATCTCATCAGCCACAACGGCAAATCCCTTGCCGGCCTCTCCTGCTCTAGCCGCCTCAATGGATGCATTCAGAGCCAATAAATTCGTCTGACTGGAGATACCGAGAATGGTCTCTGTAATAGCCTCCACATCCTTGATGCTCTCGTTGAGCTGTGCTGTGGTCTCTCTGGTCTCCGTATTCATCTTAACTACTTCCATAGCCTGCGCTTTCAGTTTCTCAATGAGCTGTACTCCCTGCTCAACCGTGGCGTTGGTGTTCTCAGAAATCTCACCCATATGTTGTGCCTGATCGCCAACTTTCTGGATACCACTCTGAATATCAGAGGTCTGTTCTGTCTGCTGGATGATAGCCTCTGCATTCACCCTGGTACTCTTCGCAATCTCAGACACAGCGTTATGGCTGTCATCCATAGACACATTCAGGGACTCTGACACTTCCCTGGCCTGGGTGAACTTATTTGCCAGTTCTTCTGCCAAACGAACAATACTGCCGGAAGTACGATTCTGCGCCTCTGCCTTCTCTCTGGCAATATCTACATTCTCCTTTGTATTAGCTAACTGTAAGGAGGAAATCTGAGGTGCCAGCAAACATACCAAAACAACAACAGCATAAGAAATTATCGCTTGTTTTATATCAGAGTATCCTCTTACTACACACGAAATATTATATATTAGGGTGAGAATCAATGCGGCTACGCTACCCGTGATGGTAAGCATTTTATCCTGAAACAGCATAATCAAGATGGCTATCGGAAAAACATAAAGATACATGTAAGGGACTTCTGCCAGACACAACATTGTGATAAACACTGCCAATATGGACATACCGGCTACATGGCGATATTTTTCTTCAAATGCCCATTTCTTTGACATAACAAGATTAACTATGATATCTAACACCCCAACAATTGCCAGCAAAAACATAATTGGTCGACCGCCCATCAGCCCTTGTAGTGCTGCAAATGTTACAGCCACTCCTGCAATGCACACATTAATGGTACAAGCAAGTTTGTTAATTTTCCCTAATTGTATCTTTTCAGTCTCCATTTTATCCTCCGTAAGTGCAAATCATAGTTATCTGTATTATACACCAATTTTCTTCGAAATGTATATATATTTGTCGACAAAAATCATATTTTGTCTGCCCCCACCTTTTTGATTGAAACTGGTGAAATATGCTGATAAAATATATCTACAACTATAGCGAAAGATTTAGAGTGGTTTTACAAATGAATACTGTACTAGGGGACATTCACAGCGTATCTAATGATATGAAAATCTTGGCTACACCAGCCACAAAGGAATAAGAATTCCTAAGATAGATATTGAATTTCTTGCCATTTAATAGTAACTTATTATAGAAAATATCATATATAAAGGAGCAACACATGATTTCTTGGAATAATTTAGATCAGTTGGAAGCTTATAAGAAGCTTTCTACTCTCAATAATGAAGTTCATCTCCAGGAAGAGATGAGTGGCGCCAATGGTGCTGCACGTGTACAGAAATATTCTGTTCCTATGTCAAGTGGTTTGACATACAATTTCGCTGCTAAGCAGGTAAACGATAAGGTACTTGATACATTGGCTTCTCTTGCCAAGGAGGCACAGCTTACAGATAAGTATGCTGCTCTTTACAACGGAGAGGTAATCAACACTGGAGAAAAGCGTCTTGTTCTTCACCAGTTAACCCGTGGTCAGCTAGGTGATACTGTTACAGCTGATGGCGTAGATAAGAGAGCCTTCTATGTAGAACAGCAGAACAAGATTGCTGACTTTGCAAACAAGGTTCACACAGGTGAGATTGTTAACGCTGCCGGAGAGAAGTTTACAACTGTGGTACAAATTGGTATCGGCGGTTCTGACCTTGGTCCTCGCGCAATGTATCTTGCCCTTGAGAACTGGGCAAAGAAGAATGATACCTTTAAGATGGAAGCTAAATTCATCAGCAATGTTGACCCGGATGACGCTGCAAGCGTTTTAAATTCCATCGACGTTGCTCATTCCATCTTTATTCTTGTATCTAAGTCTGGTACTACACTTGAGACTTTGACAAACGAGTCTTTCGTTAAGGACGCATTGAAGAACGCAGGACTGGATGCTTCTAAGCATATGATTGCTGTAACAAGTGAGACATCTCCACTGGCACAGAGCGATGACTACCTGGCTGCTTTCTTCATGGATGATTATATTGGTGGTCGTTATTCTTCCACATCTGCCGTTGGTGGTGCAGTTTTATCTCTGGCTTTCGGTCCAGATGTATTTGCCCGTTTCTTGCAGGGTGCTACAGAGGAGGATAAGAGGGCTACAAACACAAACCTTTTGGAGAATCCGGCAATGCTGGATGCTTTGATTGGTGTTTATGAGCGCAACGTGTTAGGTTACGAGTCAACAGCTGTTCTTCCATACTCTCAGGCACTTAGCCGTTTCCCTGCTCACCTGCAGCAGCTTGATATGGAATCCAACGGTAAGAGCGTTAACCGTTTTGGTGATCCTGTAGGCTATGTGACAGGTCCTGTTATTTTCGGCGAGCCAGGGACCAATGGACAGCACTCTTTCTATCAGTTATTGCATCAGGGAACAAACATTATCCCATTGCAGTTTATCGGATTTAAGAACAGCCAGCTTGGTACTGATGTTGATATTCAGGGAAGCACAAGTCAGAAGAAGCTTTGCGCTAATGTAGCAGCTCAAATTGTTGCCTTCGCTTGTGGCAAGGAAGACGAAGACAAGAACAAGAACTTTGAAGGTGGTCGTCCATCAAGCATTATCATTGGTAATCAGTTGACACCGGAGGCTCTTGGTGCTTTGCTTGCTCACTTCGAGAACAAGGTTATGTTCCAGGGATTTGTATGGAACGTCAACAGCTTTGATCAGGAAGGTGTTCAGCTGGGTAAGACACTTGCAAAGAAAGTTCTTGCACACGAGACTGATGGTGCTTTGGAAGTTTATAGCAACCTTCTCAATATTTAATAAGGTTGACATTTATGTGTATAATAAAAGGAAGAGGGTTTTCTCTCTTCCTTTTCATTTTGTATTGCGAGGTTATAGATTATGTTTAAGGTAAATGCCTTGGGTGCGCAAGATGAAGTGCGCTTTCAGAAAATTTTATCATCTCTTATGATGGATCAGAGAGTAAAAGAGATGAAGCTCTACATCCAGCACGGGGTAATTACTACCTATGAACACTGTGAGCAGGTAGCACGCATATGCTATATCATCAACAAATATTTTGGCGAAAAGGCCGATATGGAGTCCTTAGTGCGTACGGCATTTCTCCACGACTTTTATCTCTACGACTGGCATGAAAAGAAGCTTAAAAATAAAATTCACGGCTTTACCCATCCAGGTATCGCCGCGAAGAATGCAAAAAAATATTTTAATATTACGGAAAAAGAAAAGCGTGCCATCGAAAGCCATATGTGGCCATTGACTCTTCACAAAATCCCAACCTCAAGAGAGGCATGGATTCTGTGTATGGCCGACAAATATGTTGCCTCCATTGAGACAGCTATGATGCGCAAGTAAAGCTTACACTAGATATTTAACAGCACACTAACTACCTCATCTTCTGTCATAGGCTTCAGCAAATATCCTGATGCATACACCTGAAATGCCTCCAATGCGAACTCTCTGGAGCTACTTACAAAGATAATCTTGCACTGTGGTTGTATCCTCTTAATCTCCATTGCAAGAGAAATGCCATCAGCATCGTCCATCATAATGTCCAGAAAAGCTACATCTACCTCCTCTTCCATCATATATGATATCAAGTCGTTAGCTGAGTGAAAGGGCTTCACCTCGTCAATCATCTCTACATTCTCAAGTACTGTTGCCTCTATATCCAAGCATAAAGCATCGTCGTCAATTAAAACTGCTCTCATATACTTCTCCCTTACCCTTTTGGCAATTCTACCCTTTATATAGTTGCATCATATCATATAAAATCCACAATGCCAATGGTTCGTCGCATATTTATGCACCTGTCTTCTTTTTTTGACGGCCTGCTATCAAAGGTAATAGGATGCAATCCGGTACAACCTTGGAAAATATAGACCCAAGTCTGACAAAAGTTCCCGGCACAATAATGTTCTTTTTCTTTTTCATTCCACGCAATGCATCTGCCACACATTGTTCCGGGGAAATGCCTTTTAAGGCAAATATCACTTCCGCATTTTCATTAAATTCTGTATCCACCGGTCCGGGGCATAGCGCGCAAACATATACCTTACTGCCCTCAAGGCGAAGTTCCTCTGCAATCCCCTTGGTAAGACTTACCACGTAGGATTTCGTCGCATAATATGTGGCCATATAGGGGCCTCCCGGCAAAAGTCCAGCAGAGGATGCCACGTTTAGAATTGTCCCCCGCCCTCTTTTCTTCATATGCAACAGCACCTGCTTACACAATATGTGAACTGCCGTCACATTGACAGCAATCATATTCACTTCCTTGGACAAATCTGTATCCGCAAAGCTGCCGCAAGTTCCAAATCCCGCATTATTGATAAAAATGTCTATGGTCTCTTCCTGAAGAAGTTTACATACATTGTAACACTCCTCTTCTCCGGAAAGATCCGCCACCTCCACGCGACAGTCTGCCCCCAGGCTCCGGGCAATTGCATCCAATCGGTCTTTACGCCTGGCAGTTAAAATTAGGCGGTATCCTTTTTTGGCATAGGCTCTGGCAAATTCCATACCGATTCCTGAGCTTGCACCTGTTATCCAAACGGTCTTTTTTTCTATTTCCATTGATTCCCTCTTTTCATATACTAATTATTTTGTGATACTATTATACAATCTCTTTTTGTTAAATTGCAAAACTGATTTTTTCATACTATAATATGGTTTAGCAAATATTTACAAAGGAGATGTTCGTTATGAAAAACAACAAAGCGTTACTGAAGTTGGCAAGGCCAATGATAGGCTTCTTCCTTGCGGTTCTTGTCTTTGAGATTATTTTGTTTGAACTGTTGGCAAAGGGCATTTTGGGACCTCTGGTTGGAATCATTATTCAGATTTTAGGAACGATTGGAATCTTTGCATTGTTAACATCCTTTATGCTCTCTTTGGTCAGGCCATTCTTATCCGCATTACATACCAGTCAGGACGGGGAGGGAAAGTCTCAGAAAGACCTGGAGAACTACGATAAGATTGCTCAGCGTGATGACGAGTTGGGACAGATGGTACGACAGATTAGGAATCGCGCAACCAGTTTCACCAACATGATTGTACAGATTCAGGACGCTACCCGAGAACTGGCTGAGGTATCTGCAAGTTTTCAGGAAATCTCCTCCACCATGGATACTTCCCTGACCGACACAGAGCAGGCAGTATCTGTTATCATTGGGAACACCCAATCCCAGGCCGGTGCCACTGTAGATATGAAGGAAAAAATCGACGCCATCAGCCGGGCCATTGATAAGATTGTAGAGAATGTGTCTGCCCTGAATCAATCTGCTGACAAGGTGCGGGAGTGTAATATTGCCGCAGAACAAATAATTCGCGACCTGATTACCAATAGTGAGGAGAGCGGTGTTGCCATCGAACAGGTCAGGGAACAGACAGAACTTACCAATCAGTCCACACAACAGATTCGAACTGCCACAGAAATCATCGCAGATATTTCCGCACAGACCAACCTATTGGCATTGAATGCCAGTATTGAGGCGGCTCGTGCAGGAGAAGCCGGCAAGGGATTTGCTGTTGTGGCTGACGAGATTCGTGCTTTGGCTGACCAGTCTAAGACTTCTACAGAACAGATTAACAGTGTTGTAAGTGAGCTTTTGGAAAATGCCAATGTGAGTGTTGAGATTACCCAGAAGGTTACCGATTCCTTTACAAGACAGAACGAAAAGATTGGGGAGACTCAGCAGATTTTCGCCGAGCTTAACAGCGAGATCTCTCAGGTGACACAATCCATCTCCGATATTGATGCCGAAATTATTGGTCTGGGCAACCATAAAGATCGCATTGAAGAGACTATTTCACAGTTGGCAGAATCCGCAGAGGAGAATGCTCAGAATGCGCAGATTACCGAGTCCAATATGGAAAGCTTCAAGCAGATTGCAGATGATAATCAGAGCGAAACACAGCGTATTATTGCCGTTTCACAGAGACTGGTTGATTATGCCAAGATAGTGGAAGAAAGGGAAAATGCCCTAAAGGAAAAAGCCGGCAATATATAAATTGAGGACATAATAAACGAAATGATGATTTTTTTGGAAATACTGGGAACCATTGCTTTCTCCATCTCCGGAGCCATTGAAGCAATGAAAAAGAAAATGGATTTGCTGGGTGTATTAGTGTTGGGACTTGTAACTGCCATCGGTGGTGGTGTCCTGCGAGATGTTATCATCGGGGAATTTCCCATTGGTGCATTTCGGAATCCCCGAAACGCCATTATTGCACTAATCACTGCACTGGTTGCTTTTCTTCTGGGTGCCCAGTTTTCCAAGAAAAACACAAGCACCCACAACCAACTATGGAATCAGATTTTACAGCTATCTGATGCCGTTGGTCTGGGTGCTTTTACTGTTTTGGGTATTCAAAGTGTGCAGGAGAGAACAGAATATCACAGTCTCGCCCTGCTACTGTTTGTGGGCGTCATCACCGGTGTGGGTGGCGGATTGCTTCGGGATATTTTTGCAGGTAATGTACCGTATATTTTCCGCAAACATGTCTATGCCACAGCGTCCATTGCAGGGGCTGTGTGTTTCCTGTGCCTGCAACAGGTTGTGAGCACCAGATTGGCATCCCTGATAAGCCTGTTGCTGGTGGTTATTCTCAGACTGCTGGCCGCCAAATTCCAATGGAACCTGCCACGGGTCACACTGCATGAAGACTAAAAGTTGCTGCCGTTCCAGCCCCAATCATTGACCCCGTGATATGTCACATATACTTTGTCTCCCGGAATCCCCAATTCCTGGGACAGAATATCACAAATAGCCCCTGTCATACGATCATATGCATCTGAGGCAGCATTGCCAAAGAGGCTCACAGACACATATGCCCCACTGTCTAACTTCTTTCCTCCCATATACAAATCATAATTATCATCAAAGCCAACCATAAGATAAGTCTCTGTTTTGTTCAAGAGGCTTACCGCCTGTCCTAACTTTGTCTTGATACGCTCTTTCTTCTCCGGTGTAACCGGCAGCGTAATCTTCGAATCTATAAACGGCATAACAACACCTCCTATTATTCATTTTCTACTGAATTGTCGTTTATGCTAAAGATGCCAAGCGTATCCTGCAAGCTTCCCACCACATGGTTCAATGAGTCAACGCTGTTCTTAACATCGCCCATCATACTGTTCTGCGTCATAGCCTCATCTGCAACTTCTCTCGTGTTGTCATTCACTTCATCTGCAATGCTTGACATATCGTCTGAGACCAGACTAATCTTCTTTTCAATCTCCACAAAGCTTTCTTTCGCCTGATGTGCAAGACCCATAATTTCACAGTTGGCATATTTCTTATATGCCATATTTTTTTAAGTCAACTTTCCCATCGATTACTTCCACGCCATCTGCTTTCAGTAGCTTTGCCTGGACATCTTCTCCACCAAAAGCAAAGGCCCCCGCCAGTTCTCCTTTGGAATTTACCACACGAAAGCAAGGTATATGATCCGGATCCGGGTTTTTATGAAGCGCGTTGCCTACGGCTCTAGACATCTTTTTGTTTCCCGCCATCTCTGCCACCTGTCCATAGGTAGCAACATGACCTGCAGGGATGTTCTTCACCGCCTCGTAAATTCGTTTGGTGGGGCTGTCCGTCACCAAGTCATAGCTCTCAGCAATCATTCTCTTCACATCATCATCCGGTATGGTTCCGTCAAGAATAATGGTATTCCAGTGTTCCTTATTCTGGTGATATCCAGGAATCACCGCTTCATAGGCCTGTCGCCACAGATCTCTCCATTCCGGAGAAACCTTTACATTAAGGTGTATCTTCCCCTCCATCTCATAAGTCCAAAGAAAAGCCTTCTTGCTTCCCTTTACCCGCACAAGCTGCCAGTTCTCATCGTGAAAAGGTGCCTCCTGATATGTGTTAGGAAAGGAGAGGCCATATGCCAATGCTTCTTCTCTAGTTCTCATATATTGTACACATCCCGTCATCTATTTTTCTCATTCTGTTTCCCCTATCTACATATCATACATTTTCATGGTCTCAGGATTTCTGTATTCGTGCTTTTCGTAGTATCCAATCAGTTGCCCTTCTTTATCCCGAAGGGCTACCATATAAATATCTTTGTTTCTCTTCGCGTCATGAGAGGTATAGATGATGTTGTTATCTGAAGACTGGGAAAACCAGTCTACAACCTGTCGAATTCTCTCACAGGATTTTTCATTGTGGCAGTTTAAAAGGTTCTGTCCAACCAGGGCTTCGCCGCCGTATTTCTCATAGTTTATAACTGCTGCCGGATTCATATAAATAATCCGATGGTCTAAATTGCATATAACGACAGCACATCTGTCCTGATCAATGATACTTTTGAAATAGTCAAACATAATCTTCCTCATCCTCCCCAAATCCCTCTGCCAGAAATTCATTCCACTTGGCGTTGGTATCTTCCAACTGATGCTTTTGCATAATGCGATCTCTGTCGCTCAAAATAGCCAGCATCTCATCTGCCACATCTTCCATGTGAAGCTTTTGGTAGTGGGACAAATATCCCAGCATACGATTTGCCGTCCAATCTGTATTTAGATTCAGTGTAATCTGCTGGCAGAATTCCGGTGGATATCCTCGCTTCAATAGCACGTCATAGAGTTCCATGCTCTTTTCCGTTCTCGGTTTCATAGCTTACACTCCATTCTCACAACCTTGTCTTCCGGGCATATCGTCCCCTTTGACATACCTTGCATTGAACTCCATATTGATGTCCCGTAGTTCTTTCTTACCATCAATGTAATCCTGATACATTTCAGCCAATCCCGGCATGCAACCATCACAGTTGGCCTCAATATTTCCAAGAGAGTCGGCCACAATTTTCTCCCGCTCTTCCCTTGTTGTCTCACTAATCAAATATCCCATAATTTTGTCTCCCCACTTATGCATCTGATCTGGAATATGCGTTCTTCATCTTATTCGATAACTCATACAAGACTTTGTTCAAGGTGTCTTGTGTTTCCTTCTTCAACATATCAGCAATTTTCTGATTTGCTTCCTGCTTCAATACCTTGCGCATGGTCTCGTCAGTCTCTGTCTCCAAAAGGCTATCGTAGCGATTGATTAGCTCATGCCCCTTTGACATGACACTCTCTTGATATCTCTCCATATGGAAAAGAGATTTATCGTAAGATGCATCTGTCATAGCAGCAATCATCCTGCTGGACCAATAGAAGTTGTCCGTGGAAGCATCTTTCGTAGTATTAGATAGGTATTCCGGTGTCTCATCCACATCAGCAAAAAACGGCACCAACACATTAAAAGCATTTGACGCAAATGCCAGCCACTGAAGAGTTCCGTTGTCCTTCTCAAAATCAGGACGCATTTGTATCACTGACAAGAAATCATTTCGGTTGACACCAATCGCACGAAATGCCCCCTTCATAGAGGAATCTCCATAAGAAGCGTATGGATCATACGGAGTTCCCTGATAATGAGAAGACAGCACATATTTGACATCCTCTACCGTCACCTTTTTCTCCGGAACCATACACCAAGGCAAATCGTCCGAATATGGCGTAAAGTCCGCATTATCCCCATCCCACACCTTCGTATGCGGGTTGAAGTAGCGAAGCATATACCAGGCGCGAGGTGTGTTATAAACATGATCCGCATCATCGTGGCTTCCAAACATGTCCCGGGGATTCATCTTGCCGTCCATAGATAAGTCAAGATGATTCTTTTCTATAAACTCTCTCATATCCGATGAGCACATAAACTCTTTCTGTGAACCTAGCGCATCTTCTAAATCAAAAGCATCCAGACCCAACTGGTTTGGCATTACCACATACACATCATCCGGCACTCGTCTTGCAATCCAGTGATGTCCACCAATGGTCTCCAGCCACCAAATTTCTTCCGAATCCTGGAATGCCATTCCATTCATCTCATAGGTTCCATACTGCTCCAACAGGCTGCCAAGTCTCTGTACACCTTCACGGGCGCTGTGAATATATGGAAGTACAAGGCAGACGTAATCTTCCTCGCCAAGTCCACCAACCACTTCTGGCGCATCCCCCTCTGCAGGCTGATATTCCACCAACGGATCGGCCCCTAACACCCGTGGATTAGAAGTAATGGTCTCTGTGGCTGTCATGGCGACATTTGCTGCATTGACACCACTAGCAGCCCAGATGCCCTCTCCTTCTACTGCATTTGGCACAGCAGTATAACGCATGGGTCTTTCCGGCAAAGGAACTTCCACATGGGAAAGTACAGATTTGTAAAGTGTTGGCTGCTCATCCGGCTGAACCACCACAAATTTCTTTGGTGTATACTGCCCCGATGGGGAGTCATCATTTCTCGCAATCATAGTTGAGCCATCATAACTGGCATTTTTTCCTACTAGTATTGTTGTACAAGGCATATTCTAGTCTCCTTTTCATTTGTATATTCTATCTGATGTTTTCTATCATTATAACTCTTAATTTACCTCTCCGCCACTTCGATCAGATGTCCATCAGGATCTCTTAGCATCACCGCCCGTCTACCCCAAGAATTCTCTCTCACCTCTCCAATGAACTGTATCTTTTCCGGATACTTGTCCACATCATCCATAAAAGAATCCCAATCCGATTCTTCGAAAAATAGTTCCACATCATTGCCGGTAACGCTCTCAGCCCCGATAAGCTCCTCCCAGAATTTTCTCTCCTGCAAAACCAAGCCTTGGGTGAGCATCACATTATCACCAAAATCTCTCATCACCTGCAAGCCGAACAAGTCATGGTAAAATCTCTTAGAGCGGTCTATGTCGCTTACTACAATTAATATGTTTTTTAAATTCATTGCTACACATCCTCTCTTAAGCGGCCTATAAGCATACTGCCCTGATTCTTCAGCCAAAGTACCGATTTCTTATAATCCGGCATTACCTTTTCTACTTCTCGCCAGAATGCCCTGGAGTGATTCATTTCTTTTCTATGGCAGAGCTCATGAATCACCACATAGTCAATTACTTCAGGTGGTGCCAACATCAAAAGGCAATTGAAATTTAAATTCCCTTTCCCGCTGCAACTTCCCCACCTGGTCTTTTGCTTTCGAATGGTAATCCTGCCATAATCAACCCCCATGATGTTTGCAAAATACTCTACTCGTTCTGGGATATACGCTTGTGCCTTTTGCTTTAATTGCCGGCATTCTGCATCCGTCAGCCCATCCATTTCCATTGCGTCATACTGAGCCCGCTTTTCCTTCATTTGCTCCATATGCTTTTGAATCCAGGGTTGTTTTTCCCGTAGGATTCTGTCGATTTCTCTTTGGGTTGCACGTCTTGGTGCGCGAACCGTCACTGTCAAATCAGGATTCACCTGAATGGCTATGGTTCGTCTGTTGGAGCGGATTACATTAACTTTTACATCTGTTAAAGCCATGTGTAGTCCCCACCTGTAATAGCAAGGGACAACAGTGTGTCCATCTTCTCCACTTCCTCAGCCCCACGAATCATATCAATAAGCTTGGCTGATTCCACCACAGTTGGCATCTCTTCATCCGGGCCGATTTCCATATCCGGTGCTTCCCCACAATATGGGCAGACAATAGCCGGCCCAATCCTCAATTCAAGGAATCTGTTTCCGCAATCACTACATTCATAATATCCACACTGCTGGGTGCCATCTGGTACGTAATACATAATTTTTCTCCTTAATATCACGGTTTCCTTTCAAAAATATACTCTGTCTCTGATGACAAATCATCTCTATAGACATAACCTAGTCGATTGAAACGTTTTATTTCTTCGGGATCATCAATACTGTTTTCTGCCATAAATCTCACCATTTCACCTCGTGCCATTTTGGCGTATGTACCTTTCGAAACCATCCTATCACCGGATAATTCACAAAATGTGATTGTGATATAGGTATCTTCGGAAGAGAGATATTTTTCAATGCACTTTGCATATTCCTTTGATGCAAGATTAATGATTATCCCACTTTCATCTCTTACTGCATGATATAGGCTATTCCCCCAGTAATCATATAAATTCTTTGCATTTCCTATTGCTGCTTTTGCCTGCATTTCCAAACGATATGGCGTCACTCCATCCATTGGTTTTAATACACCATAAAATGCTGATAATATCCTTAAGTGTTCCTGTAGATATGCAAAATGGCCATCTTCAAATACGGCAGGCGCCATATATTGGTAAGCAATCCCCTCATAGGCCAAAACTGCCGGGGTAAGGTTTTTATACAAATCCATCCCTTCCAGACGTTTAACATTCTGCTCAACAATTTTGTCATTACACTTCCAAAGTGCTTTTAGTTCCTCATTTGACTTATCTTTTAACCATGCTAATATCTGGTCGGTCTTGTCAAGAAATGTCGGCAGTCCCATTGGCGCTAGACTGTCCGTATCCATATTCATTTTTTTAGCAGGTGATAATATTATCTTCATTCACTTAATACCTGCAACATATTTTCAGGATCATCTGCCGCTTTCACCTTATCATTTGCTTTCACAATGATTCCCTGCTCATCAATGAGATATGTCGTTCTTACAACGCCCATAGAGACTTTGCCGTAATTCTTCTTTTCTTTCCACACATCATAGGCCTCAATGACTGTGCGCTCCGGGTCTGCTAAAAGCGTAAATGCCAGCCCATACTTTTCCTCAAACTTCTTATGAGATGCCACAGAATCTTTACTTATACCCAGGATGACTGCTCCCTTCTCAACAAACTGTGGATATCTTTCAGAAAATCCGCAGGCCTGCTTGGCGCAACCCGGTGTGTTGTCCTTGGGATAAAAATACAGGATTACTTTTTTGCCAATATAGTCACTTAATTTATGCAACTCTCCGTTCTGATCCGGCAATGTAAAATCCGGTGCCTTTGTTCCTACTTCTAACATATTTATTCCTCCTTCAAAAGATTATTTTATTCTCGCATCCATCGAACCTGTTAATTCATTGCTCCCATAATATCTTTGTAACTCACTAAAGTTACATTACCCATTTCTTCAGCCTTTTCCATACATCTCTTTGTAAACCCGGTTTTAGAAAACAGATAATAATAAACTTTTGAATAACGGAACAATGTACTTCTATCCACTATTTTTTCAAGAACATCAAGATCAACATTTTCGTTTCTCCATTTACATTCTGCAAAAAGAACTGTTTTATCATCTTGCTCTCCCATTATATCTATCTCCGCCTGGCACTTGTTTACGGAATCATTTCCCCACCAGCGGCCAAGTGATACAAACTCGATAGGGGAGTTGCCCGCAAGAAGCTGTTTCCATAAATATTGTGTACAGATATCTTCAAACACTCTTCCCATATAGTCACTAAGTTGTTTTTCTATTTTTTTATATACTAAGTCTGTTGCGCCCCTCACAATAATCGAATTATTATCTACAACAAATCGATACCAGAAATTGAACATATTATCTTCGATAGAATATATTGATTTCTTTGAATCCTTCTCTCCATAAGGTGTTTCCCTTTTTATAATTCCAAGGTTAATTAGATTCTTCAAGTATCTCGAGCATACATTGGTGTTTTCTCCAACCTTTGTTGAAATCTCAGACATACGAGAATGCCCTGTTGCAATTGCTGTAATAATAGCAGTGTAAATTGCCGGTTCTCTTACTTCTTGCTTTAAAAGATTAACCGGCTCTTCATACAAGAAAGACATTGGATTTAAAAAGGTATTCTTAATATTGTCCTCAACGCTTAAGTTATCATTCATTTGCAAAAGATACTGAGGTGTACCTCCCGCAATCCCATACATCAATGCCTTATCCTCATCCGACAATTTCTTAAAACACTTGCAGCTCTCCTCAAAATCAAAAGGCATAATTTTCATTTGTGCGGTTCTTCTTCCATAGAGTGGCGCCTTATATGCAAGTACATGATCTTCCATATATGACATAGATGATCCACATAGAATAAGCATCAATTTAGATGTATCCTTATATTTATCAATCAGTAATTGCAATGTAGAAGCCAAGCTCTTTGATCCTCTTGCAACATAGGGATACTCATCTATTGTTAAAATCACACGCTGTTTCTCTGCTATTTTGAATACATATTCAAGGGCTGCTTGATATGATGCAAAGCAAGTATCTGTCTGAATACCTTTGCTATATTCCATAATACCCTTACTTAAGTTTTCCAGATTCTGTCTCTCATTGCTTTCTACACCCATAAAGTAAATGGATTCTTTACCATCAACAAAATGGTTTATTAGAGCTGTTTTTCCTACACGACGACGTCCATATATAACAACAAACTCAAATTTATCAGATTTATATAATTTATCTAATACACTTAACTCTATATCTCTTCCAATAAACATAGCAATACCTCCATTTCTATTATTTAACTATACTTCTATTTCTTTAATAGGTCAAGTATAGTTGACTAAAGTACGATTGACTAATTTTGTTTTGACCAACACACTATTATTGTATTAAAAAAATCCGCCTAGGAATATCAAATCTGTGACGGCAATTTCACCTTCTTAACATTCCCAAGCGGATTTATTGCGTTGTAATCAAATCGGACTCAAATAATAAAAACATATAATGTCCCTACTCATGCATCTGATAGTTGGTATCCTCCTCCATCATAGCAAGCATATAATCTGCAATAACAGGATCAAACTGTGTTCCTTTGCCCTTCACAATCTCCTCTTTTACCACGTCCTGTGGAAGAATATCTCGATAACTTCGTTTGGAAGTCATAGTGTCATATGCATCTGCAACACAAATGATGCGGGCAATTTCCGGTATATTGTCTCCGGCTAGTCCATCTGGGTACCCACTGCCATCATACATTTCGTGGTGCCAGTTTGCACCAATAGAAATTCCAGGCATTTCCGAAATATTTTCTAGTATCTCAGCACCGATTTTTGGATGGTCTTTCACCATCTGATACTCTTCATCTGTCAGTTTTCCCGGCTTGTTGATAATATAATCGGGAATTCCGATTTTACCAATATCGTGCAACAAACCGATATAGTAAATGTCGTTCATCTCCTGGGTGCTCTTCCCCATACGTCTGGCAAGCTCCCGGGAATATGAAGCCACGCGGGTGGAATGTCCTTTGGTATAAGCGTCCTTTGCATCAATGGCACCGGCAAGGGCCATCATAATCTGTGTGGAAAGATTCGTAATCTTACGATTGCTCTCTCTTAGTTCCGTTGTTTTCCGATCCACCTCAAGTTGCAAAGATTGCTGATAATGATACAACTCCAAAATACGGCTGATTCTTTGAATAACCACTTCCGGAATAAAGGGCTTCTGGATGAAATCGATTGCGCCGGCTTTAAAGATCTCCGCTTCGGTTTCTCTCTCATTGTCTGCCGTCAAAAAGATTACCGGAATATCCACCAAGTTTTCCATACTTCGTATTTTTTCAAGGACTTCTAATCCATTCATCTCCGGCATGTGCAAATCAAGAAGAATCATATCCGGCGTCTGGTCCTGAAGAAATGCAATTGCCTCAGCACCTGACGAAACGCTGACAACATCGTATCGAATTCCAAGAAGCTTTTTCACCAGCATCAAATTCATCATATCGTCGTCAACAACTAAAATACGATCCTTCTTCTCTATCTGAAAAGCTTTCTTGACTCTTTCAAGAAGTTCTGTCGGGAAAAATGGTTTTTTTATAAAATCCAAAGCTCCAAGGCGGGTGGCTTCTACAGCATCTGCCCTCATTCCGGATGCTGTCAAAATGATGACCTTGACATCCGCTATGGATGCGTCCTGTCTGATTTCACGCAGCACCTCCATGCCACTCACCTCCGGCATGTATAAATCCAGAAGGACCAAATCAATCATTTTCTCCCGTAATACGGACATTCCTTCATCACCTGACTGTGCACAAATTACATTATAATCATTTTCTAAAATGTGCGTTGCCATTTTTAAATTCATAACATCATCATCAATAACCAGTATTGTTTTCATACTTTTTCCCTATCCTTGTTCTCGTTTTACTGTAGTACCTTCTGTAAGCTGTTCAATAGTTCCCTGTATTTTTCCATCACAGCCGGATGATGAGACAATATATAACTCTCATCACCTTTCTTGGCCGCCATTTCCAGTGCCTTTGCTTCCTCAGACAGAGGAACGGCTCCAATGGTATGTGATGTACTTTTTAGCGAATGAACAACCGTCTCATAGTTATTCCAATCCTTCTCTGCAAGGAATTGGTTTCCTTTTTGCGTCTTGTCAGCTTTCAGGTATTCCTGTATCATCTCAACATAGAATTCTTCATCGTTCATACAGTATGAAAGTCCAATCTCTACATCCAGCCCTTCCAATTTTTTCAGTTGTTGCATAAGTCCCTGCTCTTCTACCGTCGAGCAAGTATCCTCCTGCGCTTGGGGTGTCATCATTTCACAAATACGTTCTTTTGGTAAGTAGTTCAGAAGCATTTGCCGCAATTCTATTTCCCGAATTGGCTTTGTCAGATAGTCCGTAAATCCCGCTTCCAGGTATTCTTCTTTTGCCCCTACAATGGCATTTGCCGTCAACATGATTATCGGTGTTTCTTGATTGATGTTATCCGAAAGCATTCTCATATTCTGCAGTGTCTCAATTCCATCCATTTCCGGCATCATATGATCCAGGAAAATGACATCATATGTATGAGCCCTTACACATTCCAGGCATTCTTTTCCGCTAAGGGCTGTATCAATCTGAATGCTTGTATCTTTCAGTAGACCCTGTACCACCTTTAAGTTCATTTCCACATCATCTACCACAAGAATCTTTGCATCAGGTGCCATAAAAGAACAATTGTCATTCTCCGAAGTATTCAAATACTGCTGATAGCGTTTGTCAAAAGAACCCATAGGTCTTTTATCAACGATTACTTGTGGAATAATTGCCGTAAAGCAAGAACCTTTCCCATAGCTACTTTCCACAAAAAGCTCACCGCCCATCAAATCTACCAAATGCTTTGTAAGGTTAAGTCCCAGCCCTGTTCCTTCAATGTTTCGATTACGTTTTTCCTCCAGCCGAGTGAATGATTCAAACAGTTTCCCCAGATCCTCTTCTTTAATACCAATTCCGGTATCCGTAACAGATAGGATAAGTTGAATTTGTTCGCTGGTTATTTCCTTATAATCCAAACGGAAGGTAATTGTTCCCTTCTTAGTGTACTTCACAGCGTTGGATAGGAAGTTATTGATAATTTGTCGAATACGAGTTTCATCCCCATACAATCCGGAAGGGAGTTGCTCATTGATTTGCATCTCAAAAGCAATCTGCTTGCTTTCCAGTTTCGCTCTTGTTATGTTATAACAGTCATTTAATACAGAAAACAATTGGTATTTTGTGGGAAGAATCTCCAGTTTTCCGGACTCTATCTTGGAAATATCCAAAATATCATTAACAATGGACAACAGTGACTGCCCTGCACTCTGAATGTTTTTTGCATATTCCCTTAATTCCTCATCTCGGCATTCTTTTAAGAGCATGCTGTCCATGCCCAAAATGCCATTGATTGGCGTACGTATTTCATGGGACATATTGGCAAGGAACTGGCTTTTTGCCTCGTTTGCTTTCACAAGTTCGCGCAACATGTTTTTTTCTTTGGTTAAGTCGTACACAAAGCAGACGGTGCAATAAGGGTCATCATGAGAATCCTTTGCAACCGAAAAATTTAACGAGCAATTGGCCTCTCCATGCACAGATACCATCTCCGCGACGCCCTTGTTGTCTTGTATGATTGTCCTCCACAACTCCTCCGTTTCTTCCTCTGAATTTTGAAACAGTTGGGATAATGTCTGATTTTCTATCTTTTCAATTCCCAAAAGTTCCTGACCATATTTATTTGCCAGAACCAGTCGAAACTCCTCATCAAAAATCAGGATTGCCGTGTTGGCAGAATCAAAAATGTATTGACTTAAATTCCCCACTGTAATGCTGAAAGCATTATATTTTGTTCCCCAAAACCATGTAATCATATATGTTAAGAACATTCCATAGGCAGAACTTGGGAAAGAGGGTTTACCTAGCATTGGCAATATGGTATCCGGAATAATCGAGCCCAGGATTGCAATATTCGAAAGAATAATCACACGAGCATAATGTGCCTGCCGTGTCCGTTTTTCTTTCCGTACCCAAATTACAGCAATTCCAATTAAGGTTATTGCAATAAACGCCAAGAAAAAACTATGGATTGTTCTTCCTATACTATCCACGGAATAATAACACATTCTTCCATCTATCCGCACATAGCGATGAGCATCCGGTATGAAAAAATATAGATCTATCATTGCAAAAAATCCAAAAGCAGTGGCATACCCGCGATACAGCCATTTCGGAAGACGTATCATATAGACAGTCATCAGCGCCTCTGTCATCATAAATCCCACAACACCAATCAACCCAATCGCCCGGAATACGGCTGCACTTTCTGCTGTCTCAGTAAAGCCCATAATCCCATATCCACTGCTCCATAAAGTCCCAAAAAAGCTCATCACAAGCATATAGTATCGCAAATATCCACAGTTCTTTTCTCGAACAAAAAAACTGATTCCACAGATTGCAATGATTGTACCAAACACTACTGCAAGGCAATTAACCAATATTCCCATTGTATGTCCTCCTCACTCGCATGATTCGAAAATGTCGAATCCCTTTCTGTAAGTATACATTCGCTGGATCTTATTCGCAATATTGAACTTTATTTCCTGAACTGTTACAAACAGAAAGGACGAATGCTCAAATGCCTTCGTCCCCAAAACGGTTATATATTTAGTATAAATTGTTGTAAAATTGCAACGAAAACATCTACAAGTTTAGTTAATTGTGCATTTCAGCAAATACATACTATTTGTAATCTTTGTTTTTGAGCGATGTACCGACAAACGGTATCGTTGCAAATTCCCGAGGGTTACTACGTATAACGTAATCGATATAATTAGCCACCATCAATGCGTAAGCATAGTACCCCATCGGGTTCGGATGGAAGCCCAGCCCGAACGACTTACGCATTTCGGCATCGTATACAGGCGCATGCGCAGTCATATCCAGCAAGTACGTAAAGTCAAACATATCGCACAATTTGGCAAGTTCGCTTGCGATATAACGAATATCTTTATCGCAAGCTTCACCGCGAAGTTGCGGAGTAACAACAAAAATACGCGCATTTGGCTCGATCGTTTTAAGTTTGCAAACGATTTTGCCCATATTGCCGAAGAACGTATCGGCGTTATCCTGCGGACATTCTGCGTTAACGTCCTTGACGCTTCCCAACGGATGTCCACAGACAAACGAATCGTTGTTGCCCAGCGCAATGATATACGCTTGATTCCATTGCCAAAATCCGTTTGCATCCGCCCAACTTTGCATATACTCGCGCGCGGTCATTCCGCCGCGAGAATAATTGTTGTACTTCGTCCCCGTAATGCGCTCCAAAACAGCGGGCCACGAATACTCGTACATATCGGTATAAACTATGTTGCCGTTTTCGTCGTGGCTTTCGAACTCACCCGACGCCAAAGAATCCCCTATCACTCCTATTTGTTTGAATATGCCTGCAAAACCGCACGTTTCCTTGATAATATCCAACGGCTGTTCGTTTGCGCCGAGTTCAAAACGTTTGTTATCCATTTTTATTCACCGTCCTGTGTTTCTTCTTTAATTTTTTTAGGCTTATCCCATTCCGTACCCGTTACCGTTTTAAGATCCAGCCCGCGAGTTTCGCCGACAAACAGCCACATTATTACGATTGCGCCCACAAGCCCCGGCACAGTCAAACCCAAGTACATATAGCCGAACATCTTTTCGGGAATGATAGGAAGCAGTATCATACTGATAACCGTTGCAAGTCCGCCCATAACTCCGTTAAGCAACGTGTTGATTACAGTTACGGACGAACGCAAGTTTGTAGGAGAAGACTCGGAGAACATTATTCCGCCGATAGTATCGCCCGCGCCCCAGTAACTGCCCATAAATCCGCCGATTGCAAAGCCTGTCAAATACGGAGTCCACTTGAACATACCGCTTAAAATAAACAGCAAATAGCACGCCAACGCCGAACAAGACATCGCAATTATAGTTATTTTGCGCCCGAATTTGTCCGACACAAAACCCGATATCAACGTAAACAGCGCGTTGCCTACGGGATACAAGAATAGAGCAAGAGTTATTTCTTCTTCCGTCATCAAAGCAGACTTTGCCATAACCGTACTGTACGTTGCCGTGGCTAACGAAGCAAGATAGAAACAACAGCAGGCGATGATCAAAAAGCGTAATTGCCTGTGTTTGAATGCGAATTTTACAGCGATCAGAATTCCACCTTGAGCGTTTTGCTCGCACTCTTCCTTACTGCGTTGTTCGCGTTCTTCGATGGGAGTTTTTAAGTACTCTATTCTTTTTGTTAAAAACGCATTTGTTTCCTTTGCAAAAAGCAACGCGAAAAACGCCATTACAAAACCGATAATTGCCGGAACTAAATATACAACATGCCAACGTTCGCTTACATTTTGCATAAGCGTAGCCCTAAGCAACGGAACAAGCAACGTACCCAGTATCGCCACCGCTTTTACGATTGCGTAGTTACGGGCGCGGGACTTTTCGTCGGAGCATTCCAGTATGTACACACATTGCATATCGTGCGACACCATAAAACTCATCAACGTGCTGCCTATCATGTAAACGTAGATATCCTTAGATAAATACACAAGGAACAGCCCTAACCCCATACATAACGTGTTAATAACCAAAAACGGCTTACGCCCGAATTTGTCCGCAAGGGGACGGTAGAAAATAATAAGCACCGTTACCGGATAGGAAATAAAACCTATGGCGGAAAAGAGCGATAATCCCGCGCCGTATTCCATACCCATATTTTTTACGAAGAATTCCGTAACTATATTCGCCTGAAACTGAATGGATATAGTAGACGCTATTTCGTCCGTTATGTAGACGAGCGACAAAATCATAAACAAGTAAATCAGATAAAACTTGTTGCTTCTTGCGCCCAACTGCTTTTCGCGGCGGATAAGTTCTTTGGCTTCGCGCGCCTGTAATCGTTCAACGTTTTTTGCCATTTTGAGTTTTCTCCTTTTGAAAATTGTAAACAAGAAAATTCTTGGTCATCTCGTCGGTAATGCCGTAGCGCTCCGCCAAATTGTGTATGGCTTGCAAAAAATCCGCACCGGAGCAACCCTTGGACAACAGGTTTTCTTTTTCGATAAGTTTATTCCAAAAAACATTCAAAACAATTTCGTCGGTGGCAAGAGAAACAACCGAATGATTGCGCGTATGCACGTAAACGTTGCGATCGCCCTCTTCGCCGATTAAGCACTCTCCGCCGTCGATTATGATTGTTGTTCTGCGGTAGGGAAACAGAGTTGAAACGTCGTTGATATTGTACGAATACACTGTTGCGCCGACGACCGAAATACTTTCGAAGGTAAAAATATGCACCTTTACTCCGCGAGATATTGCGTTTTCGATATTACTACGCAGCACTTCGAACGACTCCCGCCAAATGGACAGCGAAATTTCCGCTTGCGCACTGTCGATAAGTTCCTTTGCCTTGGCAACGTATTTTTCTTCGCCCACTATATTCATTACGTAATCGACGTCGGCATTTTCCGTTGCGAGTTGTTGAAGTTCGCGTTCGGCACAGGCAATATTCTTTTCGTTTTCTTCCTTAATGCTGCGGATAAGGTCTTGATACTCGACAGGCTTGTAAAAATTAGGTTCTCCGTCTATACGGATGACCGCGCCCTTTGCAATCAAACGATTGATGACCTCATAAACCAACGAACGCGCAACGCCGGACAATTTGGCGATTTCGTAGCCGTTTAGCACTTTGTGTTTTATCAACGTGCCGTATACTTTTGCCTCGTTAGATGAAAAACCGAGTTTTTCCAAAAATTCAAAACTATTCATAGTAGTTATACCCCACACCACTATTGTAATGCAAATCTTTCCGTTGTCAATCTCTTTTTAAAATTATTGTTTCATCAATGCAATCCTCAACTATATGGAATGTCTCCAGATACTTATCAATTATTTCCTTATAAACCACTTTATATCTGCTTAAAATGGTGCACAAAAAAGGCATCAGCCGATTATGACCAATGCCTTATACGTTATCCTTTATTTGGTTCGCTTCGTTCTATTAGCCAATTTCTTATTTTTTTCATTTTTGGCTAATAGAATCATTTATCCAACAACCAATCCGCAATATCAATAACCTTGATTCCCTCATATTGGTATTCATCATGCCTGGTTCTGGCTATCACATACTTAGGGTATGCATCCTTAATCTGCAAAAGTGGAGCTACCTCTCTTTCAAAGGTCTTCTCTTCAGTGATATTATCAGATACCTGAATATAGATTTTCTCACTGCGCTTCACTGCGACAAAATCTATTTCCTTCTTATATAATATGCCCACATAAACCTCATATCCTCTGCGCAAAAGCTCAACAGCCACGATATTTTCCAATATCCGCCCGTAATCCATATTCTTTGTTCCAAGCTTTGCATAACGGAAAGTATGGTCACTCAAATAGTATTTGTCGTTGCTCGATAAATACTTTTTCCCCTTAATATCATATCTCCTAACCTTGTAGAATGCGAATGCATTGCACAGATATTGCATATAATTACCAACTGTCGTATGGTGTATCTTCTCCTGCATGCTTCCCAGAGTATTGGTAATGTTACGCGCAGACGAAAGATTCGACACATTATCCATAAGGAAATCCACAATTCTGTCCATAAGCTGCGTATTTCTTATCTTGTATTTTTTGCGTATATCACGCACTATCAGCGTATCAAACACATCAGCTATATAATCATACTTTGCTTCCTGATCTTTATAAAGATAGGAACCAGACATTCCACCCTCTAGCACATACTTATCCAAAGCGTCGTAGCGGTCTTTCAAGCCAAAGTACTCCATATACTCACGAAAGGAAAACGGATATACTTTGATTTCAAAAGTACGCCCTGTAAATAACGTAGCCAAATCCGAACTTAATAAAAAAGCATTAGAACCGGTAATATAGATATCATACTTCTCGCTGGCATGAAGTCCATTGACTGCTTTCTCAAAATCTTCGCACATTTGCACTTCGTCAATAAAGACAAAATTCTCTTTACCTGCAACATAATGTGCGTTTACATAATCGTATAATGCGCGATAAGTCAGTAAATCGTCATAATCAGGCAGGTTAAAATTTATCTGTATAATATTGCAATCCGGGTTCTCCGATTCAATATATGCTCTAAATGCTTCTAGCAGCTTTGACTTTCCGCTTCGTCTTACACCGGTAATGACCTTGATATCCGGAGTCCCAAGTACATTGATTAACTTATCTAAATACTGTCTACGCTCTATCAGCTTCATCTGCATCATCCTTTCACAAACAGTATGTACTTATTATACTGTTTCTATTAGCCAAAATCAATGATTTTTCATTTTTGGCTAATAGAAAGAGGTTTCCACCATTTGTGACAACCCCATTTTCTACTTGTACTTTCTTAACAATCTTTCCCACTGATCCAGGAAAAATATACGAAAACGAAAAAAGGACCTTCCTTCAGATGTTTTTCTAAAGGAAAGTCCTTGATTTTACTGAATTTTACTTGTCCAATGACTTCATGGTCGGGAACAACAAAACATCCCTGATTGCTGCAGAATCAGTCAACAGCATCACCAATCTATCAATACCATAACCGATACCACCTGTTGGAGGCATACCGATTTCCAAAGCATTCAGGAAGTCTTCATCTGTATGCTCTGCCTCGTCATCCCCTGCTGCCGCATTTGCATCCTGTGCTGCGAAGCGCTCACGCTGATCGATTGGGTCATTAAGCTCAGAATAGGCATTACACATTTCCCAGCCATTAATGAACAACTCGAAGCGTTCTACCTTGCTTGGATCCTCCGGTTTCTTCTTAGTAAGTGGAGAAATCTCAATTGGGTGATCCATAATAAAGGTTGGCTGTACCAACTCGTGCTCACAATACTCCTCAAAGAAGAGATTTAAGATGTCTCCCTTCTTGTGGCGGTCTTCGTACTCGATGTGACGCTCATCTGCAAGAGCCTTAGCTGCTGCATCATCAGCAACCTCATCAAAGTCAATCCCTGCATATTTCTTAACTGCATCTGTCATAGTAAGACGCTCAAATGGCTTGCCAAGATCAATCTCTGTTCCCTGGTAAGTAATTTTAGTGGTGCCACAAACAGTCTCTGCCAAATAGCGGAACATAGACTCTGTCAGCTCCATCATACCTTCATAATCTGTATATGCCTGGTATAACTCCATAAGAGTAAACTCAGGATTATGTCTGGTATCTACACCTTCGTTACGGAATACGCGGCCAATTTCATATACTCTCTCAAGTCCGCCAACAATAAGTCTCTTCAAATACAACTCAAGAGAAATACGAAGCTTAACGTCCTCATCAAGTGCATTGTAGTGTGTCTCAAACGGGCGGGCTGCTGCACCACCTGCGTTAGAAACAAGCATTGGTGTCTCAACTTCCATAAAGTCTCTTCCTGCAAGGAAGTTGCGGATTTCTTTGAGAATCTGAGAGCGCTTAACAAATACATCCTTGCTCTCCTGATTCATAATAAGGTCAACATATCTCTGACGATAACGCATATCGGTATCGGTAAGTCCGTGAAACTTCTCTGGTAAAATCTGAAGTGACTTGGTAAGAAGTGTCATCTCCTCTGCGTGGATGGATACTTCACCTGTCATCGTGCGGAATGCAAATCCCTTAATACCCCAGATATCGCCGATATCGGACTTTTTAAATGTTGCATAGAGTTCCTCGCCGATAGCGTCTCTTGCAACATAAATCTGAATATTTCCCTTTAAGTCCTGGATATTTGCAAAGGATGCTTTACCCATAACGCGCTTGAACATCATACGTCCGGCGATACATACCGCAATTGGTTCTGCATCCATAATGCTTCTGCGCTCTTCGTAATCCTGCTTCTTAACAGCTCGCGCTTCTGCCTCTTCCATCCCCTCTGTTTCGGGAGCCACGCGGCCTGCCAATAATTTCTCCTCATGAGCATTGTAGAGGTCCTTAACATCAGATGTGTGATGTGTCACATCGTACTTTGTAATCTGAAATGGATCCTGTCCTGCTTCCTGAAGATTCGCAAGCTTCTCACGGCGAACCTTAAGCAACTGATTAATATCTTGTCCCTGGGCATTGTTCTGATTTGCCATAATTTTCCTACCTCTCGTATATCTTGCGAGAGCAATGCTCTCAATAATTAATTCGATCTCTGAATCTCTAAAATCTTGTACTGCAATTCACCGGCAGGTGTTTCAACAGTAACAACATCACCAACCTGTGCTCCAAGAATAGCCTTACCTACCGGAGACTCGTTTGAAATCTTACCTGTCAAGCTGTTTGCCTCTGTAGAACCTACTACCTTATACTCAAGCTCCTCATTGAATTCCATATCTAAAATCTTAACGCGGCATCCTACGTTGATCTTATCCAAATCAACTTCTTCTTCGTCAACCACTTCTGCATTCTTTAAAATCTTCTCTAACTCTTCGATACGGGCTTCAATATCTCTCTGCTCATCCTTAGCTGCATCATACTCAGCGTTCTCAGACAAATCTCCCTGCTCTCTGGCTTCCTTGATTTTCTGAGCAACTTCCTTTCTTCTGACAACCTTCAAATCCTGCAATTCATCTTCCAGTTTTTTCAGTCCTTCGTAAGTTAAGATATTCTTCTTTTCCATGGTTTTATACCCTTCCTATTCGTCATATTGTACCCTGCCAGATGTTCCTTCTCCTAACACGCTCTTCCATAGGCAGAGTATCACACAATAAAAGATATTATAGCCATCAACAGGCCTCTTGTCAATGCTAGCTTTGCTGTAAAATCCGATGAAACAGCTCTTCCAATTCTTCGTAAGTACAAACTTCATTTACCATGCCCCGAAGTTTTGCCGAATTTTTATATCCGGCAGTATACCAAGCTGCATGCTTTCGAAATTCCCTGATACCGCTAAACTCGTCCCCGCGAAATTCAATTTGCATTTTTGCGTGGCGAAGCATGGTCTCTACCATTTCTTCCATTGGCGGCTTCCCTATGATTTCTCCTGTCTCAAAGTAATGAAGAATCTGAGAGAATATCCAAGGATTTCCCTGAGCACCGCGACCAATCATAAACCCATCGCAATTGGTCTGTGTTTTCATAGCAATCACATCCTTAGCATCTAGCAAATCCCCATTTCCGATGACAGGAATGGATACCGCATCTTTAACCTTAGCAATGATTTCCCAGTCTGCTTTTCCAGAATAGTACTGCTCTCTGGTTCTTCCGTGAACTGCGATAGCTGCAACACCTGCATCCTCAGCAATCTTTGCCATCTCCACCGCATTTACATGTTCCTCGTCAAATCCCTTTCGGATTTTTACAGTAACGGGCTTCTTTATAGCCTTTACTGTCTTTCGAAGGATTTCTCCCGCAAGGGCAGGATTTTTCATCAGGGCAGAGCCATCTCCGTTATTGACAACCTTTGGCACCGGACACCCCATATTAATATCTAGAATATCAAAAGGTTTGTCCTCAATCCTTTTAGCCATCTCACTGATACAGTCAGGATCAGACCCAAAAAGTTGCAAAGAGACGGGACGCTCCTTGGGATTCACCTCCAACAACTGATAGGTATTCTTGTTGTTGTACTGCAATGCCTTGGCGCTCACCATCTCCATACAAATAAGCCCCGCACCCTGTTCTTTTGCAAGCAAGCGAAATGGCAGGTCGGTAACGCCTGCCATGGGTGCTAGTATTAAGTTATTCTCTAGTGTCACAGAGCCAATCTGCAACCGGGACACTGGTTGATTTGTCATAAATTACTCCTACTATCTCCCCTGCTTGTTATAAATAAAACGCATACCCTGAAGGGTCAGATTTGGATCGTAAATATCGATGCAGTTAGTTTCCTGAGAAATCATGCCTCCCAATCCTCCAGTGGCTACAACCTTCACATTTTCATATCCAGACTCTTCAATCATATGCTTCACAATGTATTCTGTCTGTCCAATCTGTCCGTACACAAGACCTGCCTGCATAGAAGAAATGGTCTCTCTGGCAAGGATATGTTCCGGTTTCTTAATCTCAATTTCTGGAAGCTTTGCAGCATCCCGCCACAATGCCTTGGCAGAAATGCGAATGCCCGGCGCGGTAACACCTGCCATAAAAGCACCATCCGCACTAACCAAATCATATGTAGTAGCGGTTCCATAATCGAGAACCAATACCGGACCGCCATACAACTCGTATGCTCCTGCCGCGTCCACAATTCTATCTGCACCAATCTGCTTTGGATTTTCTGTTACAATCTTGATTCCCGTCTTTATGCCAGGCTCCACAATCACAGGGTTAATATCAAAGTACTTGATAACGCCACTAACCAAAGAATGCATCACCGCCGGAACTACGCTGGCAATAATTGCGTCTTTTACATTTTTTCTGGAAATACCATTGGTCTCTAAAATCTCACCAATTGACACACCATACTCATCTGATGTTCTAGGAATACTGGTTGTCAATCGAAATGTTCCAACCAATGTCTCACCCTCAAATACACCTATCGTAATGTTGGTATTTCCAACATCAATCGCCATTAACATACGTCTGTCTCCTTATTCCTCTTCCTGGAAGTCTTCTCCTAAGCAAAATACCCGATAGAACATTTCCAAGGACTCGAAGAGCTCCTCCTTGTCTCTCTGCAACTGCTTAATCTTAAGCACACTTCCGATTTCATCATAGAGAATATCATCTTCCTCTGTCTGGGTACGCATCTGCAAGTGTCCGTCTTCGTCAAAGACAATCTGCAACGCCCCTCCCACATCTGCCGTAAACAGAACGCACATAATATGAAGCTCGTCCTGAATCCCCTGTGGCAATGAGGAAAATGCCTGGTTAAAATAATACTTCTTTGTGTAGGAGCTGGCTCCGCACAATACAACTTCTTCCTGATTCATTCAATTAGGTCCACCTTTATCTACTGCTGATCTGCGCCTAAGGTTGCATACATAATCGCCTTGATGGAGTGCATACGATTCTCAGCCTCATCAAAGACAACCGACTGCTCGCTTTCAAATACTGCATCTGTCACTTCCATTTCTCTGATACCGAACTTGTCGTAAATCTCCTTGCCCACGGTTGTGTTCAAGTCGTGGAAGGCCGGAAGACAGTGCATAAAAATCGCAGAATCCTTTGCAAAAAACATAGCCTTCTCATTCACCTGATATGGCATAAGGTCGCAAATTCTTTCTTCCCATACATCTGTGGCCTCACCCATAGATACCCATACATCTGTGTAAATAACGTCTGCGCCACTGCATCCTTCCTGCACATCCTCTGTTAGGGTAATGCTTCCGCCTGTCTCTTTGCAGATTTCCTGACAGGTTGCCACCAATTCTGCCTCCGGGAAATACTTCTGATTGGTACATGCCACAAAGTTGATACCCAACTTAGCGCAAGTAACCATAAGGGAGTTGCCCATATTATAACGTGCGTCTCCCATATAAACAAACTTAATCCCTTCGAATTTTCCCAGCTTCTCTCTAATGGTCAGCATATCGGCAATCATCTGGGTTGGATGGAATTCATTGGTCAATCCATTCCACACGGGAACTCCCGCGTATTCTGCCAGGGATTCCACAATCTCCTGTCCATAGCCTCTGTATTCAATACCATCGTACATACGACCCAATACTCTGGCCGTATCCGGGATGCTCTCCTTTTTTCCAATCTGGGAACCCGATGGATCCAAGTAAGTCACATGCATTCCCAAATCATGAGCAGCCACCTCAAAAGAGCAACGGGTTCTGGTACTGGTTTTTTCAAAAATCAATGCGATATTCTTGCCCTTTAACACGTCATGGGCCACACCGTTTTTCTTCTTCTCTTTTAATTCTGCTGCTAAATCTACAAGATAGCAAATCTCCTCAGGTGTATAATCTAGTAATTTTAAAAAGTGTCGTCCCTTTAAGTTCATTGGTATCTCCCCCGTTTATTTTTCGTCTTTTGCCACTTCTGTAATGGATTTTACAAGTCCAGCCACTCCCTGAATCTCTGATGGCACAATAATCTTTGTTGCCTTGCCGTCTGCTGCCTTTGCAAATGCCTCTAAACTCTTCAACTGAAGTACCGCATCATCCGGAGCTGCCTCTTTCAGGAAACGAAGTCCCTCCGCGTTAGCCTGCTGCACCTTAAGGATAGCCTCTGCCTCACCTTCTGCCTGGCGGATGGTTGCTTCCTTTACAGCCTCAGCCTTAAGAATCTGTGCCTGCTTCTCTGCTTCCGCATCAAGAATTGCAGATTCCTTCTTACCTTCTGCAATCAAAATGGTAGATTTCTTCTCGCCTTCTGCAATCAGAATTGCCTCTCTACGCTCACGCTCAGCCTTCATCTGCTTCTCCATAGCATCACGGATAGCTGCTGGTGGAATAATGTTCTTAAGCTCTACTCGATTTACCTTAATACCCCATGGATCGGTAGCCACATCGAGAGCTGCACGCATCTTGGTATTGATGGTCTCTCTAGATGTCAATGTCTCATCCAATTCCAAATCACCGATAATGTTTCGAAGTGTTGTTGCCGTCAAATTCTCAATAGCCATAATTGGATTCTCAACACCATAGCAGTAAAGCTTTGGATCTGTAATCTGGTAGTACACAACCGTGTCAATCTGCATAGTTACATTATCCTTTGTGATTACCGGCTGTGGTGGAAAATCAACCACCTGTTCCTTCAAGTTCACATTCTTTGCTACACGATCAACGAATGGCACTTTGAAATGAAGTCCTACTGGCCAAGTGGTCAGGTATGCACCTAAACGCTCGATTACAAGAGCATGTGCCTGTGGTACAATCTTGATACATGAAATCACCAAGACAAGTAAAATAACGATCAAAATAATTGCTACTGTCATAATATTAACCTCCAAATATATTATATTTATAAAATTATATTAATATTACATCACAACTGTTATTTTCGCAACAAAATAGGAGTCAGATTGTTTACAT
>CAMFYL010000008.1 GCA_946002055.1 uncultured Roseburia sp.
CAATATACAAGACAAAAAATAGCGGCATATATGGGTTGTATAAATATAGAACTGCCAAAATAATATGCACAAAAAGAACAGTAGCAAATGCACGTCTGTAAAAGTCCATTTTGTTATGGACTACCATGTACCAGCTACTGCCCAATGCCCATGCGCAGAGAATAGCAATCAGGAAGGAGTTGTGCAAAAATACAGATGTGACCCCAACCCCAACAAAGAACATACTATTAATGTGCAATTGAGACTTTTCAATATTTCTTTGCTCGGTTGATGCATCCACTATATTTTTCACAAACATCCTGCCCTACTCCTCTGTCTATGATTCTATTTTTGCTTAATACTTACCAAACCCCTCATCAAGGTTGATATATGGCTCTTCTCCAGAATATGTATCCATTTCTTCCGTGAAATCCTGGAAGGTATCGCCTGCATCATCTCCTAAGTTGTATGTGCGCAAAAGCTCCTGCATACGAGTTGCCTGATTAGACAATTCTATACTTGCTGCAGCACACTCTTCACTGGTTGCAGAGTTGTTCTGAACCACCTGCGAAACCTGATCAATTGCCTGATTAATCTGTGCAATTGCTGTTGCCTGATAATTAGAAGCTTCACTTATGCCGTGAATAATACCTTCACTTTCCTCTACAGCCCTTGTAATTTCTCCTAATGCATTTGCTGTTTCTTCCGCAATCTTTGAACCGGCATTTACTTTGTGAATAGAATCCTCAATTAATTCTGCTGTCTCAGATGCTGCTGTAGCACTCTTTGCTGCCAAGTTTCGAACCTCTTCCGCAACAACGGCAAATCCCTTACCTGCTTCACCTGCTCGTGCTGCCTCGACAGCTGCATTCAATGCAAGAATATTGGTCTGAAATGCAATATCATCAATAACCTTAATAATCTTGGAAATGTTTTCAGAGGATTCATTGATATCCCTCATTGCACTCATCATGCTTTCCATCTGACTGTTTCCTACATGCACATTTTCCAATGCATGTTCCACTAATTCAGCTGCATTCCTAGCCTCTGAAGCATTTTCCTTTGTCTTACCTGCCACATCACTGATAGATGCTGTAATCTCTTCAATGGCGCTAGCCTGCTCTGTGGAGCCCTGTGCCAACGCTTCCGATGCATTCGCAACCTCTGAAGAGCTTGTAGAAACCTGAAATGCTGCACTGTTGATACTAGCCATAGTGGTGCGATTCTTATTCACCATATCTGCCAGTGAAATACCAAGCAAATCATCTTCCGAATTTGGCTTGGCATCTACAGATAGATTGCCGGAAGCAACCTCCTCAACAAGTTCTGCCTGATTCTTGATGTTATCGATCATAATCTGAAATTCATCTGTCAGATGACCAAACTCATCATCTGCACTCTTAACCAGGGAGATGTTTACATTTCCCCGAGCCAACTCATTGGCCGCATTAGACAGCTGTACTAAGTTCTTGCGAATATGTCCAATCAGATGTGCCATCACAAAGGAAATGATACCAATAAAAAGCACCAAACCAATTCCCATGTTTATACCAAATTGCTTCAAAAGAGCATTGGCCATATCAGCACTCTCCGCTTTTGCGACTTTCTGCGCAACACGATAACCATAAAACTGTGTAAAAAAGATGATTACTTCGCAAAAAACAAATACAAAAATCAACTTTGATCTAATCGTTACCTTCTTCATATTATTCTTCCTCCAAGCTATCTTCTTCGTTTAAGTGTTCCATAAGAGCTACATCTTCATCTCTAAGCAACCGCTCCGGATCCAGCAAAAGCTTTACTTCGTCCCCCACTTTGCCGATACCGGACACAAATTTATTCTTGGTGCTATTGTCGTTCTTGCCAATGGATGGAGATGGTAAAATGTTCTCATCCTGAATCTCAACCACTTCTGCTATTTTTTCAACAATCAATCCCACCACATAATCGTTCACTTGAATCACAATAATGCATGTGCGATCCGTATATGGAATTGGTTCCTGTCGAAATCTCAATCTGACATCCACTACCGGAATAATCTTGCCTCGAAGATTAATCAGTCCTTTCACATACTCAGGACTTTCCGGAATTTCGGTGATTTCTTGATATACAATAATTTCACTTACATATTGTATTTTGAGTCCATAAAACTCGTTGCCAGACTGAAAAGTGACATATTTGCCTTTTTGTGTATCAAATTCGCCCATAATTTCAATCCTTTCGTACTTAATCTATCAGGCCAGCTGCATCAATTATCAATGCAATGCTTCCGTCTCCCAACTGGGTACATCCGGATAAGCCCTTCACTTTCTTAATGTAATCTGGAATTGGTTTTACTACGATTTCCTGTTTACCAACCAGATGGTCAACAAATAAGCAAATTGCTTTATTATCCACTTCCACAATCACCATCATTCCTTCTTCTACATCTTCCTGATGGTCATCTATGTGATAGAATTCTCCGAGACGAAGAACAGGATAACACTCTCCTCGAATCATAACAGATTCTGCTCCGTCCGGTTCGTGAATCATCATATCACCTGTAACATGTACGAATTCCCGCACAGCACTTGTTTCCATTACAAAGGAAGAATTTCCAGTTTCCATTACAATACCATCAATAATGGCAAGGGTAAGTGGAATCTTTAAAACCATAGTACTTCCCTTACCTGGTTCACTGTCAATTTCAAGGGAACCACCAACTTTTTGAATGTTGCTAACCACCACATCCATGCCAACACCTCGTCCAGAAAACTCTGTAACCTTCTTGTTGGTGGAGAATCCTGGCAATGTAATGAATTGGTATATCTCTTTATCACTGTAGGAACTTTCTGCTCGTCCCGGCTCTAACAGCCCCTGCTGTCTTGCCTTAGCCATAATCTGCTCCCGATCCAATCCCTTGCCATTATCAGAAACAATAATAAATACTTTTCCTGATTCTGTCTTAGCTGTCAGTGTAACCTTGGCTTTCTCTTTCTTACCTGCAGCCATACGTTCCTCATTTGACTCAATACCATGGTCCATAGAGTTTCGTACCAAATGCATCAAAGGATCTGAAATATTCTCAATGATATTCTTATCTACTTCCGTTGTATCACCGATCATCTCAAAAGCCACATCCTTGCCCAGTTTTCTAGACATGTCAAATACAATTCGATTCATCTTCTGGAAGGTATTGGTAAGGGGAACCATTCGCATACTCATAATAACATTCTGCAAATCAGTGGAAATCTTTTTCATTTGTCCGGCTGCTTTGTTGAAGTTATCAAGATTCAACCCTGGAACCTTCAGGTCTGGATTCTGTAATACTACAGACTGAGATATTACAAGTTCACCAATCAAATCCATCAATTGATCCATCTTGGAAATATCTACGCTGATAAAGGCTGCCTTATCTGTTTTCTTTGGTCGATCCTTGGCAAGGTTCTTTCCTTTACCAGGTTCCTTCGTAGCAACCACGAAATCACCCGGTGCAATTTTCTTTTCTTCCTTAGCCCCCTGTGCTCTTTGTTCTGAACGACGTTCAATGTCCTCCACACTGGATTCCAAATCAATCATAATCTCAGAGCCTTCTGCATCAAATCCCATCTGGAATTCCTTCGCAGTGCACTCATAGACCTCAACCTTCACCAAATCGTAGCCAGGTTGAACAATCTGGCGGATATCCTCTTCCCCACTGGTGGTGCGCAGAATGATTTTGAATCCTTCTTTGACAATCAAGTCAGAGCTTTCTGGATTTGTCAAAATATCTTCTGGTGAATACAAAACTTCTTCTGCAATCTTTTTAAGTGCAAATACTGTTTTGTATGCGTGCATACTTGCCATCTCAATGTCTGGATTGTATGTAAGATAAATCTTAAAGTAGCTGCTGCCATTTCCCGTTTCAGGTGCAATATAGAATTGCTTGGGTCCTTCTTCTGTTTCTCTTGGCTCTTCCTTCTTTTTTGTTCCCGGTTTTTCACCTTTGATTTCTGAGAGGAAGGTATCCAATTCAGAAAGAATTGCACTACCGTCTCCGTCAGCTTCTCCTCCGTCGGATAACTTATCCATTTCACCTGAGATAAAATCTGCCACATCCAGTACATGTGCAACCAAATCTTGGTGGGGTACACCATCTGGATGGGATTCTCTTAAGTAAAAGAAAATATCTTCCAACCTGTGAGCAACCTTGGTGATTTCATCGAACATCATAATTCCAGAAGAACCCTTGATGGTATGCATTGTTCTGAAGATTTCGTTAATACTGTCCTCGTCGAAACCATCTGCATCCTTCTGATCCATTACAATGTTCTGAAGATTTTCAATCAGCTGCTGGTTTTCAAACAGATAGACACTTAACATATCCCCAGTGTTAAATTCTTCTGCCATGAAATTCTCCTTTCTAAATCAATCCAAGTTTCGTAAGTGCCTGTTCAAACTTATCTTGATTAATAGGTTTTCCTGAGTAAACGCTGCATCCCAAATCAAATGCCATCTTAACGTTTTGCTCTTCATTGAGAGCAGTGGTCATAATAACCTTCACGCCCTCATCTGCCGATATCTGTCTTTCTTTTTCCATATTTCGGATACTCATTAAGACTTGATATCCGTCCATAGCCGGCATCATAATATCCAAGCAAATCAAATCGTACGGCTCTCCATCCTCCAGAGCCATAAGATAAGCATCCACTGCCTCCATGCCGTCTACAGCCACATCGCATTCCCCATACTTTGACAGGAACGACGCCATAAATTTTCTTGTAGCGTAGTCATCTTCTGCTAATAAAATCTTCATTACTTCCTCCTTTTCCCTAAGCTTTGTTATTTAAAATGGAATATATTCTTGAAGAAATATTTGGTAACTTTTCCTGATATTCTACTGCGCCAATATCATATGCCACCCTGGGCATACCATACACTACACAGGTAGATTCATCTTGGCCAACGGTTCTGGCGCCTTTCTTTCGCATTTCCAAAAGACCTTTTGCACCGTCACCTCCCATTCCGGTAAGAATGACGCCCATGGCATTTCGACCAACCACCTCTGCCACTGAGTGGAACAACACATCCACGGAAGGACAATGACCATTTACCTTTGGGGCTTTCTTTAAAACCACCTTATATTCATTGTCCTGTTTGATCAGCTTCATGTGTTGTTCTCCTCCCGGTGCCAAAAGCGCCAGTCCCGGTCGGACCACATCGCCATTTTTAGCCTCTCTTACCTCAAGCTCTCCTCGCTCATTCAAGCGATTGGCATATAGCTCTGTAAATCCGGCAGGCATATGTTGTACAATCACAATGCCCGGAACATCGTTATGAAGCCCCTTTAACAACTCCGCTGTGGCCTCTGTGCCTCCTGTGGATGCACCAATAGCAATCAATTCACATTCAGCCGACGCCGTGCGTCGCAAGCCGTTGGCCGCATTGTCTCCCCGAGGTGCCCGTCGAATTTTTGCAACAGATGCTATTTTTATCTTTACCGGAAGTTCATTTCGAATAAACTCTTCAATCTCCTGGCGATTGGTTGCTGAAGGTTTTGCCACAAACTCAACAGCACCGGCATTCATTGCATCAAAGACCCTGTCGCTAAGAGAACTTATCATAACTACTGGCAACGGATACTGTGGCATTAACTTCTGAAGGAACTCAATTCCATTCATCCTTGGAAGTTCAATATCCAACGTCATAACATCCGGTTGATATTTTAAAATCATATCTCTGGCTTCAAAAGGATCTCTGGCCGCAGCCACTACCTCTATCCCAGGATCTCGGTTCAGATTCTGCACTAAAAGCTCCCGAAAGAGCATGGAATCCTCCACCACTAATACTCTAATCTTTCTCAAGATACTCTATCCTCCTACTTTCGAAAAATCGAAGGTTGTATCATATGTAATGGTACCACTGTACGATCAATTGTTTCTGTCCTGCCAATAAACAGATATCCACCCGGCTCCATACTGTTGTATACCTTGCGAATCAACTCCTGTTTTGTCTTTGCATCAAAATAAATCATAACATTTCTCAAAAAGATAATATGAAATTTTCTCTTGAAGAGAAATGGATCCATTAAGTTAAACTTGCGGAAATAAATTTCCCTCTTAATCTCATCAGACACCATGTAGTTTTGACCATCGGGAAGTGCCTTAAAATAATGTCTCCTCCACTTAGGTGGCACGTTTGACAACTGCTCAGCAGAATAGACACCTTTGACAGCTCGCTCCAAGATTTCCGGCGAAACATCCGTGGCTAAAATCTTGGTATCCCAGTTTGGATGGTCAAGTCCAAAGTAGTCCTTAATGAGCATTGCCAACATATATGGCTCCTCGCCGCTGGAAGCAGCCCCGCACCAGATCCCCAAATCCTTGGACTTGGCTTCCCTCTTAGCCAGCTCCGGCAACACAACCCTTTGTAAGAAATCAAAATGTTCAAACTCTCTCATAAAAAACGTGTGGTTGGTAGTCAGCATACCAAGCAATCGTTTCTCTAATTGTCCCGTTACATCTGTCTGTACCGCATCCATAAACGCCGAGAACGAATCCCATCCCCCATTGGTAACAAAGTTCTCTAAACGCCCTTTTACAATTTCCTTCTTGTGAGACATATCGATTCCGTATCGTCTCTTTAGATAGATATAAATGCGGGCAAACTCCTCCTCTGTCATCTGCATGTATCATACCCTTCTATCTCAACTGTCTCTTAATCTTATATAAGATATCAAAAATCACCGGATTAAACTTCACCCCGGAATCCTTTTTCATAATTTCAAGGGCTTCCTCCTGCGTAAAAGCTTTACGATAGGAACGATCTTCTGTCAGTGCACAATATGCACTGATGATTCCAATAATCTGTGCCGACAATGGAATCTCGTCCCCTTTGATACCACTTGGATATCCGGAGCCATCCCAGTTCTCATGATGATACTTTGCAATATCTCGGGACATCTCAATAAAAGCATTGTTCTGATCCTCCACGTCAACGTCTTGAAGAATCTGCTCTCCTACAATGGTATGCCGTTGCATCTGTAAATTCTCCTCAGGAGATAAAGCTTCCTTCTTTTGTAAAATGCTTGTTGGAATTGCAACATTTCCAATATCGCAAATAGGGGCCGCAACCTCAATGGTATCTACATATTGGTTAGAAATGCGACTTCCATAATCCAATGTCAACTGCATTGCCTCTGTCAAAACCCTACAGTTTCGACTCATGCGCTCCATATGCTTGGGATCATATGCAGAATTCTCTCTAGCTACGCGCAGTAGCGCATACAATACGTTTTTTTTCTCACGCTCTACACGCTTCATCTGCTCAGAAACAGAAATCTGTAGCTTGCGATTCAAATCCTGCAGCTCTCTGGTGGTCTCATATAGCTTAAGTTGTAACGTGATTCGGGCTTTTACCACTTCCGGCACAAAAGGCTTTGTGATGTAATCAGCCCCTCCAACCTCAAATCCCTTTGCCACATCCTTCGGATTGTCAAAAGCAGAGATAAAAATAATTGGAATATTGCGGGATTTCACATTTTTCTTCAACTCTTCACATACCTGATAGCCATCCATCACCGGCATAGCCACGTCAAGAATCACCAATTGTAAATCAAATCGCTGAGCAACCTTAATGGCCTGTTCCCCGTTTTCAGCTAGTATGGGTTGATATCCCAACTGTTGAATAATGTTGCGAAGGGCGAAACGATTCGCCTCTACATCATCAACCACCAAAATCTTTGGCACTTCTCTCACTGTCGAAGCCATATGTATCTCTCCTCTATCTTGTAAGTAACTCCCTCATAGAATCTACAGCCATTGCCGTTTTATCATAGTCTTCTTTTTGTACTGCCATTTTCATACGTAAGGCCTGATTCTTCATCTCCTTCGGAGCATTCTCCGTCAATTCACGCAACACATTTGCAAAGCTTTCCGCCTTTTCCCAATTCTCCATTTCAACGGAAAGAATCAGCTTGTTCAAATTACGTTCGATTTCTGTAAAATTCTCGTCTGTGCCGTATGTGCGCATAGCTTCCATACCGCTATCTTTCATATGATCTTGTAAACTCATCTCATATGGAGGTGTGGCATAGGTTCCCAAAGCAGTTGCCTCCCCAGCCTGATTGCATTCGCTCTCCGGCAAATCCACCCATATATGGAAGGAAAACATAGAGCCTTTTCCCTCATCGCTTTCCACGTGAATACTACCATCCATCAATTCTACTAATTGCTTACAAATATTAAGTCCCAAGCCTGTCCCGCCAAATCTTCTGGAAATGGAGGCATCCACCTGAGAGAAGCTTTGGAACAGCTTGTCCTGGTTCTCTTTTGATATACCAATCCCCGTATCAATAACAAGGAAAAACAACTCGATTCTATCGGCGATTCGTGAAGTTTTTACCACCTCTACACTAACCCGGCCCACCGATGTAAACTTGGCGGCATTAGATAATAAGTTATTAAGCACCTGTACAATGCGGAGCTCGTCTCCAATCACCTTCTGTGGAATATCCGGCGCAATACTAATGGTAAACTCTAATCCCTTTGCTGATAGCTTGGGTCTGTGATTGGATTCCACATATCGAACCATCTCGCGAAAATCAAATTCTCGCTTCTCGATGGTAAACTTTCCTGACTCTAATTTAGAGAAATCCAGAATGTTGTTAATGATGGCGTTCATATCAGCACAACCACGCTCAACCAAAGCCAACACCCGCTGTTTCTTTGGATCCTCTTCTATATCCTTCAGTTCTAAGATATTTCCCAAAATGCCATTGACAGGCGTACGAAGCTCATGAGTAATATTTGCCACAAACTCGGTCTTAACCTTTGCGGCCTCTGTGGCTTCCTGCTGTACCTGGTCAATCTTTCGTTGCAGATAGGATCCTTCTGTGGTATCCGTAGCAATACACACATACAAATCCTCATCAAAGCAAGAAAAACTCACTTCGACTTTAAAGCATGTACGATTCCCTCGGTAGGCATCCAGTTCCCTGAATTGCCCCAGCAAAGGCTTCGCCTGTTCCTCCACAGACTCCCCTACCGTAAATACACCGGGAAACACATCGCCTATGTTGCTACCAAGAAGATGATCCCCGTATTCCAACAGCTTTTTTGCTGAAGCATTAGCGTAGGAAATACTTCCATTTGTAGCAAAGAATAATACAATTTCATTGATATATTCCAGTGATAACTGTATTGCCTCTTCCTGTCTCATTTAGTCCCCCAAAATAATAAACCAAAACACCTTTTATTATAGTAAATCTAAGGTTTTGGTGCAAGATGCTTATTGCTCTCTCTTAGCTGCCAGCTGCATTTTTATCTCATCCCATTCTTTGCCGGTAAGCTTATACCACTTACCAATGCAAAGTGCACAAATATATAACAACAATACCGGAACAAACAACCAGGCAAAACGCACACCAAACTTTGCCAAATCTGTCTGTTGCGCTATGGCAAGATTGGAATCATAACCAAACCACAAAAGCATAATTGGGAACAGTGCATTTGCAAAGCTGATGGCCGGTTTGCAGATGAAGCTGTTCACACCGGCATACATTCCCTCTCGGCGAAGACCAGACACATGTTCATCATAGTCAATCACGTCCCCGTTCATCAGCTGAACCTCATACATTCCACCGGCAAATCCGATACCTGCGCAGAAGAAACCTATCACACCTGCCACTTCAAACTGCCCCAGCAACAGCATCACAAGAAGTCCGGTGCCAAAAATCATACACATAATGACAATGCTCTTCTTAACTCCCCACTTAGCACCAAGCTTTGTCCACATTGCCATACCTGTAATGATTCCTACAAACATACCAATGTAACAAAATACAAAACCAATGCCGGCTGCCTCAAAGTAATAGCTTAGTCCAATCATCAGCGCTGTCTGAATATAGGTGACAGAAAATGAGATAATCTCAAATACCAAGAAGTTCTTATTCTTAAAGCAGGTAATCAAAGACTGTACAAAAGGATACTGCTCCTCTGCCGCCGCCTTTGCCTTCTCCTTATAGAAAAAGGTACTAAAGAAAATAACCACACCTGCTAAAATTCCAATCACCGTCATTACCATCTGATAGCGAAACAGTGATTGCTCTAGGATTTTCTCCAGCTGTGCCAACAAAACAAGTGGTACTGCTACAGAAACAAGTCCAAAAATAACCTTAACGAAAAGAATCTTGCCGCGTGCCTCGTTTGTTACCGCCATCTCATATGGCATAACATAAAGGGATGTGGCAATAGCGGTATACAACATATCAAAGAAAAACAATGAAATTAACATTTGTGCGAACATCTGCACATCAGAACCTATTGAGAAGAACTTCACCCAGGACAAAATGAATACGCCGGCAATCATAATGGAACCATATCTGATATATGGTATACGACGTCCCAACTTAGACTTGGTGCGATCAGATATGTAACCAAACAATGGGTCGTTGATGGCATTCCAGATGCCAAACAACAACCAGCAGGTGGCACTCCAGCCTGCATCCATTCCAAAGTAGTTTACAAAGAAAAATGTAAGACCACCACCTGTCATAATATTGCACAGCGTAGCAATCATACAATCGGCTCCTCCAAGCCAAATTCTGCTTTTAAGCGGAATATACTCCTTAACTTCTTCTCTCATTTTTCCTTCCCCGTTTATTATCTTATTTCTTCTATGTAATGAATGGAATCGCTCTTGTTCAAACCTTCAATAAATTCCGTGTGACTGCACCGCTTATTCAGGTTGATTACAATGATAAGTACTGTGTCCTTTCCCTGCAAGGACTGACGTTTTTGCTTGTCAATGGAAGTCACTGTATAGCCATTGTCCTCTACATAACGATATACTTCTGCGATGCCATCGGATTTATCTACCTCAAGGTAAAGCTTAATCTTTGTGTTGTGTTCATCCACATAGTGGCTCAAAAATGTAAGCACTGTCATCACGAAGACAACAAAGGCAAACGCCACAACACTGCCTACAATATAGCCGGAGCCAATGGCAATTCCCAAACAAGCCGTGGTCCACAAGCTGGCTGCTGTAGTCAAGCCCTTCACATAATTCTTACCTGTTACGATAATGGTACCTACACCGAGGAAACCGATACCACTAATAACCTGCGCTGCCAATCTGGCCGGGTCACCGGTGCCATAAGTCTCCATCAAATATTCGTCTGTCACCATTGCAATGGCCGCGCCGAGACAAACAAGCGCAAAGGTCCGAAGTCCGGCAGGCTGTCCATGAGCTCCTCGTTCCAAACCAATGATTCCCCCAAGCAACGTTGCCAATGCCAAACGGATACACACCGATAGAATATTAAAATCTTGTAAATATGCAATCATATCAACACCTCTCCCCCATATCTATTATCCCTCACTATAATATACCCTAAATATAGTAGATATGTCAAAAAAATTATGCAAAATAAACACAATCACAATCCCCTACGCCTTGTGCCCTCCAATTTGACGATTTCTATCTCTCGCTGTTGCCCCCTCTTGAAAATTCATACCTCTCAAAACAGCGTTCTTGCCGTATTTTTTCTTAATGTCCAAAACAGCCTGTTGCAGCTTTTTCTCCTTTTCATCGCTTTGGGTGGCTTCATCGGTTTCCTGCTGATTCATCATCGAAAAAAGATCCATCTGCTGATAAGATTCTTTCTGTTCTTCTTGTGATGCAGGAACAATTCGATTGGCACAAATAGTGATGCGACGCACCAGCAGGTCTGTGTTGACAATACGGTCATATAACTCCAGGGTCAATTCCATCATCTTCCGGGTAGAAGATGTCTTGTTTGGAAAGTTCACCGTACCATGGGCATGCTTTGGAACCGCTCTTCCATAATGGTCAATGGTCACCTCTCCATGGTATCGTTTCTTCCGCTCCGGATCCAACAGATTATCCACATCATAGCCGATGGTCAAGACAACCTGATCTGTCACAAGCCCCTTGTCCACTAAATTCAAAGACATGGCATCTGTCATCTCTTGTACAATAATCCTGGCCTTATCTGCTGTGTATGGGCAGGTCAACACCTGTCCCGAACTAATACTATTCGTCTCCGGTTTGTAGGATTTGATATCGGCCATACCACATGGCTCCCACCCCCAGGCATGATCTATCAAAAGCTCTGCATTCACGCCAAACAATTTGTACAAAAGATCCTCATTGTAGAAGTCATCCTCTTTGCCAATGGAACACCTTGCCACATCCCCCATAGTATAGAGGCCATTGGCCTCCAGTTTCTTAGCAATGCCACGCCCCACTCTCCAAAAGTCTGTCAGCGGTCGATGTTCCCACAGCAGCCTGCGATAGCTCATCTCATCCAATTCGGCAATTCTGGCCCCCTCCTCGTTGGGTTCCATATGCTTCGCCACAATATCCATAGCAATTTTGCAAAGGTATAGATTGGTCCCAATGCCAGCTGTGGCCGTTATGTGGGTGGCATCATATACTTCTCTCATGATGACACCCGCAAGCTCTCTGGCACTCATATGATAGGTATTCAAGTAGGAGGTCACATCCATAAAAACCTCATCGATGGAATACACATGAATATCTTCCGGGGCCACATACTTCAAATAAATATTGTAAATCTCTGTACTACTCTTCATGTACGAAGCCATACGAGGTGGCGCAACAATATAATCAAGCTCCAGGTATGGATCACGGTCCAGTTCACTGGCTAAATGCGACTTTCCGCGAAATTCCTGCCCACCGATGGCAGTACGTCGTCTGGCGTTCACTTCCTTCACACGGCTCACCACTTCAAAAAGTCTGGCACGACCGGAAATCCCATATCGCTTTAGGGCAGGCGAAACCGCAAGACAAATGGTCTTGTTCGTTCGGCTGGCATCTGCCACCACTAGATTGGCATCCAAGGGATCCAAGTCTCGTTCCACACACTCCACGGAAGCAAAAAAAGATTTTAGATCAATGGCAATATATGATCGCTCTTCCATAGCCTACACCTCATCTATCTCTTCCACTTCTCTTGTTTCCATACGGATTCTGGCCGCCTCTGCAGTCTCATCTATGGCTTCTTCATGTCCTGTCAGTGCAGCGAAGGCACCAAACTGTGCCGCCCGATCATGCAACGACATATGAGCTCTCTTGATAGACTGATGATGGGACAAGTGGATAATATCATCATATTTGTGTGTTTCTTCCATCTTCATAATTACGTCACCTCATTGTTATTATACAAACATTTGTTCTGTACTTCAAGGGATAATTATCTTTTCAATAGGTTCATTTTGTATTATGATATTTAACATAAGAATACATACAACACGGGGAGGATAATTATGGGAAATGTATTTTACTTTGGTTGGGAAGAACAGTATCTCATCTGGCTCCAACATCTAGGTGAATCTGGCATTCTCCACACCATTTTACTGGCTTTAAACAACTTCTTTTCCATGCTTGGTGAAGAAACTGTTTGTGTGGCTGTTATGGGGTTCATCTACTGGGGAATCAGCAAAGAAAAGGGTCGACGTATTGGCATTGTGGTTGTTGCAGCCAATATCAGCAACGGCATGATTAAGAATATTTTCAAGCGACTTCGTCCATATCAGGTCCTTGACAAGGTAAATCTGCTACGTGAAGTTGGAGGTTTTTCTTTTCCCTCCGGACACTCTGCCAATGCCGCTGCCCTGTATCCAACAACAGCCTACGAATTCAAGAGCAAAAAATGGCTCAAATATATAGCAGTGATTGTACCTATCTGTGTGGCCGTATCCAGAAATTTTCTTGGTGCCCACTGGCCCACAGACGTTTTGGTTGGCCTAATACAAGGTATCCTAATCTTTGCCATTGTAGAATTTCTGTCAGCAAAGATTGATAATAAGTACATTGTGTATGGCATTCTTTTGGCTGTAGGCTTCCTTGGAATGTTTTACTGTAAGACAGAGGATTATTTTAACTCCTATGGCATGATGATTGGGGTTTTCTTGGGAACCCTGTTCGAGGAAAAATTTGTCAACTTTGAGAATACCAACAAAATACCTCTCATCATCCTTCGCACCATCTTCGGTGCCGTTGTATACCTTGGATGTAATACCCTAATCAAAGCCTTGATTGGTGGCATCTTTGCGGAGGACACTTATGGATACTTTATCATGCGCGTCATTCGCTATGCACTTGTTGTATTTATCTTACTTGGCGTTTATCCATTGACTTTTGGTATAGAAAAGAAACTTTTCAAAAAATCATAATGTTCCAAACAAAATAAGCGATGTTAGATTTTATCATCTAACATCGCTTTTCTTATTTACCATTATAAAAATATAATACCAGCTGTTTTGCAAGTTCAATAGGATACAATTGCACCATACTGGAATCAATGTGATCCCCCACAGTCAGTCGAAAGGTAACCTTTACCATATCTTTCTTAGGAGATGCAAACAGATTCTCAAAAATCTTAACACTCTCCACATCAATATGATTGGTTTTGGGAGGTGAAATATCAATGCTCCGATTCAGCATTTTCGAAAGTGCTGTTGCCGCAGACCCCATCATTTGATTCATAGCCTCTGACACAGCAGAGAGATGCATCTCATTCAACTCTCCTTGAAAATTACTGCCATCTCCCCCCATCATCATGTCTGTCATACGCTTTACATCATCTTCCTGTAACAGCAAAATATTGCTTCCCTCCAGACCTTTGATGTAATTAATATGTACCAAAATACATGTCTTATCATAGTCATCCAGTGCTTCGCTACGGCGAATCACCTCAACCATCGGCGTTGTAATCTCAACTCGACAATTCATCAAGAGTGCACTGAGTGCTGTGGCAGATGATCCCATACTGATGTTTGACATCTCCCCCAAAGCATCCTGTTGTTCCAAGGTAATTTCAATATCCCCCATAGTAGTCCCCCTAATCATTTGTAAGTGTTGTCATTATACCACAACACTTCCTGACATGATAATAATATTTGTAAAAATATCCCCTTTTCTTTCGAAAAAAATCCCCATATGATACGCTCTGTGATAAAATAAAACATGTTTCATTCATTTGTTATTATTTCAGAAGAATACAAAGAACTCAGGAAGGAAAATACATATGACAATCAATATTATCCTTATCGTAATGGCCACCTCTGCCCTTATTTATGGATATGGTTATGTGCAACGAGAAAAAAAGGGCGGCGTAATCAATCAATGTATCAGAGTCGCAGCCTTTACGGTGTTTTTATGGAACTTTGGCTACGGTATGATGGGGCTATGCGAAAACTATACCATTTGCTATATCTGGCGAGCTTTGGCCTTGTTTGGTGTATGTACCTTTCTATTGGTGGAAGCAATCTTTGTTCGCAGCATAACTGGCACCTTCAAAAGACACTTTATCCTCATAATGATACCACTAACAATCATGGGAATTATCAACTTTCTGCTAGTTTCCAATCCTTCCGTTGTAAGCTTTTTCCCATACAATGGAAGAACAGCCTACTCCAGCAATCCCGGCATCGGAAGAATTTTCCAGGCGATTTATATCTCCATCATCCTGGTCATTCTGGTTTCCATGGCAATATATTGGTGGCGTCACGTTCATCTTCGCCGAGAAAAAAATATCGTACTATTACTATTTTGTTCTCATTTTTCTCTGGTATTTGCCATGATTCCTGATACACTTTTGCCTTCCTTTGGATTTGTCTCCATCCCAACCTCTGGTATTGGAGCTTTCTTTTGCTATGTATTTACTGTTTATGTTGCAGATCGGATGAATGCTTTCGAGCTTTCTGCCAACAGTATGAATGATTACATTTATCACAATGTAGACAATAGCGTTCTGTTTTTCGATGCCTCTGGTAAGCTTATTATGTCAAATGAATTTGGAATAGAATTCTTTCACATTGCCAAAAATGAGGAACCTTATTTCTATGATTTGTTTGTAATTACGCCTGAGGAAGCACAGACAATATTTGAAGCGAAACAGAATTCACAGCAGATCAAATTAAACACCCGTTTCTCTAATACCACCTGCTCTCTGATTCTATCCACAATCCGAGACAAGTACAATGATCCCATGTACACAGCCTGTATGGTATATGATATATCCAAAGAAGAGCGTATGTACAATGAAGTAAATGCTTTAAAGCAACAGCTTCAAATGGACCTGGAGCAAAAAACAAGAGAAATGGAACGTCTCACCCTGCAATCCATTGCCACCATTGCCAATACCATTGATGCCAAGGACTTATATACAAAAGGTCACAGTGTGCGAGTTGCTGATTACAGCACAAAGATTGCAGAGGCATTAGGCTGGGATAATAACAGTATTCAGCAACTGCGAAACACTGCCCTTCTCCATGACATAGGAAAGATTGGTGTATCAGATAGGCTATTAAAAGAGTCTTCTAGTATCACAGATGAAGAGTATGAAGAATTAAAAAAACACACCATCATCGGTGGCGAAATACTAAAAGACATTTCCATGATTCCAGAATTAGATTATGGTGCACTATATCATCACGAACGATATGATGGAAAAGGATATCCTGCCGGGCTAAAAGGTGAAACAATCCCAATCTCTGCACGAATCATTGCTGTTGCAGATTCCTTTGATGCTATGAACACCAAACGCGTTTACAGGGATCCTCTTCCAAAAGATTTGATTCTATCAGAACTAAGAAAAAATCGGGGTACGCAGTTTGACCCCAAAATTTTAGACGTATTTCTTGATTTATATGAAAGAGATGAGTTGTAGAAACAACTCATCTCTTTTATGTTATTGAATTTTCTCTGCCGGCAACCATTCCCTTAGCATCTGATACAGATCCTTAATGATAATTGGTTTCGAAAGGAAATCACTCATTCCTTTGCTTATGAGTTCTTCCTTGACACCTTCCATAGCATCCGCTGTCAAAGCCACAATCGGCACCTGACGTTTCCTCACATTATCCAAGGCACGTATGCGTTGCGTAGTTTCCACTCCATCCATCTCCGGCATAAAGTGATCCATAAAGACCAGGTCGTAGTCTTCCTTCTTAATCATTTGTATGGCATCCGCTCCATTGTCAACCGTATCAATATGTATCTTGGTTGGTTCCATCAATGCCTCTGCAACCATAAGATTCAATGGGGTATCGTCCACAACGAGAATTCTTGCATCTGGAGCAAGCAGCGGTTCCACAAAATCTTCGTTGTCATCCTGATCTTCATACTTGTAATCTTCAAGACGACCTGCAGGTGTCCAATCCACAACCCCCACAGGAACTACAAAGGCAAAAATACTGCCCTTTCCATATTCACTTTCTACAATCACGTAACCATCCATTAATTCCATCAGTTGCTTACTGATGGCAAGACCTAGTCCTGTACCCTCCTTGTGGTGATTTAGTGTGGTGTCAACTCTGGTATATGATTGAAAGATTTTTGGCAAATCTTCCTGTTTGATTCCGATACCCTGATCCTTCACCCAAAAACGCAGTTCTGCATTTTTCTCATCTTTTTTGCGCAAGGAAGCTCGCACTTCCACTTTTCCTTCATCGGAGTACTTGATGGCATTGGTACAATAATTGATCATCACCTGTTTGATGCGAACGGAATCTCCATATAATCTTGACGGCATATCATCCGGAACAATAAATTCTATGTCAAGTTTTCCTTTATTTCTTGCCCTTGCCATCTCCTGCACATCGAATAGGACAGACAGCAATGAAAAGTCCTCTGGCACAATATCAAATCTTCCCGCTTCGATTTTAGAGTAATCCAAAATGTCATTAATCAGTGTAAGCAAACCAAAGGCTGAAGATTTCACCATCTTTAAGTTTCGTTTTACCCCCTCCGACATATCCTCCCGAAGAGCCACTTCCGTCATACCTATAATAGCATTCATCGGTGTACGAATCTCGTGTGACATAGTAGAAAGGAAATTACTCTTGGCCTTATTGGCATTTTCAGCATTGATTTTAAGAATATGAGCTGTAATGGTATTTACCGCCTCCGATAGCAAGAATTTCTCCACAACGGTGTAAGGGGTGGTATCATATCGATCAAAACAAATAGCCCCTGTGTATTTTCCATTTTCCATCATAGGAATCCAAAACTGATTTCCCAGCAATACATCAAACACTACTGCTTTATGAAATGCTGATTCGTTACTGCTTACAGACAGGATTCCATTTGCCGGATTCACCTCTATGCAACCATTCTTATCATAAGTGGCAATGGTCTGTTTGATTTCCTCATATGACATAGTAGGGAAATAATCTCCCAGTCGGTTCTCTTCCTTACTGTTCCATTGATATCGCACAGCACTGATACCACTTGACATATCTGTCTCCACCACACAAATCCTGTCCATACCAAAGAATTGTCCAACCTGACCCAACATCATATTGATACCCTGTACCAAGTCCTCAGCGTACTTAACATCCTCCATAATCTTGGCAAGAAATCTGTGTCCATCCGCCATTCTCTCAAAGTCGGACTCCGTAAACTGTGGGCTCTCCTTCATCACCTGTTGGAAAATGGAATTTTGTCGCTTTCCCTCCTGGCACATCTGCTCCAAGTTTCGACGGTGCATATTGTTTTGTGCCAGCTTCACCCTTGTGACATCGTGCATCTTTCCAATGATACTCAATGGGGCATCTCCATCCTTTACCACAAAGCACTCCACATGTAACCACAGTGGAACCATAACACCGTCCTCTTCACGGGACATATCCAACTCAAATTCATCAAAGTGATTGTCTCTAAATCCTCGATTCATCCGGTCATAAAACTCTTGCAATCCAGAATACTGTTTCATAATACGACAGATATCCTCCACTACCACCGGTTGATTTTGCTGATCATTTTTCTGATAAATAGAACGATTGGCAATATACTTGGATTCCTTGGGATAATATTCAAATACAATATCCTTTGTCTCTTTCACCAAAAGCTGATATCTGGCGTCCTGAGCCTTTTGAGCCAAATATGTCTGATGCTGTTCATCCAGCATATTTCTGGCCCGCTTCATAATCTGAACCAGAAACAAAGATATCACAAAATACTCCAGGGTAAAACCAATCATATATGCGCGAAAGGTCTCAAAATGGGTCCATCCAAGGAATTTTACCTCATACTTTCCTGCAGAGTTGAAATATACTGCTACCGCCATTACAAAATAAGAAAAGATAGAACAAAAATGGGTAAAATTGGTATCAAAATACAGACAGCTGGCAATGGGCACCAACACAAAGGTAATGTAAATACCAATGTTGTTAAAACATCCCATAGCACCAATCAACACTGCCATAGAAATAAACATATAATACTTTAGAAACTTATCGGGAACTTTTAAAAGATAAAGGGCAAGGGGGGATAAGGTGGTGAAAAATCCCACAACCGTAATCACCCAATACAGTGCTCCTTTAAAATTAAAGATAGACAAGGCATTACATACCTGAAGACAAACCAAAACCAGCGCACACAACGCCAAAGTCACCGCAATTTTTTTGTTTTGAATATGTGTATTATCCTGCATAAACGCACTCTCCTCTCCAGTAAGAAAGCATATGGCAAAAGAAAGTCAAATCACGTATGTCAATAAATAACCCATATTGTTTTAGAGTGGACTAGACGGGAGTCGAACCCGTGTCCGAAAACCAATCCCCTGTACTTCTACGAGTGTAGTTTATTCTTAAAACTTCCCTCCATCATTCAGGAACAAACAACCGAACGACTTTGGTAGCTTCATAATACGCCCACATACGCAAAGCTTTGTATGTGTCGTTTCTCACATAGATGAAGCCTGGATCCTAAGGTGTGAGTGCCCTAGGTCAGACTACTGCCGAAATTAGGCAGCGTAAGCTAAATTTTCGTTAGCGTTTAATTTTAAGTTTGCCATTTAACGCATTGCATACGACTCGCTTCTCCAGCTTCATAATCCCCGTCGAAACCATTACTAGCCCATATGAAATTGTATGTGTGTGGGCAATGATATTTCCACCGCCCTAATACTATCAACATTATAACAGAACATCCTATGTCCTGCCACTAAACTTGTAGTATAAATTATAAATTTCTAATCTTAAATTCTCGCTCAGCTTCTCTGCGCATATCCTTCTTAGCAATATCTGCTCTCTTATCGTAGAGTTTCTTTCCTTTTGCCAGCGCGATTTCCACCTTAACGCGACCATTTTTGAAATATACTTCCACCGGTACTAAGGTATACCCCTTCTCTTGTATCTTTCCCATCAGTCTTCTGATTTCTTCCTTGTGCATCAAAAGTTTCTTTGGACGCAAAGGGTCTCTATTAAAGATATTTCCCTTCTCATAAGGGGGAATGTGCATCTGATAAATAAACACCTCTTCATTCTCAATGCGAACAAAGGATTCCTTGATACTACATTTCCCAGAGCGCAGAGACTTCACCTCTGTGCCGTGAAGTTCAATACCCGTCTCATATTTTTCTTCCAGGAAATACTCGTGATATGCTTTTTTGTTGTTTGCAATGAGCTTCTTACTTTCCTTACTCATCTTCATCCTCCACAAGAACAAAGTCAATGGTACGTGCTACAGTATCGCAACTCTCCGCCATCACCTTAACATTCTGTCCCAATTTATAGTGTCGATTTGTGCGCTCACCAATGAGTTCATATGTTTCCTCCACATAGTGGAAATAGTCTCCCTCAATGGTGGAAATATGAACCAGACCTTCAATGGTATTAGGCAGTTCCACATAAAGTCCCCAGGCTGTCACGCCGGAGACAACGCCTTCAAAGGTCTGCCCGATACGCTGTGCCATATACTCAACCTTCTTTAACTTGTCCACTTCCCGCTCCACCTCATCAGCACGTCGCTCCAAGCGACTTGTCTCTGTTGCAATCAGTGGTAAAAGGGATTCGTAGTGTTCACGGCGCTTCTCATTGAAACGCCCTCTGAGATTCTCCTTAATAATGCGATGAATCTGCAAATCCGGATATCTTCGAATAGGGGAGGTAAAATGACAGTAATAATCTGCCGCCAAACCAAAATGTCCGGTGCAATCTACAGTATACTTTGCCTGTTGCATGGAACGGAGGGTCAGTCTAGAGATAAAATCCTCCTCCGGTGTTCCTGCTATTTTACCAAGTAGCTTTTGCAGTTCCTTGGGATGCACTTCATCTGCTCCACCTTTTATGGTATACCCAAAATTTCCAATAAAGGTTGCAAGCTTGCGAATCTTTTCTCCATCAGGCACCCCATGGGTTCGATATAAAAACGGCGTCTCCTGCCAGTAGAAATGCTCTGCCACCGTCTCATTAGCAATAAGCATAAAATCTTCGATAATCTTTGTGGCAACATTTCTATCATAGGGTTTGATATCTAGCGGCTTTCCCTTTTCATCCAAGATAATCTTGGTCTCTGGAAAATCGAAATCAATAGAACCTCGTTTTTGTCGTTTCTTTCGCAAGACTGCAGAGAGTTCTTCCATAAGCGTAAACATTGGGACAAATTCTTTGTACTTTTCTGTTTCCTCTGGATCCTTATCCTCCAAAATCTTCTTCACAGAAGTATAACTCATTCTCTGATCAATGTTTACCACCGTCTCTGCAATGGTGTGATCCACCACATTTCCCTTGGAATCAAGCCGCATGATACAACTCAATGCAAGCCTGTCCTCTCCCGCATTCAGGGAACAAATTCCATTGGAAAGGGTATGAGGCAGCATAGGAATCACTCGATCCACCAGATACACACTGGTACCACGCTTTTTTGCCTCCTCATCTAAGGCGCTGTGCTCCTGTACGTAATTGGCCACGTCAGCGATATGGACTCCAAGTTCATATCCATCTCCCTTTCTACAAATGGATATGGCGTCATCTAAGTCTTTTGCGTCCTCACCGTCTATGGTCACCATCTGTATCTGACGTAAATCCAATCGGCCTGCCCGGTCAGCCTCAGAAACCTCATTTGCCACTCGAACTGCCTGGTTCAGTACCTTCTCCGGGAATTCTGTTGGCAAATCAAAACCTCTCACAATGGAAATAATATCCACCCCAGGATCATTTGCATGTCCCAAAATCTCTGTGACAACCCCCTCGGGATTACGGTTTTCTTTTCCATAACTGGTAATTTGACACACAACCTTATGACCCGTAACAGCGTGCATATCCTTGCCCTGAGGGATAAAGATATCCTGGGTAATTCTGGCATTGTCAGATACAACAAATCCAAAGTTCTTGCTCTTCTCAAATGTTCCAACAATGGTGGAAATGTCGTGTTCAATCACATGGGTAATCTTAGCTTCTTTGCGACGACCGTTAGATTTTGGCAAAAGTTCAATGCGAACCGTATCGCCGTGGAAAGCATCTCCCACAAACTTCTCAGGGATATAGTAATCCTCTTCCACACCTTCTACGGTAACAAAGCCAAATCCCTTTGCGTGACAGGTGAATTTACCCTCCAAAACAACCTTGTGAGCTTTTTGGTACTTCCCCTTCTTAGACACTTCCGCCAAACCTTCTTCCACAAGGGCATCTAATACCTCCTGCAAATACTCACGCTTTGCTTTTGGAATATCTAGAAGCATTGCAATTTCTTTTGCACGCATAGGCACATACAAATCATCACATAGCAGACGATATATCTTTTGTTTTCTCTCTTCGAAATGATCTTTGCTCATAGCTCTCCTACTCACTAATATAAAGAAAAGCCATCGTTACTACGATGGCTCTTACAGGCTCTAATCTTAGAAACTTCCAATATTCAGTACAGCCGCAATCACAAAGAACAAAAGCACTAATACACTAGTTGCTTTAATCAGAATACCCTCTCGGGAATGTCCTTTGTTCTTGTTCCAGTAAGAATCTGTTGACTGGCCACTAAGTGAACCAAGTCCTGCTGACTTACCTTCCTGTAACAGAATAATAACTGTAATTGCCAAACATATAATAATAAATGCAATCATAAGAATTGTCTTTAAAACTGCCATAATCAACCTCCTAAAATGATGTCATAGCAAAACTAATTTCGTCACAACTCAGAAGATTATATCACAGTCATAATTTTTTTTCAAGGACTTTACCAAAAGATAGTATCCCATAAACCTAGGATATTTTCCTGTTTGTTTTTTATTCATCAAACTCTGTAAATAACACCATTTTTATGGGAAATATAGCGACTTTTCATCTTCACCATAGTAAAATAGGAATATGAGTACTTATATCTTACAAAGGGGAGTGTATGTTATGAAATTCAAGAAAATTCGTACAAAAATGCTTGTTCTAATCCTTCCGGTTATTGTTCTTGCTCTTGCTACATTAACCGCAATATCAACATTTTCCTGTTCTTCAATGTTAACCAAACAAATTCAGGAAAATATGACAACATCTCTGACTGCAGAATCTGCAGCAGTCACAGAATGTCTTGATGTTGTCAAATCTACGGCAACCACTTTATCCCGAACCGTAGGCAATACATATCAAACGCTGACCTTGGCTTAATACGAGGAAATGCTTGCTGATGTCATCAAGGACAATGACATTGTCCTGGGTAGCGGTATCTGGTTCGAGCCTTATGCCTATAATGAGGAAGAATACGTCGGACCATATATATATAAAAATGGAGACGCCATTGATGTTACTTATGACTACAGTAACGCAGAATATGACTATTTTTCCCAGGAGTATTATACACTTGCCAAAGCATCTGCCGAGCCCATAATTACGGATCCTTACTATGATCCAACCTCCGGACTTGTAATGTCTACCTGCACTATGCCAATCTTTGACAATGACAAGTATATCGGCTGTGTTACCGTAGATATAGAGTTATCTTCCATTCAAGATGTAATTAATTCGATTGTAATCGGTGAGGGCGGGTATGCTATGCTGATAACCTCAGGCGGTACCTATCTTGCCGGAGTTGACGATCAGAAAGTTTCAGAAGCGGCAAACATTTTAACAGACCCGAACACCTCCCTTGCAGCTGCAGGTGAAAAAATCTTGGCAAAAGATGCTGGACAAACCACTTTTGACGCTGACGACGGATCCGCATATAACCTTTACCATAAGGTCATTCCTTCTACCGGCTGGCACATCATTATTTGTATGCCACAAGCAGAGCTGTTTACACCGACATTCAATCTGGTTATCAAGCTTTTACTGGTTGGAATCATTGCACTGATTTTCTCTTTGCTTGCCGTACTGATACAGGTTTCTTCCATTTCCAAAAGTGTACAGCGTGTGCAGACCTTTGCCGGCTCTCTGGCTACAGGTGACTTTACCATTGATCCCCTTACCATTCAGTCTGCGGATGAATTGGGTACCATGGGAACTTCACTAAATAATATGTACACCAGTAATAAGGATGTTATTCGCAACATCTCCGAACACGCAGGCGATATCAACACCGCCAGCGGTCAGTTACGGGATTCTTCCTATGAATTGTCGCAAGATTTCCGTAGCATTCAAAAATATATGACGCAGATAAACGATGCTATGATGTCAACCAGCGCTGCCACCCAACAGGTTAATGCCAGCACCCAGGAGGTAAATGCTTCTGTTTCCGTTCTGGCCTCTGAGACGGAAGAAAGTATGCATCGTTCTGCTGAAATCAAGGAACGTGCAAATGCTGTAGAGCAGTCCAGCAGAAGTTCCTTCAACACAGCCACACAGCTTTCAACACGCTTTGAACAGCAACTTCGCGCCAGCATTGAAAATTCTAAGATTGTTGAGAACATTGGGGAATTGGCCAATGTCATTGCCAATATAGCAGATCAGATTAACCTGCTTTCCTTAAATGCCTCAATCGAGGCGGCAAGAACCGGGGAACAAGGAAAAGGATTTGCAGTCGTGGCCGGTGAAATCGGTAATCTTGCAGGGGAAACTGCTAGCGCTGTACAGAGCATCCAAAGCACAATTTCGGATGTGCAGTCTGCATTCCAACAGCTCACATCAGACGCACAGGATATGCTCTCATTTGTGCAGGATACGGTTACAAATGATTATAATAACTTTGTTGAAACTGCAAATCAATACGGAAAAGATGCTGACTTTATCGCATCCTCCTCCAATAAGATTTCGGATATGTCCGCAACAATCCATCAGATTATGAATGAAGTTACAGAGGCAATTCAGGATATTGCCGAATCCTCTCAAGAGACAGCCGTTATCAGTAGCACTGTACTAGATTCTGTTGATGCCGCTTCTGTGACTGTCAACAATGTATCTGATATGTCCCAGAAACAGCAGACGATTGCAGATGCCCTGGAGACTGTTGTTCAGAAGTTCCAGTTGTAGATTATTTGATCTATTCTAAACATAAAAAAGTCCCATAAACGTTACGTTTATGGGACTTTTCAATATTACATGTTATCTTATCCTTTTAGTAAGCAACACCCTGTGCAATCATAGCATCAGCAACCTTCTCGAAGCCGGCAATGTTAGCACCTGCAACCAAATCACCTTCCAAGCCATACTTCTCTGCTGCATCCAAGCTGTTGTGTACGATACCAACCATGATGTTATGAAGCTTAGCGTCAACTTCTTCGAATGTCCAGTGAAGTCTCTCAGAGTTCTGGCTCATCTCAAGAGCTGATGTTGCAACACCACCTGCGTTGGCAGCCTTAGCTGGTCCAAAGAGAACGCCGGCCTTCTTAAATGCCTCAACAGCCTCTGGTGTAGAAGGCATATTAGCACCCTCGCATACAGCAATAACGCCGTTGTCGATAAGCATCTTAGCATCATTTGCATCCAACTCGTTTTGAGTTGCACATGGAAGAGCGATATCGCACTTCACAGACCATACGCCGTGCTCACCATTCTTCTTCTCATGATATTCAGCAGATGGACGAGCTGCAGCATACTCTGTCAAACGAGCACGCTTCACTTCCTTAACCTCTCTCAACAATTCCACGTCAATTCCTTCCGGATCATAAATCCAACCGGTAGAATCAGAACATGTCACAGGCTTACCACCTAACTGATATGCCTTCTGAATTGCGTAGATAGCAACGTTACCGGCACCTGAAACAGCAACTGTCTTACCATTGAAATCTGTGTTTCTGAGGCACTTCAATGCTTCTTCTGTATAGTAGCATACACCATAACCTGTTGCCTCTGTACGAGCAAGGGAACCACCGTAAGTCAATCCCTTACCTGTAAGTACACCGGTGAATTCGTTGCGAAGTCTCTTGTACTGTCCATACATAAAACCAATCTCACGTCCGCCTACACCAATATCACCGGCTGGAACGTCAGTATCAGCACCGATATGCTTCTCAAGCTCTGTCATAAATGCCTGACAGAATCTCATAATTTCCATATCTGACTTGCCCTTAGGATCAAAGTCAGAACCACCTTTACCACCACCGATTGGAAGTGTTGTCAAGCTGTTCTTAAAGATCTGCTCAAAACCTAAGAACTTAATAACTGAAAGGTTTACAGAAGGATGAAGTCTCAAACCACCCTTATATGGCCCAATTGCAGAGTTAAACTGCACTCTGTAACCACGATTTACCTGTACTTTACCATTATCATCTACCCAAGAAATTCTGAACTGAATGATACGTTCAGGCTCTACCATACGCTCAATAATGCCCCACTGCTCCAACTCTGGTTTTGCAGCGACAACTGGCTCCAATGACTCAAGTACTTCAGCAACAGCCTGAAGGAACTCCTTCTGCTCGCCGTTACGGCTCTCAAGTCCATCATAGACTCTCTGTAAATAACTACTCTTGAACTCCATTTGAATGTTCTCCTCCTACATATAATTCAAATTCCGACCCTGCTTTTCACAAAATCTACGACCATTATACACTTCAACGCGGTGAAGCGCAATGAATTTTTACAAAAAAATATTGCAAAAATTATGGCAATCCGCAAATAAACTATGTTTTTATATAATAATTTGCAAGAATCCTCTTGCAAACTTTCAAAAAGGCCTCTGGGTATTCCCCAAAGGCCAATTCATTCTTGTATGATTTATACATTAATCTCAGCTGTCACACCAAGGATATCCTTGTTTGCTTCTAAGATTGGATTAACAACTTCTTCTAAGTACTTAACAACCTGACGTGGCGAACGTCCAACGTACTTTTCAGGCTGCATGGTTGCTTCCAACTCATCAAGTCCCATTGGAAACTCGTCGTCAGCTGCAATCAGCTCAAGAAGGTTGTTTTCTTTACCCTCAACCTTAACTGTCTTTCCAGCTTCCATAGAAAGGGTACGAATCTTCTCATGCAATTCCTGACGATTACCACCATTCTTGACGGCATCCATCATAATGTTCTCTGTTGCCATAAATGGAAGTTCGCTGCGCAAACGCTTCTCTACAACCTTAGGATAGACAACAAGACCATCCACAACGTTTAAGCACAAATCCAAAACGCCGTCACAGGCAAGGAAACCTTCCGCTACGGAAAGACGCTTGTTGGCTGAGTCATCTAGTGTACGCTCAAACCACTGTGTTGCTGATGTAATCGCTGGGTTAAGTGCATCAATGATTACGTAACGAGACAAGGATGCAATACGCTCACTTCTCATTGGGTTACGCTTGTATGCCATAGCAGAAGACCCGATCTGGCTCTTCTCAAACGGCTCTTCAATTTCTTTCAAGTGCTGCAACAGGCGAATATCATTGGACATCTTATGAGCAGATGCTGCAATACCAGCCAAAACGTTGCAAACTCTTGTATCAACCTTTCTGGAATATGTCTGACCAGATACCGGGTAGCAAGCTTCAAATCCCATCTTCTTGGCAATCATAGGATCAATCTTATCAATTGTCTCGTGATCTCCCTGGAACAATTCTAAGAAGCTAGCCTGAGTACCTGTGGTACCCTTAGAACCCAAAAGCTTTAAGGTGGAAAGTACATAATCTAAATCTTCCAAATCCATAACAAACTCATTGAGCCACAAGGTAGCTCTCTTACCAACGGTTGTGGGCTGTGCAGGCTGGAAATGTGTAAATGCCAAGGTAGGCATATCCTTATATTCATCTGCAAACTTTGCTAACTCTGCAATCACATTAACAAGCTTCTTGCGGATTAAAAGCAAAGCATCACGCATAATAATCACATCTGTGTTATCTCCAACGTAGCAGGAAGTTGCTCCCAAGTGAATGATTCCTGCCGCCTTAGGACACTGCTGTCCATAAGCATATACATGACTCATAACGTCGTGGCGAACCTGAGCCTCACGAGCCTTAGCAACATCATAGTTAATGTCATCGATGTGCTCTTTCATCTCGTCAATCATCTCCTGGGTGATGACCGGCTTTCCGTCCTGGCTCAATCCCAGTTCCATCTCTGTCTCTGCCAGGGCAATCCATAATTTTCTCCAAGTAGAAAACTTCTTATCCTGTGAAAAAATGTACTGCATCTCCTTGCTGGCGTAACGCTCTGAAAGTGGGCTACTATATCTATCTGTACTCATGTAATACTCCTTTATCCATATTCTCTCTGGGATTACTCTCCCAACTTCTTACCTGTCAACATTTCATACGCTTCCTTGTATTTGTCAATGGTTTTAGCAATGACATCATCCGGCAAAAGATAATCGCTGTCTGGATTTGCCTTTAACCAGTCACGTACAAACTGCTTGTCGAAGGAAGGCTGACCCTTTCCCGGCTCATATCCCTCTAATGGCCAGAAGCGTGAGCTGTCCGGTGTAAGCATCTCATCAGCAAGTACTACGTTGCCATCCTCGTCCAAACCGAATTCGAACTTCGTATCTGCTATGATGATGCCCTTTGTCAAAGCGTAATCTGCACACTTCTTGTAAAGCTTTAATGTACAATCCTTAATCTGGTTAGCATAGTATTCACCTTTTCCGGGATACTCCTTCTCTAAAACCTCAACAGAGCGCTCAAAGGAGATATTCTCATCATGGTCACCAATCTCAGCCTTTGTAGAAGGTGTGTAAATTGGTTCAGGTAACTTCTCTGACTCCTGCAATCCATCAGGAAGTTCTATACCACAAACGGTACCATTCTCCTGATAGCTTGCCCAACCACTACCTGTAATGTAACCCCGGACAATACACTCAATAGGAAGCATCTCAAGCTTCTTACACATCATACTCTTGCCATTATACTCTTCATTCTGGAAATACTCAGGCATATCCTTTGTATCCACAGAAATCATATGATTTGGCACAATATCCTTAGTATAGTCGAACCAGAACTTTGACATCTGTGTCAAAACAGTTCCCTTATCAACAATCTTATTCTTTAAGATTACGTCAAAAGCAGAGATACGGTCTGTAGCAACCATAATAATGCTATCACCATTATCATATACTTCTCTAACTTTGCCCTCTTTCATTGGTTTCATAATACAATCCTCCACTAATAATCTATACTACTTTGTCAACAAAGACTTACCTGTCATTTCTTCCGGCTGTTCCATGCCCATAAGTTCAATCAAAGTAGGAACAATATCAGCAAGGCATCCACCCTCACGAAGTCCGTAAGCCGGATCTGCATTTACCAAAATGAAAGGAACCGGGTTTGTTGTATGAGCGGTAAATGGATCACCTGTCTCATAATCAACCAACTGCTCAGCATTACCATGGTCAGCACAGATAAACATAACACCGTCCACTTCCTTCAATGCCTCAACGGCACGTCCTACACAAGTATCAACTGCTTCTACTGCAGCGATTGCAGCAGACTCAATACCTGTATGACCAACCATATCCGGATTGGCAAAATTAATGATAATCACATCATACTTGTCAGAACGAATGGCATCGCAAAGCTTATCACAAACTTTAAATGCACTCATTTCTGGCTGCAAGTCATAAGTAGCAACCTTAGGGGAATTCACAAGAATTCGATCCTCTCCCGGATTTGGCTCCTCAACACCACCATTAAAGAAGAAGGTTACATGAGCATACTTTTCTGTCTCAGCGATACGAGCCTGAGTCTTGCCCTTTGCCGCCAAAAATTCACCAAAGGTATTGTGAAGCTCAACCTTGTGGAATGCAACTTCCTTGTTAGGAATGGTCACATCATATTCTGTAAAGCATACATAAGTAAGATCTAATCTATTGCCTCTATCAAATCCATCGAAGTCATCTGCACAGAAAGCTCTTGTAATCTCTCTTGCACGATCAGGACGGAAGTTAAAGAATACTACACTGTCCTTCTCAGAAATCTTGCCGATTGCCTCACCATTCTCTGTGATAACAGTAGGCATTACGAACTCATCTGTCTTATCATTCTCGTAAGAATCTTTCATTGCACTAGCTGCATCTGTAGCCTGTACGCCCTGGCCCTTAGTGAGTGCGTTGTAAGCCTGCTCTACACGATCCCAACGATTATCACGATCCATTGCATAATAACGACCACAAAGAGAGGCGATACGGCCAACACCGATCTCTTCCATTTTCTTCTCTAAATCCTCAACGAATCCTGCACCACTTGTAGGTGCTGTATCACGTCCATCTAAGAATCCATGAACAAAAACCTTAGTAAGACCCTGACGTTTCGCCATCTCAAGTAATCCATAAAGATGTGTATTGTGGCTGTGTACACCACCATCTGACAAAAGCCCAAACAAATGAAGGGCACTATGGTTCTCCTTGGCATTGTTCATTGCCTTAAGAAGCGCTGGATTCTCAAAGAAAACACCATCTTCAATCTCTTTTGTGATTCTTGTAAGCTCCTGATATACGATTCTACCTGCTCCCATATTCAAATGACCAACTTCAGAGTTACCCATCTGACCATCCGGAAGACCTACCGCAAGTCCGCTGGCATATCCCTTAACGAAAGGATAATCCTTCATCAATCCATCAATATTAGGTGTCTTAGCTTCAAAAACGGCATTGGCCTCTTCTTTTTCATTTAAACCAAAGCCATCCAAAATCATTAAAACTGCTGGTTTCTTGCTCATGTCTTTCTCCTTTTTTATTATAATTTATCTACTACTATTCTACCGATATAGCGCCAAAATACTATTGACACAATATCCAAAAAAAAGCAAATATCTAAAGTTCTATTTGTCAACAAGGTAGCCCTGCTCATCTAAAAGCGCACCATCGGAATAATCAGATACATCTTTAAGAATCTGCGCGTACTGCTCTCCCTCCTCCAAAAGGGTCAGCCTTCCTTCTGAAAATTGGCACGGCAATAATCTGGCACGCAACGTGCCATCCTTTTCTACAGTAAGTTGTGCCATAGCAGTATCATAATCCGCTGGCATCTCTGGATCCTGGGAAAAATAGAAATTACCCAGGCTATAAAATACAGGAGCTCCCTGAATTACATCCACACCTTGCAAGCAATGTGTGTGGCCTCCAATAATTGCATCTGCACCTGCCTGAACAAACACTTCTGCTAAAGCCCTCTGGTCCATTCCATAATGATGGGTCCCCTCAGTTCCCCAATGAACGTAGCAAATCACAATATCAGCATTTTTCTTCGCCTGGAAAATAGCCTTTGCATATCGAGCTGGACTAAGGGTCTTTAACACACCGGCAGAATCATCTGTTGCTTCCTTTGTGTATTTGTAACTGCGCTCAATCTGTGTGGCCGCAACGATAGCAATCTTACGACCATTGATAATATAATACACTGGTTCAGAAGCTTCCGAGATATTCTTACCAGCTCCTATATAAGGCAGCTGTCTACTCTCAATATTTGTCAGGGTGTCAAGCAAACCAATTTCCCCGTAATCATATACGTGATTATTGGCAAGACCAACCACATCTGTTCCCATAATCTCCAGGTTGGAAACAAGTTTTGGGTCAGCCCGAAACGTATAGTCTTTACCGGGAATAGCAGTTCCGCGATTGGTGTAGGTAAATTCGTTATTAACCACCATCACGTCGCTATTGTTCATTTCCTGCAACAAAACTTCATCCAAGCACTGGCGTATATCCTGTCCCACACTATTGAAGTACGTGGTAGTTCCCACACCTTCCGCCAGCGAAAAATCCCCTGTAAAATCAAGCACAGTCTGATACGCAGATTGTCCATCTTTTACAAAGGTCTTATAATACTCCTCACTTGACATTCCCATCTCCTGGCAATAGTGGTACCATAGCACATGAATACTGCTTCCTGTGATACTATACCAGATTTCAGCATCCTCCAATTCTGCATACGCCGCGATACCCTCCAATGCCGGGACTCCATATTTGCTGACAAACCAGCCTAAAAATTCCTCGTCGATGGGATGACTTCCTATGAAATTATTTGTACTCTTGTTTAATATGGCATCGTAAGCTTCGTCGATACTGGAAATATCCAAAAGCTGTTTCTCTGCTTGTACTTTGTCTGTCTCATGTAAAAGTTTACGCGAAATGAAGTCGAATCCAAACAAAAAATACCAGACTGTCCCAATCACTAACACCACAAATATAGTGGCGCCGATACCAACAATATGATTATTTTTCTTCATCCAACTGTTTTGAAACTCGAGTCACAGCTTCCTTAGCACCTTCGTTGTTCTGCTCAGCTGCCATGGTGTAATACTTTAGTGCTGTGCTCAAATCCTTATCTACCCCTATCCCATTTTCATATAAATATCCAAGGTTAATCTGTGCCGCAGCATATCCTTGCATCGCAGCCAACTTGTGATAGTATATTGCCTGATCCAAGTCAGCATCTACACCATTCCCCTTGTAATAAAGGTACCCAAGCTGATTCAATGCCGGCGCATAGTCCTGCTTTGCAGCCTTTACGTACCAATCATATGCAGTCTCATAGTCCTTGTCTACACCATAACCATTCTCATACATCTGTCCCATATAATACTGAGCCATGGCATAGCCCTTCTTTGCACTCATCTTAAAATTGCTGAGAGCCTTATCGTAATCCTGTGGAATACCTTTGCCTTCCACGTAAAGAATGCCGATTCTTGTTCTGGCAGCATCCACCAAATATGCATCATAGCGCGACAGTTCCTTCATCTCAAGAACGCTTGTGTACAACTCCATGGCCTGATTCACATCCTGAGTCACACCAATCCCTTCTTCATAAAGGTATGCCATATAGTACGCCCCGGATGGTCTTCCCTGTTTAAACGCAGTTTCAATGTACTCAAGTGCCGATGCTGTACTGCTGGTCGGGTCGCCATATCCCGCAAGATAAGTTCTGCCAATAGCCACATTGGAATCCACATCCCCCAGCTCTAACGCTTGCGTAAAGTACTCCATAGCCTTGTCCAAGTCAACTTCTCCAAGGCATCCATTCAAGTAAAGGTAGCCCATACATCTCAACGCATCCAAGTCACCTTGGGCTGCCGCCATCTCATAGTAGACCTTAGCTTGACCAAAATCACGCCCCTTAGCAGCCGTTCCGTAATCGTAACGACATGCCAGTTCCATCTGGGCCTTCACATCTCCGTCTAAGCTGTAGACCTCCAGTTCTCCGTCCGTCAGCTTTGTGTAGTCTTCTATTTCTTTTTGAATATGCTCATCTGCCCCACTAGGTTTCTCAGGTGTGTCCTTTTGGCCACATCCCACCATCAGAAAGACACTCAGTGTCAAAAGCAAAATCATATATCGTGGTTTCATTCTAGTATCCTCCTATTTGCAGGCATTAGTATAGCATATCCCATATTTCATCTCAAGAAATAGTTCACTGACAGAATTCGGCATCAGTCAAGCTGTAAAATGTTCTCCACTGTCATTTCATAAACAGCCTCCAGCTGCGGCATCAAAGATACTGCACTTAAAATATCAGCGCCGCCACGCAAGCCCTCTGTTATATCAGAAACAATGTGTTGCATTCTGTCAAAATACATATTCTGACAAATACCCTTTAGCTTATGAGCTGCCGCAAATGCCGCCTCATAATCCTGTCCATCCATAGCATCCTTCAATTCCTGATAGCTGGAATCCTGCAAAAACATTTGTGCAAAACGCGCAACCTTTTCATCCTGCTTTAGATTCTGAATAATTTTAGCATAATCGCCCCCGATTACATCATATAATGTTTCTACTGTCATAGCTTCCCCCATATTATGCGTTTGCATTTGCTACTATTTTAGCAACTTTTCACCATTTTTACAAATACATAAAGAGACCACTCCCGGCAAAAGGAAATGGTCTCTAATAAAATCTTACTTGTAATTAACGATATTGCCAAAATCAGCCTTCAAGGAAGCTCCGCCCACCAAGCCACCATCAATGTCTGGCTTTGCGAACAATTCAGCTGCATTACCTGCGTTCACAGATCCGCCGTACTGAATGCGGATAGCTTCTGCTGTAGCCTCATCATATACTTCCTTAATGCACTCTCTGATTGCACCACAAACCTCTTCAGCCTGATCAGAAGTAGCAGTCTCGCCTGTTCCGATAGCCCAAATTGGCTCGTAAGCAATAACTGCCTTCTTAGCCTGATCAGCTGTAACGTTCTGGAATGCAATCTTAATCTGCATACGAATCCACTCAATGTAGATACCCTGCTTTCTCTGAGTCAAAGACTCACCACAACAGATGATTGGTGTAATACCATGCTCGAATGCCTTTAACACCTTCTTGTTTACTGTCTCATCTGTCTCTGCAAAATACTCTCTGCGTTCTGAGTGTCCAAGTACAACATACTCTACACCTGCATCTGTAAGCATTGCAGGAGCGATTTCACCTGTGAAAGCACCGCTCTCCTCAAAGTACATATTCTCAGCACCAATGTGAATATTGGTACCCTTACATGCTTCCACTGCTGGAATGATGTCGATAGCTGGTACACAGAATACAACATCAACTTCATCATTAGCCACCAAAGGCTTTAATTCATTAATCAAAGCAACTGCCTCACTAGGAGTCTTGTTCATTTTCCAGTTGCCTGCAATGATCTTTGTTCTTGCCATTTTATATCTCCTCTTATTTGTCATTTGCTGCAGCTACACCAGGTAACTCCTTACCCTCTAAGAACTCAAGGGAAGCTCCACCACCGGTAGAGATATGAGTCATCTTATCACCGTAGCCCAAGTTATTTGCTGCTGATGCAGAATCACCACCACCAATAATGGTTGTGCCATCAATTTCAGCCAATGCCTCACAAACTGCGATAGTACCCTTTGCAAAGTTAGGCATTTCGAAACATCCCATTGGTCCGTTCCAAACAACGGTCTTAGCATCTTTAATTGCATTTGTAAACAGTTCACAAGTCTTTGGTCCGATATCCATACCTTCCATATCATCCGGAATCTCACCACGGCCTACAACCTTAAAGTTGCAATCGTTCTTGAAATCGTCGCCAACCACAGTATCAATAGGAATCAAAAGGTTAACGCCTTTTGCCTTAGCCTTCTCTTCCATCTCAAGTGCATATGAAATATAGTCTTCTTCAAGAAGAGACTTACCTACTGGCTCGCCATGTGCTGCCATAAAGGTATATGCCATACCACCACCGATGATTAATGTATCAACTTTGTCAAGGAGATTCTCAATAACAGAAATCTTAGAAGAAACCTTAGCACCACCTAAAATAGCAACAAAAGGACGTACTGGATTCTCTACTGCATTACCAAGGAAGTCAATTTCCTTCTGCATCAAGTATCCAACAACAGCAGTGTCAACGTACTCTGTCACACCAACATTTGAGCAGTGTGCTCTATGAGCAGTACCAAAAGCATCATTAACGAAAACATCACAGATAGATGCCAAATCCTTTGAGAACGCCTCTCCGTTCTTTGTCTCCTCTGCACGGTATCTTGTGTTCTCAAGAAGAACAATATCTCCATCCTTCATGTTTTCAATGGCAGCTTTAGCGTTTGGACCCACTACTTCATTGTCAGGAGCAAACTTAACCTCCTGTCCCAACAACTCGCTTAATCTCTTTGCAACTGGAGCAAGACTAAGTTCTGGAACCGGCTCTCCCTTAGGCTTTCCAAGGTGTGAGCAAAGAATTACCTTGCCGCCGTCTGCTACTAACTTCTTAATGGTAGGAAGTGCCTGTACCAAACGGTTCTCATCTGTGATTTTTCCATCAATCAATGGAACATTGAAATCACATCTGCAAAGAACACGTAACCCCTTTACATTGATGTCATCAACTGATTTTTTGTTTAATCCCATAACTAAATCCTCCGTTTTGAAAATATACAAAAAGGGTCCGGTCCAAATGACCGGACCCCTTGTTGGTTATGATAATACCAATTTTGGGATATTTCTTTCATATGCAAGCATATGATGAAATAGCACAAAATATTATTATGCTAACTCTGAGAAGTACTTGATTGTACGAACCATCTGAGATGTGTAGCTGTTCTCGTTATCATACCAAGAAACAACCTGTACTAAGTTGTCTTCTCCAACCATTGTCTGTGTAGCATCGAAGATAGAACCATATGTGCTTCCGATGATATCAGAAGAAACGATTTCATCCTCATTGTATCCGAATGACTCTGTAGCTGCTGCCTTCATTGCTGCGTTGATTTCATCAACTGTGCAAGACTTCTCAACTGTTGCAACAAGGATTGTTGTAGAACCAGTTGGGCATGGAACACGCTGTGCAGATCCGATTAACTTGCCGTTCAACTCTGGGATTACAAGACCGATAGCCTTTGCAGCACCTGTTGAGTTAGGAACGATATTAACTGCAGCTGCACGAGATCTTCTAAGGTCACCTTTTCTCTGTGGACCATCAAGTGTCATCTGATCACCTGTGTATGAGTGAATTGTGCTCATAATACCAGACTTGATACCGAATGCATCGTTTAATGCCTTAGCCATTGGTGCTAAGCAGTTTGTTGTACAAGAAGCTGCTGAGATGATCTTGTCATCTGGAGTCAATGTTGTATGGTTAACATTGTATACGATTGTAGGAAGATCGTTTCCTGCAGGTGCAGAAATAACAACCTTACGAGCACCAGCATTGATATGAGCCTGTGCCTTTTCCTTGCTTGTGTAGAAACCAGAGCACTCTAATACTACGTCTACCTTTAACTCTCCCCATGGGCAATTGTTTGCATCTGGGAAAGCGTAAATCTTAATTTCCTTACCATCAACTGTGATAGAGTCTTCTCCAGCAGATACAGTATCAGCCAAAGCGTACTTACCCTGTGATGAATCATACTTTAATAAATGAGCTAACATCTTTGGGCTTGTCAAGTCGTTGATTGCAACTACTTCATATCCTTCTGCTCCAAACATCTGTCTGAATGCAAGACGACCAATACGGCCGAATCCATTAATCGCTACTCTTACTGCCATTTTATATTCCTCCTAAGATATAATAATTCTGTTCTAGGAAACTATAATTCCCAAACTGCATTTATTTTACCCAATTTTTTCCGTAATTTCAACCTTTATTTCAATCTTTGATAAAAATTTCACTATTATTGAATTGAATCATTACATTTCTTATAATATAGAAAAACAACAGACGAGTTTTTTAATATGAAAGGAAACACAATGCTATCACTTTGGGACGCACATATGCACTCTGATTTCTCCGGAGATGCCAACACAAAACCTGAGAATATGATTGTTGCAGCAAAAGCATTATCTATGCCGGGAATCACATTTACCGATCACCTGGATTTGGACTATAGGGAAGAACCTGGTTTGTTTGACCTTGATGTTTCTTCCTATCACTCTACCATAAAATCCTTAAGCGAAAAGGAAAGCACCGAAGACTTTTCTATTCTTCTGGGCATCGAACTGGGATTACAGCCCCATGCGGCAAATGCATACGAACTGCTTTTAAAGGAATACTCTTTTGACTTTGTAATAGGCTCCACTCACGTCATCCGTGGAGAAGACCCCTATTATCCAAAATACTTCTCCACCAGAGACGAAAAGGCAGCCTTTTTGCAGTATTATGAAATGATTTTAGAGAACATTCAAGCCTTTGATCAGTTTGACTCTCTTGGACATCTTGACTATTGCTTCCGCTACGGACCTTATGCCCGTCCTGATATGGATACCTACACTCCATATGCAGAAATAGTAGACGCCATCCTTTCTACCATCATAAAAAAAGATATTGCCCTTGAGGTAAATACAGGTTCCTTCCGCTGTGGTCTTATGGAACCAAACCCTTGCATCGCCATCATCAAGCGCTACAGAGAACTTGGCGGATACCTACTTACCATTGGTTCTGACGCCCACAAAACGGAACATATCGGTTTGCACTTCGATGATATCCCTGACTTACTAAAAAGTTGCGGTTTCAAGGAATATCACGTATACAAAAATCGAACTCCTATCGCCTTTCCATTAGACTAACGAAATAAAAAAGACTGCAAAAAGAGCTACTCTTACGAGTAGCTCTTTTTGCAACTTTATGAGACTTACAAAGGATAGAGACTTGCGTGTTTCACTAGAAAACCCGCAAGCAATAAAGAGTATACCCTTTTGGTTTTCTTTTGTCAACAAAATAATTCACATTTGATGAATTTTCTACAATTTATCCCAAAATCGTCCCCCCACCAGCAACAAAGTCACCTTGATAAAGCACCACTGCCTGCCCCGGAGTGACTGCTCTTACCGGTTCTTCAAAGTCAAGTCGCACCTTGCCATCACTGAGATTCGTAACACTGCAGACGGTACCATTGTGGGAGTAGCGAATCTTTGCCAGATACTTTTCTCCATCTTTAAATTCCGGCACCGCCATATAATTCATATCTCCCGCAACAAGAGAAGTGGTAAATACTTCATCATCATCTCCAAGAATAATCTGATTCTTTTCTACGTCAATTTTATTTACAAAAATTCTCTTGCCCACAGCCACCTCTAATCCGCGACGCTGTCCAATGGTGTAGTGGGTAATTCCTTTATGCTTTCCCACCACCGTTCCATCACTCAACACAAAATCCCCCGGTCCGGGAATCCTATCGGGAACTGTTCTTTCAATAAATCCTGCGTAATCTCCATCCGGAATAAAGCAAATATCCTGACTGTCCTTTTTGTTGGCAACCACAAGCCCTATGTTCTCAGCAATTTTTCGGATTTCATCCTTCTCATATGCGCCAACCGGCATTAAGGTGTGAGCCAGCTGCTCCTGGGTCAGATTATACAGCGCATATGTCTGATCCTTCCTGGCCGTCACAGAATTCATAATAGAATATCTGCCATTTTCAAGTTTCGCAATTCGTGCATAGTGGCCTGTTGCAATATAATCTGCGCCAATTTCTATGGCACGATTCAAAAGTGCTTCCCATTTCACATATCGATTGCAGGCGTTACATGGATTTGGGGTACGCCCCTGTAAGTACTCCTCTACAAAATAATCCATCACATGCTTCTTAAATGGTTCCTTAAAATTCATCACATAGTAGGGAATGTCCAACTTTGCAGCAACACGTCTGGCATCCTCTACTGCACTGAGTCCACAGCAACCGCCATTCTCCTCTACCCTGCAGCGGTCCTCTTCCTGCCAAATATTCATAGTGACACCAATCACGTCATAGCCCTGTTCTTTTAAAAGATACGCTGCCACGGAAGAATCCACTCCTCCTGACATACCCACAACAACTTTTTTCTTCAATGCTTCTTCCTTTTCTTTCCCCACTATTTCAGTAGGATTTGAAACAATACTATTATAACCCATTTGTTCTGTCAACATTATTTTCTCATATATATGTAAGGAAACATCACTTGCAGGTATTACCTTGAAACCAAACAGACACCCCATCTATTCCGGAGCCCTTCTTCTTACCATATCCGGTTTGTTTTGTCGTTTCATCGGCTTTTATTACAAAATCTTTTTATCAAGAAATATCGGTGCAAAAGAGCTTGGTCTCTATCAACTATCCATGCCACTTCTGGGCGTAGGTGTTGCCTTTGCCAACTCAGGCATTCACACCGCCATATCTAAATATGTGGCCAGTGCCAGCAGTAACTCCAAAGCATTTGGGAAAGTCTATTTAAAAACAGGCCTTATCATTTCCCTATCACTGGGTCTAGCCTATGCTACGCCTGTGTACATATTATCTGATGCCATAGCCGCCAATATTTTCCATCAAGCTACCATCGCCCCACTACTTCGCATCCTTGTGCTCTGTGTTCCCCTAGAATGCATCCACGGATGTATCAATGGCTATTATTATGGTCTGCAAAAGGCTGCTATCCCCTCCGCCGGTCAATGCATCGAGCAGCTCGTTCGGGTGGGAAGTGTCTTTGGCATCTACTTTATTCTCACCGAAAGGGGATTGCCCTTTACAAAAACCCACGCCATGATTGGACTTGTCATCGGTGAGGCCGCAGCTACTTTATATTATATCACCATACTCTCCCTTGAAAGATCCTCCACCTCTCAGGCACCGAAAAATTTAGTCACAACTGCAGGTCAGCTGTTTCAAATGGCTTATCCCCTCACTGCCACAAGATTATCTCTCACATTTTTATCAAGTTTTGAAAATATCATGATACCCCTTCGCCTGGTGGCATTCGGTCTTAACAAAACCCAGGCTCTTTCCGTCTACGGCATATACAGTGGCATGGCAGTACCTATGGTCTTTTTTCCCACAGTGCTGTCAAATTCCATTGCGGTAATGTTGCTTCCCAGCATCTCAAAAGCAAAGGAAGAAGGTCGAAACAAATACATCCAACATGCCATATTAATCAGCTTCTTTTCCTGTATGCTCCTTGGATTTATGTTTTCCTTCTTCTTCTATTTCTTTGGTGGATATATCGGAGAGCATATTTTTGAAAACCATGTGGCCGGCATCTATATAAAAACCCTGGGTTGGCTCTGTCCTTTCCTGTTTCTGGGGGTTACTATGAATAGCATACTAAATGGTTTGGGAAAAACCAAGGACACCTTTTGCATTAGCATTTTAGGAGCACTTCTTCGCTTAAGCTTTATTCTGTTTGGCATTCATCGCCTAGGCTTTCGGGCCTTTTTACTTGGTGTTCTCATTAGCCAAATTTCATCCTCCTTCGCCGCCTATCTTCGTCTCTTGTATCATTGCAACAAAGCGGACGCATAACAAAAGGGTCAGACTTTCGTCTGACCCGTATACTATGCATAGATATATTTCTTTTCAAAATCATGAATCTGTAAAGGCTTATCGTAAAGGTATCCCTGAATCACTTCACATCCACATGAAACAATGCGCTGCTTCTCCTCTTCTGTCTCCACACCTTCGCAGAGCACTTCAAACTGAACCTCCTTAAAGGTATTTACCAGATTGCTTAGAATTGTCATGCCCATTTGGTTCTGAATAGAGTGAAGTACAAAACCTCTGTCAAACTTAATAACATTTGCAGGAATCTGTCCCAGCACGTAAAGTGAATTATATCCTGACCCAAAATCATCTAAAGCAATGCGATATCCCTTCTCGCGCAGCTTTCTAAGCTTTGCAATAATGCTGTCTAAATCCTTGGCAAGCACCGTCTCTGTCAACTCAAACTCAATGAGTCCCTTATCAATACCGGCATCTTCCACCAATGCATCCAGCTGATTAATAAACTCATCGTCCTCCAAGTCAATTCCGGATAAATTCACAGAAATAGGGAACAATTCTTTTCCCTCTTCCTTCCATTTTTCAAGAAGAAACACACTCTTTTCCAAGACCTGATAATCCAAACGAGATACAATTCCAGCCTGTTCCAAAATAGGCACATACATAGCCGGAGATAAAATCTCACCATCCTCATCACAAAATCTGGACAACGCCTCTGCACCAATAATCTTATTCTCTACAACAGAATACTTTGGCTGCAGATACACCTGAATTCCATCGGAGTCCATAGCATGTTCAAAGTTTGGAATGATACTGGCCTTCTTAACGGATTTCTGACGCAGTTGCTCAGAATAAAATCCAATGGTATCAGAATAGTTATGTCGGATACTGCGCCTTGCGAAACGGGCATTGTCCTGAGCATAGATAAAACTATCCCCCGGCTGCATCAAATAGAGCCCACACTCCACATGAACACTGGCACGTCCATGCTTCTCGTTCACCTTGGCTACAAATCTATCAGAAATTTCCCGAAAGAAATCCTTCAATTCCTCGCCGGACATAGAACCTGCCTCACCTAATACAAGAAGGTGATCCGCATAACTCATACTCCCCAATATTGCTTTTTTGTTGCTTCTGCAGAAGTAGTCTACCATCAAATCGATTAACCAATCGCCCTGCTCTGTCCCATAAATTTCATTAAAATACTTAAGGTTTCTCAAATTGAAGCTGGCAAGGAATGGTTTATCCATCTCGTCAACCACTTTGGCCCCCAACATCTTAAATCTTTCCAGGGATGGAAGTTCTTCTGACTTTCTCTCTAATACTTTAAATAACATTTTAAAAAATCTCCAACCGACATTTTATCACATATGCCTGTAATTCCACAAGAGCTATTTCTTTGTTGTGGAATTTTCGTAATTTTTTCAAATTATATAATATATTTTTTTACTTTTTGTCGAATTCTCTGGATAGCATTGTCGATTTTCTTTTCATCTTTATCCATCACTCTTGCAATGGTTCTATAATCCATCCCCTGTGTCAAATACAAGAATACCTGTAGTTCCATTTTGCTTAAGACCTGCACGATTTTCTCCAAAGTATCTTGTGTTTTTTCTGAATCCAGAATCACATTTTCCGGATTTGTTGTCTCATTTGTAAGCATAGCCTCTTCTACTTGCTGATTCGGCACCTGATCCTCATCAACAAAAAGAGACACATAGCTATTGAGTGGCTGATTTTTCAATCGATCTGCCGCCTCCATAGCTTTGATAATCTGTCTTGTAATACAAACCTGTGCAAAATTCTGAAAAGAAACCCCCTTCTTTTCATCAAAATCCTGGATGGCCTTAAAAAGGCCAACCATTCCCTCTTGAATTACATCCTGCTCTTCTCCGCCTTTGATGAAGAACTTTTTCCCGTAACCGGCTACCAAACCTTTGTACTTTCCACAAATGTACTCTACCGCCTGAAAATCTCCATCACGATAAGCAGCCACCACTTCTTCATCTGTCATAAATTGATACTTTTCCATCGATTCCCCTATTTTGCACTCAAACGCTGTCTAACAACCTCATATGCAAGAACACCTGTTGCAACAGATACGTTTAATGAATCAATATCTCCCTGCATGGGAATGCTTGCCACCAAATCACAGTGCTTTTTCACCAGTTCGCTGACACCGCTCCCTTCATTGCCCATAACAACGCCGATGGGACCTGTCAAATTCAACTGATACATAGGATCACCATCCATATCAGCACAGACAAACCACATACCCTCGCCCTTTAATGCCTCAATAGTCTGAGAAATGTTTGTCACCTTTGCTACCGGTGTATAGTTCAGTGCACCAGCAGAGGCCTTTGCAACAGTTGCAGTAAGTCCTACTGCACGACGCTTTGGAATCACCACGCCATGGGCGCCAGCAAGATTTGCTGTACGAATGATAGCACCAAGATTATGAGGATCTTCCACATTATCCAAGAAGATGATAAAGGGATCTTCTCCCTTTGCCTTGGCATTTTCCAGCATATCCTCTACTGTTGCATAGCTGTATGCTGCAGCATATGCAATCACCCCTTGATGCTTGCCCGTCTCAGAAATCTGATCCAAACGTTCCTTTGCCACATAATGAATGATTACATCTCCTCTTTTTGCCTCCCGCAAAATGGTTTTGATGGGGCCATCCATGCAGCCATCCAACACAAAGAGTTTATCAATTGTCTTGCCGGAACGAAATGCCTCTAACACAGCATTGCGTCCTTCAATGGTTAAGTTTTGTTCTTCCACAATAATTCCTTTCTCAATAAGAGGCCTACACCTCAAAGTGACATTGTTTCATTCCATAGGAAATCAGTTCCATCATACGCTCTTCCTGCCTTGTCAGATACAGATATCCCACCAGAGCCTCAAATCCGGTGGCACTGCGATAATCCGTCACAGAGGCATTCTTTGCCATAGTATGTGACTTGGCATTGCGACCTCTTCGATACACATCCGCTTCTTCCTCTGTCAAAACATCCGCCAAAGCCTGAGCCATCAAAGCCTGAGAATGAGCCTTGACAATATGACTGGTAGCCCGATGCAGTTGGTTGGCAGAGGTATTCCCCTTTTCCACCACCAATGTACGAATCACCACATCAAAAATGCCATCTCCAATATAGGCCAGGGTCAAGGGTGAATATGTTCTGATATCCACCTCATTCATGGGAAATGTTTTCCCTATTCTTTCCATTAAGCTCTCTTCCATTTTACCCCTTCTCTGGTATCTTCCAACAAAATGCCCTTAGCTAAAAGTGCATCTCGAATCTCATCTGCCTTTGCAAAGTCCTTATTCTTTCTTGCCTGTTGTCTTGCCTCTATCATCTCTTCAATTTCCGAATCTAACATTTCCTGCTCTGAAGCGATGATGATTCCAAGAACATTACAAAGCTGTTCCATAGTTTCATATAAAGCAGCAACAAATGCTTTTGAAGATTCCTCTGATGCATGCTGATTGCAGAACTTTACAAGCTCAAATACTGCCGAAATGGCGTCTGCTGTATTAAAGTCATCTTCCATAGCCGCCTTAAACTTCTCCACATAGGACTGGCTTTCTTTCACAAGGGTCGATTCCGCCTCTGTCATATCACTCACCTTGGCATTTTCCTGTAAATAAGCAAGGTTTGCAGCTGCTGTGCGAATACGCTCCAAACCGTTCTTTGCTGCCTCCATTAACTCAGCACTGAAATTCAGCGGGCTGCGGTAATGTGCCTGTAGCATAAAGAAACGAAGCACCTGTAAATCATATTTCTCACCAATTTCACGAACGGTAAAGAAATTGCCAAGAGACTTACTCATCTTCTTGTTATCAATGTTAAGAAAACCGTTGTGCATCCAGTAACGGGAGAAGGTAACTCCATTTGCCGCTTCACTCTGGGCAATTTCATTTTCGTGATGTGGGAAAATCAAATCTTCTCCACCGGCATGAATATCAATTTCATCACCCAAGTAGCGCTTTGACATAACAGAACACTCAATGTGCCATCCCGGTCTACCTTCACACCAAGGTGACTCCCAATATGGCTCTCCTTCTTTCTTAGGCTTCCACAAAACAAAGTCAAAGTCATCTTCCTTCTCGTCACCTACCACTCCGATACTTCTGTGTCCTGCTTCCAAATCATCCAAATTCTTGTGTGAAAGCTTACCATATTCCGCAAACTTTCTTGTGCGATAATATACCGTACCATCCGATACTACATAAGCGTAACCCTTCTCAATCAAGGTAGAAATCATATCAATCATTCCCTGAATCTCAAGGGTGGCCAATGGATGTGTTGTTGCAGGAAGTACATTCATATCTTCCATATCCTGCTTACACTCTTTGATAAAGCGCTGTGACACTTCCTCAGCACTAGTGCCCTCCTCGATAGCCTTCTTTATGATCTTGTCATCCACGTCAGTAAAGTTGGATACAAAATTCACTTCATATCCTGCATACTCCAAATATCTGCGGACAGTATCAAACACAATCATAGGTCTCGCATTTCCAATATGAATGTAATTGTACACAGTGGGTCCGCATACATACATTCTTACTTTTCCCTCTTCAATGGGAACAAATTCTTCTTTTGTTCTTGAAAGTGTATTATAGATTTTCATAGTACTCTCCTTTTATTTGTTTTTCTGTATTTGTCTTAATTCCCTTTCCAATTCCAGCACACGATTGGTAAGTTCTGTGTTTTCTCTCTGCAACACGTGAATATCATCCATAATGGGATCCGGCAAATGGATTTGATCCATATCACTGGCAGGAATCCTTTCATTGTTCTGGCGAACAACGCGCCCGGGAACACCTACCACCGTACAATTTGGCGGAACTTCCTCAATCACCACACTACCTGCGCCAATCTTAGAATTCTTACCGATGGTAAAGGAACCTATGATTTTGGCTCCTGCGCTCACCATAACGTTATCCTCCAAGGTTGGGTGTCGCTTCCCTGTCTCCTTACCTGTACCACCAAGCGTAACACCCTGATATAACGTAACGTTATCTCCTATAATCGTAGTCTCTCCGATGATAACACCGGTGCCGTGGTCAATAAATAATCCCTTCCCAATCTGTGCACCCGGATGAATCTCTATTCCCGTTCTTCTGGCTGCCCGCTGGGAAATCCATCTGGCCAGAAAGTAGTGCCCCTTCTCATATAACTTGTGAGCATGACGGTAACTAATCATCACCTTAAAACTGGGATATAAAATAACCTCTAGGGGACTCTTTATTGCCGGGTCTCTCTCTTTTATGTTGTTAAACTCTTCGATATAATGCTGAAACATAATAAAGCACCTCATATTTTTACCACAAAAAAACTTCATCTCTATATAGTATAGAGACGAAGTTATCCGCGGTTCCACTCTAATTAAATCAATTGCATTGATTTCACTTAAAACACTTAACGCGTGTTATACGAACCTGACTACTTATGTTCACCAGATTAGCTCCGGGACGCACGTTCAAAGGAAGACACAGAAACCGAATCACAGCAACTATCGGTTCTCTCTGACAGGTCTAAATCTTCTACTCTTTCCCTTCAAAGCTTTTATCTTCTGCTATTGTATGCACATTGCGCAATTTTGTCAAGATTCCTTCCTCTGACAACCTCCGCAACCAGCGCAGTTTCTAGCAGAATCAGCCACAGCCACACTGCTCTCATAAAAGGTTTCAAGCAGGCATACCGCCTGGGCAGAGATACCCTCCTCTCTACCGGTAAAGCCCAGATGCTCCTCTGTGGTGGCCTTAATGTTAATCTGGGAAGGTAAAACGCCAAGGGTCTTGGCTATATGATTCTCCATCTGCTCTATATATGGACGAAGCTTAGGTTTTTGGGCGATGACAGTGGCATCAATATTTCCAATCACATAGCCCGCCTCTGTAATCAAGGAGCTTACATGCTCTAACAGCTTCATAGATGAGATTCCCCTATACTGTTCATCCGTATCCGGAAAATGCTTACCGATATCTCCCATTCCGGCAGCACCTAAGATAGCATCCATAATAGCATGCAGCAGCACATCTGCATCTGAATGGCCAAGCAGTCCCATGGTATGCTCTATTTCCACGCCGCCTAAGATTAGCTTTCTGCCTTCCACCAGCTTATGAACATCATAACCAGAACCTATTCGCATCTTCCCATCTCCTTGTTAAAAAAATAAGGTCAGACCCTTTGGTCTAACCTTGTAGTAAAAGTAGCGAGAGAGAGACTTGAACTCTCAACCTCCCGGGTATGAACCGGACGCTCTAGCCAGTTGAGCCATCTCGCCATATGAATGAAAGATTGATAGAAATGGGACCTACAGGGCTCGAACCTGTGACCCTCTGCTTGTAAGGCAGATGCTCTCCCAGCTGAGCTAAGATCCCATTCTTCAGCCGCTTGTCGCGACCGAAATTAAATATACTATACTTCCATTCGTTCGTCAACACTTTTTTAAAAATTTTGACACAATTTATACAAGTTCCTTTTCTTCCACCAAACGGGACACTAATTTCACGCAATCAGAGGCATCGGAGGAATATCCATCCGCTCCAATTTCATGGGCAAAACTCTCAGTAATGCAGGCTCCACCAACAATGATTTTTGCAAGGCAGCCTTTCTGCTTTGCCATCTCAACCACATCTTTCATGCGCATCATAGTTGTTGTCATCAGTGCAGAAAGACCAATAACTGCTGCCTTTTCCTCCATAGCTTTGTCTACAATGGATTCCGCCGGCACATCTTTCCCCATATCAATCACACGATACCCATAGTTCTTCAACATCAAAACCACAAGGTTCTTTCCGATATCGTGAATATCTCCCTCAACAGTAGCAAAGATAATAGTAGCCTTGGGCTCTTCATCACTGTCCGCTGCCAAAAGCGGCTCTAAGTATTCCATTGCCTCCTTCATAGCATTGGCTCCGGCAATCAACTGTGGCAGAAAGTACTTCTTATTATCATAGTACTCTCCCACTTTATTAATGGCAGGAATCAGATACTCCTCAATGACATCCGATGGCTCTTTTCCTTCGTCGATAGCCTGTTGTACATGAGCAACCACGTTTGCCTTATCTCCCTTTACCACACAGTCAAAAATCGGGTGAGTCTCTTCCTTTGTCTCCTCCTGTTTTGTAGCTGCCAGCTCTTCTTTCTTGGCAAATGTCATGGCAGCGGTAGGTACGGATGATAAGTAACGCTCAGAAGCCTCCGCTTTGCCCAAGAGCAAGTCTGTAGCCAAGGCGGTATACATAAGCATTTCCTGAGAAGGATTGGCAATAGCCATTGTAAGTCCTTTGGAAACTGCGACATTTAAAAATGCTGTATTAACAAAAGCTCGCTGTGGCATACCAAAAGATATATTAGAAAGACCACAAATGGTTGGAACACCAAGCTCCTCCTTACAATATGTTATGGTTTCAAAACACTCCCTGGCTGCATTTGGATTGGCACCTACCGTAGTCACAAGCACATCCACTATTACATCATTTTTAGACAATCCAAGTTTGTTTGCCTCCTCTAATATGGTGGCAATGTTTTGCTTCTTTTCTTCCAAATCCTCGGGAAGTCCTGCAGAAGATAGTGGCAACAACACAAACATTGCACCATACTTCTTTGCGATTGGAAGAAGCTGCTCCATTTTTTCCTTTTCGCAGGAAATGGAGTTGATGAGAGCTCGTCCCGGATAGATACGAAGAGCCGCCTCCATCACATCCACATAACTGGTATCAATACAGAGTGGCAAATCCACTGTGGAACTCACCTCGTAGACTGCCTCAACCATCATCTCTTTCTCATCAATACCATTGGTTCCCATATTCACGTCAAGAACGGAAGCACCTGCCTGTTCCTGATCCATGGCAAACTGACGCACCATCTGTAAGCTTCCTGCCCGTAATTCTTCTTGCAGAGCCTTCTTTCCGGTAGGATTGATACGCTCACCTACCACGCGAAATGCCCCTTCTTTATCTACCAAAACATTCTGTCGTTCCGATGTAATGTATGGTAAATGTTTTGGCTTAGGCAGCGTCACACCTCTGCCCTTTGCCATATCCGAAAGTGCCTTAATATGTGAAGGCGTAGTCCCGCAACAACCACCAATAAAGGCTGCCCCTGCATCAAGTAGTTTTTCGCAAGATGCTGCAAACTCTTCTGGCGTCATCTTATAGACTGTCTCTCCATTTTCCAGTTCAGGAAGACCGGCATTTGGTTTTACCAGAATCGGAATATCTGCAACTTCTGCCATTTGTTCCACCAGTTCTATCATATCCTCCGGTCCGGTGGAGCAATTGATCCCCACCACATCGGCTCCCATATTCTGAAGGACTATCATAGCGGTATCCGGTCTGGTTCCGTAGAGTGTTCGGCCATCTTCGTTATAGGTTAGAGAAATCATCACCGGCAAATCACAGGTTTCCTTACATGCCAAAAGTGCAGCACGACACTCCTGGAGACTCATCATTGTCTCCACTACAATTAAGTCTACACCTTCCTTTATGATTGCCTGCAGTTGCTCCTTATATACATCCACCAGGTCTTCAAACATAAAATCACCAACAGGATACAACTGCTGTCCTGTCATGGTCAAATCCGCTGCCACCAGGGCCTTTCCTTCTGCAGCCTCTCTGCTATATCGTACCATGGCGCGATTAATCTCTTCTAAGCGTTCAACCTGACCATACTCCGCAAGCTTAATGCGATTTGCAGTAAAGGTTGGAGCATATAAAATATTCGTTCCAGCCTCTACATACTCCCGCTGCAGTGATACAATAGCGTCTTTATGATCATAAATCCAAGCTTCCGGGCAAACACCCATTGGCATTCCCTTTGCCATCAGGTTAGAGCCTGTTGCGCCATCCAGAATGATTGGTCCTTTTTCTAACAAATCAAATAAGTCTTGCTTCTTCATTAATCGTTCTACCTCGTCATATATTTTAATTTAGACGGTACCATTGGGGACAGTCACTCATGGCACCCTTATTTCCTCAATGATGGTACAAATCAAGCCCACTCGATTAAATGGTGTCATAAAATAATATCCATCCACCACTGATGACAATTTCTCAGCAATTTCAACTGACACCTGCACGGCTACCTTCTCATATTCTTCACGAGTCATATCTGGCTGATACCTGTCGAGAATTTCCATAGGCACACGGATTCCCGGCATTTCATTGGCAATAAAAAGTGCATTCTTTCTACTCACCAAAGGCATAATTCCTCCCAGAATTTTTGCCCCGGTCATTTCTCGCAATTGGCCGATTCGTTCTATATCTTCCTCACCATAGATTGGCTGTGTCAAAAAGAAGGAACATCCCCGCTCCATCTTTGATTTCATTCGCTTGGCAATGGCGTCTACATTTGCCCCGTGATAATTAAGAGCGCCACCATATACAACTCTATCTGATGCAAACTGATCTTCATTCATCTCCTGCAATAATCCCATAAATTTAATGGAATTATAGTCGAAGACCTGGGTAATGGAACTTCTGTCCGTCTTTGCTACAGGATCACCTGTCACAATAAGAAAATGCTTAATGTCATTGATATAATCACCCAGCATAGTTCCTCTAAGGGAAATCACATTGCGGTCTCTACAGGATAAGTGGGGCATAACCGGTATCCCTACTTCACGTTGAATGCGCTGTCCCAAAAGCGATGCATCCATACGGCTTCTTGCCATAGGCGAGTCAGATAAGGTGAGTAAATCCACTCTGTGCTCCTTTAATAATTCTGCTCCCGAAAACAGCTTGTCCACAGCAAGTCCTGATGGTGGATCCAGTTCCACAATAAAAGGTTTCTCCCCTGCCTGCAATTTTTTCCAAAATTCTGATTCTGTTCGACTAACGGTAGCCTCCCCAGCCGGTCCCATTGACTTTTGTGGCTTTGTCTGCCCCGCTAATTTTGCATACACTTCTTTCAGATATTCCGGTGTGGTTCCACAACAACCACCAATAGCATCTATCCCCAACTCATATATCTTTTCTAACATCTTAGCAAAGTATGATGCATTCTTTCCGTAAATGGTCTTTCCTCGCAGCTGGAATGGATAGCCTGCATTTGGCAATGCCAGCACCGGCTTATCTGATGGAAATGTAACCGCTTCTAACATCTGATACATATGAGCCGCTTCCACACCGCAGTTGAGACCGTATGCATCTATATTATCATCCTGACACATGCGAAGAACCATACGCTCAAAGCGAAGACCTGTCTTCGTATATCCTGTTTTATCAAAGGAGAACGTCACTGCCACAAAGGCATCCTCTATTTGTTCTTTTATATAAGAAACAATGGTCGGAATATAGTAAATGTCTGACTGGGTTTCCAAAAGAAACGTGTCTGCCCCGGCTTCGATAAAGGTGTCTACAAGAAACTTATACTCCTGCAGCACTTCACTCTCATCTCGCTGTCCCAAATCATAGATGGTTCCAATATCAGCGGCGATAAAAATCTCCGGCTTTTCCTTCTGCTCCTGGTACTCCTTAAGAAAGGTATTCTTTGCCTCCACTGCTAAATGATACCCCGCCTTAATGCAGGTAGCCATTTCCTCTCGATTGGAAAAGAAACCCGTATTGATGGCAAAGGTATTGGTGCGAAGCAATCTTGCTCCGCTGTGCAAATACTCCAGATGAATTTCTTTGATTCGCTCCGGGAAAAGAATATTGGCTTTCTCCACCAATACATCCTCTCCTTGGTATTTCTCTCCATAATAGGTTCCCATTGCGCCATCTGCAAACAATGTATGTTCTTGTAAATACTCCGTCAGTCTGTTCATTCTCTTTTTCCTCATAAAAAATGCTGTGGTAAAACACTTTACCACAGCATTATTCTAATACATTTTCTTATTTATGTGTAGGATTTTTTAACATAAACCACATGGTAAATCCACCCACAAGTAACACAAATGCCATTGCTCCATAGCCAACCATTGGGTCTAAACCTGTCTTTGGTGATTTCAAAATCTGACCTGTTGTCTGAGTCGATGGAGTGTTGGTTGTGGTGTTACCATTGTTTCCTGTATTGCCACCAGGAGTGGTTGCTTTTGGCACTGTCACTTCCTTTACTGTCCAATCACCACCTTCATAGTCGGAAACATACAGCATATATTTTTCACCGGCTTCAAGTGCAAGACCTTCCATGGTTGCACTATATTTCCCATCCTGCGTTCCAACTGTGGTCATAGCTATGATTGAATTACCATCCAAACTACGTAGTTGAATCGTAACCGCCAATGCTTCAGTAGAACCTTTTACTTTGACCTGACCTGTAGTTGCTTCACCACTGGAAACAACAACACTTTTATTAGCAGCCATAACCGGCATTGATATACAGATAAGGAGTATTATCATTGTTATTGCTGATATTATCTTTTTCATGTCATTTCTCCTCCTTAATTAAAGTTCCATTCAACCTTGCCATCCCAAGACACACCTCGTCCGGATCCAATCTGTGTACCGCTAAAGTTTGTTTTGCTGTCATATCCAGCATTCATAACTAATGCCTGGAAAGGTTTAAACTGAACAAGTGTCAATGGTTCACCCCAGTTTCCATCATCAAGTCTTGTATGTGATGGTGCAAAGCCAATTAAGAAGTCTGTGGTTGCAACAGTTGTATTTGTTGCAGGTGTATAACTATATTTATTCAAAACAGCAGTTGTACCATCATCATACGTTAAGAACAGTTTCAAATCATCGCTACCTGCTGATGTTTGATCGTTGCTTGGATGATAGTAGGTTGCCCATACAGCCACCTGCTGTCCATTTAGATAGTCGTAATCAAATGTAATACCTGTCTCTTCGTTGCCATGTAAGACATTTTCCCGACGAACACCTTCTCCATCATCCATCAAGAACATACTATCAATCACAAGACCGATTCTATGAATAGAAATGGTCTTCTTCTCTCCATTGTCATAGGTGATTTCCAACGGAACCGCATTGTAGAAGTTTGACTTAAAGGAAACTTTATAATCATCATCGTTAAGCTTTGTTATTACAACGCCATCACTCATAGTAGTATCTTTTAACGCCACACCTGAAATTCCACTGACACCCACGCCAGTTTCGCCATTTAATGGTGTAAGATGAATCGCACTGCATCCCACAAAGACTTCTGCATACTTTTCATCTGCCTCACTACCAGTCTGACACACATTGTCAATTAGATCTGAATTCACACCCGGACTATTTTTCGTCTCACCTTCACCATTGACCATAACATAGCTCTTAGATGGTTTAATGAGTCGTACCTTGCCACCCATTCTCAAAGACTCAACATGGTTCACACCAATCCCCATTCCAGTGCAGTAATTATCCCTACAATTTTTAATCATCCTATCGTTAGAAAGATTCACACAATAAACATCATCTTTCTCAGGATTGTTGGTCTCTGTACTTCCTGCACCATTTCCGTTTATCATTACCGCATTCTTGTCAAACTCTGCTGCCACACATATAGCCTTATCCCCAGGATTTTCCTTGTCAAAGGCTATTTTATCATTTTGCACATTTCTCAAATACAATCCTTCACCTGTGCTAATTAAAACCGTATCCTTATTTGGCAGTGCATAGAGGACACCACTCACTTCCACTGGATGGTTGTCATAGTCAACGCCTAGATTAATAACATAGCGGTATTTAGCATACGAGGCTGTTGAACCATTTGCAAGTTTTGCTGTGTAGTCGCCATCCTGTGTAACTTGCATTCTTTCTGGATCATTAATCAAATCATTGGGATGTGCTATCTCAAACTTATCGGAAAGTAATCCACCCTCTTCCCAAAAATACTTGTGACAGAGTTCCGTAGCAAAACCTATTCTCATATCCGTAGCATCAACATCGCTATCATTATCCCAATCACTATAGGCATAAATATAGTCTTCAATCAAATCTTTTGCTTTCGGATCACCTTCCCTAGGATATTTTAATACTAAATGGAAATTAGTATCTTTCCCTTCCTCCATCTCAGCATGATATATTAAGGTGGTTTCGCCATTATTCTCTGTTATATTACCAAGAAGATCAATTCCCTCACCATCAAATCCTTCATGATAACGGGCAAATGGAATAATTTTACCTCTCACCGTCAATTTTATAGACACTCGTTGAACATTTGAAAGGTTTGCTTCACCTCCGCAAGCCGGAATTACATCGAATCCACACCACCTAGTATCTTCCCAATCGCTCTTCCATGCACCAATAAATCCTTCTTGTCCATCTTCTAATGCAAATATTTCTTCAGTCAAAGGCTTCCATGTCAACTCCTCATCGGTCTTATCTCCATCGTAGTCCAGAGCATATGCCACTTCGATATCTGCCCCGCTTACGCATTCAATCTCAATAGAAACTTTTGTCGGATCTGGTGTATACTCCTCTTCTGCAAATGCCATTCCACTGTTGTATCCTAAAACCGTTGCTACGGTAATGGTCAACACTGAAATAGAAGCAATTATCTTCTTCGCCTTACTCCCTTTCCACATACAATTTTCTACCTCCTCTTCTGTAGAGTTCTCACTTCATTGATGAACCCATTATACAATATCCCACCTATCCCCGTAGGATAGTTTTGGGTTAGGTATCGCATTTATTGCCTGTCCTATGGTATAATTCACATACGACTTCACATTTGGAGGAACAATTGATGCAAGAGACAAAAGTAACAAGAAACGACATTTTTATCTGTATATTCATAGGTATCAGTTTCCTATGGACAGGAGCATCCTATATAACTTGGTGGCTATATAAACTCACCACCACCTTTTCCAGTGTGCAATCAGACATCTTATCAGAAGGTGTTGGCTATCTGTTTCAGGTATTGGGAATTATCATATTCTCACTTCTTTTGAAAAAGCACACCTCCCTGCACAATCATAAGGCTGTACTGCCGATTCTTGTTGTGGGAGATTTTATCTTTTCTCTTATGGCTTTTTTGTGCAATGCACCTTCTATGATTCTGCTCTTTGGATATCTTATGAATCTATTTCATGGTTTACTGGCTGCCTTTTATTTAACCAAGCTCTCTCTTTATGCCTCTAAGAGACATACCGGGGTTGTCTTTGGTCTCGGGTACGCCATAGGAAGTATCGGAACCTTTATTCTGTCATCCTTACTTCCCGGCTCTTTAGGCTCTCCATGGATTTTTGCGTTTTATGCCATTCTGGCTATTGCTGTGTATTTCATAAATAAAAAGATAGATACCAATACCCCGGAAGATGCCCCTATCTTTTCTGCCCCTCAATTTGGCAAAAGAGAAATCATCTTAGCCGGTATCATCGTGCTATTGCTGTCTTTTGTAAAGAATATCGGATTTTATTTCCCAACCAGTGATGTGATTACCGGCGCTGTGGATCCTGTGTTTGTTCGTTGCTTTTACGCCATAGGTCTCATCATTGCCGGTATGATTAACGACAAAAGCAGACGGTATGGTTCCGTCTGCTGTATCTGTGCCCTTGTATTTCCATTTTTAATTTTAACACTGAATAGCACCCTGACACTGGGTGTTGTTGTCTGGTTGCTGGGATATGTGTTCTTTGGATTCTTTTCTGTATACCGTGTTGTGATTTTCTCCGATATTTCCAGAAGTTCCGGCAAATATTTGTATCTGGCATGTCTCGGTCTCATGTTTGGTCGCATCGGAGATGCCACCAGTGCTATGGTGGGTGTATCCATCAGTAAGCATACCAATACATTGATTTTACTATCCGCTCTTCTGTTTGTTGGCACCATTTTTGTATTCTTTTACTTTTACAACCTTGTATATGTAAAAGTCATTCCAAGTCAGCGCACCCAGGAAGATATCTTTTTAGATTTTCTAAAGGAATATGAGATTTCTCAGAGAGAGACAGAAGTGTTGCGAAAATTGCTAAGTGGTGCAACCAATTCTGAGATTGCAGAACAGCTATTCATTTCAGAAAGTACCGTAAAGTTTCATGTGAGAAATATATTAAAGAAAACGGATTGCAGTAATCGCGGAGAGTTGATGAAGTTGTATCAACATAAATAAACGTTTCTAATGAAAGAGCCATTGGTATCCGTCCCCAATGGCTCCTTTCTTTTAGATATTTTTCACTTTTGCGATATCTACCAGCGTAAACTCTTCTGTGGCTGATTCCAAGCTGGTTGCCAAAGCGTTTGCTGTATCCATAGCTGTGATACAGTGAACTCCTGTCTCAATGGCATTTCTTCGAATGAGAAATCCATCTCTTGTCTTATCACCGTGACCCTGTGTTGGAGTGTCAATCACAAGATCAATTTTATGTCCCAAAATAAGGTCCATCACGTTTGGTGATTCCTGGGTAATCTTGTTTACCCAAAGAGCATCTACGCCACGCTCCTGCAAATACTTGGCTGTACTTCTGGTAGCGTAAATCTTGTATCCCAGCGCAGCAAATCTCTTTGCCACCTCAACAGCTTCCGGCTTATCCGCATCCTTTACGGTCATGATCATCTGCTTATGTTTTGGAAGCACAATGCCTGCGCCAAGGAACGCCTTATAAAGAGCCTCATCAAAGGTCTTGGCAATACCTAAGCACTCACCGGTAGACTTCATCTCCGGTCCAAGAGAAATCTCGGCACCGCGAAGCTTCTCAAAGGAGAATACCGGCATCTTCACTGCCACATACTCCGCCTCCGGCTGTAATCCCGGAGTATATCCCATTCCCTTTAAGGTATTTCCAATAATCACCTTAGTAGCAAGGTCTACGATTGGAATACCGGTTACCTTACTGATATACGGAACCGTTCTGGAGGAACGAGGATTCACCTCAATGACATACACTTCTCCATCCATCACAATAAACTGGATATTAATCAAGCCCACAACGTGCAACGCCTTGGCAAGACGTCTCGTATAGTCTGTAATCTTTTCCTTAATCCCAGGTCCAATGGTATGAGCCGGATATACGGAAATACTGTCTCCGGAATGAACACCGGTGCGCTCAATATGTTCCATAATACCGGGAATCAAGATATCTGTACCATCACATACCGCATCCACCTCAATTTCCTTACCCTGCAAATACTTATCTACAAGGATTGGATGATCCTGGGCAATACGGTTGATGATTTCCATAAACTCATCCACCTCGTCATCGTTAAAGGCAATCTGCATTCCCTGTCCACCCAAGACATAGGAAGGACGAACCAACACCGGATATCCGATTTCATTTGCAACCTTTTTTGCTTCTTCTGCGGTAAATACTGTTCCGCCAGATGCTCTCGGAATACCGGTCTCTTCCAGAATCTTGTCAAAGAGTTCTCTGTCCTCAGCGGCATCTACATCTTCCGCCTTTGTACCTAAGATGGTAACTCCCATCTTCATCAAAGCTTCCGTAAGCTTAATGGCTGTCTGTCCACCAAACTGTACAACAGCTCCGTCCGGCTTCTCAAAGCGCACGATATTTTCCACATCTTCCTCTGTAAGCGGTTCAAAGTATAGCTTATCTGCAATGTCAAAGTCCGTAGAAACCGTCTCAGGATTATTATTTACAATAATGGTTTCGTAGCCTTCCTTAGAAAATGCCCAGGTGCTATGAACGGAACAGTAGTCAAACTCGATACCCTGACCGATTCGGATTGGACCGGAACCCAGAACCAATACCTTCTTCTTCGGATTAGTCTCTACCGCCTCATTTTCACTGCCAAAAACAGAATAGTAATAAGGTGTACTTGCCTCAAACTCAGCAGCACAGGTATCTACCATCTTAAAGCCTGCCACAATATCGTTGGCATAGCGCATATCTCGAATCTCTTCTGTGCTCTTTCCTGTCAAAGAAGCGATGACATTATCCGGGAACTCAATTCTCTTTGCTTCCTTTAAAAGATCTACCGTAAGTTCATCACTCTTTAAGCGCTGCTCCATCTCCACCAAGATTGCAATCTTATCAATAAACCAGATATCAATCAATGAAATCTCATGAATATGCTCATAAGATACGCCTCTTCGAAGTGCCTCTGCAATGACATAGATTCTTCTATCATCAACAACGTGAAGCTGTTCATCTAACTCTTCATCTGTTAGTTCTGAGAAATCATAACTCATAAGAGAGTCCACGTGCTGTTCCAAAGAACGAATAGCCTTCATAAGTGCTCCCTCGAAGTTATTACAGATACTCATAACCTCACCGGTGGCCTTCATCTGTGTGGTAAGTGTTCTCTTTGCCGTGATAAACTTATCAAATGGCAAACGCGGAATCTTAACTACGCAGTAGTCAAGCATTGGCTCGAAGGATGCGTATGTCTTTCCTGTAATGGCATTTGTAATTTCATCCAAGGTATAACCAAGAGCAATCTTCGCTGCCACCTTGGCAATAGGATAACCGGTTGCCTTAGACGCTAAAGCGGAAGAACGGCTTACACGAGGATTTACCTCGATAACGCAATATTCGAATGTCTCCGGATGAAGTGCATACTGCACGTTACATCCACCGGTAATGCCAAGTTCTGAGATAATATTAAGTGCAGAACTACGAAGCATCTGATATTCCTTATCACCCAGGGTCTGTGATGGTGCCACAACAATAGAGTCACCCGTATGCACACCTACCGGATCAATATTTTCCATATTACAAACGGTGATACAGTTACCTGCTGCATCACGCATTACTTCATACTCGATTTCCTTCCATCCGGCAATGCAACGCTCCACAAGAACTTCGTTGACACGGCTAAGGCGTAAACCATTTGAGAGGATATCCACAAGTTCTGTCTCGTTGTGAGCGATTCCACCGCCGCTTCCACCAAGGGTAAAAGCAGGACGAAGGACTACCGGATATCCAATGGTATTTGTAAAGCGAATTCCGTCTTCCACATTATTTACCACAGTAGATGCGGCACAAGGCTCGTTAATCTTTTCCATGGTATCCTTGAAAGCCTGTCGATCCTCTGCCCGAAAGATGGTCTCTGCAGTGGTACCAATCAAACGAACACCGTGCTCTTCTAAGAATCCTGATTCGGCAAGTTCCATGCCTAGGTTAAGACCAGCCTGTCCTCCCAAAGTAGGAAGTACAGAGTCCGGCTTTTCCTTTAAGATAATCTGCTCCAGTACTTTTGCAGTAAGAGGCTCGATATAAACCTCATCTGCAATCTCTTTGTCTGTCATAATGGTGGCTGGATTAGAGTTTACAAGTACAACCTCAACACCTTCTTCCTTCAAAGAACGACAAGCCTGTGTTCCTGCGTAATCAAACTCTGCGGCCTGACCAATGACGATTGGACCGGAACCGATGACTAAAACTTTTTTAATACTGAAATCTCTAGGCATTACTCTGTTCCTCCCATCATTGAAATAAATCTATCAAACAAATATCCGCTATCCAGTGGTCCCGGGCAGGCTTCCGGATGGAACTGCACCGTAAAAATATTCTTTCCTACATACTTCAGTCCTTCGTTGGTTCCGTCATTTACGTTGGTAAAGGCAGGAACTGCAACCTTAGGATCAAGATGATTGGTATCTACAACATAACCGTGATTCTGCGAAGAAATATATACTCGACCTGTTTCCAAGTCCTTCACCGGGTGATTGCCACCGCGATGGCCGTATTTTAACTTATGGGTTGGCACACCGTTGGCAAGAGCCATCAACTGATGTCCAAGACAAATGGCAAAGATTGGCACATCGGAAGCATATAACTTCTTAATCTCTTCAATGATTTCCACATTAGTCTCAGGATCTCCTGGGCCGTTTGATAACATAATGCCATCCGGATTGCTCTCTAAAATTTCCTCAGCAGATGTGCGAGCCGGATAAATGGTCACCTCACACCCCCGTCGACTAAGGGAATTGGCGATATTTTGTTTGGCACCAAAGTCCATAAGCGCAACCTTATATGCCTTGTCATAGACTTTGTTGGCTGCTAAGCTTCCCATCATTCCCTGATTCTCCGGAAGAACTGACTTGGCTTCAAAAGGTTTTAACACCTTCTTTTCTGCGCAGGTAACCTTGGATACCACGTCACCCACTCTATATTCTTTCAATCTAGGCAGGATTTCGTCCAAGTCATAATTCTCATTGGTGGTAATCATACCGTTCATAGTTCCCTTATCTCGCAAAATCTTGGTAAGAGCTCTGGTATCTACACCGGCAATCCCCGGAATATCATTCTCCTTTAAGAAATCTTGAATGGTTCCCTGACAGCGGAAGTTACTTGGAATTCGACTGAGTTCTCTCACAATATAACCATCTACCCAGGGACGCTCTGATTCCATATCCGGTGTAATACCATAATTACCTATGAGTGGATATGTCATTACAACAGCCTGTCCTGCATAGGACGGATCTGTTAAGACCTCCAAGTATCCTGTCATGGAAGTGTTAAATACGATTTCGCTTATCACTTCCCGGCTAGATCCTATGCTCTCTCCGGTAAAGACTGTTCCGTCCTCTAAAATAAGAAACGCTTTCATTTTTTGCCCTGCCTTTCTAAAAAACCCTAAATCTCCAAAATTTTAGCACAACATATAGTCCTTTGCAATATTTTTCATCAAGGTTTTGTAAGTTTTTTTAAAAAGAGCCTTGCGGAAGAATCTTTCCTTCCACAAGGCCCCATTGCCTTTACTTAAAGTATGCAACACCGGACTCGAAAATCTTCATGTCCTGCTCACCATAAATGTTCATAGCAACAGCATCGCCTCTTCTCTCAGAGTGAGCCATCTTACCAAGAACACGACCATCAGGGCTGGTGATACCCTCGATCGCCATATAAGAACCGTTAACGTTCCATTCCTCATCCATGGTAGGCTGTCCCGCCTCATTTACATACTGAGTAGCCACCTGTCCGTTTGCAAACAATTTTTTCAACCACTCATCATTTGCAACGAAACGACCCTCGCCATGAGATGCCGGATTACAATAGGTCTTACCAAGTTCGGCCTGAGCCAACCATGGTGACTTATTTGATACCACCTTTGTGTAAACCATCTTAGAGATATGACGGTTAATGGTATTGTAGGTAAGTGTAGGTGCATCTGCCTGCTGTGTATGAATCTCACCGTATGGCACAAGGCCAAGCTTAATCAAAGCCTGGAAACCATTACAAATACCAAGAGCAAGACCATCTCTGTTATTGAGCAAGTCCATAACTGCTTCCTTCATCTTCTCATTTCTAAATGCTGTTGCAAAGAACTTCGCACTTCCCTCCGGTTCATCACCAGCTGAGAATCCACCTGGGAACATAATCATTTGTGCCTGTGAAATCTCCTTAACGAAGGTATCAACCGAATCGCGGATGTCTGTAGCAGAAAGATTCTTAAACACCTTAACTACCGGCTCAGCTCCTGCTCTTTCAAACGCCTTCGCACTGTCATACTCACAGTTGGTACCCGGGAATACAGGGATAAATACCTTAGGCTTAGCAACCTTGTTCTTGCAAACATAGATGTCCTTAGCCTCATATAATCCGGTATCAACCACTGACTTATCCTCAGTGGCTCTTGTTGGGAACACCTTCTCAAGAGGAGTTGTCCATGCGGCAATAGCCTCCTCCATTGAAATCTCCATATTCTTGTAGGTAAACTTAGCATCATCGGTAACCTTACCCACAACAACGACGTCTTCCGCCAAACCGGCAGCTGCCATTGCTTCCTTAACAGCAGCCAAAGTATCTCCGTTTAACTCAGCTACCATAGAACCAACACAATTGCCGAAAAGTTCTTCTTCTGTAACTGCTGCATCCACTGCAACACCAAGCTTATTACCAAATGCCATCTTAGACACTGCTGCTGCAAAACCATGAGAATCAATAGCGTATGCAGATGCAATGGCCTTCTTCTGAATCAGAGAATGAATCACGTCATAAAGCTTCATTACCTGATTGTAATCCGGCAAATCAAACTCATCCTTGTGTACATAGAAGAATACTAAATCATTACCGGCTTTCTTCAATTCAGGTGTGATGATATCACCTTCCTTAGCCACATCAACAGCAAAGGAAACCAAAGTTGGCGGAACATCAATTTCGTTAAAGGTTCCTGACATAGAATCCTTACCGCCAATAGATGGCAAACCAAACTTCATCTGTGCCTGGTATGCACCAAGAAGTGCACTAAACGGCTGACTCCAACGCTTAGGATCTTCTGACATTCTGCGGAAGTACTCCTGGAAGGTGAAACGAATCTTCTTATAATCACCACCTGCTGCAACGATTCTGGCAACAGACTCTAATACTGCGAAAGATGCACCATGGTATGGACTCCACGCAGAAAGATATGGGTCGAATCCGTAAGACATCATAGTCACGGTATCGCATTTGCCCTCTGCAACCGGAAGCTTTGCTACCATAGACTGGGTCTCTGTTAACTGATATTTACCACCAAATGGCATGTAAACACTACCGGCGCCGATAGAGCCGTCAAACATCTCTACCAAGCCCTTCTGCGAGCAGACATTAAGGTCGGAAAGTGTTGTCATCCAAGCCTTTTTCACATCTCCGGCCTCTACTGCTTCCTTAACGCCGGCAACAGCAAATTTATCAAAATAGTTGTCATCCTTAGACGGCATCTCTACGCAAACATCTGTCTCCTGATGTGCTCCATTGGTATCAAGGAATGCACGGGATAAGTTAACAATCTCTTTTCCTCTCCACTCAAGAACAAGCCTTGGCTCCTCTGTTACTACAGCAACCTCAATAGCCTCTAAGTTTTCTTCTGCTGCATATGCCAAGAACTGGTTTACATTTTCAGGTGCAACAACAACAGCCATACGCTCCTGAGACTCAGAAATAGCAAGCTCTGTTCCATCTAAGCCGGCATATTTCTTAGGTACCTTATCAAGCTGCACACGAAGTCCATCTGCCAACTCACCAATGGCAACCGATACACCGCCGGCACCAAAGTCATTACATTTCTTAATAATGTAACTTACTTCCTCGCGGCGGAAGAGACGCTGAATCTTACGCTCTGTAGGTGGGTTACCCTTCTGAACCTCAGCACCACAAACAGCAGTAGACTCTGTATTGTGCGCCTTAGAAGAACCGGTAGCACCACCGATACCGTCACGACCGGTACGTCCGCCAAGAAGAATGATACGATCTCCCGGATCAGAAGTAAGTCTCTGTACCGCACGTCTTGGTGCAGCACCCATAACGGCACCAATCTCCATTCTCTTAGCCACATAATCCGGATGATATACTTCTTTCACATAACCGGTGGCAAGACCAATCTGGTTACCGTAAGAAGAATATCCATGAGCAGCCTCTCGAACAAGCTTCTTCTGTGGAAGCTTACCTTCTATGGTATCCTTCACTGATACGGTAGGATCAGCTGCACCGGTAACACGCATTGCCTGATATACATAAGTACGTCCTGAAAGTGGATCACGAATGGCTCCACCAAGACATGTGGCAGCGCCACCAAATGGCTCAATTTCTGTAGGATGGTTGTGTGTCTCGTTCTTAAAGTTCAAAAGCCACTCTTCTGTCTTACCGTCCACTTCTACAGGAACAACGATAGAACAAGCATTAATCTCATCAGACTCCTCCTGATCAGCAAGCTTGCCCTCTGACTTTAACTTCTTCATAGCCATAAGCGCCAAATCCATCAAGCAGACAAACTTATCATCTCTATCTTTGTATAATACTTTGAAATTATCTAAATAATCATGGTAGGTATCTTCGATTGGTCCGCGGTAGAAGCCATCCTCAAATGTAACATTTTTAAGCTCTGTAGAGAATGTCGTATGACGACAGTGATCAGACCAGTAAGTGTCAAGCACACGAATCTCCGTCATCGATGGATCTCTCTTCTCATCAGCAGCAAAGTACTTCTGAATATGAAGAAAATCCTTAAATGTCATAGCAAGTCCCAAGGAATCATATAATTCTTTGAGCTTGTCCTCCGGCATAGCAGAAAAGCCATCAAATACAATAACATCAGCAGGCTCATCGAAATGATCGGTCAAAGTATCTGGCTTATCCATTCCTGTCTCTCTAGAGTCTACCGGATTGATACAGTGCTTCTTGATGGATGCAAACTCTTCGTCAGAGAGTTCGCCTTCAATCACATACGTAGTTGCAGAATGAATCACAACCTCCTCGTCTTCCTTCAAAAGACGAACACACTGCTCAGCAGAATCTGCTCTCTGGTCAAACTGGCCCGGCAAAAACTCAACGCTGAATACACGACCTGTATTCTCGAAGGTCTCCTCATATACGTCATCTACCGGCAATTCACAAAAGACCGTCTTCAGCGCCTTCTTATAAATCTCGTCGGAGATATTTTCAATGTCATAGCGAATCAGCACTCTGACACCTGTTACCGTCTTGATGCCAAGATAACTGCGAATTTCAGACAACAAAGATTTTGCTGCCACTGCAAATTCCGGTTTCTTTTCTGCATACACTCTTCTTACGTTTCCCATGTTCTACCTCCATGCATTTTGTATTTATCACTGCTCCCATTATAGCACAGAAACAATAAGATACATAATAATTATCCCTAATCTAATATATTAGCATAACTTATCTATCTCCTTGACTGCTATTAATAGTGCTTATATAATAAGAGTATTAAGAAGAAGGGAGTTTTTCTTATGGACATCAATTACGAGCTTTACAAAGTATTTTACTATGTTGCCACATCTTTAAGCTTTTCAGAAGCCAGCAAGCAATTATACATTTCCCAATCCGCCGTTTCACAGGCCATTAAAACATTGGAAAAAAAGATCGGCCAGACCTTGTTTATCAGAAGCACAAAAAAAGTAGCCCTCACCCCTGCCGGTGAGCTTTTACTGCAGCATATCGAGCCTGCTATGAATCTTATTCGACGCGGCGAAGAACAGATTCAAAACGTGAATGAAACAGAGCTGGGCCAGCTTCACATTGGAGCCAGTGATACCATATGTCGTTACTTTTTGGTGCCATACATCAAAAAGTTTCACGAGCTCTATCCTGAGGTTCCCATAAAAGTTACCAATGCCACCTCCAAGTCCTGCGTAGACTTGCTTGAGCAGGGACAGGTGGATATCATTGTAAGCAACAATCCAAATGAGCGTTTGAATGCATCTTATATTACAAAGACAGTTTATCTGTTTCAGGATGTGTTTGTGGGAAACCCCTCCCATTTTCCGGAAATAAAGGATACCGTCACCTTAAAGGACGTAACCTCCCTTCCTATTATGATGCTGGATAAAAACAGCACCACCAGCCAGTATTTACATCAAATCTTTTTACAGCATCAGCTGGATTTGGTGCCGGAGTTTCAATTATACTCCAATGATCTGCTTATTGACTTTGCACGAATCGGATTAGGTCTTGCCTTTGTGCCCGATTATTGTATTAAAAAAGCCTCTAAGGATTTACAGATTGTGGCCACAAAAGAAAAGCTCCCCCAGAGACAACTGGTAGCGGCGACACATCCGTCACTGCCACTATCCGCCTCTGCAGAAGCATTTTTACAACTGTTACCTGATTTATCATAAGTTCCAAAAGGCTTCGATTGCCTGTTCTACTGTGGTAAGGTTGCCGGCTTTGGCATCCTGCCACTCTCGCGGGAAGGTTGCACGATAAGATGCCTGACAAAAGCGCTCATCTAAGAGAGCAATCACCCCCCTATCTTCTGTGGTTCGAATCACACGGCCTGCTGCCTGAATCACTTTATTCATTCCCGGATATTTATATGCAAAATCAAACCCATCACGACCGGTGGCATCAAAATACTGTTTCATAATTTCCCGTTCGTTGCCAATCTGTGGCAGCCCCACCCCAACAATAATAGAGCCAATCAGTCTCTCATTGGTAAGGTCAATACCCTCGGAAAAGATTCCTCCAAGAACGCAAAAGGCAACAAGTGACTCTTCTCCTTGGACATCAAACTCTTTTAAGAATTCTTCTCGTTTTGCCTCTGTCATACCACTTCCCTGGATAATGACTCGACAACTCCCCTCTGCTTTTGCAAGAAAATGGCCATAGATATCTTCCATCATTTTATAAGAAGGACAAAAGACCATATAATTCCCCTGTTTCTTTTCTACTATGTGATAAATGTAGTCCGCAATCCGCGCATACTCCACAGCATTTCTTCTGGTGTATTTGCTGGTGACATCGTTACCAATTACCAAGACTCTCTGAGTCTGCTCAAAAACCGGCTCCGCATAAATAGCATACACGTCTGACTCATTGCAAAGAAGCTCTTTGTAATACTGAATCGGAAGCAATGTGGCAGAGAAAAACACTGCCGCTCTTGATCGATCCAATCTCTCCTGAAGCATACGAGACGGGTCTACACAAAATAAATGCAGACAAAATTCTCCCTTATCATTGTAATCACTATAAATACGATAATGTTCGTCCAAGTGTTCACTGAGACTAATAAAGTTGCGAACTTTAAAGTAGAAGTCCAACACCTCATCCTTGTCCGGCAACGTAACATCCCGCTGTAATAATTCATCAAAGGCTGCTGCCACATTTAACAGAGAAAAAAGAAATACATCAACTTCCTCATATACCGCCATCCTCTCACACTGGCGCTTTAAAAGAAGGAGCTCCTTGTTACATCGCTCCAATGCTCTTTCCAGCTTGTGGGAATAGGATTTCAGCTTTCTCTTCATAAGAAGAAACTCTTCCTTAACTAAGGTCTCGGAATACATCTCCCTGGCTCGATCCACAAGATTATGGGCCTCGTCAACTAGGAATAGGTAATCTCCCCGCACCCCTTCTGCAAAAAAGCGCTTTAAATATACATTAGGGTCAAACACATAATTGTAGTCACAGATAATATGGTCCACCCAATTGGATACATCTAAGCTAAATTCAAAGGGACAAACCATTCGCTCTTTGGCCCAGGATAATAGTTTTTCCCGATCAATGATGTTTTCCTCTTGCAACAAATCGTAGACAGCATCATTTACCCTGTCGTAATGCCCCTTTGCATAAGGACATGCCTCCGGATTACAGCTTCGCTCCTCTAACAGGCACATTTTGTCTTTGGCCGTTAAAACAACGGTTTTTCCCTCATACCCCTTTTCCTCCAGCAATGCAAAGGCATCCCTTGCTACAAGTCCTGTAGCTGTTTTGGCAGTAAGATAAAAGATGCGATCTCCCATATTTTGCCCCATTGCCTGCACCGCCGGGAAAATAGTTGCAAGGGTTTTTCCCGTTCCTGTTGGCGCCTGAACAAATAAAAGCTTTTCTCTGGCAATACTGCGATAAACATCTTTCACTAGTTTTTTCTGTCCCGTACGGTACTCGTATGGGAATTCTAGGGTTTGAATGGACTGTTGACGAATCATTTTCTGGTGAAAGAGATAATCCGCCCATTTCTTATAATCGGCAAGTAACGCTAAAAACCACGCCTCGATTTCTTCATAGGAATAATCCTCACGAAACCTTCTCACCTCTTCCGTATCCAGGTTACAGTATGTCATCTGCACAGAGATATAGGGCAGATTGTTTTGGGTAGCAAAGATATAGGCATAGCATTTTGCCTGTGCCAAATGCACAGAAATAGGCTCTGCCATAGCCTCCACATCCGTATACATTCCCTTAATCTCATCAATGATAATATGTGGGGAATTCTCCGCCTGCCCATCTCCCAATAGAGGCAGCGTCTCCTCATCATAGATAATGCCATCTGCACGCCCCTCTAAGGCCAGTTGATATTCTTCGTATTCTATCACAAATTTAAGTGGTACCTCAGCGTGGTAATCCGCCCCGGCTCTTCTCTGAATCTTCCTGTGCATACGAGAACCTTCCGCCATAGCTTCCAATCGCATAGCACCACCACGGCCTTCGTCAATATCTCCCTCAGCCAAGAGAAACTCCACCAGATTTCTAACAGATATGACAATCTGAGGTTTTATGTTGTCCTGCTGTACAAGCTTACTCATCTTCATAACTGACAGTATAACACAAAAAGGGCCATCCTCCTACCAAAGCCGGTAAAAGAATGACCCTTTTCTTCTCGTCCTTATGCAATTGCAAATTTGCAAACATCTTTATAAAACTGGGGATCAGAACCGCTACATACTACATTCATCTCGCGCTTCATTCCCATACTCAAAACACCAAGTAAGGACTTGGCATCCAAGTATACGGATCCACTTTTCATATCAATGTCGCCTTCATGCTGACTAGCAGCATTTACAAATTCTTGTACATCTTTTGTGTCTTTTAAAAATACTTTAAATTCCATATTCTCTCACCTTCCAGAGACGTATTAAAGCATAGAAAATATGACCTGTCAATAATTGGAAACTCTTGCACTAAAATTAGTACACGATGTGTACCACTTTATGAGAAAGTGTGGCGAAAGTGTTCATTTAATTGGGCGAAAACGTTTCCCATCTTTCCCTGAATAAAGAGATCATTTTCCGGATTTAGGGTGACTCCCACCGGATCTAAGTTTAAAACCACCATATGCTTTCCATGAAATTCATAGATATAGGATGCCGCCGGATATACGTTTAGGGATGTGCCGGCAACAATAAGACAATCCGCCTCTCTAATAGAGAAAATGGCGCCCTCCACCGCATCTTCCGGAAGCCCTTCTTCATATAGTGTGACATATGGGCGAATCATACCACCACATTTAGGACATGTTGGAATCCCTGTAGAATGAAAGATAGCATCCGGCTCCATTTCCCTTCTACAAATAGAGCAATAATTCTTCTGTGTGGTTCCATGAATCTCATAAACCTTCTTGCTACCTGCTTTCTGATGAAGTCCATCGATGTTTTGGGTTACAATAGCAGACAACTTCCCCATTTCCTCCATCTTGGCCAAGACTTTATGGGTGATGTTTGGCTCAATCCCCCTGGTATCCATCTTCTGTCGATAGAATTCGAAGAATACCTCCGGCTCTCTCACAAGACAGCTGTGACTGAGCAAATATTCCGGAGAGTAGTCGTCAAAGGCCACATCATGCTGATTGTATAATCCGTCCTTGCTGCGAAAATCCGGAATTCCGCTCTCCGTGGAAACGCCGGCACCTCCAAAGAATACAATTCTTTCTGATTCATCCACGATTTCTATAAATCGTTTGATCTTATCTTCCATATCACTACCTCCACAATGAAACGTCGCCATAACAAAAATCAGGTGAAGGCATAGCTCCACCTGATACAACTACTATTTCAAGAAGCCGGAGATAATCTGCTCTTCTGCTTCTTCTTCTGTAAGGCCTAATGTCATAAGTTTTATTAACTGCTCCCCTGCAATCTTTCCGATGGCAGCTTCGTGAATGAGACTTGCCTCTGTTGTTGCAGCAGAAAGCTGTGGTGCGGCATGTACATATGCATTGTCCATAATAATAGAATCGCACTCCGTATGGCCTGCGCACCGTGCATTGCCATTTAAGGTACTGGTATAATGCTGCTTGCTGTTACCCTTTGCAACCGTACGGCTAATAATGTTACAGCTACAATCCTCACCATTTAAATCAGCAGTAAAGTATGCATCTGCTGTCTGATCACCTGTAGTCATAATACTATCCCGAATCTCAAGCTTGGCGCCTGCTGCCAAATCAGCTTCTGTTACACGATTCGTATCATCAATACCTGCAATCTGTGATGTTTCCATCATCATCTGGGCACCTTCATCCAAATGAACAACGGTTGTTGGGTTCATAAGACGCTTACCTGTAGCATCTGCGTCTCCCTCGCCATAATGCTTCTCTACATAACGAATCTTAGCATTCTTTCCAACGTAAAAGGTATGAATACCGTCATGGGCACTATCTGCATCTCCACAGCTGTGGATACCGCATCCTGCCACAATCGTTACATCGGATCCCTCTCCAATAAAGAAGTCGTTATAAACCATATCCTTAAGGCCTGCCTGAGAAACCACAACAGGAATATGCACACTTTCATTTATGGTGCCCGGTTTAATGATAATATCAATTCCCGGCTTGTCTTCTTTGGTTACGATATCGATATTTGCCGTTGTATTACGAGCAGCGGATTTTCCATTTGTTCTAATGTTATATGCTCCAACAGGAAGTGCATCCAGTCCGGCTACTTCTTTTAAAATGTTTTGTTCAATTGTTTTCATCTGCCTAGTCCTCCTTCATCTTGTCCGTCAGTACGCTGCATGCACTGGCAGCTCCACCCATAATCTCCGGAAGGACATTTTCTTTTGTGTCATACTTGGCAACTTGGCCATCCTTTAAGTAAAGAACCTTATCAGCAATATCAATGATGCGTTCCTGATGACTGATAATTAAGATGTTGCCATCATTTCCTGCAACCATCTTCTCAAAGACACGAATTAACTTCTGAAAGCTCCACAAATCAATACCCGCCTCAGGCTCATCAAAGAGGGTCAATGCTGAGTTTCTGGCAAATGCCATAGCAATCTCGATACGCTTTAACTCTCCACCTGATAAGGAGCCATCCAAGTCTCTATTGATATAATCCTTTGCGCAAAGCCCAACTTCTGAAAGAAGGTTGCAAAGCTCATTCAAGCTGGCTTCCTTGCCTGCTGCAAGAGACATCAGATCCTTAACGGTTAAACCCTTAAAACGCACCGGCTGCTGGAAGGCATAACTGATACCTTTATTGGCCCGTTCGGTAATACTTAAATCTGTAATATCCTCACCGTTTAGCAGGATGCGTCCTGATGAAGGCTTGTTAATTCCGGCAATCACCTTTGCCAATGTGGATTTACCACTACCATTTGGTCCTGTGATTACAACAAAATGATCATCGATTTTCGCGTTGATATCTTTTAAGATGGTCTTGCCATCCTCTGTTACATATGAAATGTTTTGTAATTCAAGCACAATTTTTCTCCTCATTTTCCCTATTCGTAAGGTTTTCTCTTTTGCCGAAAAATTATACCACATATTCCCTGTAAAAGCACTATATAATTTGAATTACTCCGTTATGGGTTACATCATAAGATGCGGCACCTAAGGCTGTAATCTTGATCTCCTTGGTTACGCAATCCTCACTTGGTTCAATAGAAATGTTCATCTTATCCTCTTCTGTAGATACTACAAAGTCAATATAGCCCTTTTCGTCATACATGCGATATGTACCATTTCCTGCGTAGAAGAGAACCTCAAGGGCTGTGAAATCCTGGGCATTATTCTCTCCATTCATAAGAAGCGGAATGACACTTCCGGCCTTTACAAAGACAGGAATGCGCTCCATTGGAACAGACAGTTCGTACATCTGTCCCCCCTCATATACCTCTCTGGTAAAGAAATCTGTCCAGACGCCTTTTGGAAGCCATACCGATACCGAAGCCACACCTTCTTTATTTACTGGTGTAAGTACAGGAGCCACTATCATATTTTTCCCGAAATAATACTGATTCTTTGCCTCATACGCCTCTTTGCAATCATTTACATAATACATTGGCATAATCAGTGGAATGCCCTCTGTAGCAGTAAGTACATTTGCCGTGTATAGATATGGAAGCAGACGATGACGAAGCTGCAGGAATTTCGTCACAATCTCTTCTGCCTGCTGGCCGTAAAGCCAAGGTTCTTTGCTCCACTTATCTCTGGTAGAGTGCAGTCTATTGATGGGGGAGAATACACCGTACTCCACCCATCTGGTATAAATCTCAGGATCTCCCTTGCTAAACATATGACCGCCAATGTCATGAGACCACCAGCTATATCCTGTGTTTGATGACATGGTGGTGAAATATGGCTGATACTGCAGGCTGGGCCAACGAACGATGGTATCGCCGGAAAATCCCAATGGATAGCGGTGGGAACCTGTGCCGGAGTATCTGGAGAGAATCATAGCTGTTCTTCCATTTCTTCCTGCATCCATAGTGTGATAATGGTTTAACAGCCACAGTGGATCTAATCCCTTCTTTCCGGACTGTCTTCCCTGCTGCCAGTCAATCCACCAAAAATCTACGCCATCCTCCTCATAAGGATGCATCACCAAATCAAAGTAACTGTCTACATAGGTTCTGTCAGTAAAGTCGAATTCTACTCCAGCCTTTGTGGCCGGATCAATGCCATTGGCTTTGGCCATCTCTTCATACTGGTCTTCAAAAAATCGAATGCCATCGTGGGGATGCAAGTTCATGGTAATGGCCAGATTTCGGCTTTTCAAATCTTTGAAAAACTGTTTGTAATCCGGAAACAGCTCCCTGTCAAAGGTATAACCTGTCCATCCCTTGCCCCAGAATCTGTGCTTTGTCTTTGCACCCTTTGGCACATTTTTAACCAAATGCCAATCCATATCAATGGTTGCTACTGTCAGAGGAATCTTTTTATCCGCAAACTTATCCATCAAGTCAATATATTCCTGCTGTCGATAAGCATAGTATCGGGACCACCAGTTGCCAAGAGCATACTTGGGCAGCAGGGGCGTAAATCCGGTGAGTTGATAAAACTCCTTTAAACCACCCAGATAATCCTTGCCGAATGCAAGAATATATTTATCCACCACACCTTCATCTCTTGGAGATAGTGTTCCATCCTCCTCCAACAGATAGGAATCAGAGTCGTCAATCACCGCCACACCCTCTAAGGAAAAAATACTATCTGATAACCTCACAGGACCTCTATTTTCCCCAAACTTAATCCTATCTCCCAAAGCATTATCCAAGGTGCGGAAGGTTCCCCCTAAATAGTGGACACTATCAGCATCCACAATATAGCTCACCATTTTTACCTCTACACTGAGATTATCTTTCCTTACACAGAACTCTGCTTCCGGCGTTATTACAGTGACTGTGTCATCCTGTTCAACGACCTGAAAGGTGGATGAACAAAAGTCTCGATGCATCACCTTCTGGGTTGCACGCTCCTCAAACAGCTTTTGTGGATGTCTCTCCACCCGCAAGATACGACTGGTAATAACACTAAGTCTGATATCTTCACTCTGATAGGTTTTTTCCTGACGAATTGGTGCTTTTGCTGTATAAAATCGATCCATCTTTATCCTCCCAAGACATATAACCCCATTTTGTTTATTTCAATAGTTCATCCACAAACGCAAGATAATCAACAGCTGTATTACACTTTGGCGCGTAATCAATCAAAAGGCACTTCTTCTCCTGAGCTTCCTTTGTCTTTACGCACTCGCGAATGGTTGTGTCAAAAACCTTGGTTCCAATCTGACCTGCCACAGCTATTAATTCCTGTTGGGTTGCCTTCTCAATATTGGAACGACCGGAAAACTTCACCAAGAGAAGTCCTGCAATAGACAACCCCGGATTCTGGCGTCTTTGCACTGCCTTAATGGTTTCACAAAGCTGATTCAATCCCTGCAGGGAATAGGCATCCGCTGTCACCGGAATAATCACCTTGTCGGCAGCAATCAAACAATTGTATAGAATCACATTTAACGATGGTGCCGTATCAATGACAATATACTCGTATCCATCAAAATCTTCTATGGCATCTTTTAATCTATATAATCCTTCTATGTCTCCATCCAGCATCTTTTCTGCCTTGGCAAGCAAGGGGTCCGAAGCCACAATATCTCCATTTTGCATATGCTGGATGGCCTCCTCTAATGGAAGCCTGTCAGAATCTACAATCACATCATACAAGGTAGCCACATCCTCCACCTGTGCCTGATATGTACTGGTGCTATTCCCCTGGGGGTCAGCATCAATCAAAAGTGTTTTCCCTTTCTTAGCTAAAATCCCCGCCAGGGTGGTTGCTGTTGTTGTTTTACCAATACCACCCTTTTGGTTTGCTACTACAAATGTTGTTGCCATATTACATCCTCCTAAAACCCTATCTTACCCTCTATCTGTCCATTAATCACATAGTATACTGCCTGCTCTTCCGGCTTAATGTAAATATCAACGTATTCAATTTCCTCATCAGCAACTCCCTTGGCAACTGCCTCCCGCCGAACCTGCTGTAAAATATTCTCCTGACTTCTCTCCCTGCCCTGAAACTGAATTACAATATTCTTCTTGGCAGTTGCAAAGCCGCCTACTACTTCCTGTGCTCTTTCTACACTACTCTTTCTAGCCATATGATATCCTCTCCTCTGTTTTGTTTCACATGTTATCAGACTTCAGTATAGCACTTCTTACACAAAAAACATATATTGGGTTACTTTTTTACTAATTTAGGTGGTTTTTTTCGCCATTCCTTTTGCAGGGATTTTTCCAATTATGTTTTCTGTTATACTCTATTTATCAAATGATGATTAGATGATTTTGGAGGTATGATATGAATTTATCAAAAGACTACAAATTTTGGTTTTGTACCGGTTCACAGGATTTATATGGAGACGAGTGTCTTCGCAATGTGGCAGCTCACTCCAAGCAGATTGTTGATGAGTTAAACAAGTCGGGATTATTACCATTTGAGATTGTTTGGAAGCCAACTCTTATCACAAATGAGCTGATTCGAAAAACATTTAACGAGGCCAACAACGACGAGACTTGTGCCGGTGTGATCACATGGATGCACACCTTCTCTCCTGCAAAATCTTGGATTTTGGGATTGCAGGAATACAGAAAGCCACTTCTTCATTTACATACACAGTTTAATCAGGAGATTCCTTATGACTCCATTGATATGGACTTTATGAACGAGAACCAATCTGCCCACGGTGACAGAGAATACGGTCACATTGTTGCAAGAATGGGCATTGAACACAAGATTGTGGTTGGACACTGGAGCAATCCGGCGGTTGTAGGCAAGATTGCATCTTGGATGCGCACCGCTATCGGTATCGTTGAAAGCAGTCATATCCGGGTAATGCGTGTGGCTGATAATATGAGAAATGTTGCTGTTACCGAAGGCGATAAGGTAGAAGCACAGCTGAAGTTCGGCTGGGAGGTTGATGCATATCCCGTCAATGAAATTGCAGAAGCTGTTGCTGCTGTTTCTGCTTCGGATACCAACGCTTTGGTAGATGAATATTATGACAAATATGATATCCTTTTAGAAGGCAGAGATGCCGCTGAATTTAAGAAGCATGTTGCCGTACAGGCGCAAATCGAATTGGGATTTGAGAGATTCCTTCAGGAAAAGAATTATCAGGCTATCGTTACACATTTTGGTGATTTGGGTTCTCTGCAGCAGTTGCCGGGTCTGGCTATCCAGCGTTTGATGGAAAAGGGATACGGCTTTGGTGCCGAGGGTGACTGGAAGGTTGCTGCTATGGTTCGTCTTATGAAGCTTATGACAGCCGATATGAAGGACGCTAAGGGTTCTTCTATGCTTGAGGATTACACATACAATCTCGTTCCCGGTAAGGAAGGTATCTTAGAGGCTCATATGTTAGAGATTTGTCCTTCCATTGCAGATGGTCCTATCAGTATTAAGTGTCAGCCTCTTTCTATGGGTGATAGAGAAGATCCGGCTCGTTTGGTATTTACCTCAAAGGAAGGTCCCGGCATTGCCACTTCGCTTATCGATCTTGGGGACCGTTTCCGTCTCATCATTGCAGACGTTGATTGTAAGAAACCTGAAAAGGCAATGCCAAAGCTTCCTACTGCAGTTAACTACTGGATTCCACAGCCAGACTTCTATACCGGTACAGAAGCATGGCTCTTAGCCGGTGGCGCACATCATACAGCATTTACCTATGACCTTACTGCTGAGCAGATGGGTGACTGGGCATATGCTATGGGTATTGAACCTGTATTTATTGACAAGAATACCGATATCAGAAGCTTCAAGCGTGACTTGATGCTTGGCAATGTAGTTTATAAGAAATAAGCGTTTGCTATTTCATTTATAATGTCCTCACAAAAAAGACACGGCAGGGATTATTTTCTGTCGTGTCTTTTCTTATTTCTAATCTAATCTGTTCTTACTTTCGAGACTGCTTTATAATCCAAATGTTAATCATTAATAACATAATCAACACAGCGAAAATTACCACAGCAACGAGAAGTCCTCTGGGATTCCCCCTGCTAAAATAATAATATACCGCTGCAACCGCAAAGGATAATGTTGCAATAAGCCCCGCACTGGTTTTCTCTCCTGTCTTGTTGTCACCATGGACAAAGATGGAACCTATCACAAAGAGAAATCCGGCAAAAACATAGTATATAAGCTTTAATGGAAATTTTATGATTTCTAATAGCAATTCAACCATAACTCACTCTCCTCATATTGTCATATATTCTGTCATTTGTTCTTAACAATCAAGAAGCATCTGCAACTGCTCTATCAAGAATTCCTGAGATGACACCGTCACAGCATCTATACCTAATTCCTGTGCCGCCTTCACATTTTCTTCTCTATCATCAAAGAAGAGACACTCCCCTGGATTAAGTTCATAAGTATCAATAAGATACTGATAAATCTCAGGATTAGGTTTCGCCTTATGAATCATATAAGACACCAGTACACCATCCATCTTCTTAAGAAATGGTACATCCTTTGTGTGCTTAGAAAAAAGTTCACTAGAATAGTTGGATAAGATGTATAGCTTGTACCCTTTTTCTTTCAACCTAGGAATCAATTCCCAAACTTTCGGTCTCCCCACATGCATGTACTCTCCGTGGGTAATAAACCATTCTATCGTCTTAGCGTGCTCTGGATACTTTTTCTGAAAATCATGAATCACATCTATCGTTGGGCGCACCTCTAAATCTAGTTCTGACCAAAGTGGATCATCAAACATCTTACGTCCAATAGCTTTTGCTTCCTCACGCTGGACTCCATAGTCAAGCAACATATCTAGCCAACGATATTCCAGCAGTACACCGCCGATATCAAAGATAATATTCTTTGGCATCACATTCACCTCATTTCATAATACAACAAAAGCCTCAAATCATCACGATTTAAGGCTTTAAAAACAGGGGATCCAGGAATCGAACCCGGCTCTGGAGTTTTGGAGACTCTTATTCTACCGATGAACTAATCCCCTACGCATCAGCAAAATCAATTATACTAAATGTCTCCTTATAAAGCAAGGATTATTTTGAAAAAATTTGAAGCCTTTCGTATGTAAAAAAAAGGACTACCGAAGTAGCCCATTTTTTACTATATTATAGATCTCTATGAGTTTCTCTTTCCTTCCAACTTCTGATACATAACCTGAAGTTTGCCCTTGGACAAGGAGTAGCCACATCCCAGACACAGGAACATCACAAGAAGCGCAATGGCCGGAACCAGCGTTGCCATGGTATAAAGTCGTTCAGTTACTTCTGTCGCCTGCTTTGTGGCATCTACATTGTAGCCGATTACAGCAAGCAATACCGGTACACCCACACCTGCCAATGTCTGACCCAGTTTACGAGTAAATGAATAGATTGCGTATGTTGTTCCTTCCTCTCGTCTTCCTGATCTCAACTCATGATAATCAATCACATCCATAACAAGTGCCCATACCTCCAGTGTCAGGAAGGTCTGTCCTGCACCTGACAGGAACAAGAGTACCATAAAGATATATGGATTTGCCGCCAGGTTAGTAAATCCTATGCCGTACATGATAAAGTTAATAACAGCTGCAAAGGCCAAACCAAAGGAACAAAGTTCCTTCTTTCCAAACTTTCGCACTAATTTCCCAATAATCGGCAGGAACAACGCCATGGGCACATAGGTACAAATCGTCACGAAACTATAAAGTCCCGGCTTCTCATAATAATTGAGGAACAGATAATTATAGGTGGTCTGTGTGTACATCTGAAATGCAATCAACAGCATGGATGTCAGACACAGGAAAATAAACGGTGGATTCTTCAACAAATCCCCAACGGTTCGGAACACATGCATTTTCCCTGCACCCTCATTCTGTTGTGAATTCAGCGCCGTGATTCTTTCTTTTGTCCCCTTAAAATGTAATCCATAGATACCAATGGAAATTACCGCAATGACAAGAACGGCAAACCCCAATTTCGCCGGGTCTAACACCTTCGTTGTCTCACCTGTGGCCTCATCTATCACCTGTGAATATACCAAAAGCGGCAGTAAAATCATAGACGGAATATTACCAAATCCCACCCCAACGGAACGCCAAACAGACAGGGAAGATCTCTCCTGTGGATCATCTGTAATTGCAGATGCCAGCGAACCGTAAGGAATATTCACACCAGTGTACATCATGCCATAGAAAATGTATGTCACATAGGCATAAATCAAATATTGATTGACAGTCAGTCCCGGAATCTTAATAAACATCAATACTGCTGCTACAGCAAGGGGAATGGATGCCCACATAACATAAGGACGAAATCGTCCATATTTCGTCGGCTTTCTGGAATCAATGAATCCTCCCCAAATAGGATCGTTGATTGCATCCCAGATCCTTGCCACCAGCATCAAGATCGTAATCTGTGCCAGCGGAATGTGCAGACAATCCGTATAAAACATTGTCAGAAAGGATGAAATCAGTGAGAACGTCAACACTCCACCAAAATCACCACAGGCATATGCCATCTTTTCTTTCGTCGTAATCCCTGAAGTCCCGTGTACTTCTGCTATCTTCTTTTCTTTGCTCACTATGTCCTCCCCCTCATAACATAATAATTATTTAACTTCTTTAACAATATCAAATATTTGAGGAGTTGTCACCCTCCTTATAAAATTGGAGCCATTAGGGGCATATCACAATCCCTAATGGCTCTCATATTGCAAAAAAATAAAGCAGGATACGGGAGTCGAACCCGCCTATCTAGCTTGGGAAGCTAGCGCCCTACCGATAGACTAATCCTGCTTATGAAAATACGATAACACTCTTTTATCGTAAACTCAATCTATTTTTCATCTCGAACAAAACGAATCTCACAGATATCATCGCCCCTTGCTATGGTCTTGGGCAATTCCAAATGACAGCCAAAGCTTTCAGCGATTCCTCTGTCTCCACACATGGCCTGATCGCAAAGCATCTGTATTTCTTCATCGCTACAGCCCTGCTTCTGCCACGCTTTTACCAAAGGACAATAATGAAAGTCAATATCCAATTGTTGAGCATCGTTGTAAATAATCCCACTGCAAACTGTGGCAAACAAAATAAAATAATGGTTTTCTTTGAAATTTCTTTCATAATTTTCCCCTATTGAGCCATTAGGGACGGATACTAATGGCCTTCATGACTGTCCCTTCAATGGCTCCAAAGTACAAAAAGAGGTTGCAATTAACAGCCTCCATATCTCTTTATACTTTCTCGCACATTTCATCTGCCAATCTTATCAAATCTTCGTGTGAGATTCCCGTGAGTATTTCTATCTCATCAAATGGCTTATCTGCTCGAATCATATTAAGTGCAACACATTCTATTCCACGCTCTATACCACGCTCCAGTCCCTTCTCGTATACACCTTCGCTTAAATTACACATTTCCTGCACCTCGCTCTCAAACTGCTCCGTCATGGGAACATGAAACTTATCTTCTAATATATTCCTCTTCTCATCCGCTGTTCTATCTTGGGAAAGCAGTACCTCTAAAAACTCCAGAAGTCCTGTATATCCTTCCATCTCTGGCTCTCCCAAGCACACCATCACTACGCTGAGCAAATCATAATTCTCCTTACGCTCCACCGCCTGCCCAACAAGGCATTCCGGTTGTATGGCATATCGTGTGATTGTATTCTGAAATTCTTTGGGCGGGTTGGTACATATCCAGATAGAATACACCTTGCAAATCTTATCATATTCAGCATTGGTAAACACCAGTCCATACTGGGCCGACAGCATCCTTCCGCCGTAATAAATCCCCCGCTTAATGATAGGATATCCCGGTCGAAATCGATTCTGGGCCTCCACATTGCTCTCATCCTTATGGACGCCCACCACACCGATCTGTGGTTCTCCTTGAATATACCTCTCAGCTATCTCATCCACGGTACAAGCTCCATACTCCGCAGCACACGCCTTCAAGATATGCGCCAACACGATCTTATTCCCCAGCAGCTTCTTTGCCGCCTCATCATATCTTGCATTGCTCTGTGTCTGCGCAATCACTTGGGAAAGATACGTCTTTCTCTTCCACAAAACATTCCCCATAAGCACTTCCTCCTGTGTTTGCAGGAGGTTCAAGAGCCACCGTGACTGCACCCTTCGGTCAAAATCGAATCGCCTGCTTCTTGTTTATTGGAAAATAAAGCATAGATTTCGAAATGAAAGACCTTAGAAACGAAAGACCATGTTAAGAAATATAATGCTTTAGATGATTATAACATCCTCTCATAGGCATTTGCAAGAAAAATGTATCAAATCTGATAACTGATCAGGAATCGAACCATTGGGGACAGACCCGGAGGCCAATAGGGACAGATCTGGGTGCCATTAGGGACTGTCCCTATTGGCACCCAGGCACAAAAAAAGAAGCTGATAAACAGCTTCTATGTAAAAAGGTATAACACCTTCAAAATTTCATACAGAGTCCAAAACCAAATCTTTGGTT
>CAMFYL010000009.1 GCA_946002055.1 uncultured Roseburia sp.
TTGAACCTCTAAATCCAAGACCACCGGCACTTGCCCATGATAAAGCATTTCCCTGAGCATCTGTCAAAGTTACGATAGTGTTGTTGAAAGATGCCTGAATATGTGCCTGTCCGTGTTCAACGTTTTTCTTTACACGCTTTTTTGTTACTTTCTTTGCAACTTTAGCCATATCTAAACTAACCTACTTTCTCAAAAATTATTTCTTCTTATTTGCTACAGTCTTCTTTGGACCCTTTCTTGTTCTAGCGTTGGTCTTTGTCTTCTGACCACGAACAGGAAGTCCCTTTCTATGACGGATACCACGATAGCATCCAATCTCCTGCAATCTCTTGATGTTGAGAGCGATATCTCTTCTCAAATCACCTTCTACCATCATTGTCTCATCAATGACAGCACTGATCTTCTTGACTTCATCATCTGTCAAATCCTTAACACGAGTATTAGGATCAACACCTGCTGCTTCAAGAATCTTGTTGGAACTTACTCTACCGATTCCGTAAATGTAAGTTAAACCAATCTCTACACGTTTTTCTCTTGGTAAATCTACACCTGCGATACGAGCCATGTGTGTTTACACCTCCATTAAATTACTTGTTAATAACCTACATCCTCAAAGTCATTCCATACAGCTCCGGAATACCGGCCTGAAATGTGTGTATTTCATGTCTTTGATTCTACCTTCCTAAATCTTTTGATAAGGAAGCGTTTTGTAACTGTTTACAAAACTAACCATCCCCGGTATGTGGGACGATTTGCATATATTATGAAAATGTCACCTTATTTACGAATTCAATTCAAATAACGAAACATCAGCCGCACATAACATATACATTTTTTAAATTGCTTTTAGCCCTGTCTCTGCTTGTGTTTAGGATTTTCGCAAATGATACGAATGCTTCCCTTTCTCTTAATCACTTTGCACTTTTCGCAAATAGGCTTAACTGATGATCTAACCTTCACGGGAAATCCTCCTTTCATCCTGCCTTTTTCTAGGGTTTCGACGCTTTTGCAGCAATTTCATACAAAAACGTCCGTTTAACATTATATACACTCACCCTATAAAAGTCAACAACTATTTTACTTATCTCTCCAAATGATTCTTCCCTTTGACAAATCGTATGGTGACATTTCAATGGTTACTTTGTCACCCGGTAAAATACGAATATAATTCATACGAAGCTTTCCGCTAATTGTCGCCAAAATCTGATGACCGTTTTCAAGCTCAACCTTGAAAAACGCATTTGGTAACTTCTCTACTACAATTCCTTCAACTTCAATTACATCTGCCTTTGACATCTTAATCCCTCCTGTTATACAGATTCAAAATTTCCGCAACCAAATCATCATCCAATTCCTTACCAGAAGCCAGCTCTGTGAGTTCTGATGCCAGATGTTTGATTGGCTGTACATGTATCTTTTTCTTTTTCTTTGGCGATTGACATTTCTTTGTGGTTCCATTTGCAAGGAAAAACACATCTTTCTCTTCGCCAACCACAACATAGATATGGTTCTTGTCATGTCCTGCTTTTGACTTAGCCAATAACAATTCCATGGATTCCTCCCAATCACTTTCTTCTATATAAATAGCTTACTCAATCATGTTCTTTTTCTCTGATGGAGTAAGGGTAAGAATCTCCGGTCTGCCATTTGTAATTACGATGGTGTTTTCATAATGAGCGGATAAACTGTGGTCTGCTGTTACAACGGTCCACTCATCATCCATCCATACTACACTGGCTCCACCGGCATTGATCATAGGTTCCACTGCCAGAGTCATTCCCGCTTGAAGCTTAATGCCTCGGCGGAACTTTCTAAAGTTTGGAATTTCAGGCTCCTCATGAAGATGAGATCCAATTCCATGACCAACCAGATCCCTGACTACACCACAGCCTTGAGAGGTGGCATAATCCCCGATGGCGCCTGAGATATCATTTAAATGACGCCCTGCTGTGGCATACTCCATTCCCTGGAAGAAGCTTTCTCTTGTCACCTCGATCAATCTCTTAGCTTCCTGAGAAATCTCTCCAATGCCATGAGTTCTGGCAGCATCCGAATGATATCCTTTATATATAACACCAATGTCTAAACTAACAATGTCACCACCACGAACAATCTTATCTGCTCTCGGTATTCCGTGTACCACTTCATCATTTACGGATACACAAACCGATGCCGGATATCCCATATAATTTAAAAAAGATGGTTCACAACCATAGCTGCGAATAATTTCTTCTCCCAAGCGGTCAATTTCCAAGGTGGACATTCCTTCTGTAAGGGAGTCACCAAGTGTCTGGTGAACCTCAGCAAGAATACGTCCCGCCTCCCTCATATACTCTAGTTCTTGGGCAGATTTTATGGTAACTGACATTTTATGCTCCTAAAATCTCTACAATACCGGAAAATACATCTTCCATTGGCATTGTTCCATCTACTGACTTTAATATTCCCTGCTTCTGATAGTAATCAATCAATGGCTGTGTCTGGTCATGATATACGTCAAGTCTCTTCTGAACAGTCTCCGGCTTGTCATCATCTCTAAGAACCAGCTCCTTGCCACAAGTATCACAGATACCCTCCACCTTTGGTGGAATTGCTGTAATGTGGTATGTAGCGCCACAGTTCAAGCAAGCACGACGACCTGACATTCTATTTACAATATGTGAGTCCGGAACATCTACATCGATGGCGAAATCCATCTTTGCATCAATCTTTGCAAGTGCTGCGTCCAAGGCCTCTGCCTGTGGAATTGTTCTTGGGAAACCATCCAAAACAAATCCATTTACACAGTCATCCTGACTGATGCGATCCATTACAAGGTCGCATGTTAACTCATCAGGTACTAATAACCCCTGATCCATATATTCCTTTGCTTTCTTTCCAAGTTCTGTTCCGTTCTTAATATTGGCACGGAAGATGTCTCCTGTAGAGATGTGTGGAATCTGATACTTAGCTGCAATTTGCTTTGCCTGTGTACCTTTCCCTGCACCAGGAGCACCTAACATAATAATCTTCATTGCAAAAACCTCCTATATAACACCTTAGGAGATACGGCAAAGCCAGTATCTCCATAGAAGTGTTTATTGATTAATCATTTAAGAATCCCTTGTAATTGCGCACAAGCATCTGGGATTCAATTTGTTTTAATGTCTCAATGATTACACCCACGATAATGATGATGGATGTTCCACCGAAGGAAACGCTTGCCTTAAATAATCCATTAAATACAAGTGGAATAATAGCAACAATTGCAAGGCCGATAGCACCAATAAAGATGATGTGATCCAGTACTGACTGCAAATAATCGCTGGTAGGCTTTCCGGAACGAATTCCCGGAATGGTTCCTCCCTGTCTCTTGAGATTGTCAGCAACTTCCAAAGGATTAAAGGTAATGGATGTATAGAAATACGCAAAACCAATAATCAACAAAAGATATACAACAGCACCAATGGTGAATACAAAGTTGCTTGGATCAAACCAATTAGACTGTGATAATCCACGAAGTACTTTGCCCCAGAATCCTGTGCCACCTGTCTTACCAAGCAATGTGCAAATAATAACAGGTGTCTGCATCAAAGACTGTGCAAAAATAACCGGAATAACACCAGCTGTATTTACCTTCATTGGAATCACGGTGTTAGTTCCACCAACCATCTTTCTTCCCTGCATTTTCTTTGAATACTGAACAGGAATCTTGCGTTCTGCACCCTGCAAGAAAACAACAAGAACAACAACTGCGATAATAACAGCTGCAATAATAACTGCTGCCAAAGTACCCTTTGCCGGGGTCTTTCCTTTGATAAACTGCTCGAAAAGTGATGTTAAATCACTAGGAATTCGCGAAATAATGTTGATGACAAGAACAATAGAAATACCATTTCCAACGCCCTTTTCTGTAATTCTTTCACCAATCCACATAAGTACAGAAGATCCTGCTGTCAAAGCTGCCACCACCATAAGTACATTCAGTGCGTCAAACTTCTCCAACTGGCCGCTTCGACCAAATCCGATTGCCATTGCAATAGACTCTGTCAAAGCCAATCCAACTGTCACATAACGAGTAATCTTGGTCATGAGCTTTCTTCCCTGCTCACCATCTCGCTGAATTTCTTCCAGCTTAGGGAATGCAATGGTAAGAAGCTGCATGATAATGGATGCTGTAATGTATGGAGTGATATTCAAAGCGAACACTGACATCTTTTCAAAAGAACCACCGGTGATAGCATCAAAAAAGTTCATTGCATCACCGCTGGACTTAAATAAATTTGCAAATACATCAGGATTCACTCCGGGAATTGGAAGCTGACTTCCAATTCGCACAACAATCAGCATCAAAAATGTAAAACCAATTCTTTTTCTTAAATCTTTTATTTTGAATGCGTTGCGGAGTGTTTCTAGCATTAGATCACCTCTGCTTTACCACCAAGGGCTTCAATCTTCTCCTTAGCGCTCTCGCTGAAAGCGTTAACCTGAACAGTTAACTTCTTAGTAAGCTCACCGCCACCAAGAATCTTAACGCCATCTCTAGGATTCTTAACGATTCCGCTCTCGATCAATGACTCAACAGTAACTGTTGCGCCATCCTCGAATCTCTCGAGGTAAGATAAGTTGATACCTACGATATTCTTAGAGTTTCTGCAAGTGAAACCTCTCTTAGGAATACGTCTGTATAATGGCATCTGACCACCTTCGAAACCTGGTCTAGGAGCTCCGGAACGAGCCTTCTGTCCCTTGTGACCTTTACCAGCAGTCTTACCATTTCCTGAACCGTGTCCACGACCTCTTCTGAAATTATCACTGTGCTTTGAACCTTCAGCAGGCTGTAAGTTTGATAAATCCATTGTGACACCTCCTTAAATTTGTAATTAAATCTCTTCTACTTTTACTAAGTGTGCTACCTGTCTAATCATACCTCTGACAGCTTCGTTATCTGGCATCTCAACAGTCTTGTTGAGCTTGCGAAGTCCCAAAGCTTCAACGGTCTTTTTGTTCTTAGGAACAGCACCGATAGGTGATTTTACAAGTGTAATTCTTAATTTCTTTTCTGCCATTTTCCATTTCCTCCTTAACCGAGAATCTCTTCTACAGTCTTGCCACGAAGTCTAGCTACTTCTTCCGGAGATTTCAACTGGCGAAGTCCATCGATTGTAGCAAGTACTACGTTCTGCTTATTAGAAGAACCTAATGACTTTGTACGAATGTTCTGGATACCTGCTAACTCACAAACGGCACGTGCTGGACCACCAGCGATGATACCTGTACCTTCTGGAGCCTTCTTTAATAATACAGATGCACCAGTGTGCTTACCGGAGATATCATGTGTAATACTGTTGTTCTCATCAAGCTTTACAGTGATTAACTTCTTCATTGCATCTTCTTTTCCCTTGCGGATTGCTTCAGGGATTTCAGCTGCCTTACCAAGTCCTGCACCAACATGACCATTGCCATCACCGACAACAACTAAGGCTGTAAAACGCATGTTACGTCCACCTTTAACAACCTTGGTTACACGTTTAATTGATACCACTGTTTCATTTAACTCTAATTGACTAGCATCAATAATTTCATGTCTCATGTGTTATTTCCTCCTAAAATTCTAATCCTGCTTCTCTAGCTGCGTCAGCTAAAGCTGCAATCTTACCCTGATAAATGAATCCACCTCTGTCAAATACAACAGTAGAAATACCTTTATCCAATGCTTTTTTAGCAATAACAGTGCCTAACTTAGCTGCTGCTTCAACATTATTTGTCTTCTCTAAATCAGCCTTTACATCTTTATCAAGCGTAGAAGCGGAAACGAGTGTATTCCCAACTGTATCATCAATAATCTGAGCATACATATGATTGTTACTTCTGAATACAGCAAGACGTGGTCTTTCTGCAGTTCCAGAAAGTGTATTACGAAGTCTTCTATGCTTTGTCTGGCGAACTACTTCTCTTGATTTCTTACTAACCATCTCTCGTCACTCCTTTAATTATTTCTTACCAGTCTTACCAACTTTACGTCTGATAACTTCATCAGCATACTTGATACCCTTGCCCTTGTATGGTTCAGGTCTTCTCTTATCTCTGATTTCAGCTGCGTATTGGCCAACTTTTTCTTTATCGATACCCTTGATAGTAATCTTGTTACCATCTACTACAGATTCAACGCCTTCCGGATCAACCATCTCTACCGGATGAGAATAACCCAAGAACAATGTTAAGTTCTTTCCGGCCTTCTGAACTCTGTAACCAACACCGTTTACTTCCAAAACTTTCTCATAACCGTCAGTTACACCAACAACCATGTTGCTAATCAATGTTCTTGTCAAACCGTGTAATGACTTCATCTTCTTCAAATCATTTGGTCTAGTTACGATAACTTCTGAACCCTCTAACTTGATTTCCATCTCTGATGGAAGTGTTCTCTCAAGAGTTCCCTTTGGACCTTTTACAGTCACATGATTATTTTCTGCAATCTCTACAGTAACACCTGCAGGAACTGCGATTGGCATTCTTCCTATACGTGACATGCCCGTACCTCCTTAATTCATTTCGGATTAATAGTTTCTTGATGTGGTTGGTGGGCTTACCAAACGAAAGCCAACACCTCACCACCAACCTGAAGCTTTCTAGCCTCTTTGTCTGTTACAATACCCTTGTTTGTAGAAAGGATAGCGATACCCAATCCACCAAGAACGGTAGGAATTTCGTCCTTGCCAGCGTAAACACGAAGACCTGGCTTAGAGATTCTCTTGATGCCTGTGATGATCTTCTCGTTCTTGTCTGCGCCATACTTCAAAGTAACACGAATGCTCTTGAAGTTTCCATCCTCAACGATGTCATATTTTGAAATGTATCCCTCGTCCACAAGGATGTCGGCAATAGCAACCTTCATCTTAGACGCTGGAATATCAACTGTATCATGTTTTGCAGTGTTTGCATTACGGATTCTTGTAAGCATATCTGCGATTGGATCACTCATTGTCATGATTGTTTTTCCTCCTAATTTGATTATCTTGGTTACCAAGATGCCTTCTTCACACCTGGAATCTGTCCCTTGTATGCCAACTCACGGAAACATACTCTACAGATACCATACTTTCTCAAATATGCATGTGGACGACCACAAATTTTGCAACGGCTATATTCTCTAGTAGAGAATTTCTGTTTACGAGCCTGCTTAACTTTCATTGCTTTTCTTGCCATTTTAAAATTCCCTCCTAAATTACTTTACGAAAGGCATACCGAATAATCTCAACAACTCGCGAGCTTCTTCGTCTGTCTTAGCAGTAGTAACGAAAATGATATCCATTCCTCTTACTTTGTCAACCTTATCATACTCAATCTCAGGGAAGATAATCTGCTCTTTGATACCAAGAGCATAGTTACCTCTACCATCGAATGAATCAGCGCTAACACCTCTAAAGTCACGTACACGTGGAAGTGCTAAGTTGATAAGACGATCAGCAAAATCATACATCTTCTCGCCTCTCAATGTTGTCTTACATCCAATTGCCTGACCTTCTCTTAATCTGAAGTTAGCGATTGAGTTCTTTGCTCTTGTAGGAACAGCCTTCTGACCAGTGATAGTTTCCATATCCTTGATAGCTGCTTCCAAAACCTTTGCATTTTCCTTAGCTTCGCCAACACCCATGTTAACCACGATCTTGTCAAGCTTTGGAACTTCCATAATATTCTTATAACCAAACTTCTCGATCATTGCTTTTGTGATCTCGTTTTGGTACTGTTCTTTAAGTCTACTCAACTGATTTGCCTCCTCTCGTTATATTAATCGATTACATCACCAGTTGCTTTTGCAAAACGAACCTTCTTATCTCCATCCATTTTGAAACCAACACGTGTTGCTTTTCCGTTGTGAAGGAGCATAACATTTGAAATATCAATTGGTCCTTCCTGCTCGATGATTCCACCATTCTGGTTAGCCATGCTTGGCTTTGTGTGCTTCTTAACCATGTTAACACCCTCAACCAAAACAGTGTTGTTCTTCTTATTTACAGCAATAACTTTGCCTTCATTATTCTTGTCAGCGCCAGCAATAACTCTTACTGTATCGCCTTTTTTGATCTTCATTGTTGCCATCGTACTACCTCCTATAATACTTCCGGAGCAAGGGAAACAATCTTCATAAACTGTTTCTCACGAAGCTCTCTAGCTACAGGTCCAAAAATACGAGTTCCTCTTGGAGTCTTGTCATCTTTGATGATAACTGCAGCGTTCTCGTCAAACTTGATATAAGAACCATCCTTACGACGGGCACCCTTCTTAGAACGAACAACTACGGCCTTAACGACGTCGCCCTTTTTAACAACACCACCTGGTGTTGCATCTTTAACAGTAGCAGTGATGATATCTCCGATATTAGCGTATCTTCTTGTAGAACCACCCATAACACGGATGCAAAGAATCTCCTTAGCACCGGTATTGTCAGCTACTTTTAATCTACTTTCCTGCTGTACCATGTTTGTAGCCTCCTTCTAATTACTTTGCTCTTTCCATGATTTCAACAAGTCTCCATCTCTTATCCTTAGATAATGGTCTTGTTTCCATAACTCTGACAGTATCACCGATATGTGCATCGTTGTTCTCGTCATGAGCCTTCAATTTATAAGTTCTCTTAACGATCTTGTTGTAAAGAGGATGCTTAACGTTGTCCTTTACAGCAACAACGATTGTCTTATCCATCTTATCACTTACAACAATACCTACACGTGTTTTTCTAAGATTTCTTTCCACGATATTGTCTCCTTTCTTTCTTTAAAATTCCAACGCTTATTTCTCTTCAGCTGCTGTAATAAAAGTCTGAATACGAGCGATGTTTCTTCTAACTTCCTTGATTCTTGCTGTATTCTCCAACTGATTTGTAGCATTCTGGAATCTTAAATTGAAAAGTTCCTTCTTTGCTTCCACCAACTGTGCATTCAATTCTGCAACAGATGCGTTCTTTAAATCTTCAACATATTTATTAGTTTTCATTTGCTGCAACCTCTCTTTCTAAATCTTCGCGAGAGACAATCTTGCACTTACATGGCAATTTGTGTGTAGCAAGACGAAGAGCTTCTCTAGCAACGTCTTCCTGTACTCCTGAGATTTCAAATAATACACGACCAGGCTTAACAACTGCTACCCAGTACTCCAATGTACCCTTACCAGAACCCATTCGAGTTTCAGCTGGCTTAGCTGTAACTGGCTTATCAGGGAAAATCTTAATCCAAACTTTACCACCACGCTTGATATGACGAGTCATAGCAACACGGGCTGCTTCGATCTGATTAGAACGAATCCAACATGGCTCCATAGCAACAATACCAAACTCACCGTTGATGATTCTGTTGCCTCGTAATGCCTTTCCTGTCATAGAACCACGGAACTGCTTACGATGTTTTACTCTTTTAGGCATTAACATTACTGAGCTCCTCCTTCCTTATTTCCCTTTGTAGGAAGTACTTCTCCTTTGTAGATCCAAACCTTAACGCCAACCTTACCATAAGTAGTGTCAGCCTCGGCGAATCCATAATCAATGTCTGCACGAAGTGTCTGAAGTGGAATAGTACCTTCTGAATAGAACTCTGTACGAGCCATATCAGCACCACCAAGACGACCGGAAACGCTTGTCTTGATACCCTTGATACCAGTCTTCATAGATCTTGACATGCAAGACTTCATTGCTCTACGGAATGATACACGGTTCTCAAGCTGCTGTGCAATGTTCTCAGCAACTAACTGTGCATCCTTGTCAGGTCTCTTAACTTCCTTGATATCAACTACCAACTTCTTGTCAGTAAGCTTCTGAAGTTCAGCCTTAACCTTCTCAATCTCAGCTCCACCCTTACCAATAACAACACCAGGCTTAGCTGTGTAAACGATAACCTTTACTCTACCAGCTGCTCTTTCGATCTCGATCTTAGAAACACCAGCTGCATATAATTTCTTCTTAAGGAATGTTCTGATATTGTAATCTTCAACCAAGTAGTCAGCGAATTCATTTTCAGCATACCACTTAGAATCCCAATCCTTGATAACACCGACTCTCAGGCCGTGAGGATTAACTTTCTGTCCCATGATTGCCTCCTATCTTTCATCGAGCACGATTGTAATGTGGCTCATTCTCTTTTCGATTCTGTAAGCTCTACCCTGTGCTCTTGGTCTAATTCTCTTCATTGTAGGTCCTTTGTTTGCATAACACTCTGCAACGTAAAGGTTTTCCATGCTGTAGTTAGCATCTGGATAATTGTTCTCAGCATTAGCGATTGCTGACTTTAATAACTTCTCTATAATGCTTGAAGCGTATCTTGGATTATAAGTTACGATAGCAAGAGCTGTCTGAACATCCTTACCGCGAATAGCGTCTAATACGAAGCAAGCTTTCTGAACTGACATTCTAGCGTAAGACAACTTAGCTGAAGGTCTAGTATCTTTTTGACTGTTTCTCTCACGTTTAATCTGGGATCTATGTCCTTTTGCCATGATATGAAACCTCCTTTCGAAAATTAATTAGCGTACTCTTGATTTCTTTTCGTTCTTGTCATGACCTCTGTAAGTTCTTGTAGCAACGAACTCACCAAGCTTGTGTCCTACCATATCCTCTGTAACGTATACAGGCACGTGCTTTCTTCCGTCATGAACTGCGATTGTATGTCCTACCATCTGTGGGAAGATTGTGGAACGACGAGACCATGTCTTGATAACTGTCTTCTCGCCGGATGCGTTCATAGCATCAATCTTCTTCAATAAGCTTTCATCCGCAAATGGGCCTTTTTTTAATGAACGAGCCATAATGATCCTCCTTATTTGATTGCCTTACCATCTCTTCTTCTTACGATAAGCTTGTTAGATTGTTTGTTCTTCTTTCTTGTCTTCAAACCAAGTGCAGGCTTGCCCCAAGGTGTACATGGACCTGGACGACCGATAGGTGCTTTACCTTCACCACCACCGTGTGGATGGTCATTAGGGTTCATAACAGAACCACGAACTGTTGGGCGGATACCCATGTGGCGCTTACGACCAGCCTTACCAATCTTAACAAGGTTGTGATCACCATTTCCGATAACACCGATGGTTGCTCTACATGCCAAAGGAATCATTCTCATCTCGCCTGAAGGGAGTCTAAGAGTAGCATACTTGCCTTCCTTAGCCATCAACTGCGCGCTGTTACCAGCAGAACGAACCAACTGTCCACCCTTACCCGGATACATCTCAATGTTGTGTACCAATGTACCAACTGGGATGTTTGCAAGCGGCAAGCAGTTACCAACGCGTACTTCAGCGTCAGGACCATTCATTACCTTCATTCCATCAGTCAAACCTTCTGGAGCAAGGATGTAAGCCTTCTCACCATCTGCATAGCAAATCAATGCGATGTTTGCTGTTCTGTTTGGATCGTACTCAATACCGATTACGGTTGCTGGAATACCATCTTTCTTTCTCTTGAAATCGATAATTCTATATTTTCTTCTGTTTCCACCACCCTGGTGTCTAACTGTAATCTTACCCTGATTGTTACGACCAGCATTCTTCTTCAAAGAAGTTGTAAGAGACTTCTCAGGAGTTGTCTTTGTGATTTCAGCGAAATCAGAGCCAGTCATATTTCTTCTGGAAGGTGTATATGGGTTATAAGTTTTAATTCCCATTTTCGTTCTCCTTTCGTTTCGTTTTACTTATCGCGTCTAAACATGACGCATAACGTTGCATCTCGTTGTTGTCGGCTTATAAACCAGCGAAGATTTCAATATCCTTGCTGTCAGCTGTCAACTGAACGATTGCCTTCTTTGTCTTAGCAGTCTTACCAACGTTTCTTCCACGTCTCTTTTCTTTGCCTTCGTTATTCATTGTGTTAACGGAAGCAACCTTTGTTCCTTCGAACATCTTCTCAACTGCCTCTTTGATCATTGTCTTATTAGCTTCTGGATGAACAAGAAATGTGTACTTCTTCTCAGCCATTGCATTCATACTCTTCTCTGTAATTACAGGTTTGAGGATTACATCATAATATTGTACGTTAGCCATTATGCATACACCTCCTGAATTGTATTAACTGCATCCTTTGTTACAACAACTGTGTTGTACTTCAAGATGTCATATACGTTAATTGTGCTTGTTGAAGCAGTCTTAACAGTAGGGATGTTTCTAGCAGACATTACAACGTTCTCATCGTTATCATTGATAACAACCAATGCCTTATCTACGTTAAGGTTGCTCATAACCTTAGCAAATTCCTTTGTCTTGATGCCGTCGAACTTCAACTCATCAACAACAACAAGCTTGTTCTCTGCTACTCTTGAAGATAATGCAGACTTAAGAGCTGCTCTCTTCTCCTTCTTGTTCAACTTGAAGGAATAATCTCTAGGTGTTGGTGCGAATACAACTCCACCACCTGTCCACTGTGGAGATCTTGTAGAACCCTGTCTTGCATGACCTGTTCCCTTCTGTCTCCATGGTTTTCTACCACCACCGCGAACTTCAGAACGTGTCTTTGCCTTCTGAGTTCCCTGACGGTTATTTGCAAGCTGCTGAACAACTGCCATATGAACAAGATGCTCGTTAACTTCTACACCGAAGATAGCATCGTTGAGGTCCATTGTTTCAACTTCTTTGCCTTCCATATTGTATACGGATACTTTAGCCATCGTAAAGCTCCTCCTTTCCTTCTAATCCGAATTATTTGCTTGCCTTAACAGACTCTTTGATTGTTACCAAAGACTTCTTTGGTCCGGGAACTGCACCCTTAACCAGAAGCAAGTTATTCTCTGCATCTACTCTAACGATCTCAAGGTTCTGGATAGTAACCTTTACGCTACCCATATGACCTGGCATACCCTTGCCCTTAAATACACGGCTAGGTGATGAACAAGCACCATTGGAACCCTGATGACGATGGAACTTAGAACCATGAGCCATAGGTCCTCTGTGCTGACCATGTCTCTTGATAGCACCCTGGAATCCTTTACCCTTAGAGATTGCAGTTGCGTCAACCTTGTCGCCTTCTTCAAAGATATCAGCCTTGATTTCATCTCCAAGATTGTAATCTGCACAATTCTCAAACTTAAACTCTCTAACGTATCTCTTACCAGAAACACCAGCCTTGTCAAAATGGCCCTTCTCCGGCTTGTTAACGCCATGTCTACGCTTGATTTCTTTCTTACCGTTGGCATCCTTGTTGACAACCTTTTCCTTCTTGTCTACAAAACCAACCTGAACTGCTTCGTAACCGTCATTCTCTACAGTCTTAATCTGTGTCACTGCACAAGGACCAGCCTGCAAAACAGTTACAGGAGTCAAAACTCCGTCTGCATTGAAGATTTGAGTCATTCCGACTTTTGTTGCTAAAATAGCTTTCTTCATTCTTTCTTACCTCCTGTTTCATCTACAGCGGATCGCTTCATGCCCACACTATGTGGGGTAGCGGATTCGATCATCCTAGAACAGGCAATATAAGTGGAACATAATATGTTGCTTCTATATAAACCTATCGAGGACATTCAAAATTGCTTCGCGCCTTTGCGCTCACTCATAATATAAGGAAATCTTACTTTTCCTTCATCTTGATATCAATGTAAACACCAGCTGGCATTTCCAGTCTCTGCAATGCATCAACTGTCTTCTGGGTAGGTGTCATGATATCGATGAGTCTCTTATGAGTTCTCTGCTCGAACTGTTCTCTGGAATCTTTGTCCTTGTGAACCGCTCTTAAGATTGTAACTACTTCCTTCTTCGTTGGAAGTGGTACAGGTCCACTCACCTGTGATCCGTTTTTCTTAACAGTCTCGATGATTTTCTTGGCAGATGCATCAACTAATTCGTGATCATATGCCTTGAGTGTGATTCTCATTACCTGAGTTGCCATAAAAAAGTCGCCTCCTTCGCACTTATTAAATAGTACGACAAGCGGTGACTGTACACATCTCCGTGTGTGTCCTAAAGATTAACACACGTGTTTCCACTCTTCGGTGGACTATATTTTGTACAGTGACTTGTCGCCAGTTTCCTAACTTGACATTCGCTCCACGGAAAACCTACCAGATTACTATGGTGATAATCGGTAGCAACCTCACGCTTCAACGCTATCAATGTCACAGCACAATCTAATATACACGATAAAATCAAGGGTTGCAACATTTTTCAAATAAATATTGTATTTTTTTTAGTACAATCCGAAGCAACTCAATATTTAGCGTCTTATGCCGTATAATAGCACAATTTTCCCATAAAAAAAGCTACTGGGGACGGATACCATCCCCAGTAGTTCTTTATAGTTTGAATTTATCCATATTCTCTTCCATAACAGCCGCAATACTTTTTAAATCGTTTGCACTCTCTGTGATATTATGAAGCACGTCGTTAATTTCCACAACAGAAGCAGAAGTCTCTTCTGTGCTCACAGCATTTTGTGCCGCAATATCTGTCAGGGACTGAACGGTTTCAATAATTCCATTACGAGCCTTGTTCAACTCCGTGGTCTTTCCTGCAATCTCATCCACACCGGCAATGGAGGCTCCGATACCATCCTTCACCTCCGCAAACACTTCACTGGTCTTGAGAAGATTCTCATTCTGACGAGCCATAATTGCCTGAACCTCTTCCATCGTGTGTACAGCATTCTCAGAGTCTCTAACCAGTTGCTGAATAATCTCATCAATGCGCATCGCAGATTCGTTAGACTGTTCCGCCAGCTTCTGAATCTCAGAAGCCACAACTGCGAAGCCTCGTCCCGCCTCCCCTGCTCTTGCCGCCTCAATGGAAGCATTCAGCGAAAGCAAATTGGTCTCATCTGCAATGGATGCTATTAAGGTTGTAGCCTCCCGAATCTTCATAGCAGATGAATTGGTTGTATTGGTCTGCTCCGCAATTACATTAATGGACGCAATTGCCTGCTGGTTAATCTTCTCCAATTCGCCCAAAACCTGAACTGCCACATTATTGGACTTTTTCATCATTTCTGCAGTTGCATTCAAATGAGACATCTCTGTATTGGCATCCTCAATCATATTACCCATAACAACAATGCCATCGTTGGCCTTCTGGGTTTCATAGGCCTGACTACTAGCACCCTGGGAAATGGCATTTACCGCCTGCTCTACGCCACCTACATTGGCTGCGGTTCTCTCTACATTGTCATTCAGCCCATCCGATGCATTGTAAAGCTGAACACTCTGTTCTTTCACTTGGGATACAATATCTGCAAGTGATAGCCGCATTTTCTTAACCGCTCTTGCAAGCTGTCCCGTTTCATCCTTGTTATGTGCCAGCTTATCCAGCTTTGGATTCATAGTCAAATCCAATGTCGCAATCCGATCTACAACACCTACGATTTCATTTAACGGTTTCGTTGTTTTTCTTGCAACAATAAATGCTACCACCTGTCCCAAAATATAAACAATAACACCTGCTGTAACACCTCGGCCCACAATTCCATTTACAGCCCCAAGGAAATCTTTTTCATTTACACATACAATAAGGATGTAATTGTTTGCAATACTATAATAATATGCCGCATACTTCGCCACACCCTCTTCGTTATATTGCACAATCTCTGGCTGTGGTGCTTCAAAGTCCTTGATTCGTTTTACCAGTCCCTCAACCAACGAATTCTCGCACTTTGTTCCCACAAGTTCCTCCTTCGGATGATACATCATAGTTCCATCCTCAGAAGAGACCACATAACAATAGCTAGTATCACAGCCTTTGATATACGCCTTCTCCACATGGTTTCCTATTTCCTGAACACGAATCTGCTCTCCAGATGCCTTCTTCGTATTCATAGCACCTTCCAAATCGGATCCATAAGCGATTGCCAAGTCCATCAAATTATTGGTGGTCAATTCCACCATACTCTTTTTTACTGCCGGCAAGATGACTGCGCTAAGAATAATAATCGTCCCCAGGATAGTACCTGCCGTCAGTAAAAACATTCGCCCTCTCACAGAACGAATGTTAAGCTTTGTATGTTCTTTCTTTTCCATACACTCACCTCCCAATATGTCAACGCTGACTCCCCCAGCGCTTATATACACAATTGTATAGTACCACATTTTTACAAAAAAACATAGTATGCGACAAATTTTTGTGCACATTTTACAGCCCGAGAACGGGACAGTTGTAAAATACAATATTAATGTTTATAATCGATGTGTGTTATATAAGAAAACAATATTGTCGCAACAGATCGAGAGGTAATACTATGTGGATTGCAAATCATTGGAAAGATTATGAGGTCATCGATTGCTCCTGTGGAGAAAAGCTTGAGCACTGGGGACCATATACACTTCTTCGTCCCGACCCGCAGGTTATTTGGGACACTCCCAAAAACCGTCTTGAATGGAAAAGATTAAACGGCCATTACCACCGCAGCAAAAAAGGTGGTGGCGAATGGGAATTTTTCGACTTGCCGGAACAGTGGAGTATTTCATATCAGTTACCTGCAACCCCAAACGACTCCCTCTATACCAACCATACCGGTACATTGACATTTAACTTAAAGCCCTTCAGCTTTAAGCACACAGGTTTGTTCCCAGAGCAAGCCGCAAACTGGGATTGGTTTTCCGGACTTATATATAATAGGAAGAAACAGCATCCAAACCGTGAAATTAAGGTGCTGAATCTCTTCGCCTACACAGGAGGTGCATCCATTGCTGCTGCAGCCGCCGGCGCTCATGTTACACACGTAGATGCCTCCAAAGGAATGGTGGGATGGGCAAAGGAAAATGCCGTTTCTTCCGGCCTTGCCGATGCTCCTATCCGTTGGATTGTAGATGACTGCAAGAAATTTGTAGAACGGGAGATTCGCCGCGGCAATCACTACGACGCCATCATCATGGATCCCCCCTCTTACGGAAGAGGTCCCAAAGGCGAGATTTGGAAAATTGAAGAGGCTATTTTTCCACTGATCCAATTGTGCCAACAACTCTTAGTGGATGAGCCATTATTCTTCTTAGTGAACTCATACACTACCGGTCTACAGCCGGCTGTTTTGCACTATATGATTTCCACTGCCCTCAAGCAATATGATGGTGAAGTTATGGCCGAAGAAATTGGTCTTCCCGTATCTTCTAACGGACTTGTACTTCCATGCGGCGCAAGCGGACGCTGGGAAAGCCATAAATAAAAGGAGAAAATGATGAAATACAATGTGATTCTATTTGATTTAGACGGAACCTTGCTCAACACCTTGGAAGATCTTTGTGACAGCGTCAATTACGCGCTCTCACAGATGGATTTTCCTACTCGCACGTTGGAAGAAGTGCGAACCTTTTTGGGAAATGGTGTGAAAAATCTCATGATGAAGGCAACGCCTGACGGAGAAGACAATCCAAAGTTCCAGGAAACCTTCTCCATATTCAAGGAATACTATCTGACCCATAATCAAATTAAGACAAAACCATACGAAGGTATTATGGATCTCTTGCAATCATTGCACGAAGCCAAGATGCCTATGGCCATTGTCACAAACAAAAATCAGCCAAGCGTGGATGTGCTGGCCCGGGATATCTTCCAAGGACTTATTCCAATTGCTGTGGGAGATAATGGTGTACGAAGCCGCAAGCCCGACGCAGCACCGGTAAACGAAGCATTATTGCAGTTGGGCTACGACCCCAATACCTGCGACAAGTCTCGCATTCTTTATGTGGGAGATTCCGAAGTAGACGCTGCCACAGCTGAAAACGCCGGTGTGGACTGCCTGCTCTGCTCATGGGGATTTCGTCCCATATCTTTGCTGGAAACACTTCCCCACACCGGGATCGTTCACAGTCCGGATGACATCTTGAAGTTTCTAAATGAAAATTAAACGATGAATACAAATAAAAAATACCTATAGACAGATATGTTTGCATCTGTTTATAGGTATTTTCTCATCATATAGCAAAAAATCTATAACATCTTTCTCTTATGTAGCCAAATCCAAACCACAATACAAATAGCCAGTGTAATCAAACAAATGATTGCAAAGCCATGGGGCACTGCTGCAAAGGGCATCCATTTGCCGCTAACATTCATACCCCACAACCCGGAAATAATGGTTGGGATAGACATAACAATTGTGATAGCTGCCAAATACTTCATCACATTGTTCAGTCGATTATTAATCACGGTGGACATCAGTTCTCTGGTACCATTGATAATATCTCGATATATCTGGGTCATCTCTATAGCCTGACGATTCTCAATAATCACATCGTCTAAAAGCTCCTGATCCTCTGAGTACTGACGCAATCTTCCATAGCGCGTCAAGCGATCAAGCACCACGCCGTTGGCACGAAGAGAAGTGGCAAAGTACACAAGATTGGATTCCAACTCGTGCAAATCAATCAAATCCACATCCTCTGTATTCTGATCAATTCTCTCCTCAATCTCTGTTCTCTTTCTATCGATACTTCTCAGCAGACTCTGGTATACCATACATGCATTGTACAAAATCTGGTAAGTAAATCGCATTTGTTTTTTCGTGGAAAAGTCTCTAATACGTTGTTCCTCAAAGGAACGGAGCACTGCCGTATCCTCTGCGCAAACTGTCACCACCACATCCTCGCGTATTAAAATACCCAAAGGAATTGTGGTGTAAGAATGACGATTGTTACGCATCTCAGCAGACGGAATATCCACAAGAATCAATGTGTAATCATCCTCCAAACTAATTCGAGAACTCTCCTCATCATCCAACGCTGCACGAACATCTGCAATGTCCATGTGATAGCAATCACTAATCTCTGCACACTCCTCAAGAGTTGGGGCTGTCAACTTCACCCAGGCACCTGCCTCGTACTGATCGATTTCAGAAATAATGCGGTTGTCTGTCTTATAAATATTAATCACGCTAAATACCTCCTACTTTCCAGCAACCTTCAGAATCACTCTCTCAAAGCGCTTTTTGTCATATATTACAGGTACAGGATATAAAGGATTTGCTTCCTTATCTGCCCATTTTGCCATCTTAGCCACATCTTCTACCTGAATCTGTGGTAAATGTTCCGGCAATCCCATAAACGCATTCATCTGGCGAATCGCCTCCACAAAACGAGCTGACTTCTCCTGCTCGCTACCTTCGCAAGCCACATTTGATAGCTCCGCTAATCTGGCCAAAGGTTTGTAAACAGCCTCGCCGTAGTCTTCAAGGACATATGGTAAAACCACCGCATTTGCCAAACCATGTGGTACATGATACAAACCGCCAATGGTATGGGCAATCGCATGCACATTCCCAACACAAGCTCTGGTAAATGCCGCTCCCGCCTTATAGGACGCAATCAGCATCTCTTCTCTTGCCTCTAAGGAATCGCCCTGCTCGTATGCCAGTTCCAAAAATTCCATAATGCCGCAGATGGCATCCTCACAATTCTCTCTTGTCTCATCTGTGTGATAGCTCACATTCAGATATGCTTCTATCGCATGGGTCAAGGCATCCATACCTGTTGCCGCAGTAAGTGCCGGTGGCATTGATACTGTAAGACTGGGATCCATCACCGCAAAATCCGGCAATAACACTCCATCAGAAATACTGTATTTCCTTCCGGTAGCATCGTCTGTCACCACGGCCGCAATGGTGGTCTCTGAGCCTGTACCAGCAGTGGTTGGAACAGCAACAAAAAATGGTGTTTCTCTTCCAACCTTCATAGTTCCCGCCATGCGGGCAAGTGATCGGTCTGGTCTTGCGATTCGAGCTGCCATAGCTTTGGCTGCATCTATATTAGAACCGCCACCAATAGCAACAATACAATCACACTGATGTTGTTGATAAAGCTTCACCATCTCCTCAACCTGCGATACCAATGGATCCGACGCAACCTTATCGTAAACGAAGGTGCGCTCTGACAGTTCACCGTACAGCGCCTTAAGAAAATTGCTTTTCCCAAGGGTTGGACCGGTAACAATCATAGGAGCCCACTTCTTGGCATTTTCTAAAATCTCCGGAATGGAGTGAAAGCTGTCCACGCCTTCTACCCTCTCAGGTTCTCTCCATTTCATAGTCTTCATGGCAATATCCACCGTCTTTTGGTAACAGCGGCAAAAAAGCTTTTTTATCCCCATATTTTCCTCCAAAAAATAAGCAGTCTATACAGATTGCTCTGTAAAGACTGCTCAATTATATCACATTTTCTACCATTAGCGCAATGCGCCGCTTTTTCGAATCTGATCTCTCACCGGTAAAATCATGGAAGGGCTTACCGACAATTCATCGATTCCCATTTGCAGGAATGTTTCTGTCAGGGAAATGTCTGCTCCCAGTTCCCCACAGATACCTACCCAGCACCCCTCCTTATGACCATTATCCACTACCATCTGAATCATACGAAGCACCGCCTCATGATGTGAATCGTAAATATCATCAAGCTTCGGATTCTGACGGTCAATGGCCAGCGTGTACTGGGTCAAATCATTGGTTCCAATGGAGAAAAAGTCCACCTCCTTGGCCAACAAATCGGAGATCATTACCGCTGCCGGCGTCTCAATCATCACCCCAAGTTCCACCTGGGAATAGGGAACACCCTCCGCTTTCAGTTCTTCTTTGACCTGTTGACACATTTCCTTGGCCTGAAGCACTTCATCCACGGAAATTACCATAGGAAACATTACTGCTATCTTTCCATAATAGCTGGCTCGATAGATAGCCCGAAGTTGTGTTTTGAATATTTCCTTGCGATCCAAGCAGATGCGAATGGCACGATAGCCCATAGCAGGATTCTCTTCCTTATCAAGTCCGAAGTAATCCACCTGTTTATCCGCGCCAATATCTAAGGTTCGAATAATCACTTTCTTGCCGGCCATGTTCTCTGCCACGGTGCGATACGCCTTAAACTGCTGCTCCTCAGTTGGATAATCGGAAGACTCCAGATACAAAAACTCGCTGCGAAACAAACCTATGCCCCCTGCATCATTGGCAAGTACCGAAGCCACATCTCCAACACCACCGATATTCGCATACAGCTGAATGGCTTTGCCATCCTTTGTGACACTCTCTTGCCCCTTTAACTCCTGTAGTAACCTGGCTCTGTCCTCATCCTGCTTCTTTAATTTGCTGTAATGAGCAATTTCTTCTTCGGAGGGATCTATGATAAAGATACCCTGTTTTCCATCTACGATTCCAATCTGCCCATCAGCATCCTCATGAAAATCCACTCCAATCAGGGCAGGAATATTCATTGTCCTAGCCAGGATAGCAGTATGGGAATTTGTGGAGCCGTGCCTTGTCACAAAGGACAATACCTTTGACTTATCCAGCTGAACTGTCTCACTGGGAGCCAAATCATCCGCCAAAAGAATCACAGGTTCTTTGCCTAGGTCTCCCTGGTTCTGGTCTCCCTGCAAAATGCTGATAACCCGGTTGGAAATATCCTTCACATCTGCAGCCCTCTCCCGCATATAATCGTCATCCATTGCCGCAAACATTTCTGCGAAATTATCACCGGTGGCTGCCACTGCAAACTCCGCATTGATTCCCTGTGTAGAAATCATATTCGTGATAGACTCCACGTAATCCAAATCATCCAGCATCATCTGATGCACCTCAAAAATCATGGCATTGGCCTCTCCCACTTCCTTTAGAGCCTTCTCGTAGAGTTGCGCCAACTGGCCTTTTGCCTGCTCCTTTGCCTGGGAAAAACGCTTGATTTCCGAAGCGGTATCCACCACTTTATTTCGTTTCACAAAGCTTTCTTTTTTGCCATAGACTTTACATTTACCAATGGCGATTCCACCAAATACACTTTTTCCTTCCAGTTTCATTCCCATACTCCTTTAACTGTGCGCCTTTACAGGTTATCCTGAAGAAACTTAGAAAGCCCTTCCATTGCTTCTTCCTCTCCATCTCCATCCGTTCGAAGAAGAATTTCCTGACCGCATTTCACGCCAAGGCTCATAACCCCCATGATTCTCTTGGCATCCACTTCTCTTCCATCTTTTTCTATGGTTACCTTGCACCCATACTGTGCTGCTTCCTTTACAAAGGCTCCCGCCGGTCTTGCGTGGATTCCTTCCGGATCTGTTATGGTATAAACATATTCTCTCATTCTATTATCCTTTCTATTTTACATTTCCTGTGCGTCTTTTTTGATAAACCCAAGCATCACCGCAGTGACAACAGAGCCGATTACCCACGAAAGAATGTAGAGCAATGGTTTTCCTACGGTTGCGAACACGAAGACTCCACCATGTGGTGCCATCAAAGTACATCCAAAGAATGCGCTAAGTCCACCTGCCACGCCGGCGCCAACCAGCGTACATGGAATTACGTGTGCGGGATCACTTGCCGCAAATGGAATTGCGCCCTCTGTAATAAAGGAGCATCCCATAACAAGATTTGAAATCTTTGATCCTCTTTCTGCTTCTGTGAACTTCTTAGGGAAGAACTGACAAGCAAGGGCAATACCGATTGGAGGAACCATACCGCCAACCATAATGGAAGCCATTGCAATGTAGCAGGCCTGAACGGTTGGATCTGTTGCCTGGGCACCACCCGCCATCAAATCTGCTGCAGTTGCCAGCATACCGGATCCAAATACATAAGCCGCCTTGTTGATTGGACCACCCATATCAATTGCCATCATAGCACCGAGAATCAATCCCAAAAGTGTGATAAGACCTGCATTTGCAAGTGCAGTTAGCATATTGCTAAGTCCTGTATTAATCAAACCAATCACCGGATTGAAGATAAAGCACATCAAAACACCCACAATAAACATACCAGCAAGCGGATAAATCAAGGTTGGCTTTATTCCCTCCAGCGAATCCGGAAGTTTTTCACAAAGTTTCTTTAAGCCCAGCACAATATAACCAGCCAAGAAACCGGCTAAGATACCTCCCAGGAATCCGGAAACGGTTGTTCCGGCACCCTCAGCCTGAAAGGCAAAGCGCTCAACAAACTGACCAAAACCACCAACGCTTCCCCAGTCGTAAGATGCAGCTAATGCATTTCCGCTAGAGGCAAGCATACCTCCAACAAAGCCCACCGCAAGACCCGGACGGTCTGCGATAGAGTACGCAATATATCCAGCCAACACGGGAACCATCAGGCCCATTCCAAGCCCACCAATGTATTTAAAGAATGCAGACACCGGTGTACAGGTACCAAAGTTTCCACCGCCGGTTGCTCCGTATCCCATCAAGGTGTCAATCAAAAATGCCAATGCAATTAAGATACCACCGCCGATAACGAACGGAAGCATATGGGATACACCATTCATCAAATGGGTGTAAATCTGATGACCCACGCCGTCCTTTGCCTCTGCCTGCTTTTTCTCAGTTTCCTTTGCAGATACCTTATAAACAGGCGCATCTCCTCTCTTCGCCTTTTCCACAAGAGCCTCTGCCTTACTAATTCCATCTGCAACCTTACACTCAATCAGAGCCTTTCCTCCGAAGCGCTCCATAGGAACCTTGGTATCTGCTGCTACAATGATACATTTGGCCTTGGCAATCTCATCCTTTGTCAGAACATTTTTTGCTCCGCCTGATCCTCTTGTCTCAACCTTTATCTGTACGCCATGGGCTTTGGCCGCCTTCTCGAGAGCCTCTGCCGCCATATAGGTGTGTGCGATTCCCGTTGGGCAACCTGTAACCGCCGCAACGAAAACATCACCTGTGCTCTCAACGGGTTCTGCGTCCTTGCCTCCTTCCTTTAAAGCCTCTGCCTCATTGATAATCTGAAGGAATGCCTCAGGTGATTTTGCCTGTTGCAATTTCTTTGTAAAGGCTTCATCCATCAGAAGCACCGACAATCGACTGAGTACGTCCAGATGTACATTATCCTCCGTATTTGGCGCAGCAATCAGGAAAATCAAATGCACCTTTTCGCCGTCAAGTGCATCAAAATCAACCCCTGACGGCACTACCATAGCTGCCAATCCGGGTGCGGACACTGCGTCCGACTTACAATGAGGAATGGCAATTCCCTCTCCAATACCGGTGGTTCCCTCTTCCTCTCTGGCAAGCACACCTGCAAGATATGCCTCCGGATCCTTGATGTTTCCACCTTTGCACATCAGTGCCACCATCTGTTTGATGGCCTCTTCTTTGCCGGAAGGAGCGCCTGACAAATTGATACTCTCCACGCGCAATAAATCTTTTACGTTCATAATAAGTCCTCCTTTTATCTTTATGAACTATGCATGAAATTCTTTCTCTATCTGTTTCAGCAGTGTTGTCACTTCGTCTCTTGTAGCAAGTTCCTCCGAAAATGCCGATGCGCTTCCGCAACAAAGTCCCATATAAAATGCACTTTCGTAATCCCCCGTTTCCTTATAGCCGGCCAAAAATCCAGCCACCATAGAATCGCCTGCCCCCACAGAGTTTACAACCTTCCCCTCTGGCGGAAGACTCTCGTAGCACGTGCCTTCTTCTGTCAGAAGCACTGCTCCATCCTTAGCTCTGGATACCAGAACATTTCTAGCCCCCATCTCCTGAAGCTTTTTGGCGTACAATAAAATGCTTTCCGTATCCTGAAGAGTAACGCCAAATATTTCTCCCAACTCGTGGTTGTTTGGTTTAATCAGAAACGGATGATGTTGTAAAACATTTACCAGCAGATCCTTTGTGGCATCTACAACAATGGAGATCCCTTTCCCTTCCAAACGTTCCATGATACGTTGATAGCTGTCAGAAGGCATCACATCAGGTATGCTTCCCGCCAACACCAGCACGTCTCCTGCCTCTAAAGCGTCAAGCTTTTCGTACAATTTCTGAATATCCCCATCTTCAATCTCAGGCCCCTGCCCATTAATTTCTGACTCCTCATTGGAGCGAAGCTTGACATTGATGCGGGACATTCCCCTTTTAACATGTATGAAGTCTGATGAAATCCCTTTTTCCTTCAGAGACCTTGCAATCTCCTCACCGGTAAACCCGGCCATAAATCCGAGAGCACAACTCTTATGGCCCAGATTCTCTAAAACCATAGATACGTTGATTCCCTTGCCTCCGGGATACACAATTTCCTTCTTGGTTCGATTTACTTTTCCCAACGTAAAATCGTCCACAGTCACAATGTAATCCAAAGAAGGGTTAAAGGTTACGGTATAAATCATCACTCCACCTCCTTTACATTTTTACATGATGCAAACATCTTAGGAATGGCATCTGTAAGAACAATACCTCTGTCCATCTGTGAAAAAGTGACAGTAGAAATCTCTCCAAACTTGGAACTGTCAACCAGCACATATGCCTCTTTCGTATGTTCCATGGCCCTCTGTTTGATCAAAGCTTCCTTTGGTTCCGGTGTTGTAAATCCTTGCTCTACAGTCACACCATTGGCACCGAAAAACCCTTTGGTAAAGTTATACTTCTCCACCGAAACAACTGCCTCTTCTCCCACGATAGCATCTGTGGTTCCCTTAAATTCTCCGCCCAAAAGGTACACACGACATCCTAAGGTTGAAAGCTTCTTTGCATGCCCCACTGCATTGGTCACATACAGTGCCTTTCGGTTAATGGAAGATTGAATCATAAGATCTGTGGTTGTTCCGGCGTCCAAATAAACCACGTCATCATCTCCAATCAAAGAAGCCGCATACATGGCTATCTTTGTTTTCTCCGATACATTTCTCTCTCGTCGAAGGTCCACTTCATCATCCCTTGTTTGATATTGACCACCTATACGAACAGCTCCTCCATGAACCTTTACCAAGGCTCCCCGTGCATCCAGTGTATTCAAATCTCTTCGAATCGTAGACTCAGAAGTTCCCAGGGCCTCCATCAGTCGCGATACCTCTGCTGCCCCCTCTTCCTCTAGTATGGACAATATCTTTGCAAATCTCTCTTCTGCTAACATTTTTCACTCCCAATCAATTTCCGTCAATTTCGTTCATTTGTTATCTTGATTGTACAATCATATTCTGTCATTTTCAATCATTTTCAGTCATAAAAATCAACAAAGTTTTCATATCCATTTTGTAGTATTTCCATAAACCATTTTTTATTTCACAAAAAAGGACCTATCCTAAGGATAGATCCTGTCTTTCTGTCTTTTACTGCTGGGCCTGTCTATGTCGTTCCTGTTTAATCCCGTACATCACATGGTCCGCTTCTTTTACATATTCCTCTAATGTCTTCATCTCACCCGGAATGGCTATCACGCAGCCCGCGCTGGCACTTACCGGATAGGGAAGGTGCATTGCCTCCCGTTTTTCATCAATCACTCTCTTTACGTGTTTGCAGAATAAAGGGAATTCCCCTTCTCCCTTATGAAGCACTAAGAATTCGTCGCCTCCATAGCGGAACACCTTGGTGCGTTCATCTGCCACCTCGCTAACAGAATGTCCCACCGTTCGTATCACCACATCGCCTGCCTCATGTCCGTATTGGTCATTGATTTTCTTCAGGCCATCAATATCCACAAAGATTACCTGCATCTCCACGCCCTCGCGTCTGCACTCAGCAAGCATTTCCTCTGCGTACTTAGCAAATCCGTGACGATTGTATACGCCTGTCAAATAATCTGTCTCATACAAATCTTCTAATTTGTCATTAACCAGAGCATACTTATTCTTCTGCACCATATTCTCCAAAGAGAAGCCGATGCTTTTCGTAAAGTTGTAAAGTTCTTTATTATTCAAAAACTGCGGGATGTCCCGGAATACACAATACCCATACAGATGCTCCAGAAAATGAATTGGTGCATATACGTAAGCATGTCCCTCGATATTGTCCTTTTCATTTTCATTCTGCCACAGAAAATATTCCTTTGTGCAGGTTCGATATGAATGATAGGTAGCATTGGGACGTGACTCAACATCCGGATGAAGCACAATACGGCATCGTCCCTTTTGGAAACGGCAAAAAAACTTTTCCATACTCTCGACGATATCGTCAATGCTATCTCCCGCAATCATGCCCTCTTCCATATGGGCCAACATTGCACTAAAAATGTCTCTGTTGTTAAATGTGCCAAATACATGTTTTCGAAATGCGATGTCATTCTTACAGAAAGGAACACCGCAACCACAAGTCTGTCCAAAGGACAAATTCGCCTGTTCCTTTAGGGCGTATGGTTCCGTGTAGTTTTGAATCATCTGACACGCATGGTATGCAATAGATTCTCTGGGGCGGCGAACCGTAGTGATACTAGGCGCGTAATTCTCTCCCAAAAAATACTGGTCAAATCCGGTAACCAAACACTCTTTGCCCACCTCAATGCCCGCTTCGTCCAAAGCTTCGCAGGCACCTGCTGCCATGTCATCATTGGCACAGACAATTGCATCCGGGAACTCTTCCTTTCGCTGCAAGAGTTCGCAAACCACATCCAATCCATCGTTATAGCGGAATCTTCTCTCAAAAATCCAATCCTCCCGCACAGGAAGGCCGCACTCCTTCATTCCCTGTAAAAAGCCATTCATTCTGGCAGTTCCTTCTACGTTGGAGGAAAGACCGCCCAGATATGCTGCATTCTTAATATGATGGGATGCGCACAAATGGTGCACCATCTGCCTAATGCAATTCTCCTGGTCTATGTAAATGCGAGAAAATCCCTCTATCTCATAGTCTACAACGACACAAGGTATGTTTGCCTGGCGAACCCGCTGAACTAAATGCTCTCGCACTTCCTCCTGATTGATGTTGGAGGCAATCATAACAACCCCATCATACCTGCTAAGATCCGGCAGATCGAAAATCGCATACTCCCCTACATTGAAAGGATTCTCCAAATTCGTCCTGCCATGGCAAACAAACAAGTCCACAATACCACTTGTCTCTTGTGCCCACTGGTTGAAGCCACGATAATAATACATCATGACTTCTTCGTTCCACATTGTCCCAAACACCGCTAGTCTCATTCTCTTTACTTCCTATTCCCCAATTAGTAATCTACCTTCATCAAACAAAGTCCCTTGGCTGGCGCAGTTGGTCCTGCCACCTTTCGATCCTTTGCCTCAAGGATATCCTTCACCTGTTCCGGTTCCATACGGCCCATCCCCACTTCCAAAAGGGTTCCCACCATAATGCGAACCATATTTTGTAAAAATCCCGTTCCGTGAAAGCTAAGGTATACATATCCTTTCCTGCGTTGAATAGTTATGGTATCTACAATACGAACGGTAGATTTCTTCATACGACTATTACCACAAAAGCTCTTATAATCGTGCTGTCCCTCCAAATACATAGCAGCCTGCTGCATTTTCTCAACATCCAGTTCTGTATCCAGCGCCGTGTAGTATTTACGATCAAACACAGGCTTTACCGGACCATCAAAACAGGTATAACGATATGTCTTCCCCACAGCTTTGTATCTGGCATGGAATCTCTCCGAAGCTTCCTTTACCTCCAGCACAGCAATGTCATCCGGCAAATATCGATTCATATACGTAAGAATCTCATCACAACTCATCCTTGTATCCATCTTTGCATTGGCTATCATTGCTCTGGCGTGTACCCCCGCATCCGTACGTCCGGCACCAATCACATCGATGAACTGTCCATCACACATTCTTGTTAGAACAGTTTCCAATTTTCCCTGGATGGTTTCCCTGTCTGGCTGATGTTCCCAACCATAATACCTGGTTCCATCATAACTGATTTTAAGCTTAAAGTTTCTTTCCATACTATTCCCCGTACAATTACTTCTAGTATAACAACATCTCCTTAGAAACACAATATACTTTGCCATGTAAAGCTGACATACACTTTGCCATGTAAAGTTGACAAAACAAACGCTATCTTCTATCCTTATAACGAATTCTTTCTTATTATAATGCATTTTATATCTACATTAGGAGATTACTATGAATACAACAAACGTAAATAACCCCTTGGGATGTGATCCCATAAGTAAACTTCTTAGACAATTCGCAATTCCCAGCATCATTGCTATGCTTGTGAGTTCCCTATACAACATTGTAGACCAGTTCTTCATTGGCAACTCTGTGGGACCGCTGGGAAATGCCGCCACCAACATTGCGTTTCCATTGAACACTTCCTGCGTGGCCATTGCACTTCTCTTTGGCATTGGTGGTGCCTCCACCTTTAACCTTGCCATGGGAAGAGGCGACAGTAAAGAAGCCGGTAATTACATCGGAAATTCTGTCCTTGCTATGGCAATTTTGGGCGTGATCGTATCTGTCGTCACACTTCTGTTTTTAAAACCGATTCTGATGTTTTGTGGTTCTCCCTCTGATGTATTGCCATACGCAATGGAATACACAAAAATAACAGCGTTTGGTTTTCCATTTCTGATACTATCTATCGGAGGTGGACATCTGGTCCGTGCAGACGGCAGTCCTAAGATGACTATGGCCATCAATATGATTGGTGCCATTGTAAATACCGTTCTGGATGCTCTTTTTGTTTTTGTACTTCATCTGGGCATGAAGGGTGCCGCCTGGGCAACTGTCATCGGACAGGTAATTGCAGCTCTCGTTGTTGCATGGTATTTATTCCATTACAAAACAGTTTCGCTCTTTAGGACATGCTTTTATCCACAGGCTTCTGCCATTGAAAAAGTTGTCTCTTTAGGGGCTGCACCTTGCTTTAACCAGCTAGCTATGATGCTGGTACAGATTGTTATGAATAAGACATTAAAATATTACGGCGCCCAGTCCATTTATGGGGAATCCATTCCCATCGCCTGTTCCGGTATCATTGCAAAAGTGTCTATGCTTGTGATGGCATTTATCATTGGTATTTCCCAAGGGCTTCAACCAATTGTCAGCTTCAACTACGGCGCCAAACAATATCAGCGTGTGAAAAAAGCCTTTGTTTTAGCCCTTGTTAGCGGCGCAGTCATCTGTGTCATTTCCTTTGTGGCATTTCAGAGTTTTCCTCGTCAGATTATCTCTGTCTTCGGAGAAGGGTCCGACTTGTATTTTCAGTTTGCTGAAGACTTCTTCCGCAAGTTTTTATTCTTTATTGGTCTATGCTTTATGCAACCAATCTCAGCAAACTTTTTCACCGCCATTGGGAAGCCAAAGAAAGGTATCTTTATGTCTCTTACCAGACAAATTATCTTTCTGTTACCTTTATTAATCATCCTCCCTTTGTTTATGGGAATTGACGGTGTTATGTACGCCGGACCTGTCGCCGACTTGGCGGCAACGGTGGTTTGCACCATTCTTGTCATTCACGAATTACAGCATCCGGAGTTTTCCAGAAAGGAGTAGGCAATGTATTTAAGTAAATTATTTGTATGGTTTATTGTTTACAGTTTTATGGGATGGGTATACGAATCCATCTTCTGCACTATCAAAAATCGACAGTGGGAGAATCGTGGTTTTTTACACGGTCCCATTGTTCCCATCTATGGCGTAGGAGCACTGCTGGCATCCATTGTTTTTTCCAGCCTGCCGGTGGAATCGCTACAGCAGGCCAGCTCCCTAACCATTTTCCTTATTTGCTTTTTTGGAAGTATTGTTCTTGAGTACTTCACTTCCTGGGCTTTGGAAAAGTTGTTTCACGCTTACTGGTGGGATTACAGCAACGTACCTCTGAACATCCACGGTCGCGTGTGCCTCTTCGCCTCCATTGGATTTGGCGTGGCAGGAATCTTGGTTGTCCGTGTGTTGTTCCCTTTTGTCAGCCATATCACATCCGGCATATCACCATTTTGGATGGAATTCTTATCTCTGTTCTTTATGCTATTGTTCGGCATGGATATGGCGCTGACCATTTCTGCACTGACCAACTTTACAAAGAATTTCAACCGTATCGAAAATGAAATCAACGAGCAAATTGCCGCCGCATACGACAAGCTGGACTCCAGCGTCTCAGGTGCAATTGAGAGTGTAAAAGAGAAATCAAGCGCATTTCAGGAAAGCGCTGCCGCCAAAAAGGAATTGGCCGGAGAGAAGGTTTCAGCCACCAAGGAACTCGCAGAAGAAAAAGTGGCCGCCCTCCGGGAGCAACTTACCAGAGAACGTCTGGAAGCTCTGTTCGCATCTTCATCCTATGCGCAAAAGCGTACTATGTTAGGTGTTCAGGGATTCCGCAAGGACAAAGACAAGGATACCGGCATTCGCCAGCGTATGAGAACTATGATTGACGAAAAGCGCCCACGTAAAAAGCGCTAAAAAAACCCTTCCGGATTACTCCGGAAGGGTTTTTATGTTCTATTTACTTTCCGTAATGGCCTGAAGATTCTGAACTTCTCCCATAATCTCATCCAAGAATTGGGACATGGCCTTGGTTCCCTGAAGGGATTCCTTGGTCAAATTCATGGTATTCTCGCTACTAGCAGTAAGCTCTTGTGTATAGGCACTGGTATTTGAAATACTGCCTGCAATCTTTGTGTTGTTATCATTGATCTGTGTCAGATAATCGTTCTGTCTCTGGACTTCACCGGTCATATCAGAAATATTCTGGTCAATAATTCGGAACTGCTCGTCCGTCTTCTGAATCAGTTCATTCTGCTGATTGCTTACTTCATCCAAGTTCTCTACCGCTCTATTTACACGTCTGGCTTCTGTTCCGAGAGCCTCCAAGATATCGTTAATCTTATCTGTGGCATCACCGGTATCACCGCTCAACTTCTGAATCTCACCGGCAACAACAGCAAAGCCTTTCCCTTGTTCACCGGCTCTGGCAGCCTCGATGGATGCGTTTAATGCCAACAAATTCGTCTGATCCGTAATACTTCGAATCAAAGTAAGAATCTCCTTAGCTTCTCGAAGTCTCTCTACCAACGATTCTGTAGCTTCCGAAACCTGCTCCTTAGAGTGAGCCACCATCTGCGCACTCTGAGACAGGTTATCCACATTCTTGATGCCGTCCTGAGATAGCAGGTGGGTTTCATTAAACTTGCTTTGAATGTCCATACTAATCTTGGTTAGTCCCCCCAACTCCTCGCTGATTCCATCACTCATATTCAACTGTTCTTGGATATTATTGGCAACATCTGCTGTTCCACTGGCGATTTCTTCAATGGAAACCTGGGCTGATTCTGACTGTTTTTCAATTCCCTTAGCCTGTTCGTCAATATGACTCACACGTTCATTTAACACTTCTGTGGCATGAAGCACATGTTCTAACACTTCATTCTGTTTTACCGACTGGTTCTCAATGGTTTGAAGGCGCTCATGGTTGATATCTCCCTGAATCCTACAAGCAAAGAATGCAGCCCCCATAATAAGAACCATGCCCAAAACCTGAATCTCATAGTTGGCAATATCATCTGCTGAAACCATTTGACGAACTACAATATTCGCTCCTACAGAAACGATATTGGTAAGCACGCCAATAATCATTAAATTCCGAAGCACAATGCGGTCGGAATACACAAGCAGAGTTGACATCACAGGAAACAGGTAAATAAAGGTAAGAGCCGTATCTCCTGTGAGTAATACAAACGCATACAAAATAGAATATGTAAAAACCATAATATGACGCAGTCTGTTTGAGGCAACGTCCCTTTTATATATGCCCCAGCCAATCCCCAATGGAATCAGCCCCATCAGAAGCATCAATGCGTAGTACATTACAGAGCGTTCGCCCTTGATAACCTCCAGTAAATATGCCAGTTCAATCACCGCAACAACCAACGTCCATCCAAGTATGGCGAATCGATTCATTCTGGAAAGTTCTGATTTCTTAATTTCCATATTCAGTTTCCCCCATTCATCACATCGTATATACGTACATTATACTATAATATGCCCAATTTTTACAATATGTGAATTACCTCTCTTTCACAATATTTGCGGCAGTTTCCAATGCATCATCTATGTGGGAGCAGAAGTGCTCACGGCCAATCTTGTCCACAAAGCCAGCCTTCTCCATCATATGCATAGGCTGTTCATTGGTATGTGAAAGAATCAGGACAATCCCCTTCCTCTTACAATCTGCGTAAAGCTGTTCTAAGGCGTGAAGTGCTGTAGCGTCAATAGCTCCCACGCTTCGCATTCTAAGGATCAACACCTCATCCTTCTCACTAATCGAAATATTCAAAATCTTATCTGCCGCTCCAAAAAACATTGGGCCACTGATTTCATAGACACAAACCTTCTTTGGCACCTGACGAAGGGAAAGACTATCCGGATCATCCTCATCATCTTCAATATACTTCCAGCCTTCTACCGAAGTCACATCGCTCATTCTCTTCATAAAGAGCATAGCTGCCAAGACCATTCCCACTTCAATTGCCACAACAAGATCAAATACCACCGTAAGTACAAAGGTTGTCAAAAGTACTGCGATATCACTTTTCGGTGCCGACTTACACAAATCCACAAACTTTCTCCATCCGCACATGTGATAGGCAACATCAATTAAGATTGCTGCAATGGTTGGCATTGGAATCAGTGCTGCATATGGCATCAGAATCACCAACACCAGTAGCAAGGTAATGGCATGGACCATACCGGCAACAGGGGTACGGCCACCGTTTTTCACATTTGCTGCTGTTCTTGCAATTGCCCCCGTGGCGGGAATACCACCAAAAAGTGCAGATGCCATATTACCTGCCCCCTGGGCAACAAGTTCCATATTGGAACGATGTCTTCCATTTACCATAGAATCTGCCACAACAGCAGAGAGCAGCGACTCAATTGCTGCTAAAATTGCTATGGTAAGAGCATCATGAAACTCACTTCGCACAAGGCCAACAGAAAACTTTGGCAACGTAAGCACCGGAAGCTTATTAGAAATCTCATACAAGTCACCAATGGTGTTTACCTGTAGCCCCACGCCCTTTACCAGAAAAATTCCAACAAGAATGGCAATCAGAGACGCCGGAATAACATTTACCTTCTTAAGCTTCGGCCAGAAAATCAGTACCGCCAAACAGATAGCGCCAACAAGAAGCGCCTGCACATTTAAGGTAGGCATCGCTTTCATGTATGCTCCAAATTTCTCTCCCGTCTCAATCAGTGGTTCCTTGGTGATAACTGTAAGCCCAAAGAAATCCTTAATTTGTCCAACAAACAGCGTCACTGCAATACCAGCCGTAAATCCGGTGGTAATGGTATAGGGAATAAACTTAATCAGGGTTCCCATACGACACAGTCCCATCACTATCAAAAGAATTCCAGCCATAATGGTTGCCACACAAAGACCCTCCATTCCGCTCTTTGCAACAATGCTGGCAACGATGGTGGCAAAGGCCGCGGTGGGTCCTGCAATCTGTACTCTGGATCCCCCCAAGAAGGATACGATAAATCCGGCAATAATAGCTGTGTAAATACCACGCTCCGGCGTCACACCTGAAGCCAATGCCAGCGCAATGGACAATGGCAAAGCAATAATCGCCACAATAATTCCGGAGATCACATCCTTAATGAATTGTTCCTTGGAATAATTCTTCATTGTAGTAAAAAATTTGGGTTTTAGTTTTTCCATTCTTCTTTTGCTCCTTCTTCTTTGCATATCTATCCACAAAAAAGCTGTCCTGACAAGGACAGCCTTTTGAATACTATACTAATTGGCTAAGAATCTCTAAAATTTTCTCTGCCTTTGGCGGCTTGAGAAAATATGCAGATGGATTCAAATCTAACACAGAACGAATATGTTCAGCATCACCGTGACCCGTCAAAAACACCACAGGAATGTCTTTTGTTTCCTCCTGTGCGCGAATCATCGCAAGTGTCTCCCGGCCATCGCACCCCGGCATTTCATAATCCAAAATGATGGCATCCGGCTTCTGCTTGGCAAGGGCCTTCATAGCCTGTTCTCCTGAGGTCACCATACCAACGCGGTACTCATTCTCCAGCATCTGCTTCATACCGCGCAAAATCACCGGGCTATCATCCACCAAAAGGACGTATTTACGCTGTAATTCCTGAGAGGCGTCAAGCTCCCCAATAGCATCCATATCCGCCATCAGCACGCCATTCATCTGAGCCATAAATGTATCTTTATCAACATTCACATCGATGTGCTGAATACATTTATGTTGGTAAAAATCAAGAAATGGGATTCTGTCATCCTCTGTGCCCACCGTAATCACGGGCAGCTCGTCTTCATTGGTAACCAATGTTTGGAACAACTCTTTATGGCCTTCCTCCAGCCCCTCTAAATTCACAAGGACAAGATCCGGCCCATACATTCCCAACATACTAGTGGCAATGGACACGTTGTCAGAGCAAAGCTGTATCTGATACTGCTCCGCTAAAATAGCATGAATCCTCTTCGTAGTTTCATTGAATCTGCCAATAAATAATATCTTGTTCATACTGTCCACCCCCAAAAATCATTCTATCAACTTTTTTATTGGGTTGCAATAGAAAAAGCCCAACGCCACAAGCGTTGAGCCTTTTCCTCGTATAGTAAATGGTTTAGCCCTTAACGGAACCCACAGCCACTCCCTCTACGATTTGTCTGCTGAGAATCAGGTATACAACCACAACAGGCATAATCGAGAAGAGAATCAACATATAAACTTTACCCATATCAAACTTCAAGTAGTCTGCTGAACGCAATGTTGCGATCAAAAGCGGCAAAGTTTTCTTTTCGTTAGAATGCAATACCAATGCCGGTGTAAAGTAATTATTCCAGCTGGCAACAAATCCAAAGATTGCCTGAACAGCAATTGCCGGTTTGATAATTGGCAATACGATGGTATTGAATATCTTAAACTCTCCGGCGCCATCAATACGAGCCGCCTCAATGATAGACAATGGCATAGAACTCTGAAGGTATTGCTTCATATAGAAATAGGTAATCGGCGATGCAATTGCCGGAACAATCAGTGGGATAAAGCTATTATCCAATCCCATCTTATCAATCAATTCCAAGAATCCCAATGCTGTTACCTGAGTAGGAATCATCATAATCATCAAGATATATGTAGCAATAAACTTTCTTCCTTTAAAGCGATATGCATGAATGGCGTACGCTGTCATAGAAGAAAAATATGTGGTAAGCACAGCGGATGCAGTGGCAACAAAGAAACTGTTAAACAATCCGGTCCAAACCGGCAACTGTCCATCCATGATGCTCTTCCAGTTATTCATAAAATTGGTTCCCGGGATGGCCGAGAAACCTGTTGTAATCTGAGAATGCGTTCTTGTAGTATTAACAAACAAAACCCAGAACCAGAACAAACACATGATAGTCAAAAGAATCAAAACGATATATGCAATGGTTCTTCTGGTTTTAATATTGAAACCCTTTCTTTTCGTTTCCATCTCCGACCTCCTAATCTTCATCGTTATATCCTGACATCTTGAATACAATCAAACTCAAGATTCCAGTGATAATAAACATCAATACGGACAAAGCACCGCCTCGACCAAGGTTCTTGCTGTACAACCACTTATTCAAATACATAATAAGTGTCATAGAAGATCTCATAGGCTCGCCCTTGCCATCTGTCAAAATCTGCGGTACATCAAACATCTGTAAACCACCAATCAGAGATGTAATAGCCACGTATACCAAAATTGGTTTTAATACAGGAAGCGTGATTCTGAAGAATCTCTGTGTGCTAGTTGCCCCATCCACTTCTGCAGCCTCATAGAGAGAAGAATCAATTCCCATCATACCTGCCATCAAGAGGATGGTTGTGTTACCAAACCACATTAAGAAGTTCATGGTTGCAATCAAGGTTCTTGCAGACCATATATGGGACAAGAACTTAAATGGCTTTGCAAGAAGCCCCATATCCATAAGCATATAATTGATTGGGCCTCCATCAGAAAACAATGCAAAGAACAACATTGAAAATGCGGATGCCATAATCAGGTTTGGCAAATAAATTACAGTCTTAAAGAATCTTGAACCTTTGATTCTCATTCGATTGTCAGAGAACCATGCTGCCAAAATCAATGAAATCACAATCTGTGGAATGAATCCCATCACCCACATGATCATGGTATTCTTGGCATACACCCAAAGGTCTGGGGATTGGAAGGTTGCGATGTAGTTGCCCAAACCAATGAAGTTTGGTCCAATCTCCATCAATCCTTCTCTGTAGTGTTCAAAAAAACTGTTGTATACTGTTGTAACTAGCGGAATTAATTGGAATACGATGTAAACAGCAATAAAAGGAATAAGGAAAACATATCCCCAATAATTATACCTGTTTACCCTCTTATTCGTATTTTTCTTCTTACCCACGCTTTCACCTCCACGTTTCACTAAATATTACCCTTTTTCATTAAAAACACCCATAAAACTCACTTTTTAATCAAAAAGAGTGCCTGTCTGCCTCATACAAAAGCGGACAGGCACATCTCAGTGTATTCATTTAGACCATATCCTAAATGTCTATGTCATCCATTATTCTGGAAGTTCAACTGCAGGATACTTCTCGCTGATTGCCTTGTAGAACAACTCCAATGCTTCTTCCTTAGAAGCGTTACCATCAAAGTAGTTCTTCATAGCGTTCTGGAACTCTTCGTTACATCCCTGATCGTATGCAGAAAGGTTAGAAAGGTCTACCTTCTCAGCACCTTCGCAGTACATTGGAAGTGGGTTCTGTCCACCCATAACCTTGCTTGTGTAATCAGACTTAGCCATCTCGTTCATAACAGGCTTGTTGTTTGCAAACTGATCGTTATCCTCAACTAATGCCTTCAATACAGCTTCGTCGCAACTGAACTTGTACATGATATCCTTAACTAAGTCAGCATTGTCTGTACCAGCTGCTGCACAAAGCCATGTACCACCCCAGTAGAAGCTCTGTGGTCCAACGCAACCGCCCCACTTACCAGCTTTTGCAACAGAACCATCTTCTTCACCGTGCATACAGAAGTTAATCAACCATGCAGGTCCAAAGTAGCAGAATACAGCATTCTCAGTAAACATGCCCTTGTTCCAATCATCAGACCAAAGTTCACTTGTTCCAACTGTTGTCTCTGCATCTACCATCTTCTTAGAGTCATCTACCCACTTCATAAGGTTGTCATCGATAACAAGCTTGCCATCCTGAACCCACTTACCAGATACGTTATTTGAGTATGTTCTGTAAGTATCGTTTACTGTAGATGTCATCTTATAACCAGCAGCCTTCATCTTATCAGCTGTTGCTGTAAATGTATCCCAGTCCTTAACTGCTTCCTGAACTGTCTCAGGATCGTCAGAACCTAAAACTTCTGTAGCAATGTCTCTATTGTAGAAAAGGATACCTGGGCAAGCCTGCCAAGAAACACCTTTCAATACACCCTTAGAGTCTGTTACGATATCCTTTGTGTACTGATACATATTCTTTGTATCATCTTCTGTAATTCCGATGTCTGCTACTGGAAGTACATAATCTGTGTCCACATACTTCAAAGCATAATCTGCTTCAACCAAGAACAAATCTACCTTGTCATCTGCTTTAGCACTTTCCTGATTCTTCAATACACGATCCAAATTCTCCTGATATGCATTGTCCTTACTTGGTGTCTCAGTCCATTTAACTGTTACATCACCAATCTTACCTGAAGCATCATCGATCTTCTCATAGCCCTCATAATGCTGTTCGAAGAATCCACGGAACTCATCGTTCCAACACTGAATGTTCAAAACTTTTCCTTCTGAGCTAGTCTCAGCAGCTTCCTTCTTGCCACAACCTGCAAACATTGATGCTGCAAGAGCGGCTACCATGATTAAGCTCACTACTCTCTTTTTCATGAAAATCCTCCCTTTACTTTAAAAGTTTTTTGTTTCTATATAAAGGCTGTTTACACAGCATTTATATCAATCATCATATGCGAACCACAAATAGTCTATGTAAGGTCCGCCACCGATTCCCCTTCATACAAGGAACCTGTGATCATATACTGTTGTACCAAGGCAGTCTTTGGGTTCTCGATGAGATTTACCAAACGCTCTGCCGCCGTCTCCCCAATGCGCTGTGTATCCTGACGCAAAGTCGTAAGCCTTGGAGATATGTGGCGACCAATGCGAAGTCCATCATATCCGGCCACCGAAATATCCTTTCCTACCACAAGTCCTCTCTCACGTATGGCACGAATGCCTCCCAATGCCGCAAAATCATCGGGGTACAAGATACAAGTAGGTGGCTGCGGCAAGTCTAAAAGTGCCTTTGTCTCTCGGTATGCTCCCTTTGTATCGCGATAAGGAGCTTCCCTTACATACTCATCCGGAACTTCTGTCCCAAACTTCTCAGCAACTCTATAAAAAGCCGCTAATCGTGACGATGTAACCGCCGACTTCTCCCCGTGGATGTATGCCACTTTGCGATGACCGCGTTCGAAGATGTAGCCGGCCAAGCTCTTCATACCACCAACGTTGTCGGAGATCACTGCCATGGTGTCATTGAAAATGTGGTCAATGGTCACAACCGGTATCTCACTGGTAACCAGTTCGAATACTTCCGGATTGGTAAAATCCACACAGGCAATACATACACCGTCAAATCTACGAAATCTTGTATGCTCCAGATATGTAGCCCTTCCCGGTCTTTCCTTATTGTTGCTGATGAACGTGATGTCGTAACCATTCTTCTCAGCTTCTCTCTTAAAGCCATCCAGTACAGATGAGAAATAATCGTGGGTCAGTCCGCTTCCGGCTTCGTCCACAAATAACACTCCTATATTATGCGTCTTATCTGTCTTCAAAGCCTTGGCCACTGCATTGGGAACATATCCCAACCGATCAGCCACTTCAATCACTCGCTTCTTGGTATCTTCTCCTATATCGCTCTGTCCGTTCAGAGCCTTGCTAACGGTAGCCACTGAGACACCACATTCAGAGGCTATGTCCTTGAGTGATACCATATCTCATCCATCCCTTCGTAAGAAATACGTTACGAAAATCACTTAATCGTTTTCGTAACTTGAATATACATCAAATTCCACATCATTGCAACCTTTTTTTGAAATTATTTGTATACTTTTTACATAAACCCAGTGTTTTCAAGGGTTTGTGGCAAAAAATAATTTTTTTGTTGCAATATTGCACAATATATTTTATACTTTGCTCAGGACATTTATGTCCTTTTACTTAAACGGTTTCGTAATTCCGCCGTTTGATACAGCAACAATTTCATATAATGATTATAAGGAGGGTACATACAATTATGAAATTTGGTTATTTCGACGACACCAACAAAGAATATGTCATCACAACACCAAAAACGCCACTTCCATGGATCAACTATCTCGGTTGTAATAACTTTTTTAGTTTGATTTCAAATACCTGTGGAGGATACACCTTCTATAAAGATGCTAAGCTTTTGCGTCTCACAAGATACCGTTATAACGACGTTCCTGCAGACTGCAACGGCAAATATTTCTATATTAAAGAAGGAGATACCATCTGGAATCCCGGATGGCAGCCTACGAAAACACAGTTGGATTCCTATGAGTGCCGCCACGGTATCGGCTACAGCCGTTTCACTGGCAGCAAGAATGATTTGGAGGCTTCACTCTTAACATTTGTTCCTCTTCAGGACAATTGTGAGATCACAAAAGTCACTTTAACCAACAAGGGAACCTTAACGAAAACCTTTTCGTTATTCTCTTACGTTGAATGGTGTCTTTGGAATGCTGACGATGATATGAAGAACTTCCAGCGCAACCTTTCTATCGGAGAAGTGGAGGTTATTGGTTCTACCATTTACCATAAGACAGAATACAGAGAGCGCCGCAACCACTATGCAATATATTCTACCAACGTGGCCATCGACGGATTTGACACAAGCCGCGATGCCTTCTTAGGTGCATATCGAGATGCAAGCAATCCACAGGTGGTTGAGAATGGTAAATGTACCGGTTCCATCGCAAGCGGATGGAGTCCAATTGCTTCACAGCAGATAAATATTACCTTGGACGCCGGTGAGTCTAAAGAAATCGTATTTGTTTTGGGATATGTAGAAAACCCTGAGGATGACAAGTGGGAAGCACCTTCTGTCATAAACAAGAATCCGGCTACGCAAATGCTTGCAAAATATAACACTTCAGATAAAGTTGATGCTGCTTTTGCAGAGCTTGGTGCTTATTGGGAGAAGCTTCTTGGCAAATACACAATCACATCAGATAACCCTGAGGTTAACCGCATGGTCAACATCTGGAATCAGTATCAATGTATGGTAACCTTTAACATGAGCCGTTCTGCTTCTTACTATGAATCAGGTATCGGCCGCGGAATGGGATTTAGAGATTCTTGCCAAGATTTGTTGGGATTTGTCCATTTGATTCCTGATCGCGCAAGAGAGCGTATCATCGATATCGCTTCTACGCAGTTCGAGGACGGAAGTGCTTATCATCAATATCAGCCTCTTACCAAGAAGGGTAATTCTGATATCGGTAGCGGATTCAATGATGATCCGTTGTGGTTAATTGCCGGTACTTCCGCTTACGTCAGAGAGACAGGTGATATATCCATTTTGAAAGAAATGGTTCCATATGACAACGACGACACTGTAGCTACAACGTTAATGGAGCACTTAAAGAGATCTCTGGATTATATCATTAACCACAAGGGACCGCACAATCTTCCCCTTATCGGTCGTGCCGATTGGAACGATTGTTTGAACCTAAACTGCTTCTCTGCTCATCCCGGTGAATCCTTCCAGACCTTCGGTCCCAGTGAAGGCCCTGTTGCAGAGTCAGTATTTATCGCCGGAATGTTTGTGAAATACGGTGAAGAATACGCCCTTCTTGCTGAACTTTTAGGAGATGACGCCGAGGCCGCTCGCGCCAGAGAGGAAGTTGCCAAAATGACAGAAGCCATCGAAAAAGATGGTTGGGATGGCAAATGGTTTGTGAGAGCTTACGATGCCCAGAGCAACAAGGTTGGTTCTTCCGAATGCGAGGAAGGACAGATTTACATTGAGCCTCAAGGCTTCTGTGTCTTGGCCGGTGTGGGTGTTGACAATGGCAAGGCTATCACAGCTTTGGATTCTGTCAAAGAAAGACTTGATACAAAGTACGGTATTATGCTGTTACAGCCGGCATATACACGTTACCACTTAGAACTTGGCGAAATTTCTTCTTATCCGCCCGGATATAAAGAAAATGCCGGCATTTTCTGTCACAACAATCCTTGGGTTTCCATCGCAGAGACTGTTGTTGGTCGAGGAGATCGCGCCTTTGAAATTTACAAGAAGACTTGTCCGGCCTACATTGAAGAAATCAGTGAAATTCATCGTACAGAGCCATATGTTTACTCTCAGATGATCGCCGGTGCAGACGCTGTATTCCACGGCGAAGCCAAAAACAGCTGGTTAACAGGTACTGCAGCATGGACATTTGTAAACATTTCCCAGTACATTTTGGGTCTTTATCCAACCCACAGGGGATTGTCTATTGATCCATGTATTCCCAAGGGATTTGGCGACTTTACATTGACCCGTGAATACCGAGGCGCCAAGTACGAAATTGAAATCAAGAACCCTAACAATGTGGAGAAGGGTGTTGCGTCCCTGAATGTTGACGGCGTCGTTGTTGATGGCACTGTTATTCCATTTGAGGAAGGTAAAAAGCACTACCACGTTGTTGTAACAATGGGTTAATACAGGAGGAAATATCGATGCAGGTATGGAACGGATATCAGACAGGCGTAAACCTGGGTGGTTGGTTATCTCAGTGTGACCACACCAAGGAGCACTACGACACATTCATCCAGCAGAAGGATATCGAGAAGATTGCAGCAAGTGGCGCTGACCACATTCGTCTTCCTATCGACTACAATCTTTTGCAGGACAAAAACGGAGAATTTATCGAAGAAAACTTTTTATATATTGATCATTGTATGGACTGGTGCCAGCAAGCCGGCTTGAATCTGGTGTTGGATTTACACAAGACAGCAGGCTATTCCTTCGACGTAGGCGAGAAGGAAAGCGGCAACTTCTTCACAGACGAGAAGTTGATTCAACAGTTTCTCCGTCTTTGGGAGGCTCTTGCCAAGCGTTACGGCAAGTACGATCCGGCTGTTGCTTTCGAACTTTTGAACGAAGTCGTTGACGAAAAGGACAATGCTCCTTGGATGCAGATTGCAAAACGTGCCGTTGACGTCATTCGCAAATACGCACCAACTGTTAAGATTTTACTTGGCAGCTACTTAAACAACAGTGTGTTAACCGTAAAGCACATTGCTGATCCATTTGACGAGAACATCGTCTACAACTTCCACTGTTACGAGCCACTTTTGTTCACACATCAGAATGCTCACTGGATGGAAGAAATTAAAGGTCATTTTCTGAAGTACCCAATTTCCAAGGCCGAATATGAAGAGGCCAGCAAGGACTTCGGATTTGTATATCATATTACCGATTGGGCAATTGGAGAAAATGGATTTGACACATCTTATTACGAAGCATTATTCAAAGAGGCAATTGAAATTGCTGAGAAAAAGAATGTAATGCTATATTGCGGTGAATACGGCGTGATTGACCAGGCAGACAGCGTATCGCGAGACGCTTGGCTTGCCGATGTGCGAGAAGTTTTCCACAAACACAACATCGGCAACGCTGTATGGAGCTATAAGAAAATGGATTTTGGAGTATTCGAAAACTAACCCCAATAACCTCCTCACTCTGGATACTTTTCCAGATATCTTTCCAAAATCATGGCCGCGCTTCCAATCATCTTGGGGCAAGGACGCTTGCTATAATATTCAGGTGTTCTTTCTTCAGGAGTTGGAGGTTGTGGCCCATTTTCTTTTAGGCCCAGCAAATCTCTGCACACAATGGAACCATTTAACTCTTTAAACTCTGCAGCCAGTGCCTGAACTCTCTCATACTGTTCTTTCTTGGCTTGCACATCTTTCGGATCATCATATCCATACACAAGCCCCAGCACCATAAACATCCCGGAAACGCCACCGCACACTTCGCGCAATCGCCCCATTCCCCCACCAAAGGAACAACTCATTTGAAGTGCTGTCTTTCGATCCAAATTATGGATATCCTCAAAGGCCAGCATAATAGACTGAGAACAGTTATATCCCTCATAAAAAAAGTTCATAGCCGCCTGAGCTCTTGGGCTCTCCTTTAACATAAGCTCTAATTCTTCATCTGATACTCTATTCATACTTTTCTCCTTCCGTTGTGAGGAGAAAATTTTTCATCGCCGGGCACGCTTGCGCTACTTGGACGCTGGTAGCGGTACATAAGGTGCCACGAACGTGCCACCTAAGTACCGACCGCGCCAAAAGTACCCTGCGATGAATATATTTTCTCCTCACAACTGGATTGTAAATTCTATAAATGATCCGACTTACAAATTGATGTCCAAACCGCAAAGGACACCACATCACACTTTACCTTGGGATAAAGCTGTCAAAGATAAAGATGTCAAAATCTCTGGCGCGAGCTTCCAGATCTTCCTGGGACTGGATGGTCCAGGCTACCGCCGGCGCACGAAACAACTTTTGACACAATACCCGGGATAAGTCTTTATGGTAAATGTGGTGGTAGGCTATAAAATCCGGTTTTGCCAAGAAGTTAAGTAACAAATGATGCAACGGGAAGTATGCAGCCTTCGGGAGGACTGTGATATTTTCCTTTACGTATGAGTCTGACAAAACGCCACGAAGCACGTCCTTGTTGTGCCTGCGGTACCAATACGACAACAGTGGATTGAAGGATTCTACGCAATACAGTCCCTTGTATTGACGAAGCATAGCATCCCCCATCTCAAACAGCTTGGTAGAGGTATCCTCTGACTTATATTCTACAATCAGTGGCACCTGCCCATCAATCAGTGCCAGTACCTCCGAAAATTTTGGTATGGTTTCCTCAGAATTACACAATTTAAACTGCTGTAACTCTTCGTATGTAAATTCACAAACCTTTTTATCTACGCCACATACACGTTTTAAATTCCCATCGTGGAAGACAACAATCTCCTCATCCTTGGTAAACTGAATATCAAGTTCAATTCCATATCCTGCTTCCACAGCCTTAGCAAATGCCTTCATGGAATTCTCCGGTGCATCTGTCTTATTATCATACAAACCCCTGTGGGCATATAGTCTACCCAAGAATGGTTTCACATCAGCACGATGCACCATACGTGGCATAATTGCCAGCAAGTACAACACAATCAAAACCAATAAGACCATCAGTAATATTATTAACATATTGTTTTCCTCTTTTCGTCACTTTAACTTTACTATGCTAAATCTTATTTCAGCATATAGTTTATTGCATCAAATAATGCTTTTTTTGTTACCGGCTTTATCAAATAATCCGCCGTTCCATAAGTATCTGCCTTGTTCAATAGATCCACATCTTTCTCTTCCGACAAAAACACAACCGGAATCTGATCGGTAACGGATCGAATGCGGTCCAGTGTAGTAAATCCGTCCATAATGGGCATCAATACATCCATCAAAACAAGATCGATGTGATGATTCAACATAATCTCTATTCCGGCAAATCCGGAATCCGCTTCAAAGATTACATAGGTATCTTCCCCCTGAAAGTATTCTACCAGCTGTCTGCGGACATGCTCCTCATTGTCAATGATCAAGATGTTTTTTGTGGTCACATCTGCCTCACGCAGTTCATAATTCACATCATCATCAATCATCTGAAGCATCACCTCTGCAATCTTCGGGTCAAACTGCGTCCCTTTATTCTTCTGGATTTCTTCACGTACTACTTCCTGTGGTAATACCTTTCGATAGGAGCGATTGGATGCCATCGCATCATAGGCATCTGCCACTGCAATGATACGTGCCACCTCCGGGATGTCCTCCCCGGCTAACCCATTGGGATAACCTGTTCCGTCGTATTTTTCATGGTGAAACCTGGCTCCTTCCGCCAAATGGGGAACGCAATCTATATCCTTCAGTATGTGATACCCTGCATTGGGGTGAAGCTTGATATAATCATCCTCTTCCTCCGTAAGCTTACCGCCTTTATTAATAATGATGTTTGGAATACGAATCTTTCCCACATCGTGAAGTAATCCGGCAATATAAATGCTTTTCACCTCCTCTGAATTCTTTCCCATGCGGCGAGCAATCTCGCTGGCATATCTGGCAACTCTCTCGGAGTGTCCATTGGTGTATCGATCCTTGGCCTCCACGGATTTGGACAGTGCATTTACAAACTGCAAAATCGTCTGATACCCCTGATTTACTGTGTCAAATTCCATTTATATTCTCCTTTTCATCCCATTACCACAATCATATACGAAGGCAATCTAAAATGCAATTCACACACAAAAATGCACCCCAAGGTTTCTATCCTCTCAGGGTGCAACTATCACTTATATTTCCGATTTTCTCTGTGGGGCAGCTCCCAAATTCGCCATCATAACCTTCATTCGTTGCTCATCAATGCCATCCTCCATAAACTGGCATCCCATCACACGGGATAAGCAGATTCGACTGATACTTTCACTGATTTCTTCCTCTGAAAATATACCGGTTCCGCTGACACAAATAGAGGCAATCCCCTGTGCATACACACACATGTCCTTCACCAGTTCAGCTGCATTCTTGGCAGAAATATGAAATACTTTCTCCACCTCAACCTCCATAGACTCAATCAGTCCACGGAAATCCTCGTTGATAAATCCCAGCACCTGCATCTTTTCATTGCCTGTGAGAAACAGCATTTCATACACGCGAGGATTCTCCTTTGCAAATCGAATCCATCGCATACCAAACTCCTTAAATGCAGGGACATAATTTGCCGACTCTCTCAAGTAATCATTGCACTCTTTGGATGCCATACGATAAACTTCTGCTTTCAGCTCGTCCATTCCGTTGAAGTAGGTAAAAATAGGAGCTGTGGTTGTTCCCAAACACTTTCCCACTTCTCTGGCAACCACCCCTTCGATTCCTCTTTCACACATTAATTGATATGCCGCTGCAACAATTTCTTCCTTTTTATACTTTGGTTTTGGTGGCATAGAATCACACATCCTTTCCCATCGTTTTCATACGCATGTTATGTATCACACTTGTATCCTAACAAAGAAAAGGGAGCCTTGTCAATATGTGACTTTCATCTCTGTTCCTTCCCCTACGGTGCTGTTCACCTGAATTTTTGCATGGTGAATTTCAACAATATGCTTCACAATGGCGAGTCCAAGCCCTGTTCCCCCCGTCTCTCTAGAGCGACTCTTATCTACACGGTAGAAACGTTCAAATATTCTCTCCTGTTCATCTGCCGGTATTCCAATTCCATTATCTCTCACAATCAGGGTTGGCGACACACCACCTACAACACTAACCCAAACCGTACCACCTTCGTTGTTATAGCGAATGGCATTCTGTACTAAATTATCTACTAATTCTCGCATCATCTCTCGGTTCCCATGAATGTTGAAGTGTTCGCCTTCAAATGATAGTGTGATGTTTCTTCTTTCTGCCGCAATTTCCAAGCCTTCTATGCACTCAGATACCACATCATACAAATCTACCACATCATAGAATTCCACATCCTCATTCCGATCCAGTTCAGAAAGGCGAATAATATCATTAATCAAGGAGAGTAAACGCTCCGTATTTTTCCGTATTTCTGCAATGAAATGATCGTGCTGCGCCTCATCCACCATATGATTTTGTATCAGCTCCGCATAACCGGAAATAGCTGTAAGAGGGGTTTTTAATTCATGAGATACATTAGCCGTAAAGTCCTGTCTCATCTTTGCTGCCGATAAAATATCCGTGTGCTGTTGTCGTATCATATTGGCAAAGGGAACCAATTCTCGATAGGGCGGCGTTGCCCCCATATCCTCTATATTTTTTGCCATGGTTTCAATAGGTGCTATCAATTGTCTGGTAAGCAAATGGGAAAAAATCACACACACCACCAAAATAACCAAAGTAATGAACAGAATGATTGGCAACGCCGCAAAGAAAATGGATTGAATATTCTCCGCCTCTGTTGCCACTCGAAGCACCGTACCATTATCTAGCAATATGGCATAGTAGAAGGTATTCATATTCATAGTATCCGAGCGTCTCACCGACTCTCCACTCCCCTTGGTGAAAGCTTCCTGAATCTCCGGCCTGTTGGCGTGATTGGACAATTCCTCGGGACTGGCATCGTTATCGTATAGCACCGTTCCGTCAGACCCAATCCATGTCACACGCAGTTCGTCCATATCCGTAGATAAATCGATGGTATCTGCATCCGCATTCACCGATTCAAAATAATGAGTATCCTTCAGCAGTTTGGCGCTGATTTCCAAATCAGAGCGAATCTGTCGTTCAAAAAATCCATAATATACTATTGTTATGCTGATAACAGTAGCCACAACTGCCATAATGGCAATGCCCACCAATCTCGTATTAATCTTCTTTTTCATTCGATTACATATCCTACATTTCTTACCGTACGAATCCGATTACCTGCATCCCCCAACTTATGGCGTAAAGTCTTGATGTGCATGTCCAAAGTCCTGGATTCTCCCTCATAGGTTACTCCCCATATACGCTCCATAATGCTGTCTCTGCTAAGCACAATACCTTTGTTTGCCATAAGATAGCGGAGAAGTTCATACTCCTTATAGGTAAGATCCACATGCCGGCCATCAATACTCACCTCATGTTTCTCATCATTCAGGGTAATCTCATCCAACTTCAAAAATTTGGACTCTATAGACTCTGTTCGGCGCAGCAAAGCTTTTACTCTAGAGATTAATTCCATCACAGAAAAAGGCTTCTTAATGTAGTCATCCGCTCCTCCATCCAGACCCTTAATCAAGTCTAATTCTGTTGTCTTGGCGGTAACCATAATCACCGGAAGGCGCTTGGTATCCAAGTTACTGCGAAGCTTTCTCACAATCTCATTGCCATTCTCATCCGGCAACATAACATCCAACAAAACCAGGTCGGGAATGACTGCCTCCAACTGTTTATAAAAATTCTTGGCATTCTCAAAACCAACCACCTTGTGCCCGGCATTTTTCAGGGCAAACTCTTCGATTTCCCGAATGCCCTCATCATCTTCCACAATATAGATCAGTGCCATATCATCACCTACTTCTTCGTCTTCTTGTCTTTGTCCTTCTTACTTTTCTTTATTTTATCATCCTCTTGGTCCAGGCGATACTTCTTTTTCAGTTTTTTGTACTCCTTGTGGAAAGCATCCTTCTCTTCCTGAGGCATCACCTCAAAATACTCATGGGTATCATAACCGTCCTTCTCAATGGCAATCATTTCCACCGCAATGTTGGAGCAATGGTCTGATACTCTTTCCAAATTCGTGAGCACGTCTTCAAGCACCAGTCCCAACTCAATGGTACATTTTCCCTCTCGCAAACGCTTCACGTGATTCTTTTTCACTTCTTTAGCCAATTTATCAATCACCTGCTCCAAAGGTTCCACATGGGTGGCTCCCTCCAAGTCTTCCATGCAAAATACATCTCTTGTATTTTCCACAATTTGAGACACTGCACTGCGCAAAACAGAGATTTCTTTCTTGGCTGTCTTAGAAAAGTTCAGTCCCTTCTCCTCCATTTCCTGGGCAGACTCCATGATGTTTGCTGCATGGTCAGAGATACGTTCCCAGTCACTGATGCTGTGTAAAAGGATTGACATACTTTGGCTGTCCTTCTTAGACAAGTTCCGGCTGGACAAGCGCACCAGGTAGGATCCCAGCACGTCTTCATATCGGTCTACTCTCTGTTCTAAGGCGATAACCCTCTTGGCCTTTTTGTTACTGTATTTATCCAACAAACCAAGGGACAATAACAACGCCTCCGTTGTCTCCTCCGCCATCTTCTTAGTCATATTACGACAGATTTCCATAGCAAAAGCCGGACGTTTCATAAAACGTTCATCGATGGAAATATCAGATGCTTCCGGCCTGCTTTCCATTGCAGCCACTGGCTCTGCCCCATCCGGTATGGTGAGCTGTGCCAGCTTCACCAAGCCATTTGAAAAAGGATATAACACCACACAGCAGCCAATATTAAACAAGCTGTGAATAACCGCTATTCCCGCAGGGTTGGCAGCATCCCCCATAAAGGTGAAACCTATGGCCTGATGTAATCCGTAAAAGACTACCATAAAAACAATCGTTCCAATCAAGTTAAAATACAGATGTATCATAGATGCTCGCTTAGCATTTTTGTTTGCTCCCACTGAAGATATTAAGGCCGTCACGCATGTACCTATATTCTGTCCCATAATAATAGGCAAAGCAGCACCATAGCTGATTGCTCCTGTTGCACAGAGGGCCTGTAAAATACCAACAGAGGCAGAGGAACTCTGAATGGCTGCCGTAAGTATTGTACCCGCAAGAATCCCCAACACCGGGTTCGAAAAGGCTGTGAGCATACCGGTAAACTTAGGGTCATCTGCCAGAGGTGCCACCGCACCACTCATGGTCTCCATTCCAAACATTAGAATAGCAAATCCCAACATAATATTTCCCACGTCTTTGCGACGATTATCTTCCTTTGCAGACATAGTAAGCAGGATTCCAACAGCCGCCAGAACCGGGGCAAAAGATGAAGGTTTCAAGAGCTTTAACCAAAAGGTACTGCCCTCAATTCCTGTGAGAGAAAGCAGCCAGGAAGTCATAGTAGTACCCACATTGGCACCCATAATAATTCCCACTGCCTGAGATAATTGCATAATACCGGAATTCACAAATCCCACTACCATAACCGTAGTGGCAGAAGATGACTGAATCACAGCGGTAACAGCTGCCCCCAACAAAAGCGCAAAAATCCTTTTAGAGGTAAGCTTCTCCAGTATCTGCTCCAGCCTTCCTCCTGCCATTTTTGCCAAGCCGTCTCCCATTGCATTCATTCCGTATAAAAATAATGCAAGGCCGCCAATCATCGTCAACAATCCAAACATATCCATAGTTTGACTCCTCATTTCACATAAATATTTCGTAATCCGGCTACTATTCTATCTGCTCTTTGTAAAATCTATGGCTAGTTTTTTGTAAAATCTATGTAAATTATTCTTTACATGCGCTGGTTTGCAGAGAATATATCACCCATTCCGCTATGTTGGTGGCGTGGTCTCCTATGCGCTCAAAATATTTTGCAACCATCAAAAGGTCTGTGGCTTCCTCACCATCCTTGGGGTTCTTCAGAATCAATGCAATAATATCCTTCTTCGCCTCATCAAACAGTCTGTCCACAATGTCGTCATGTGCGATAACAGCCTTTGCCTTCTCCATATCTTTTTCCACATATGCCTCGATGCTCCAGTGAAGCATAAGAACTGTTTCAGATGCCATCTTGTTAATATGGGAAAAATCGGCTTCCCGCTCTCCATTACCCATAAAGATGGTCATCTCGGAAATATCCGCTGCGTGATCTCCTATGCGCTCCATATCCGTTACCATTTTCATGGCTGCCGTAATGGTTCTCAAATCTTTTGCCACCGGCTGTTGTTGAATCAACAGATTAAAGCAGATGCTCTCAATCTTTTTCTGGGCATGGTCAATTTCCGAATCCCCCTCCATCACATTTTTTGCCAATTCCTCATCTTTCTTACTCATGGCGGTGACAGCCTTTGCGATAGAATCCTCAATCATAATTCCCATCTTTGTCATTTGGTTATTTAACTCCGCCAACTGCTCGTCAAATTTGCTTCTCATCTTAATCTCCCATCTTATTTTTCTAATAATATCAAGGATCATTTCTTAACCAAATCTTCCCGTAATATAATCCTCTGTGCGCTTATCCTGAGGATAGGAAAAGATATCCTTCGTCTTTCCAAATTCCACCATTTCTCCCACCAAAAAGAACGCTGTGTAATCGGAGACACGAACCGCCTGCTGCATATTGTGAGTCACAACGATAACGGTGTATTGCTTTTTTAACTGTTCCATCAATTCTTCTATTTTTGAAGTGGAGATGGGGTCTAAAGCCGAGGTGGGCTCATCCATCAAAATCACCTCCGGCTGCACTGCCAGCGCTCTGGCAATACAAATTCTCTGCTGCTGTCCCCCGGACAATCCCAGGGCAGATTTTTTCAAGCGGTCCTTCACCTCATCAAAAATGGCAGCCCCCCGCAGACTCTCCTCCACAATCTCGTCAAGTTTCGCCTTACTCTTAATTCCGTGAACCCTTGGACCATATGCAATATTGTCGTAAATACTCATAGGAAAAGGGTTCGGCTGCTGAAACACCATTCCCACCCGCTTGCGAAGCAGGGTGGTATCCATTCCACTGTCATAGATATCATCTCCGTCCAGACATACCCGCCCGTCAATCCTTACATTCTCCACCAAATCATTCATTCGGTTCAGGGTTTTCAAGAAAGTTGACTTTCCACATCCCGATGGTCCGATGAAGGCTGTAATGGCATTTGCACAGATGTCCATATTCACATCTTTCAACGCATGGTTCTCCCCATAGTAAAGGTTCAGATTTTCCACTGAAATTTTTGTTTTTGTTTCCATTTTTTTACCCTTTCTATTGTATTCTGCTCACGTCAAATCTCTTCGCTAACCATTTTGTTCCCATGTTAATCAGCAAAACAATCACAAGCAGAACCAGTGCTATGGCAAATGCCGAGTCGAAGTCTCCCTCGCTGGTGGCACTGAGATATAGCTGGATGGTTAAGCTTCCCCCTGATTGAAAGATCTTTGGGAAAAGCATGGACAGCGTCTTTGGCAGAGTCTTTGCGCTTCCCGCAGTAAACAAAAGCGCCGCCGATTCTCCCACAATGCGGCCGATGGCCAGAATCACACCGGTAATGATACCCGGCATGGCACTTGGCAGCAGCACGGTTCGTATCATATGCCACTTCCCTGCTCCCAAGCCGATAGCCCCATTTCGGTAGGAATCTGGAACGGTTTTTAATGCCTCCTGCGTGTTTCTTGTTATCAAAGGCAATACCATAAGAATCAGTGTGAGGGAACCGGTCAAAATAGAATACCCCAAGCCCAAGGTCTGTCCAAAAAACATCATGCCAAAGAGGCCAAAGATAATGGATGGTATGCCTGCCAAGGTTTCTGTGGCAAATTCAATCAGACTGACAATCTTTCCCGGCTTTGCATATTCATTCAAATAGATAGCAGTTCCCACACCAATCGGGGTGGCAATCAACATAGTAATTACAATAATATATAGGGTGTTCACAATATTTCCGGCAATCCCCACAGTTCCCCGCAGTACAGATGTCACTGTGGTCATAAACTCCCAGTTCACATGGGAGACACCTTTTACAAATACGTAAAGGATAATCCCTGCCAGCAATGCCACAGAGAGAGCCACGCACAGATAGATAAGGCCGTACACCAGACTATCCGCTATTTTTCTTTTCTGACTAATCATGTTCCACTCCTTTTTTTCTTGTGCGCAAAAGGATTAAGTTCACTATCATAATGAAAATATAAAGTACCAATCCAACGGTAAAGAGCACCTGTCTATGTAATCCTTGGGCATATCCCATCTCGCTGACAAGCTGTGTGGTCAAGAATCGCACCGAGTTAAATGGCAGCGGAATGTTTACCGTTCCTCCTGCTACCATATTGATTGCCATAGCCTCTCCCAATGCTCTGCCGATTCCCAACACCACACCGGTGAGAATTCCGGATTTTGCTGCAGGAAGTACCACGTTAAAAATGGTCTGAATTTTGGTGGCCCCCAGAGCCAATGATGCAGAGCGCATGCTGTCTGTCACTGCTTTCAGGGAACTGGTACTGACACTGATGACCGTGGGCAATATCATAATAGCCAGTACAAGTATGGCAGACAAAAGGTTTGCTCCCCCGGTAAATTGATGAGTGGCATCCCCACTATAAATTGCCTGTTCCAATTTATACATCCAGGGATTTAAAATCATCATCCCCATAAGGCCATAGATAACAGAGGGGATTGCCGCCAAAAGTTCCACTGCACCGCCAACCACTGACGCCACATGTTTTTCTGCTATCTCCGATAGAAATACTGCCGTCATCAGGGCAATGGGTACACCAATGGCTACCGACATTGCTGTACCAACAACGGAAGATAATATGATATAGAAAATCCCATATGCAGGGTCTGCTGCAGTAGGCATCCATTCTGTTCCAAACAATAGGTGGAAAACCCCGACCTTAGATAATGCCGGGGTTCCCTTTAAGAACATATACACTGTAATTGAACACACAGCAAAGATAGCTACCACCGCACACAGGAAAAATCCCAGTTGTACCGTTTTTTCAACTATCGTTTTTTTGTTCATCACAATCTCCTAATCCACTTCCTTAGTTAGGAAGGATAAGTCCAACTCCGGAGATGACATTCTGTCCCTCCTCAGACTTAATATAGTCAAACCATGCCTTTACCAAATCGTTCTGTTCTGACACTTCACCCTTGGTTGCCATAACAAATGGTCTTGAGAGGAGATACTTTCCTGCTAAGATTTCCTTCTCTGTAGGTTCTACACCGTCAAGGGCCATTGCTAACACACTGTCATCTACCACATCAAGAGATACATATCCGATGGCCCCGGGTGTTGCAGCCACCTTTGCCAGAACTGCACCGGTAGAATCCAATTCCTGTGCATATGCACACTCATCAGCCACCTCTAACAACTCTTCAAAAGCATCTCTTGTACCGGATCCAGCCTCACGGCCGATGACTACGATAGCTTCATCATCTCCCCCAAGCTCGCTCCAGTTGCTAATCTCTCCCTTGTAAATCTTAGCCAAATCCTCTGATGAAATGTCCTTTACCTTGTTCTTGGCATCTGTAATAACTGCGATACCATCAATGGCAACTACATTTTCTACAGCGCCGGTCTTAGTCTCCTCATCCTTCAAATGACGAGACGAATTGCCAATATCCACACTACCTGCTGCCAAAGATTCCAGACCTGCACCGGAGCCGGTATACTCCACTGTCACTGTCACATTTGGATTTGCCTCCATAAAGCTTTCTGACAAAGCCTCACATAACTTCTCCATAGAAGTACTTCCTGCCAGGGTAAGGGTTCCGCTTAACTCCTGTGTATTACCTTTCGCTGCATCTGTATTTTCACCATCTGCTGCCCCATTTCCACATCCTACCAGCCCTGTTGCCATAACACATAGGGCCATAATCATTGCTACCATTTTCTTCTTCATGATTTCATTCCTCTTTCCTCATTTTCAAATTTTTCCAATGCGCTTTGGTTCTTACAAGGCTATGGTATCTAGCCAATGTAAAATCCAAAATCTTCCTCTTGTAAAACTTCCGTAAAAATTATGTATCTTGTCTCCAGAGATACATAATTCCTCCTAGGGCCCCCAAAAAGAAAAGGGGATAACCCACAAAACAGAGAAGGCCTGCCCATCCACTTAGCAGCAAACGACCAAACAGTAACCAGGCCACAGCTCCTAAAGCAGAGAAAAAGAGCATGTTACAAGCCAGAAATAAATTGTCTTTGCTCCGCTTGCTCCACGCTCTATGTTCACAAAGTATATATATTCTTTTTCTCATAGTGTTCACCATCCTTCCTATAAACTAGGATAGGTGAACCATGTAAAACCTACTATCCTTCTTCTGTAAAGAAAAGGTAAAATCTATGGCTGTATACATAGATATGCAAAATACAGCCCATAGCACACAAGTAAGATGATTCCTCCCGGCCTGGTCAACTTTTTCTCTCTGATAACACAAAGTAATAAGATAATACCTGCCGCTATCATCACAATGCTATCCAAAATGTATTTGTGGGCAAAAGGCACCGGAGTCACAAGTCCCGTGGTTCCAATGACAAAAAGAATATTAAAGATATTACTGCCCACAATATTTCCAATGGCAATATCTGCATTACCCTTTCTGGCTGCATTTACGGAAGTGAACAATTCCGGTAAGGATGTACCCAGCGCCACAATGGTGAGTCCGATATAACGTTCACTGACACCAATAATCCTTGCCAGCTCCGTGGCAGAATCCACCGCCAGCTTACTTCCCAGGATAATTGCCCCCATTCCGCCGGCAATGAAAAGCAATTCCAGCCACAGTTTTCTTGTCTTCCCTTGGGTGGTTTCTTCCTTGTTCTTCTTGGCATGGATAAACAGATATGCCAAATATAGCAGAAAGGCTCCCCACAAAAGAACCCCCTCCAACATGCCAACCTTTCCATCCAATCCCATCAAAAGCAGTATGACGGAACAAAAAATCATATAGGGAATTTCATACTTAATGGTACTCTTCTCCACCTTCATAGCCACAATAACAGCAGCAATTCCTAAGATAATGAATACATTTAGTATATTACTTCCCACTATATTGCCAATGGCAATATCTGCACTGCCGCGGGAGGCAGCTGTAATACTTACTGCCGCCTCGGGAGCGCTGGTGCCCATAGCCACAATGGTAAGTCCGATAATAAGCTGGGGAATGCCAAACCTGGTGGCAATCCCTGCCGATCCATCCACAAAAAAATCCGATCCTTTTACTAATAAGAGAAAGCCTAAACAAAGAATTCCTATCAATAATGCTATTTTCATTTCTTCCTCCTATCTGCTTTCTTTATCCGGCAAGATTTTGTCATTCAACTTGGACAAAATCTTTGCCAACACATAAATCACAACAATTTGAGATCCCATCAACAAGGCAGCCCACAAAAGGCTTGTGACATCTATATTCATTTATCCGTCCTCCTCTTCTGCTTTTCATCCTCCGTCTCCTTTTTCTCCGGTCCATTTTCCAACCACCAGACAAATCCTGTCACCACAATTAGACCGACGATAATAACGCCGGTAAGAATCGTTTGAAACATTTAACATCCTCCTTTTTTGTACGCAAAATAGACCTATGCTTTTACATAGGCTTCAACCAAAGAAATGGATGTTATCCCTTCTGTCCGTCCTTGTGATGAATATACTCCATAATGAAAGTTTGACTACGATTGATAGTCTTCAGAAAAACATATAGAAAAGCAATCAGGGCAAAAAGTATGCCTGATACAAGCAACTCAGCAATCAGTCCCGGACTCATACCAAAAGGCACAATCCTGCGATGAGAGGTCTGGCGCAAAAGTGCTGCTTGGGATACAGAAGTGGCAGTCTCCTGAGAAATGAACTCAGATAAAACTCCCTCCTGAGAGACAATGCTATCCGGTTGATATGGCAGGGACTGCTCCCCTACGGAATTCTTTGTATATTCTCCTCCCCAAAAAGAACAGGACAGCATAAAGAACAATAACAAGCCGGAAAGTAACTTCTTATGTCTCATATGCTGTCCTCCTTTTCTTCGCAATCTTTCATTTATATATTACTATGTTATGTCAAGATTGCAATGGATTTTTTATTATTCACTGAAACGAATTCTCTCGATTACAGATTCCTTCTTGGTAGACTTGCTTAGGGCCAAGGTAAGAAGAAATTGCACGCCAAAGAGCACCAAGGTAACCACCAGCGCTCCAACGATTGGATAATGGTAGTTGGTAATGTTGAACATATGCTCCTTCTTCGCCCAAAGATAGGTAAAATATCCTACAATACTTCCACCGCCAATGGCTACAAATAAGGTTCCCAAGGTATAGAATAAACCTTCCAGTTGCAACATTATTAACAATTGTTTGTCGGTCATTTCAACCGCCTGAAACATACCCAGTTCCTTCTCCAGTTTCAGGCAGATACCTTTATTTAAATTCTCGTCGTCTTCCAGTAGTAAAATCGATTTCATAGGTCTCCTTTTATATCAATTGGATATCGTCAGCGGCATAATAACAATACCCTTGTTTCTTGCACTTCTTGTGGATGGCCTTTTTCATGGCTCCGGACTTGGTATACTCCGTCAGATAGACATCCAGGCCCTTCTTTCTCACCTTTTTCAAATAGGCCTCATAATATTGTGTGGAAGCTTTATCTGCTTTTTTAATTTGTTTTTTGGAAAATCTATGGAAGTATATACGCACTCCTGGTTTACCCCGGTGAAATATTTGGTCAGTTTATACCGTTTGGAAATGCATCGGCTCACAAAGGTATCTCCTCCGTTGATGATAACCAGTTTGTGATATGTGGTCCGCAAATCCTTTAATATGGCACACAACCCTCCAAAAAGTTTATCCTTGGAAGCCTTGCTTTTTCAGCTTTGCAATGGACTTCTTAGAAAAGTATTCCGCATCAATAACAACCTGCAATAGCTTTTTTCATATCCACATCCCTCTATATCTGACGGTATATTTCTTTCAATGCAGGATACAATTGGCGAAAGGTCTGATATCTGTCCTGATACTTTTCCACCAGCTCCGGCTCCGGTTCTATCACATCCACCACCTGAACAATGGCCTGAGCTGCCTCCTCCACAGAGGAGAACACACCGCATCCCACTGCAGCCAGCATCGCTGCTCCCAGGGCAGGGCCTTCTTCCACTGCAATTCGCTCCACCTTCAGATTCAGAATATTTGCTATGATTTTGCACCACAGGGGACTCTTGGCACCGCCACCGCAAATCCGTGTAGTGGTGAGAGGAATCCCCAACTCCCTGGCAACCTCCAGGGAATCCCGAAGGCCAAAGGCTACCCCCTCAAAGATTGACTGAACCATATCAGCCCGGGTGGTGTCCATAGACATACCCACAAAGGCACCTCTCGCCATTGGGTCGTTGTGGGGAGAGCGTTCTCCCATGAGATAGGGAAGAAAATACACATGATTTTCTCCCAGCTTATCTATGTCTTTCTGCACACCGGCATAATCAGAATCCCGCAAAATCTCATCCATCCACCACTTATTGCAGCTGGCTGCAGAGAGCATACATCCCATAAGATGATAATGACCGTCTGCATGGGCGAAGGAGTGGAGAGCATTGTTAGGGTCCACCCCAAACATGTCGTTGGAGATAAACAAGGTCCCTGAGGTTCCAAGGGAAATATTGCAGGCGCCCTTTCCCACGGTTCCTGTTCCCACAGCTGCTGCCGCATTGTCTCCTGCTCCGGCAATCACTTTAACATCTGTGCTAAGTCCCAGCTCTTCTGCCACTTTCGGAAGTAGCGTTCCCACCACATCATAGCTCTCATGAAGTTCTGGCAACTGCTCTTCTGTGATACCACATAACGAAAGCATTTCCCCTGACCAGCATCGATTCTTTACATCCATAAGAAGCATACCGGATGCATCCGATACATCTGTGACAAAGGCACCACTGAGCCTGTAGGCAAGATAATCCTTTGGCAACATAATCTTATGTATTCTTTCAAATTGTTCCGGTTCTTCCTCCCTCATCCAAAGAATCTTAGGTGCCGTAAATCCTGCAAATGCAATATTGGCAGTGTACTGAGATATCTTATCCTTCCCAATCTGCTGATTCAGATACTCCACCTGCTTCTCTGTTCGTCCATCATTCCACAAAATGGCCGGTCGAATCACTTCGTCTTTTTCATCCAGCACCACCAGGCCATGCATCTGTCCCCCAAAGCTAATGCCTGCCACTCGGCTCTTATCACACTCTGACAGCAGCTCCTTCAATCCGTCTATGGTCTTATCATACCAGTCTGTTGGATTCTGCTCAGACCATCCAGGTCTCGGAAAATACAGCGGATACTCCCGATTAGCGATTTTTTGTATCTCTCCCTTTTCATTCATCAACAGCAGTTTCACTGCTGAAGTCCCCAAATCGATTCCCACAAATAACATATTCTTCCTCCTCCCGGTGAAAATCATTTTCCTATGATGTTACCCTTCAAACTGCTTTGCTACCTGCTTTAGGTGGTCTCTGATTGGCAAATGCTGTGGACATGCCTTCTCACATTTTCCACATAAAATGCACTCACTGGCTTTTCCGAAATTCTCTGTCAGACGTCTATAGTATCCCCCTTGAGGCGTGAAACCTTTTCCTTCCAACTCCTGTTTCTCTGCATTGTAAAGGGAGAAATACTTTGGAATAGGAATGCTCTTAGGGCATCCATCTACGCAATAAGCACATCCCGTGCAAGGAATGGAAATACTCTCATTGATGATATCAGTAGCCTGTCTCACCAGTGCCATCTCCTCTTCGTTTAATGGTTGAAACTCCTTCATATATCCGGTGTTGTCCCGAACCATATCCATATTGCCCATACCGGACAGAACCATCTTCACATTGGGCTGGCTTGCTGCAAATCGAATTGCCCAGGATGGAACAGACGCGTCTGGCGCGTAGGATTTAAACAACTGGGTTACCTTATCCGGAACAACCGCAAGGGTTCCACCCTTCACCGGTTCCATTACAATAACAGGCTTGTTATGCTTCACACAAACTTCATAGCATCTGCGAGACTGAATGGCCTCGCTGTCCCAATCCAGATAGTTGAGCTGCAGTTGAACAAATTCCACTTCTGGGTGCTCTGTCAGAATACGGTCCAATAAATCCGCCCCATCGTGGTAAGAAAATCCCATATGATTCACAAGGCCTGCCTCCTTCTTCTTGGCAAGCCAGCCAAAGCTGTCATACTCTGTGTATTTTCGGTAATGATCCTCTCCGATATCATGTAAGAGGTAATAGTCGAAATATGATACTCCTGTCTTTTCTAACTGCTGGTTAAAGATATCGTCCATCTCTTCTGCAGACTGGAAGAAGCCACAATGAAGTTTGGTCGCCAAGGTGAAGCTGTCTCTTGGGTGTCTGTCCACCAGGGCTTCCTTTACCGCCCCCTCACTCTGAAATCCACAATACATCCAGGCAGTGTCAAAGTATGTAAACCCCTGCTCTAAAAAATAATCTACCATCTGCTTGGTAAGCTCTATGTCCACCGATGCATAATCATTGTTATCAAGCTGTGGCAAACGCATCATGCCAAATCCTAATTTCTTTGTCTCATCTCTAAAAATACTTTCCATGGCACCCTCCTGTATCATTTATCATCGTAAGTCAATGTTAGTTTACAGGAAAAATTATATCACGAAAAGGTTCTCCCGGAAAAGACTATACAACCACAAAAAAACAGCATAGCCCGGGAGAGTAATTCCCATGGCCATGCTGATTCTGCAATATATATCTTATTTTATAATTTTTATAATTCTTCCGTTTTAAATGTAGTATACCCTTCGTAGTAGTAGCTGTGGTCGATGCCCTTCATATATACCTCGCGGCTATTAATCTCATCCGTCAAAGCTTCCCTCAACAAATGCTTGATTTCGATATCCCTAATGGGACTCCGTTCCATAGCAAGCAGATAGTCATCTTTATCCACAAGACTCCAATCTACAACTTTCCCAATTTCTTTTTTCAAAATATGGTCCAGCCAGATGCGGGTGCTGCGACCATTGCCTTCCCTGAATGGGTGAGCAATATTCATCTCTACATACTTTTCCACAATCTCGTCGAATGTTGACTGGGGCATCTTGTCAATATTGTCAAGTGCCGCCTCAAGATACACAAGAGGAGCAAAACGAAAATTGCCTTTTGCAATATTAATCTTTCTTATCTGGCCCGCAAAATCGTAAATATCTTCAAACAGATATTGATGTATCGCCTGCAAGGTGGAAAACTGACCTGTGGGAAGGTCATCTAAAATACCTTGTTCAAATAGTTCTGCTGCCTTTTTCTTACTGATGCGTTCTTCTTCACGGGCAAGGTCAGCAGAACAGGTAAGTCCTAATTTATTGTCCAGCATACGATTCCCTCTCTTCATTTCGTCCGGAATAACCTCTGTAAGCTTTATTATACCATAAATGTAGTCACCTTTTATAAATTATTCACCATCAAAGCCACGCCTGATATATTATATCACTACAGCGATAGTATTTTAATACAAAGTCCGTTCAATGTTGCTGTAATTCCAGAATCTCTCTCAAATTAAAAAACTCTCCCTCATATCTTGGATGAAAAGAACGCAACATCTCCACCACATTCTCTCTGGGATATTGTCTCAAATATATCTGCTCTTCCCATATACAATCAATGTATTGAGCGATAATATCAATACCCTCCCCTTGGCTGTCGATGTTAAATATGGGGTAATCCATGGTGATGATATGGTCCATAGGGGCAAATTTCGGGTCATAATGCATAAAGAATCCTGGCAGCGCCTTTTCTACCGTATACTGATAATTGCGATTGCCATAACAGTCAAAGAATTCCATCATGGCATTATACTTTCTGAGAGATTCTTCCACCTTTTCTACCACGGCATCATAGCCCACGTGATAGGCGTCCCTTGCAGATAGGGCTCCATCCTTTGCCACTGGTGAATCCTTTGTATCCATATGGGCAATACAATAAATCACAGCCTCCATCAACTGTCTCGCCCTTTCATATGTTACAGAACTGCTTTCCTTCCCCGTATATTCCTCCACCAAACTCAATGCGCTGTTCCTCTTTGAGACATTCCATATGAGAAACCATCAGTTCCTGCACATCCTCTTCTGACAAGCTTAATCCAAATCGTTGTGTGTAATCATTTGTCTTCCTTATGGCCTCTATCTGATTCTTCCCCGACAAGAGCATCAGCAATGTATCATCCATCTCCCATACCTCCGCTTACTTTAGTTGATTGATTTTACTGCCTCCTGAAAAGTATTGCAAGACTGGAAATTTTTTGCATTTTGTGGTAATATGAGAGCACAAAAAAGGAGAAAAGATGTAAAAAACATCTCTTCTCCTTTCATTTTTTATCTTATTACAATCTTGTGGCCTCGTTTGCCATTTTCCTTCACTTCGTAAAGTGGCTCATCTGCATATGGAATCATTTGCCATACGTCATTCCCTTCTAACTGATTCAGAATCACGTATCCCTGTGACAATGTGAGCGTCTTTCCGTCTGGTTCTTGATTCATCGCACACCTCTGTTCTACCTTGGTTTCTATATCAGCGGCCATCTGATCTAAAGCATCTTCCGTCACATCCAAGAGAAGTACCACAAACTCATCTCCACCAAATCGATACACACCACCTGAATTCGACACTACCTCCTTGATAATCTTGCTCGCCGTCTTTAAATACCAGTCTCCCTGCAAATGACCATAGGTATCATTGATATACTTAAAGTTATCCAAATCCACGATACCAATACTAACGGTACATCCTCGTTCCTCGCAAATGTCCTTAATCATCTTATAGTCTTTCTCAAGCTTATATCGATTACCGACACCTGTAAGCTGATCAATATCAATTTGCTTTTTAAACTTAACATGTTCTTCATGCTGTGTATTCAACTGGATTTTATAATTGATTGCCTCAACACGGGCCATCTTAATCTCTTGATACTGCATCTTGCAAAGTCTGTAGTACTCAAGCTCTGTTCGCCGGGCCTTCTCCTCATCTCCGATAATCTCATAATAGACCAAGAGCTTCTCATAAATTCTTATTCGAATTTCCAAGCCTAGCTGCTCTACCGAGTATTGCGCCGCCTGCCTCTCCATAAAGTCGATGATTTTTTTCATCTCTCCAAGTTCATCTAAGGACAATGCAAGGTCGCAAACAGGTTCCAAGTAATTCCAGAATTCTGACCAGTCCTTAATTTTCATTGCCATGTCCACAATTTCTGGAAAAACTTTTCGCGCGAAATCTTCTCTTCCAGTTTGCATATACAATCTGCATTGGGCAGTTTTATATGTCAACTGGTAATCTTTATTTGCAGAATTGTCCACAAATTTGGCAGCTCGTTTCAAATACTTTTCACATTCTTCTATTTCTCCCAATTTGAAGTACTCATCTGTCAAATTAATATTCACGATGAACAGGCGCTGTTCATAAAATTCTTCCGCCTTATTCTCAGGTCGTTTCCATTGCTCCATCGCCAGCAGAAAATACTTAATTGCCTGCTTCGGGTCCTCCAAGGCCTGAAATACACATCCTATATTATTATAGAGTTTGCCGCTGAGAACGGCATCATTGATTTTAAGGGCAATAGACAGGCCACTGAGATAGTGCTCCATTCCCATCATCTCATTACCCATAGCCGTGTATATGGCACCAATAGTATTCTCCATATTACAGTATAGCTTTCCATCGTATTCCATACTGATCTGTGCCAGTGCGCGCTTTGCCAAGCTCAGCGCATTTTCATACTCGCCACACTCTAATAACCGAATGCTTTCCACCACACATTCCTGGCCAAAAGTTCTGCTGTCCAAAATCTTTTTGGAAGCCGACTCAATAACCCGTTGGATTGTCATATCGAAATCCGTAATATTCATAGGACGATAGAAAAAATATCCCTGAACTACGTCGCAATCGAATTCTTTCAAAATATCAAGTTGTTCTGCCGTCTCCACTCCCTCGGCAATAATGCCCATACCCAAGGTCTGTGTCATCTGAATAACAGCGCCGATGATATCTCTAGCTCTCATATTATTCTTCTCGTTCAAATCGAAGAACTTCATATCCAGCTTTACCACATCAGCATCAATATCCTTCAAGGTGTTCAATGCAGAATATCCACTTCCAAAGTCGTCAATCAAAATCTGAAAGCCTAAACGCTTTAACTCTTTTACTGCCGTAAAGATAGCCTGCTTATCTTCAGCAAATGCCGTCTCCGTGATCTCAACGTGTATATCCTCTGGGGCTACACCATACTTTCTGCTATAATCCTCCAACGTCTGAAATACATCAAGGCTTGCAAAGTCGCTTCGTGACACATTAATGGCAATAGGAATTACATATTGTCCTTCCCTTCGCTTCCTCTCCTGTAACTGAAACGCGCTCTTCCAAATATAGCGATCCAGAATAGAGACAATATTCTTTCGTTCCAGCACAGGAATGAATTCTCCCGGAGAGATGTACATCTCTTTATGTTTCCATCTGGCCAATGCTTCTGCTCCAACAATGGCGTTTTGCCCAATAGAATACTGAGGCTGCAAATACATCTCAAATTCGCCCTGGTCAATATACTCTTTTAGGCTTTGTTCGTTTAGGCTATCAACGTAAATCATATCAACCCCATCCTTTGTGGTTATCCTTGCAGTCTATCAATTGTCTTTTGAGCAAAAAATGCAAAGGCACCTTGCTTCGCGCCTTTGCATTTCTAGTAAATCGGTCTATGTAAACTATATCATAGCCCACAAATTTTTACAATATTTCCACTGTTTTCGCAAAATTACTGATTATTTCCTACAACTTCATTTAAAAACTTCACGCAGTCCTTATTTATGGTTTTCAACTGAGTTTTTGCCTCCACCTTAGCAAATCCACCATCCATAATTGCTGTCAAAAGTGGTGAGGCCACCGACAAATCACACAGCCCCAAATGACCTGTACCCTCATAGTGGATGTTGGTATACAAACCCTTGTCACTATCCAAAAACTTGGCATTATTCTTATATTGCTTCCATTCTCTCAGATGTGAATAACTGGAATCGGAATAAATATTTAAAAGTGGCACCTCATAATCAGTCTCGTCAAACACAAAGTCACCGTCCTTTGTCCCTTTGATATCATACATACAGGGTGATTCTAGTGCGATGCAGGCCACCACATCACCCCGAACTCTTCCCATAGCATATGCTGCAGATCCTCCTGCAGAGTGTCCCAATGCCACGAACTTCACATCGCCTTCTCGCCGCCTATAATCATCCATTACCCCGTTCATATCATCCATACGAATTTCCATCCATTTCTGAAAGAGTCTTGCAGCATCTTCAACTTCGGATTGGGGCTGGGATTTTCCCATTTCCTTCATATACTCACCACTTACTCCAACCTTGGTTCCATCCTCTAATATTGCACTTGCCGCATGTCCGGGATGAGCTAACGCCAAAACCGTATATCCATAACTTGCCAATTCCCTATAAAGAGTTACATTGTTATCAATGGTATCGCAAGAGCCGTGAGAAGCCACAATGACAGGCAACTCCTTGTTCTCACCATCCACCGGATACCACTTGCGAACCTGTACCTGACGCTTTCTACCACTCTTGCTTAACGGGTCTTCCTTATCTAAGGTTACCCAATAATCTTTGGACGTGATCTGGTGTTCTCCTGTGGTCGCAAGTTCTTTCACTGGTGGAAACAAAACAAACTTTGCGGTCACTATGATTAATATTATCATGACGATAGCAACGAATAAACGTATTATTCTCCTTACTCTCCCCTGCTTCAATTTTTTACATACAACAATAGCGGCAATGATTTCCATTATCAATAGGATTGCCAAAAACAACACCCATTTCATAGTCTATAACCTCCAATTCTCAAAAAATGACCTCTGTCCTACTATATCTCACAGTATAAAAAAAGCACCTTACCGTTTCAAGTCAGAAACGATAAGATGCCTATTTTTCAGACAAAATGCAACATAATAAGCATTACATTCCAATCATGTCAAATACCTCAAAGGATATCATCACTTCATGGTCATGCTTTGGATTTTTGTATTTCACTTGTACGCTTTTCTTTGTCTGGCTGTAATACCAGCCTTCCTCAGCCTCCTCAAACTGCCGTCTGTGCAAGAAATGAGGAATCTGTCTGCCCTCAACTTCCACATAGAAAGGTGACTTCTCACGGTGAATCACATCCAGATACATGGTTTCCACCGGACTCTCGTAATTACCCTCCGATGTAAACCTGATATATGTCTTGACGCCGGCTCTCACCGATATATCCGTCTTAAGATATTCTCCATCCTTATAGTTGTTGGTCTTTCCATCGTCGTCATACATGCAAAAAGATGAATCCATATCCGGTGCAAAAAGAATATGCAGTCCCGTAATCTCATCTCTCATCAGGTTGTATAACTGATTTTCTGCCATGGGAATGATAGCTCCGCTCTTCACAAACAACGGGATGGAACTGATATCTACCGGAAGTTCTACTGTCTGCCCCGGCATATACTCTTCTCTTGTATAAAAGTCGTAGAATCTCTCCCTGCCATCCTCTGTTTTTGGCAAATACACTTTTCGGGTTGTGACTCCCTTTTCCACCACATTGGCAACCATCAAATGGTCGCCCCACATAAAGTCCACACCTTCCCGGTAGGTCTTCTCGTCATTCTGAAAAATCATAAACATAGGCTCCATAATAGGTAGACCCGTCTCATGTGCCCTGTATTCCAAAGAGTAGAGATATGGTATCATTCGGTAGCGGAACTTGATGGCATCCCTGATATATTGGGTCATATCAGAATACATCCATGGCTCTGTTACAGTGTTGTCTGTATTTACCGAGTGAATAGAAAATCTTGGCATAAAGATACCATTCTGTACCCAGCGTACAAACAGCTCCGGCTCCGGTGCCACACCATAAAAGCCTCCTACGTCACAGCCGTGATTTGCAACACCCGAGAGTCCCATACCAAGAATAGTGGCAATGTTATACTTTAGCGCTTCCCAACAGGTGAGATTATCCCCGGCCCAAACTTGCGCATATCTCTGAATTCCTGCATGGCCGGAGCGACATACGGAAAATGGCCGAACCTCTGGGTTGTGCTCCACAACAGCCTCATTTGACAACTGACACATAAGATTGCTCATAACAGGCTTCAAGTTGCCAATGGTGCCGCCTTTACCTTCAAAGTACACTCTGGCGTCTTTGTCCACCATGGAATCGTACTCACAGTTGTCATTCCAAACAGACTCACAACCATAGTCGATAAGGGATTTCTTTAAATATTCCTTCCAGCTCTTTCTAGTCTCATCCTTGGTAAAGTCAACAAAAATTCCTTTGCCTCCCCACCATGTTCCCACACCGGGTTCATCCTTTTCGCTGTCTAAGACAAACATATTCTTCTCTTTCATCTCATCAAGAAGCGGATGAACCAAAAGCATACCCGGCTTCACATTTGGAGATACCACAATGCCTCTCTCTTTCATCCTTAAAAACCAATCCGCCGGATTTTTAAATCTCTTGCTATTCCAGGTAAAACAGCATCTCTTGATTCCCTCTTCCGTCTCGATGGCACAGTATCCTGATGACAGTTGAAAACCGTCCACCGGAATTTCCTCTTCCTTGGTGGTGTCGATAAAATCTAAAATGGCATCATCACAGTCTGCGGGTAGTTCCGGGTAGTACATTGAGCTTCCCAGATACCCCAGGGCTGCCTTTGGCAAAAGTACAGATTTTCCGGTTAAATCCGTATAACGCTCCACCACTTCTTTGATGGATGGACCTGCAATCACAAATACATCAATATCACCGGCATCTGTCCGGAACGTGGAATAGCGATGCCAATAATTGCGCTTTTCTCTGCCCATATTGAAATCGCATTCAGCCGTACTATGATAAAAGTATCCCACGGCCTTCTTCGTGGTTCCATTCAGTTTAATGTAGAATGGGATATGCTTATAGAGGGAATCCGTCTCCATGGGGTCGTATCCCATAGCATCTCCCGGTGCCATGTTCATAAACTTCTGGGCCTTATTGATTTCCCCGCTCTTTTCTCCAAAGCCATAGAAATAATCATCCGCTTCCATTTGGCTGGTGTGTAATCTGCGCTTATTGGAATCCTCGCGATAGGCCAAATCCGGTATATCTGCGTGAAGTAGTGTACCTTCTGCATCATAAATCAGAATGCGAAACGGGTCCTTTTCTATCTCGACTGTTAGTTTCTCACCTCGAATCACTGCCTTATCCGTTCGATCCGTAAGGGATGTCTTTGCAACATCAACTCTTCTTCGACAATCCTTCATAAGTTCATCTGTTCTGGATTGCCATGCTGTTTTCACAAGGCTATAGGATGCCTCATCCCAGTCTCCATCAAATCCGGCACGAATCCGAATAATATCATCTGTCAAAAACCACAGACGGATTTCTACTGCATCTGTGGCGATGGAATAATAATTCTTTACTGCCGATACTACACCTGCTTTATAACATACCTTCATTTCCTTCTCCCCTATGTCCGTCACGCTGTCTACTCTGAAACCTCATAATCCAGGCAAACTCTACTTGCCGTGTATGGTCTTACCTTACCATCTGCCACTGCAACATGCGCCGGATGTACTGCGTAACCCTTCAACGCTTCCTCGCTCTCAAAGGTAGAATCCAGCATAAGATCTGCATTGGAGCTAGCCAAACCATTGGTGTTCACCTTTATTTCCAACAGTCCAGGAATCTGCCCCATAAGCCCTTCCAATCCTTCCTTGATACCAGCCTTAATGTTATCTTTTTCTTCCTGATTAAATTCATCTTTTAATGTCCATAGAATTACGTGTTTTACCATTTTGCTCTCCTTTTTACAATCATTTTCATCGTCAATCATATGTTCGTATATGGGATTAAAACCTATCACATTACCAAACTTCATTCTGTCAAAAAGATCATCCAGTTCTTTGGAAAATCTGCCATAAAAGAAGTCCTGAGTTTCTGTCATGTATTTGTTCCAAAACCTTTCGTCATCCTGATTGCATAAATCATATAAATTGTCTATCCTGTCTGCATTCTTGACGGCTTTTGCCATGGGATGATTTAGAACACCATTGATATACACTTCTTCTTTATAACCCTTTTCCTTTGTCAAACGCTTAATGGCCTCTATCATCTCATCATCACAGAACTCTCTTAATTCCGTCTCTGTGGCATCTGTATCCTCCAGCAAATCATGAAAAAGTCCTACAATCTGATACCTAACATCATAGCCCTCGTCTGCAAGCTTCATTGCCACCTTGATTGGGTGAAGTATGTAGGGTGTTTCGTTTCGCCTTCTCTGCTCCCCATGTTTTTCGGCAGCAAAGGAAAGTGCTCTTGCATATCGTAAAGTTTCAGATTCTGTCATGGCTTTTCATTCATTCCTTTCAAAGATACACTGGTTATACTTGATAGTATTGTAACACTTTCTCTTCTTACAGCCAAATGAATGCTACTTCTGGGTTGTTTTTTCCGTAATTTCAATCTCCATCGGAGCCTCTCCATCCTCTGTATACTCTACTCCTTCAGAGCTTATGGTTCCATTTACATCAAAATCGTCGGTCACCACCTCAAGTTCTCCATATTCTTGTATCTCCAAGCTGTTCCTCCTGCGTTTCAAAGGCCTTCACTTATAA
>CAMFYL010000010.1 GCA_946002055.1 uncultured Roseburia sp.
TTTCTTCGGGCAAGCTCTTCCACGGAACTTTTCTCTTTTGACAGGGAAAGAATCATCTGTTGCTCTTCCGTAAGGTCAGTCAGCGTGACGACGTATCCATAATGATTACTGTTAGATGAGATTTTTTGAATGTGTGTTTTATAATAATGCTGATTGTATTCCAGCAGTTCTTTATCCTCAGAAAAATGATAAAAATTTTGCAGATAGGACTCTTCAAAATGTTCTCTTGCAATATTGTTGGATCTTAAATATTGCTGTTCACCGTCAAATAAAATAGTTGCAACATTGTTACTGCTAAAGAGCCGATCCTGTAACTCTGTGGATACATCCAAAAGGTAGCCTTTCTTTAACAAGTAAAGAACGATGGCGCATGTGGCAATGAGACAGGATGATAATACAGGAATGCCGTAATTGCTTATGCTTCGCAAAATAATACCAATAATTGTAAGGGAAGAGGCCAGATATATCATACCTGCAACATATCTCTCCCGTTTACTCTTAATTCGCCGGGAGTAAGAAAAGAGAACAGATATAATGAATATGCTACAGCTATATGCGTATACAAAAATTAAATACAAATAGCGAAAAATAGGATATTCCAAAATGTTCATGAACAAAATAAAGACATCTCCGAAAATAAGGGAAATGAATCCGATACACTCTAAGTAAATAGGAATTTTCGCATGTGAGAAATCAAACATATAGTGCAAGAATACATAAATCATTTGCACAAAAAGTAACTGCTCAAGAATGGTAAAAACATGAGTGGCACCTGTAAATGCCAAGACCATCTCGTAAAAATCATAGATACAAACGCCGGTCAATAAAACCGGCAACAGGCGATGAGATTTTGAATATGCATCGGAACAAGCGTAGAATTGCATACAAAAAAGAGCAACAATTAAGCTAATAAATCGTATTACAATATACTCCATAAAATCTCTCCCCAAATGCCAAAATCTGACAATAAAGTCAACCACATTTTAGCACGAGATGGACCGTTGTGTAAATAAAAGAAAACCACAAAAAGAAAGGCTTGAGCCAACTTATGTGGCAGGTGTATAATATATGTAATATTATGTCATAACCACGGGGGATATCTATGGACAATTTACAAGAGATGGAACAGGGAAAAGTAACACCGAAAGATTCTATTATGAGGGAAAAACTGGTAATAGGATTTACCAGCGTATTTGAAGCGCTATTCCTATTATTAGAATTATATTTTATGATTCACTCAGATGACAATTTTACGGTAATGATTGTCATCGCAATCTGTATGGTATTGGTGTTGTTTTTTCTTGTTATGGCCATTATCGACTTATCACAGAAAACAAAACGAAGAGAACTTCAGGAGTTTGAAGATATTTACAAGGCCCAGAAAGCATCCTATCTCGCAACAAAAAAATACTTTGATGAGATAGGCGAGCGCTTAAGCACTTTGGAAGAGAACACGGCCTTTCCGGCAGAGGATATTATTTCAGCTCAGAAGGCAATGGCCAAGGTTACCATTAGTAGAAATAAAGAAAATGCAGAAGCCCTTATGAATGCAAATGATGAGTTGATTCAGAGAGTTTTTGGTTTCGAGGAGAAACTTTCCGATAGTAATCAGGAAATCTTGCGTCAGCAGCAGGATTTGATCCAGCAGACCAAAGAGGATATGGAAAGAAATCATCAATCAATGCAGGATCAGTTTCAAGCTCTCCAGGATGCATTGCAACAAATGCAGCAAAGCGCAACCTTCATTCCGCCTACTGTTGAGAATATCCTACAGGAAGACACTCCTATACCACAGGAGACCATGTCAGTAAACCAGGAAATGACAGAATCAGAGGAAACAGAATTCGAGGCGGCTAGTCAGGCCCTTGATGATTTGCTTGGTGAACAGGATATGTCATCTCTTGATGATATGGAAGAAGAGTTACCATCCTTGGATGATATAGACGTTGAATTGCCGGAGATAGATAATTTGGCAATAGAAGAAGAAACGTCGGAGACAGACAACTTGGCAATGGAAGAGGAAATGCCATCTTTAGATGAGCTTTTAGTGGACGAGATTCCGGAAGAAGTTCCAGAGACGCCAGATTTATCAGATCCAAATAAACAGCTATCGGCAGATGAGATAGCTGCACTATTTGCCAATGCAGATGCTATAGAGGAACCAGAGCCGATTCCAGAGCCGGAGATAGAGGAGCAACCGGAAGAAGATACTTTGCCTATGCCGGATTTATCAGATCCAAACAAGACATTATCGCCGGATGAAATTGCAGCATTATTTGCAAATATGTAGATTGAAAAATTTTTAGGAAATTTTTAAAAAAATCAAAAAAACACTTGCTTTTTACGAAAAGATGTTGTATCCTACTACTTGTCGTGAAAAGCGTATCCGCGACTAGCTCAGCTGGCAGAGCACCTGACTCTTAATCAGGGTGTCCAGGGTTCGAACCCCTGGTCGCGGACTTGGAAATAACTTGGACAGATTTCGCGCTGTCTGGGTTATTTTTTTGTACTTAAACCATCGTGGGCACAGAAGAGTTCTATGCGATGGTTTTTTTGTTGAGAAGAAAAATATGAAACAATCTCGTTGATATTTATATAGTAGAAAAAAATCCCAAATGATAAAATGAAAGTAGTTTTATTATGGGAGGTAACTATGGAGAATATTGCTGAGTTAATTGAAAATGGAAAAGCCCTTTTGGGTATAGAATTTGGTTCTACAAGAATCAAGGCAGTTTTGATTGATGAGAATCACAATCCAATTGCCAGCGGAGATTTTGTTTGGGAGAACCGCTTGGAAAATGGATTTTGGACCTATCATCAGGATGAAATTTGGGAAGGATTGCAGGAGAGTTATCGCAATCTGAAAAGGGATGTAGCAGATAAATATGGGGTAAAGCTTACCAAAGTTGCTGCCCTTGGTTTTAGTGCTATGATGCATGGATATCTTGCGTTTGGCAAAGAGGACGAACTTTTGGTACCTTTCCGTACATGGAGAAACAGTACAACAGGAGAAGCGGCCAAGGAATTAAGTGAGTTGTTTGCATATAACATTCCGGAGAGATGGAGCATTTCTCACTTGTATCAGGCCATTTTAAATAACGAAGAGCATGTGCCAAACATTACCTTTTTCACCACATTGGCAGGATATATTCACTGGCAGTTGACAGGTGAGAAGGTTATCGGTGTAGGCGATGCTTCCGGTATGTTTCCTATTGATCCTAAGACAAAGTCATACGATGCCGTTATGCTGGATAAGTTTGCCGAGCTGATTAAGAATAAGGGATTTGATTGGTCATTACCTGAGATTTTGCCGGAGATTCGTCTGGCTGGTGAGTCAGCAGGTGTTTTGACAGAGGCAGGTGCTTTGCTTTTGGATCCAACAGGAGAGCTTGCAGCGGGAGCACCTATTGCACCACCGGAAGGAGACGCCGGAACAGGTATGGTTGCAACCAACAGTGTAAAGCAGCGTACAGGTAATGTATCCGCAGGAACTTCTGTATTTGCAATGATTGTTCTGGAGAAAGAGTTGCAGAACTACTATCCGGAGATTGATATGGTTACAACACCAGACGGAAGTTTGGTAGCTATGGTACACGCAAATAACTGCACCAGTGATTTGAATGCCTGGGTTGGCTTGTGTAAAGAAGTGCTTACCACCTTTGGCGTTGATGTATCTGGTGATGAGTTATATGGTACCTTGTATCGCAAAGCGCTTTCTGCAGATGCAGATTGTGGCGGACTTCTTTCTTATGGATTTTTATCTGGTGAGAATATTATGAAGTGTGAAGAGGGAAGACCGATGTTTGTAAGACTTCCCGATAGCAAGTTTAACTTAGCGAACTTTATGCGCACACATCTATATGCTAGTTTTGGCGCATTGAAGGTTGGTATGGATTTGCTTCTTCAGAAGGAGCAGGTGTCCATTGATACCATTTACGGACACGGCGGAATCTTTAAAACAAAGGGTGTAGCACAGAACTTCTTGGCAGCTGCCATTGATACACCGGTATCTGTTATGGCAACAGCAGGTGAAGGCGGTCCTTGGGGCATGGCTGTATTGGCGGCTTATCTTGTAAATAAGAACGAGGGCGAATCATTAGAGGATTATCTTGCATCTAAGGTATTTGCAGATGCCAAGGGAGAAAGTGTAGATCCTAATCCGGAAGATGTGAAGGGATTTGCCGCATATATCAATCGATTTAAGAGTGCCATTTCTGCAGAACAGGCAGCAGTAGCAGATTTTAAATAATCCAGGAACGTAAGAAAGGACAGAGTTATGCTAGAACAGTTAAAGAAAGAAGTATATGAGGCAAATATGCTTTTGCCAAAGTATGGATTGGTTACCTTTACTTGGGGAAATGTCAGTGGTATTGACAGAGAGACAGGACTTTTTGTCATTAAGCCAAGTGGCGTAGACTATGACAAGCTTACACCGGAAGATATGGTGGTAGTAGATTTAGATGGCAATAAGGTAGAAGGCAGGTACAATCCTTCTTCTGATACCGAGACCCATCGTATTCTATATCAAAGATTTCCGGAGGTGGGCGGTATTGTGCATACCCATTCTACGTGGGCAACCAGTTGGGCCCAGGCAGGGAGAAACATTCCTTGCTATGGCACAACTCACGCTGACTATATTTATCAGGATGTTCCTTGCGTAAGAAATCTTACAAAGGAAGAAATCGATGACGGATATGAGAGAAATACAGGTGTTTTGATTGCAGATGAGTTTGATACACAAAACATTGATTATGTAGCAACACCTGCTGTTCTCTGTAAGAATCACGGCCCATTTACCTGGGGTAAGGATGCCAATGAAGCCGTACATAATGCTGTAGTTTTGGAGGAAGTCGCAAAAATGGCAGCAAATTGCGAAATGATCAACCCACAGGTTACACCAGCACCACAAGTGCTTATGGATAAGCATTATTATCGCAAGCACGGTGCAAATGCCTACTATGGTCAAAATAATTGATCCAGTTCCTTTGCAACACATTTTAGTGATTTTGTGATGCAACGGAAACTTTTCCTGTTTTTACAAAATCGATAGAAGTATGGGAGAAAAAAACAACGTTTCATAAAAATAAGAGAAAGCAGGTGTGCTTTCTCTTATTTTATGTTCTATAAAAAAATGTGTTCCGACTTCATGAGCGTTTGCCTGCTATCAACTTGTAGATGGGATTGCCCTTAGAAGAGAATTTTTCCTCATATTCCGTCATAATGTTACCCTGATTCATAGCATCGTCATGATGTAAGTCATAGGTAATCTCCAGGATTTCCCACGTATCTGAATTCTTAATCTCTTCTACGGAGAAATCGAATAGACCGCGATTATCTGTCTTGAATTCTATATGCCCATCCGGAGTCAAAATCTCATAATATTTTTCCAAGAAATTAGAAGAGGTAAGACGTCGTTTTGCGTGACGATCCTTTGGCCATGGATCGCTAAAGTTGAGATAAATACGATCAACTTCACCTTTCTCAAAAATCTCATGGATGCTCTCTGCATTAAAACACAAGAAACGAAGATTTTCTAACGGCGCAACCTCCATTTTCTGAACGGCTCTAAGAAGCACGCTGGTATATTTTTCAATTCCCAAATAGTTAATGTCAGGATTCTGATTTGCCATTCCCATAATAAACTGGCCTTTTCCCATGCCAATCTCAATATGAAGAGGCTGCTTTGTGGGGAAAATCATCTCCCATTGTCCCTTATGTATGTTCGTTTCTTGTACGCAGTATTCACTATTTTCAATGGCCTCATCGGCCCCCGGTATATTACGCAATCTCATTTTATTCACCCTCTATATAGATTTAATATAATTGCTTATGGTTTATTGGATTGTACAGGCTCATCCTTTCTCATTCCGGGTACTTGTGAGCGTGCCCGGCATGGGATGGATGAGGATGTACAATCCGTATTAACGTAACTATGGGGTATATTTTACAACAAAAGGTAAAGTATGAAAAGCCAAAAAAGAAAGAAATCAGTTGCATAGAAAAAAAGGAGAGATTATACTAAAAATGTATGTTTTTTGGGAACATAAGGAAAAAGAGAGAAAGAGTTATATATATGAAGAGTTTTAAGAGATGGATTGCAACGGCTATGGCAGGCCTGGTGACTACTGTGGGTATTTTTGGTGCAGCCAAGATGGATGTACAGGCAGAGGCTTATTGGCCAAGCAATGTGGAAGTGAATTCCGGTGCGGCAGTTGTCATGGAAATAGAGACAGGGACTATTCTTTATGAGAAGAATATGAATCAGTCCTATTATCCCGCTAGCATCACAAAGGTGATGACAGCATTGTTGGCACTGGAAAATTGTGATTTGGATGAGATCATTACCTTTTCAGAGACGGCAGTATATGAGAACGAAGGGGATACCTCGCATATTGCCAGAGAAGTTGGAGAAGAGATGACCTTAGAATCCGCACTTTACGGTATGATGTTGGAATCTGCCAATGAGTGTGCTTGGGCCATTGGTGAGCATGTTGGTGGAACGATGAATGAGTTTGTCAATATGATGAATGCCAGAGCCAAGGAGCTGGGATGTAGCGGAACACATTTTTGTAACCCAAATGGTTTGCCGGATGCAGATCATTACGTGACAGCCCGCGATATGGCATTGATAGCGCAGGTGGCATATGATATTCCGAAGTTTCAGGAAATTTGCGGAACTCGTGCATACACGATTCCCGCAGACAACAAGAAAGAGGCGTATAACTGTAATAACACCCACGGAATGATAAGTAATCATAGAGGTGCCAGTCACTTATATGAATACGCCGTTGGTGGAAAGACAGGATATACGGATGAGGCGGGAAATACACTTGTTACCTATGCCAAGAAAAACGGAATGACGCTGGTGTGTGTTGTTTTAAACAGTAAAAATCCGGCCCATTATGAAGATACCGAAAGATTATTCGAGTATTGCTTTAATAACTTTTCTGTGAAGAGAGTTGCCGATTATGTAAAACTCCCTGATTTAGAGGATGAAAATGCCGTTGGCGCATTAAGTGATAAAATTGATCTGATTCGCATAGATCCAAATGGCGTGGTAGTTCTTCCGAATACGGCATCCTTTGAGGATGCAGAGATGGAGGTAAGTCCTGCAAAAAAGGGTAGTAAGGCAGTTGCTAAAGTAACTTATTCTTATGCAGGAAAACAGATAGGCGGAGCGGATATTATATATGAGAAGTCAAAGAAAGCCCCTTATCCATTCCACAACCTTCCTGAAGAGGAGGGAGGAACAAAGATAAAATACTTCCGTATTGATTTTAAAACCATATTATGTGTTGTACTCATAGCAGGTTTGTTGTTGCTGCTGGCCTATGCAATTCATTTGCAGTCCGGAAGAATTCTGTTGTTCATTCATCGCCATGCGAAAAAGCCAAGTAGTTACCGCGGAAAATACCGCAAGATTAACCGTAGAAAATCAACGCCGGCATCAAGACGTCAGGTATCACGAAACCGAAACACTCCTAGAAGCATGAGCGGCAATGAGAGAGACGGAAAACCAATAAAAAGAACGCATTATTCCAACACGAATCGAAGAAAAAGACGATAAAGAACAAGAATAATTGTAACAAAATAAAAAAAAGACAGCGTCTATACAAGATGCTGTCTTTTTTGGTTTTACAAGAACATCTAGAAATTGTTGTCGAATTGTCAGACAATTTGACGATTTAGCGTTTGGATAAGCTTTCCAGAAGAATCTTTAATTGCTGTTTTTTCTCTGTGTAAAAGAGTAGTCCCCGAGAGGTATTAACAATGGTCACATATTTATCAGAGAACGTGATGGAATCTTCGATAAGCTTTAACAGATAATCCTTGTAAGAAGAATCTACCTGAAGAAACAGCGTCTCGCAGGAGGAAAGAGATACAGGGGTGGCATGGGTCTTCTTTAAAAGATAAGAAAGCTCCTTCTCCTGAACTAATTGTTCTTCCGTTTTATTGATAATGTAATAGCCCTTATCATCCTTCGGCATATTCATTGCTTTTACTGCTCTTTGCACTTGCTTCGTCAGGCTGTCGCCTGCAGGGTACAGGGATTGAAAATAGCCCAAAAAATCGGTAGCATTTTTGAAATGCTCGTTGGTGCCCTTTTCCAGGACCTCTGTCATAAGAATACGTCGAATAATATCTTCGCATTCCTTTCGAGAAGGATTGCGTCGAGAATTTTGATTTTCCATAAGACCTCCTATGTATACTTACACACAAAAGACAATAATTTGTGTCTTTTTTCATTATATGACACAAAATTACATATTTCAAGACAAAGCAAGGAGAATTACGACAAATTGACATAAGTGTTTTTTCTATCTATAATAATAGGAAGAATTACCACATTACGAAGCGAGGAGTGGACAAAATGGATATTTCAAATCTTAGTAGGGAAGAGAAGAAGGCATATGACTTAGAACGCATTGATGCCCTGGTAAACCAGCAGGAAGGCTTGGCACAGACAGCAGATATGGTTGCCCTTGGCATTGATTATCGCCGAATCCTTCAGTTCGTTAAGGAAGGATATCTCATCCGGCTAAAGAGTGGATATTATACCACCAAGTATTATGAGTGCTCTGAGGAAGAGATGATTGCCAGGCTTTTTCCGGATGGTATTTTAACAATGGAATCTGCACTTTTTTATTATGGATATTTGGATAAGCGGCCGTATCAGTGGAAGATTGCTATCAGCAAGAATACCTCAAAATCCAGATTTAAGATTAATTATCCAAATGTACTCCCTTTCTATTGTGAGGAAAATGTATTAGAGCAGGGTGTGACAAGTATCACGTTAGCAGGTAAGCCAATGCAGATTTACACAAAGGACAGACTTGTCTGCGATTGTTTGAAATATCAGGAAAAGATGGACCGTGAAGATTTTAAGAAGGCTATCCTCTCATATATTCAGGATGAGGACAAAGATGTGGCAGCACTAATGACGTATGCAAAAGAGAGAAAGGTAATGAAGAAAGTTCAGACCATGATAGGTGTCTGGTTGTAAGGATAAGAACCATGAATAGCAAGGCAATAAAGATGAAAAGTGAAGAATTGGATATTCCCTTTGCCAACATTTTGTCGGGATACGCAATCGAAGTGGCAGTGGCCATGATTTCTGCATCTTCCTATGGCGATGAGCTATGGTTGTGTAACTACAAAGATTTGGGAATAGATGTATACAAGAAAAAACCTTCTCTTGCCCTGTCATACAAGTACCAGGGGAAGAAAGAGCTGGTGGACTTTTGTCAGCAACTCTGTTCGGATTTAGTCAAAAAATATGAAGAAGAAGGTTTTACCATAAAAGAACAGGAAAGTGGGCCGGCAGAAAAGGGCATCCGTATTTCTTTGGAACTTTTGTTAGAAGATATGTATGTGCCCCTTGTTGTGGATGTGGAGAAGATACTCACTTCCCATTTGTTCCCAAGAGAGGAGACGTTACGACTTCTTATGGAGAATAATAAAGCCGTAACTTTGAAGCTTTATCCCATTGAACAGATGGTTGCTCTGCACTTAGCAGAGATGATCAAGCAGCTTGAGCTGATAAATCAAATGGAACACTATATGGAACTGTACGACATCCTAAAGAAATATACCATTGAGGGTAGAAAAGTAAAGGATGAGATGGTTCGTCTATGCGAGGAAATGAAAATATTCACGGATGAGAAGGCATACAGCCTTTGGGTAACCTACTTTGACTATACCTATATGAAAAAGAAATGGAAAGTTTTGCTGCGACAGCAGAAACGCGAAGAGCCAACGTGGCAGGAGGCATTCTTGCTCATAAAGAAGTTTTTTGAACCTATTTGGCAGGCGGTGTGCAGGGAGGAAGTATTTTTTGGAGACTGGATGCCGGAGATAGAGAGGTTTTTAGAGTAGAAGAGGATGCAGATGTTAGAGCAGGAATTGATAAAATATACAAGTTCAAATGCATACCCGTTTCACATGCCCGGACATAAGAGGCAAGGTTTGTTTGGCGCGGACCCTTATCAGTTGGATATTACAGAAATATGCGATTTTGACAATCTTCATGAACCACAGGGTCTGATACTTGAGATGATGAAAAGGGCAGAAAAACTCTACGGAAGCAAAAAGAGCTTTCTTTTGGTAAATGGATCTACGGTAGGTAACTTGGCAGCTATTTACAGCGCAACCAAACAGGGCGGGTCCATAATCATGGGTCGCAATTGCCATAAGAGCGTATATCATGCTGCTCAAATTCGTCAGTTGTCGGTTTGCTATACCAATCCCTCTGTTTCTCCTATGGGAATGATTTTAAAAACGGATATGGAGGAGTACCATAGAGCAATTTCCTCTTGTCCGGAGGCAACGGCTATTGTGGTAACTTCTCCTACCTATGAAGGAATGGTGGAGGATTTAGACCGTATTGTGGAATTGGCACACAAACACAAGATGGCAGTGATAGTAGATGCAGCCCATGGGGCACATTTCCCATTTCATAGACAATTCCCGGAATCACCGCTTGCAAGCGGGGCAGATATTGTGATTATGAGTCTCCATAAAACGTTGCCTGCATTGACACAGACAGCACTTTTGCATGTGAATAAAGATTCTGTGATTTGTGCAGAAGAAATAGCAAACTATTTATCCGTTTTTGAGACAAGTTCACCCTCATATGTGCTACTGTCATCCATTGGGAAATGTCTTGATTTCTTGGAACACAGTGAACAGGCATTTGCGGACTATGTGGATAAGTTAGATAAATTTTACGAAGACTGTAAACAACTCAAGTATATTTCCCTGGAACATAGAACTGGTCAGGACAAGGGAAAGCTTGTGTTTGATACAAGGAAAGGCAATATCAGTGGATATGAGCTGATGGAAAGACTTCGCCTGGAGGATGCAATTGAGTTAGAAATGGCGTCTTTCCATTACGGCTTGGCGATGAGTAGTGTGATGGATTGCCAGGAGGGATTTGATCGGTTACTTCAGGGACTTCTTCGCATAGATGCAGATTGCGAACAGTCCCGGAAAGAAGATATTTGCGTAAATGGCATATATGACACAGGGGAAAAGGCAATGGAAATGTATGAGGCCATAGACAGGGAGAAAGAGCTTATTTCCCTAAAAAATGCAGCTGGACGGGTTGCAGGAGATATGGTTTCTTTGTATCCGCCGGGTGTGCCGGTGCTGGTGCCGGGAGAAATCATTTCCCAGAGAAGCATAGAGATTCTGGAATTGGCTATAAGACAGGGCTTACAGGTTAACGGCCTTAAGGAGATGACAGAGGGAGAAAAGGGGATACAGGCCGTTGTCAATTAGTACGGACTATATTATACTTTATTAGATATGACAGGGGGTTTTGCCTCCAAAAACCTAGGAGAAGGTATGGGAAAGATATTTTGTATTATAGGGAAAAGTTCCACGGGAAAGGACACGATATTTCAGCGATTGTTAGATAGAGAAGATCTAGGTCTTTGTCAGATTGTTTCATACACCACCAGGCCAATTCGAGCCGGAGAGGTGGATGGCATCGAGTATCACTTCTGCTCTAAGGAGGAGGAGAGGGCGCTGGAAGAAGCGGGAAAAGTAGTGGAGCTGCGAAGCTATGACACGTGTCACGGCGTGTGGGATTACTTTACCGTAGATGATGGACAAGTTGATCTGGATAAGAACAATTATCTCATTATCGGAACCATTGAATCCTTCGTAAAGATTCGGGAATACTACAGCAAAGATGTGGTTATTCCGATATATATAGAAGTAGAAGACGGTGTGCGCCTGCAAAGGGCCTTGCAACGGGAGATGAGTCAGACCAATCCAAAGTATGAGGAGATGTGCCGCAGATTCCTGGCGGACAGTCAGGATTTCTCCAGAGAGAATATGCAGGCGGCAGGCATATCTCACATTTTCTATAATGTGGAGATTAATCAGACGGAAGAAGAGATCGTTACATATATGAAGTCTCTAATGTAGAGATGGAGGAGAACGCTCATGGATATGAGAGTAAATGAGGTTTCAAATGTTTCTCAGACAACTGAGGTAAACACAGCAAAACCAACGGATGATAGTTTTAAATTTACCTTGGCCAGTGCCATCGATGATGCCCAACTTAAGGAAAAATTGACAGGCCTGATGGAGGAAATCACGGAGCAGGGAAAGAAAATCAGCCAACATATGGATGTTCGGGACATGAAGAAGTACCGCTCTCTGGTAAAAGATTTTATGAATGAAGTGGTAAACCGTTCCCATAAGTTCTCCAGAGAAAACTTCCTAGACCGAAGAGGCCGCCACAGAGTGTACGGTATCGTAAAACTTGTGGACAAGAATTTGGATGAGTTGGCAGAGGAATTGGTGAAGGAAGAAAAAGACCATATTGCCATTTTGGGCAAGGTGGATGAGATCAGGGGACTGCTTCTTGATATTTCCACCTAAGGAGAGATAGATGAAATTTGCAGATATATGTGGACAATCCCATATCAAGGAACATTTGCAAAATGCCATTGCTATGGGCAAGGTATCTCATGCATACATTATCAGCGGTGAGAAGGATTCCGGGAAGAAGATGTTAGCGGAGGCGTTTGCCGCCGCGCTTCTCTGTGAGAAGGAAGGACGAGATGCTTGTGGAGTGTGTCGCTCATGTAAACAGGCTATGGATTACAATCATCCCGATATTCGCTATGTAACCCACGAAAAACCAACCACCATTTCAGTGGAGGATATTCGTCAACAGATAAACAATGACATTGTGATAAAACCATACGCCAGCTCCCATAAAATATACATTGTGGACGAGGCGGAGAAAATGAACAAGATGGCGCAGAATGCTTTGCTGAAAACCATAGAGGAACCACCGGAATATGGGGTGATTCTTCTGCTTACTACAAATGCAGCAGGGTTTTTGCCAACCATTCTATCCCGTTGTGTCACCTTAGAGATGCAACCTATTCCTACGGACATTATCATCAAAGAGCTGATGGAGAAACATCGCATTCCTGACTATCAGGCAGAAGTGTGTGCATCCTTTGCACAGGGCAATTTGGGAAAAGCCATAAAGCTAGCTTCTTCTGATGAATTCAATGAGATTAAAAATGGCATGGTAGCTATGCTTCGTCGTATGGAAAATATGGACCTGTACGAGGTTTCACAGGTTGTAAAACAATTGGAAGAGTATAAACCGGAGATACAAGATTATTTGGATTTGCTCACCATCTGGTTTCGAGATGTGTTATTATATAAGTCGACAGGTAATCAGCAAGGCATAACCTTCCGAGACGAGGCACTAATTATAAAAAAGCAGGCAGAAGCTGCTAGCTACAATGGCCTTGAGAAGATTTTAGAAGCTGTAACAACAGCAAAACGTAGAATCGCAGCAAACGGAAATTACAACCTTGCAATTGAGTTGATGCTGCTGACCATAAAGGAGAATATTTCATGACAAAAATTATTGGCGTGCGTTTTCGCACTGCAGGAAAGATTTACTATTTTGGACCAAAGGATTTTCAGATAGAAGTTGGAGACAAAGTAGTCGTTGAGACAGCAAGAGGAGTAGAGCTTGGAACGGTAGCCGTAGGGCCAAAGGAAGTGCCGGATGAGGAAGTGGTACAACCTCTAAAGTCTGTACAGCGTCTGGCTACAGAAGAAGATCTTAAGAAGATAGAAAAGAATAAAGAAAAGGAAAAAGAAGCATTCAAGATTTGTCAGGAAAAGATAAAAAAACATAATCTTGAAATGAAGCTTGTGGATGCAGAGTATACCTTTGATAACAATAAGCTACTTTTCTATTTTACAGCAGACGGACGAATCGATTTCCGTGAACTTGTAAAAGATTTGGCATCCGTTTTTCGCACAAGAATAGAGCTGCGCCAGATTGGCGTAAGAGATGAGACCAAGACCTTAGGTGGAATCGGTATCTGTGGCCGGGCACTTTGCTGCACCACATATTTGACAGATTTTGTGCCGGTTTCTATTAAGATGGCTAAGGAGCAGAATCTTTCTTTAAACCCAACTAAGATTTCCGGTGTGTGTGGCCGATTGATGTGTTGCCTGAAAAACGAGCAGGAGACATATGAGTATCTCAATGCACAGTTGCCAAATGTAGGTGATATGGTGAAGACCCCGGAAGGTATTAAGGGTCAGGTGAAGTCGGTAAATGTTTTGCGTCAGCTCGTTAAAGTTGTCATTGAGCAGAATGACACCAAGGAAGAGAGAGAATATGCCGTAAAGGAATTACAGTTCAAGGCGAAACGCAAAAATGTAAAGGTCACAAAGGAAGAGTTAAAAGAGCTGGCTAAGCTAGAGGATGATAAATAATGAATCAGGTGATGTTGTTGCCGGGGGAGCGATTGGATGATTTGCAGAGAAATGGCTACAAAATCATCCAGAACCCAGAGAAATTCTGCTTTGGTATGGACGCTGTGCTATTATCCGGATTTGCCAAAGTAAAGCCTGGTGAAAAGGTCATAGATTTGGGGACGGGAACAGGTATCATCCCCATTTTGCTGGAAGCGAAAAGTAAGGGAGAGCACTTTTTTGGGCTGGAGATTCAGCCGGAGAGTGCAGATATGGCAACCAGAAGCGTGGCATATAATGGGTTACAGGATAAGATATCCATTGTAACGGGAGATTTGAAAGATGCAGCAAAAACCTTTGGTGCATCTTCTTTTGATGTGGTGACAAGCAATCCCCCCTATATGACCAAGGATCATGGATTGGTTAATAGCGGAGATGCAAAAACCATTGCTCGCCATGAGATATATTGCAATTTAGAAGATTTAGTCACAAATACGGCGAAACTCCTAAAGCCGGGAGGAAGATGTTATTTTGTACATCGTCCGTTTCGACTGGTGGAGATTTTGTCACTTATGAGTCAATATGGAATTGAGCCAAAGAGAATGCAGCTGGTATATCCCTATGTGGACAAGGAGCCCAATATGGTCTTGATCGAGGGTTTGCGTGGAGGGAAATCGCGACTTACGGTGGAAAAACCTCTGATTGTTTATGAGCGACCGGGAGTATATACACCAGAGATTTATGATATTTACGGATATTGATAATAGGAAAGGAAAAGGAAATGTCAGGTATTTTGTATTTGTGTGCCACGCCAATTGGAAATCTGGAGGATATGACATTTCGTGCCGTTCGCATTTTAAAGGAAGTGGACTTGATTGCGGCTGAGGATACCAGAAATTCCATTAAGTTATTGCAGCATTTTGACATTACCACACCCATGACCAGTTATCATGAGTTTAATAAGATTGAGAAGGCAAAGAAGTTGCTGGAGATGCTGCATGCGGGAAAGAATATTGCCGTTATTACCGATGCAGGGACCCCGGGAATTTCTGATCCGGGAGAGGAACTTGTTGCCATGTGCTTTCAGGAGGACATTGAGGTAAATGCTCTGCCGGGAGCAGCGGCATGTATTACCGCAGTGACTTCTTCGGGGCAGGCTTGCCGAAGATTTTCCTTTGAAGCATTTCTTCCAAAGGATAAAAAGGAGCGGGCCAGAGTCTTAGACGAGATCTCCAGAGAAACCCGCACAATCATAATTTACGAAGCGCCTCACCATCTGAAAGCCACATTGGCGGAATTAAAAGAAGTGCTGGGAGACCGGGACATTACCCTTTGCCGGGAACTGACAAAGCGATATGAAGAAAAAAGAAAGACTACCATTGAGAAGGCAATTGCTTACTATCAGTCCCAGGAGCCAAAGGGAGAGTACGTTCTTGTTATTGCCGGCAAGTCGAAAGAGCAGGTACGGATTGAACAGCGCAGCCAGTGGGAAGAGATGTCCATAGAGGAGCATATGGAGATGTATCTTTCCCAAGGGATGGATAAGAAAGATGCCATGAAGGCAGTGGCAAAGGACCGGGGTGTCAGCAAGCGGGACATCTATCAGGCGCTTTTGCCAAAATAATTCAAAAGCTCTCTTCTCAATATGGAGAAAGAAGAGGGTCCTGTCTGTAAAATACATTTGTGAAAATCCATTGGTGAGAAGGTGTCAGGGTACATCTTCTCACATTCATTTCTCAGGTCTTCGAAATTCATATATCCCACGTAGTATTTTAAGTAGTTGGCAGGATCGTTGCCGATGATGTGGTAGATTTCAGAAACTACTTCTTTATCATGAATCCCGTATTCACTTAAAAAATCCAATAAGATATCTTCATCCCAACCGTAGTAGTGGATGCCGATATCTGCAGAGGCATAAAGGCTTAGCACAACGCTTTGATTTAATGACAGAATTTGTGCTACCTGGGCAGGGAGTCCTGCATACTGATAAGATTGCATTTCCACGTAGGTAGCCCATCCTTCCACATAGCCGGGGTAGGAAAGAAGGCAACGGACGGGCTCGTATCCGTAGTTATAACTCATACAGGTCTGATAAAGATGACCGGGAAATCCTTCGTGAGCCATGGTAGTGAAAAGATCCAGTGTGTTGGGAAAGCTTTTGGCATTGTAATATACATCATGGCTATCATATGCATCGATTGGTGCAATCAAGTAATAGGCAGGAGCGCTGTATGGAGCAATTTCCTTTGACACAGGGTGAATGGCAACAGTGACATTGGGAAAGGAGGGGAAGTCCTTATCAATGGATTGTCGCAATATCTCCATCATTTCTTCCGGATCCGTTAAGGGGCACTGATAGTTTGCGATGGAGGAGGCAAGGGAAGGATGTGCAGCCAGAAGCTTTGACATTTTCCTCACATCTGCATTGCGCTTTGTTTCTATCTCTTGGAACAGATGAAAAGGAGAGGCGTTGCAGCCCGTTGAAGCCTTTACGACAGAAGCATAATACTTATGTCCTTTTGGCACCTGACAAAGACTTAAACCAAGGTCATCATTTACGGATAAAGACAATAAATCTTTTGACAGAGACAAATATGATGGCAAAACGACATCACAAATAACAGCGTGGTTCTTGTTAATATACTTCTGCTTTTCCTGATGGGAGAGAAAATCGCATGATTGTATCCTCTCCTGAAAGGACACAAGTAGCATATGGTTTGACCGGGGTTTCGAAAAATCTTTGCAAAAGGAAATGGTCTCATGAAAACCTTCTTTATTTTGCAGTAAACCCTTTTCGCTCTTTTCCTGAGCAAAGCAGAGGAGCTGTTCGAAGTAGATGTCCACATCGTCCAGCAAATGGAAATAGAGTGAAATATCTTCCTTGTTGTGAAAGGAGTATGCAGAAAGCAGAGTGGGTAATGTGGCAGGGACTCCGCTGGTGGGAGACAGGGGGTCTGCATAATAATAGAAATCATTGAAGCTCTCCTGCAGAGTGTAATAATCCTGTAAAAGATCATAGACCAATTGGTTCCGCGGAGATAACTGTTGATAAGAAATCTGCTTTAATTCTTTCAGAAAGGCACGTTTGTCTTTCTGGGCTGCCTGAAAGCTGTGATAGGACAAATCCGAAAATGACTCCCTGGAAAAAGAGATTCCGTATGCAGAAGGGTTGGCAACAGAAAAGTGACAGGAAAGAGGATCTTCTGCCATCTGAGAGGCAAACCACTGATGGGATAAAGTTTCAAATGCTTCGTCAGCGCTGTGACCGGAAGTGGGTTCTAAGGCACCTTTTCCTAAATTGTTATTACCACATCCAAAGAGAAGGCAACATATAAGGGAAAGAACGGAAAAAAAGGAAATGATTTGTTTTTTCATAAGCCCTCCTATATATTTCATACAGAATAGTTTATGAAAAAATGAAAAAGTTATGATGGGAGAGAAAATCAAATTTTTGGAATATTTTAAGTTTCCGGGCATAAGATATACAAAGGCGGCGAGGAAAAGCAAATGAACTATCTCTGGGCAGGAATGCTTCTTCTTGGTATTGTATATGGAAGTTTGCGTGGACGGATGCCGGATATAACAGAGGCGGCGTTGGCGTCGTCAAAGGAAGCCATTTCTTTGTGCATTACTCTTATGGGGGCTATGTGTTTTTGGGTAGGTATGATGAAAATAGCGGAAAAAAGCGGATTGCTATCTGCCCTTGCAAAGAAACTGGAACCGATGCTGCTTTTTCTATTTCCCGCTATAAGAAAAGAGAAAAAAGCAAAGGAATACATAGCCACAAATATAATAGCTAATATTTTTGGTTTGGGGTGGGCAGCAACACCGGCAGGATTAAAGGCAATGAAGGAATTGCAAAAATGCAGTGGAGAACCGGCGGGAGTTGCCAGTAGGGAAATGTGTACGTTTCTAATTATAAATATCTCTTCTCTGCAACTGATTCCTGTAAATATGATTGCTTATCGCAGTCAGTACGGATCGGCAAATCCGGCCTTTATTGTGGGCCCTGGTATACTTGCGACCTTCATTAGTACCGTGGCGGCTGTCATATTCTGTTTGATTGCAATGAGATTAGGGGGTAAGAAGAGTTGAGAATACTGATGTATGTCTCAGATGCTATCATCCCTATTCTCGTGTTTGTGATATTAGCCCATGGTTTATTCAATGGTAGAAAGGTGTATGAGGATTTTCTGGAAGGTGCAAAAGATGGGTTTCAGACGGTGATTTCCATACTGCCAACCTTAGTGGGACTAATGTGTGGTGTAGGTGTGCTTCGCGCTTCCGGTTTCCTGACAGATGCGGCACAGATTTTGGGAAAAGTCATTCCGGAAAAGGTATTTCCCGCCACGTTGATTCCGGTTGCCGTTGTGAAAATATTTTCTTCTTCTGCCGCTACAGGATTAGTATTGGACATTTTCAAAGAATATGGTCCGGACAGTTTATATGGAAAAACAGTATCCCTTATGGGATGTTGTACAGAAACCATTTTCTATACTATGTCGGTGTACTTTATGAGTGTTAAGATAAGTAAAACCAGGTGGACGCTGCCGGGTTCTATGGTGGCCACCATAGTGGGGTTGATTGCCAGCGTAGTAATCGCAAAATATATATAGCGCGGGATGGAGCAGTTTGGCAGCTCGCTGGGCTCATAACCCAGAGGTCATAGGTTCAAATCCTATTCCCGCAATAATAAGAAGATATCCGCATTTTGTCGGATATCTTTTTTTTTTCGAAATAAATTGCTTCTTATATAATAATGAAATAAAATGGTAAGAGGTAAGGAGGAGGTAGGATGGATATTCAAGTGAAAGATATCATCACAATGAAAAAAGGTCACCCTTGCGGAAGCAAAGAGTGGGAGGTGCTTCGCATAGGTGCAGACTTTCGCATTAAGTGTTTGGGATGTGGCCATCAGGTAATGATTCCCAGAACGAAGCTGGAAAAAAATATAAAAGAAGTGACAAAAAGTATTGAAAAATAGAGAGATGCGTGTTATTATTGTAACTCGTGATATATAAAATATCCTTGCTTTGCCCAATTTTAGGGTGAGGCCAATAGACCAAAAGGAGGTAAATTCGCATGAACAAATATGAATTAGCACTCGTTGTTAATGCAAAGATTGAAGATGATGCGAGAGCAGCAGTCGTTGAGAAGGCAAAGGGTTATATTACTCGTTTCGGCGGTACTGTTAGCGAAGTTGAGGAGTGGGGTAAGAAGAAGTTAGCTTACGAAATCCAGAAGATGGACGAAGGCTTCTACTACTTCATCCAGTTCGAAGCTGACGCTGAAGCTCCAGCTCAGATCGAAGAGAATGTTCGTATCATGGAAAACGTTCTCCGTTTCTTATGCGTTAGAAAAGACGAGGCATAGATAGTAGACAAGGAGAAGGTATGAATAAACTTATTATGATGGGTCGTCTTGTAGCTGACCCGGAAGTGAGATATGGTGGTGCAAACAACACAGCAGTAGCAAATTTTAGAATTGCTGTAGACAGACGCTTTAAGAGAGAGGGAGAGCCGGATGCTGACTTCTTCCGTATTACAGCTCTTGGAAAGCAGGGGGAGTTTGCTGAGAAGTATCTCAGAAAAGGAACTAAGATTTTATTAGAAGGTGAAATTAGAAACAATAATTACACCAACAAAGATGGCAATATGGTTTATCAGGATCAGATTATTGCAAATTCCATTGAGTTTGCAGAGAGCAAGAGTGCTCAGGCTAACAATGCAGGATTTGCACCTGAGATGCCGGCACCAAACGCCAGTGCAGGAGATGGCTTTATGAACATTCCTGACGGTGTGGACGAAGAGTTGCCATTTAACTAGAATTTATAGGAGGTAGCGTCATGGCTTACAATAAGACAGACAGAGCAGATGGTTCTAGAAGAAGACCTATGCACAGAAGAAAGAAAGTCTGTGTATTCTGCGGTAAGGACAACGTGATTGATTATAAGGATACAGCAAAGTTAAAGAGATATATCTCTGAGAGAGGTAAGATTCTTCCTCGTCGTATCACAGGTAACTGTGCAAAGCATCAGAGAGCTTTGACATCTGCAATCAAGAGAGCACGTCACGTGGCACTTATGCCATATGTTTGCGAATAAGATTTGCAACACAAAAGACTTTACAGAACACTTTCCGAAAACGGAAGGTGTTCTTTTTTAGAAAAATGTGTTAAGGATTCATTTAACCCACCGATATATAAAGTACAAAGACAACGGGACAAAGCATCATGTTTCCACGGACGAATCGTCATAATAGGTGGGGATGTGGTGCTTTTTGTGGTGGAGGTTGTATATGGATAGCGGAATCAGTAGTGTTCAGTCAACACAGTATGTGGAAAATGTGATTAAGAAAGCCAGGAAAAACGATGACAGTTTTTCTGGGCTGATTCAGCCTCCGGGACGGGATATGAATGCAAAAAGAGGACCCTATGAGCGCATGACCTGCGCCATAAGAGATAAGGAAGAGGAGAATTCTACATGGTAAAAAAGAAAAAGAAAATGGAGTACCGATATTACGAAATGCCTTCTGGCAGCTACGTGCTTCCTCTTTTGGGACCGGGCTGGGAGCAGGAATATGGGGTGGAGTATCCGGATGATTTGCTTCATTTTCACAATTTTCTTGAGATAGGATATTGTTATCATGGCGACGGAAACTTAATTATTGAGGATAGAGTGTATGAATACAAAGGAAATATGTTTTCCGTTATTCCTGCAAACATTCCCCACACCACCAACAGCAAACCGGGCCATATATGCAAATGGGAATTTCTATTTATCGATATAGAAAGATTTATTAACAACGAGATGCGTTTGGATGCCATGAGTCGAAGTTCGGTGTTAAGCATTGTAAATAAGCGGGGCACGCTGAAATCAGCACAAAATCATGCCATTATGTCTCGTCTTATTTTGGAGATTATTCGCGAGTGCAGAGATCAGACGGTATACTATGAGGAAAGTCTTAAGGGATATTTGTATGCATTGGTTGTGGAAATTCTGCGATTGGCGGATGAGAGAGACAAATCTCGTCATACCAAGAGAGTAAATGAATACATAAAGAAATCCTTAGACTATGTAGGTGAACATTATATGGAACAGCTTCGGGTGGAGGATATCGCAGAGGCCAGTGGCCTGAGTGAAAGCCATTTTCGCCGAGTCTTCGAGGATGCCATGAATATGAAACCACTGGATTATGTGAACTTGGTTCGCGTGGACAAGGCGTGTTTTCTGATTGAAAAGGAGGATGCGTCTATGGAAGAAATAGGATATCGCGTAGGCTTTCAGACACAGTCTACCTTCAACCGCAACTTTAAGAGGCTAACGGGACTTAGTCCATATCAGTGGAAGTCAAAGGAGAAGACCCAGGAGGGTATTTTGAAGAATTATCAAATAAGCGCAATGAAAGGATGGGAGGCATAGACCTCTCATTTTTTATTGAAAAATGTCATTTGTGCAATGTGTTTAATTATTACATATTTGTTTTTCGCAAATTGTTCAAACCGGGAAACCAATTAACAAAAAAAGGTTTCGCAATGATTGTTTTTGCAAAAAACAAGGCTGTTTTTAATCACAATTAATCATTTTGCTATGTATAATTATTTATATCAAACAAATCGGTGATTTATGAATTTCATAGATGCCGATCAAAAAGGAAAATGTGAGGAGGACAAAATGAAAAAGAAAATCGTTTCCTTATTGTTAGTTGGGGTACTAACAATGTCCGCATTCGCAGGATGCGGAAAGAAAGAAACTGCAAAAGATGATGCAGCAGATGCAACAGATGAAAGCGGCGCAAACGCAATGTATGTCTCAGATGATGAGAACACATTGACAGCAGCAGCTTGGGATGCAAACTTCAACATTCCAGCACTTAAGGCAGCTGAGAAGGCATTCCAGAAAGAGAATCCTGACTTTAAGTTAGAGCTTATCGAGCAGCCAGATTCAAAGGCAATCGAGAATGCTGTTACAACAGCAGCTCAGGCAAAGGATTACTCAAACTTGCCAGATATCGTATTGTTCCAGGATCATTACATTCAGCAGTATGTAACAAACTACCCAGATGCTTGGGTAAGCATTGACGATGCAGGTGTTGATTGGTCTGATATCGGTGAGGAGAAGGCTTCTTTCTCTACAATTGACGGAAAGCACTATGGTTTCCCTGTAGATAACGGAACAGTAATCTTCGCTTACAGAACAGATATCCTTGAAGAGTGTGGTTACACAATGGATGATGTAACCGGTATCACATGGGATAAGTTCATCGAGATTGGTGAGCAGGTTTACAACAAGACAGGTAAGTACTTACTTTCTATGGATGGTGATGGAAATGACCTTCCATACATGATGCTTCAGGCAGAAGGTGCTTCTCAGTTCAAGGGTGGCAAGGCAAACCTTGCTGACAACAAGACATTAGAGCAGATCCTTGATGTTATCGAGAGAATGCAGCAGAAGAACGTATTACTTCTTGCTAACGATTGGTCAGGTTACACCAACGACATCCAGAAGGATGCAGTTGCCGGTGTTATGAATGGTAACTGGATCATCCCTACAATCGAGCAGGTTGCAGAGAACTCTGGTAAGTGGGAGATTACATCAATGCCTACACTTAGCGGTGAAGAAGGATACGCATCAAACGGTGGTTCTTCACTTTACATCACAGCAAACAGCAAGAAGGCTGATCTTGCTAAGAAGTTCTTAGCATACACCTTCGGTGGTGGAAAGGGTGCTGTCGATACATATGACAATGCACTTCGTGATGGTGGTGTTATCACAACATGTATCTCAGCTGGTAAGTCTGAAGTATACCAGGAAGGTGTTGAGTACTTCAACGGCCAGGCAATCTACGCTAAGATCGTAGAGATGGGATCTCACGTTAAGGTTGTAGAGCAGAGTGATTATCACTATACAGCTCGTGAGAAGGTTGCAGCAGCAATCACAAACATCCATAACGGAACTCCTGTAAAGGATGCGCTTGCAACAGCACAGGAAGAACTTGCCTTTGCAATGGAAGAATAATCTCTAAAAATATTGAATTGTTAGACGGGGAATCGGATATTCCGACTCCCCGTTTTCTCTCAAAAAAACAGAAAAAAAGGGGGAAAGGACATTGAGTAAATCTAAGAAAGGGATGAATATTCAGGCGAAGCAACAGCGCGCGGGATGGTTTTTCTTAGCACCTGCCAGCATTATGATCGCTGTATTTAGTTTTTATCCTATGATTCAGGCCTTCCTCACATCATTTACCACAGGTACCGGTGTAAATGTTAAGAAGGCAGACCCATTATTTTACAACTACACAAGAATGCTGGCGGATAAGACATTTCAGCGTTCCGTAGGAAATACATTTCTCTATTTGGCTATCGAAGTACCAATCATGTTGGTGTTGGCTATTTTGTTAGCACAGTTACTGAATAACAAGGACTTAAAATTCAGAGGATTGTTTAGAACAATGGTATTTTTGCCATGTGCAACATCCCTTGTATCTTATGCTTTGATTTTTAAATCTTTGTTCGCTCTCGATGGCTTGATTAACGAAATCTTTGTTAACCTTGGCATCCTAGAAAACAATTATAATTTCCTGGGCAACACAGGAAGTGCCAGAGCCATTATTATCATCGCTTTGATTTGGCGATGGACCGGATATAATATGGTGTTCTATTTAGCAGGGTTGCAGAACATAGAGTACTCTGTATATGAGGCGGCCAAGATTGATGGTGCCAATGGATGGAAGACATTCTGGAAGATTACCGTTCCACTTTTGATGCCAACCATCGTTATGACAGTTATTATGTCAATCAACGGTACCTTGCAGCTGTTTGATGAATCAATGAACTTGACTATGGGTGGTCCTGCATTTTCAACCATTACTATGTCTCACTACATTTATAACAATGCATTTGGACTTGGTGTTGGTAAGTTTGGCTACGCATCAGCAATGTCATTCTTCATCTTTGTTCTGGTAGCAATCCTATCAGCAATTAGTATGAAAGTAGGTGATAATCGTGACTAAAAAGAATAGTTCCGCTATACAGCGAAGATTAATCCCAACTTATATTTTCTTAGTTATTGTGTCTTTCATCTCAGTATTTCCGTTGTATTGGATGATTGCTGCAGCAACAAACAGATCTGTAGATATCGCTAGAGGAAAGATTACGTTTGGCGTGTATGCCATTGAGAATTTCCAGAAGCTGGCATCACAAAATGATTTGTGGGGAGCTCTTGGCAATTCCTTCTTTTACTCAATTGTACAGACAGTGATTGCACTTTTTGTATGTTCCTTGGCTGGTTTTGGTTTTGAGCTTTACCATGATAAGGCAAAGGATAAAGTGTTCTCTATCTTGCTTTTGGCAATGATGATTCCACAGGTTGCAACAATGATTCCACTGTTTAAGATGATTTCTACAGCTAAATTGTTGAATACCGTATGGGCATTTATTTTACCTAGTATTTCAACACCATTTTTGATTATGATGTTCCGTCAGAACTCAAGAAACTTTCCAGTTGATATTTTGGAAGCAGCCAGACTGGACGGATTGTCAGAGATTAAGATTTTCTTCCGCATGTATTTGCCGGTTATGAAGTCTACCTATGCAGCAGCAGGTGTAATCACATTTATGAACGCTTGGAACGCGTACCTTTGGCCAAAGGTTGTTATGGCAGACACAAGAGCACAAACCATGCCAATGTTGATTGCCAAGATTGCCGGTGGATACACCACAGATTATGGTGTATTAATGATGGGCGTTTTGTTCTGCTCATTGCCAACTATGATTGTATTCTTCATCCTTCAGAAGCAGTTTGCGGAAGGAATTACAGGTGCAGTAAAATAACGAAAAAGGGATAACAAAATGGAAAAATTTCAATATAGTATTGTAAAGAATCCTGAAGTGTTTAAGATAAATCGCATGGCTGCTCATTCAGATCATGAGTTTTATCGCAGTGAAGAAAAGATGACAACAGGCTTTTCTGATTTCAAGGTGTTGTTGAATGGTACTTGGAAATTTTCCTATGCGAAGAACATCTCGTCTGCAATCGAGGGATTTTATGAGGATGACTTCGATTGCAGAGACTGGGATGACATCAGAGTGCCAGCTCACATTCAAATGGAGGGATATGATATCCCTCAGTATGCTAACACACAGTATCCATGGGATGGAAAGGAGCCGGTTTCTCCGGGAGAAATTCCGGTGGAATTCAATCCGGTTGCATCCTATGTGAAATACTTCACTGTTCCGGAAGAGATGAAGGGCGGACCGGTATACATCTCTTTCCAGGGCGTGGAAAGTGGAATGGCACTTTGGTTAAATGGCCAGTTTGTTGGCTATAGCGAGGATAGTTTTACACCATCTGAGTTTGATTTGACACCGTTTGTTCGAGACGGCGAAAACAAGATGGCGGTTCAGGTTTATAAGTGGACTGCCGGCAGTTGGTGTGAGGACCAGGATTTCTTCCGGTTTTCAGGAATATTTAGGGATGTATATCTTTATACCATCCCACAGGTTCATGTAAGAGACATGAAACTGGTTACAGAGTTAGATGAACGCTACGAGGATGGCGTTTTACAGATTGATTTAGATATGACCGGCTCAGGAAAAGCACAGATTTGTCTTTCGGATGATGATGTGGAGATGACTATGGAAGCCGGAGTGAAGCAGGGAGTGAATCATATTTCCTTCCCTGTAAAATCACCGAAGCTATGGAGTGCGGAAGCGCCAAATCTTTACGATTTGAGAATTGACATTACGGATGATGCAGGAAATTTCCAGGAGATTGTGACAGAGAAGGTTGGTTTTCGAGTGTTTGAGATGATCAACCGTATGATGCATATCAATGGAAAGCGTATTGTATTCAAGGGCGTGAACCGTCACGAATTCTGTTCGGAAAGTGGACGTTGTATCAGTGATGAACTCACCTTAAAAGATATCATCACAATGAAGCAGCATAACATCAATGCTGTTCGAACAAGTCATTATCCAAACCGCACGGCATTGTATCGCTTATGTGATTTGTATGGTCTGTATGTGATTGATGAGACCAACTTGGAGACACATGGTACTTGGGACGTGATTATTCGCGGTGATGCTCCACTGGAATCTGCAGTACCGGGAGATCGCCCGGAGTATTTAGAGATGGTGGTTGACCGTGCCCGCAGTATGTACGAAAGAGACAAGAACCACACAAGTATTTTGATTTGGTCTTGTGGAAATGAGTCCTATGGTGGAAAGGATATTCTTGCTATGAGCCAATCCTTCCACAAATGGGATTCTACCAGATTTGTTCATTATGAGGGCGTTGCATGGGATAAGAGATATCCAGAGACCACGGATATGGTTAGCACCATGTATACACCGGCAGCAGAAATCGCTGAATACTTAAAGAAACACAGAGATAAACCGTATGTATTGTGTGAGTATACACACGCTATGGGTAATTCCTGCGGTGCCATGCACAAATATATGGATTTAACAGAGGAAGAGCCGTTATTCCAAGGGGGATTTATTTGGGATTACATTGATCAGTCCCTCACCACTTATGACCGATATGGGGTAGAGTTCCAGGGCTACGGCGGCGATTTTGGAGAACGTCCTTGTGACTACAACTTTAGTGGCAACGGTATTTGCTATGGCAAGGATAGAGATCCATCTCCAAAGATGCAGGAAGTGAAGTTTAACTACCAAAATATCAGTGTGACATTTGACGGTACAACAGCTACTGTTTACAACAAGAACTTGTTTGTAAATACAGATTCCTTTGATGCAGTGGTTACCTTGGAGAAGGAGGGTGAAACACTCTATCACCAAGTAGAAGCCATTAGTGTAGAACCACTTACAAAGAAAAAAGTAGATTTGGCTGTGGAGGTTCCACAAAAGGGCGAGTACGTCCTTACAGTATCCTTTGTATTAAAAGAGGATACCCTATGGGCAAACAAAGGTCATGAAGTTGCCTACGGTCAGACAGTGCTTGGCTCTATGGAATATGCAGAACATGCAAAGAAGCCAGTGAAGGTAACCAGAGGATGGCACAATGTGGGAATCAAAGGAGATAACTTTGAGGTACTCTTCTCAGGAATCCACGGTGGATTGGTGTCATACAAGTATGCCGGCGTAGAAATGTTTAAATCTATTCCAAAGCCAAACTTCTGGAGACCACTTACCGACAATGATGTGGCAAATCTATTGCCGTTTAGATCGGGACAGTGGAAGCTTGCAAGTATGTACAACTCATACAAGTACGAGAATGGTAGAAAAACTACATTCTATGAGATTGAAGAATCAGAAGACGTGGTTTCCATAACGTATATGTATCATTTACCAACCAAGCCGGTTATGGATTGTAAGGTAAGCTATCAGGTATATGGAGATGGTGAAATCAAAGTCACGATGACTATGGATCCTTCTACAGAAGTGGGAGAATTACCGGAGTACAGCCTGCTTATGACAATGGATGCGGACTACGAAAACCTTACATGGTATGGAAAGGGTCCGGAGGAAACCTATGTAGACAAGTGCCATGCAAAAGTAGGGGTATTTCATAATAAGGTGGCGGATAATATGGCAAAATATCTGGTTCCACAGGAATGTGGCAATAAGATAGATGTTCGCTACGCAAAGATTACAGACGCTAAAGGACGAGGACTTTATATTTCAGGTGATAAGCTAAGTTTGTCTGTATTGCCATACTCACCTCACGAAATAGATAATGCGCTTCATCCAACAGAACTTCCACCGGTTCACTACACCTTTATCCGTGTGGGCTTACAACAGATGGGAGTTGCCGGTGACGATACTTGGGGAGCACAGACACATCCAGAGTATTTAATCGACAACAGTAAGAAGTTAACATTATCATTTAGCTTCCGAGGAATTTAATGACAGAATGCTCCCACATGTTATGTGTGGGAGCGTTTTTTTGAGAGTGAAAGAGAATAATCGGGTTGAAGGAAAAGCTTTTTCTTTGTTATAATAAATGTGTTGTTTGAAACAAATTAGCATGGGGAAAGAAATATGAGAATTAGAACGAAGAGAGCAGGAGCTCTTTTGCTGTGTGGCGCGTTGGCAGTTACTCTATTTTCCGGCTGTGGAAAAAAGGAAGAAGCAGCCCAGGAGGCATCCCACAAATTAACGGTATATGTCTGGGATAAGAACTTTAACGAACCGGCCATGAAAGCGGCAGAAGCTGACTACAGACAACACGTAGATAAAGAATTTTCTCTTGAAATTGAGACATATCTGCAATCCTCGGATGTGGAAGATGTTGTGACCATCGCAGGGTCCTGCGGTAATTATTCAACATTGCCGGATATTATTTTATTCCAAGATCATTACATACAGCGGTATATTGAGGACTATCCGGATGCCTGGATTGATGTGGAGGATGCGGGCATTAATTGGTCGGATTTTGGGAAAGAGAAGGTATGCTATTCCACCATTGATGGCATCCACTATGGCGTTCCTGTGGATAATGGAACAGTCATTGCTGTGTATCGCGAGGATATTTTAGAGGAGTGTGGATACACGGTTTCCGATTTAACAGGAGTTACATGGCAGCGATTTATTGAAATTGGTGAGGATATCTATAACAAGACGGGAAAATATTTGCTCTCGGCAGATGGCGAGTTAAACGACTTGCCTGCCATTATGCTTCAAGCGGAAGGTGAGTCACAGTTCCAACAGGGAGCAGCTTATTTAGCAGACAACGAAACTATGGTTGAGGTGATGACAATCATCGAGGAGATGATTGATCGACATGTGCTTTACTTAGCCAAGAACTGGAAAGAGTACACAGAAGAAACCATAGGGGAAGATATGGTAGCGGGAGTGATTAATGGCAACTGGATTTTACCTACCATTGAGCAGGTAGAAGAGAACAGCGGAAAATGGGCAATTACCACGTTGCCTACCATTAGCGGAGAAGAAGGTTATGCCTCAAACGGAGGATCTTCCTTGTATATCACAGCCAACTGTCAAAATATTGACCTTGCCAAGAGCTTTCTTGCCTATACTTTTGGGGGAAGCACTATAACATATGATAAAGCGCTCCTTGACGGAGGTGTTATTACCACGTGTATTTCCGCCGGTAAATCTGATGTGTATAAAAAAGGCGTTCCTTATTTTAATAACGAACCCATCTATGCTAACATTGTGGATATGAATGCACATGTTCCGGTAGTGGAGCAGAATCAGTACCACTACAAATGCAGAGAGTATGTGAGTGAAGTTGTATATAATATTTCAAAAAAGAATATAAGCGTGAAAAAAGCGCTTCAGACTGCACAGGAAAATTTGCAGTACGATATGGAACAATAGGAGGCGACAACGAAGTGTATCAGGATATGTATGTGGAACAATCGGTACATCGCTATGTACCAACCGTAACAAAGGTTTTAAATGTATTACTTATCATAGCAACGATTTTTGTGGCATTTCAATTTGTGTTTGTTAATTACGCGGTTTTTGGAATACCACTTATTGCAATGATTATCATTACATACTTTGTGTCACAGAACGCGAAAATGGACTTTGATTACACCATTACCAACGGACTCATTGAGATCACAAGAATTCTCAGAAAAACAAAGAGAAAAGATTTGGTGGTTTGCGATATGAAGGACGTTGTAGTTGTGGCGAAGTCAAAAACAGACCCGGTAAAGCCATATATGGGCCGGGCAATGAAGACGTATGACTGCACATCCCATGAAGAAGGGGTTGTTTACTACACTATGATCGTGCGAAATGATCAGTCTGGAGCAGAGACAAAGGTGTTGTTTGAACCAGGTGAAGAGATGCTGGATATTATGCATCGTATTTCCCCTGATAAAGTATATATTTAAAGGAGTATAAACCATGAATCAAAATGAACTGAAAAGCAAATTTATAGAGATGTATGGAGAGGGTGGAGAAATACGTGAGTATTTTGCACCGGGACGTGTTAATCTCATCGGAGAGCATACAGATTATAATGGAGGTCATGTTTTCCCGTGCGCGCTTACCATTGGTACATATGGTGTGGCAAGAAAAAGAGAAGATGGAAAGATTCGTTTCTACTCTGCAAATATTGAGAACGTAGCCCCAGTGGAAGTGAGCTTAGAGGATTTAAGTTATCAGAAAAGCTATGGATGGGCAAACTACCCATTGGGTGTGGTTTGGGCCTTCGCCCAAAAGGGTAACACCTTAGACAAGGGATTTGATATGGCTATTTGGGGAAATATTCCAAATGGATCCGGATTGTCATCATCCGCTTCTTTGGAGGTTCTCACAGGTGTAATCCTAAAGGATTTATATGAATTTGACAGTCTGTCTATGATTGATTTGGCATTGATTGGACAGTTTTCAGAGAATAATTTCAACGGTTGCAACTGTGGAATTATGGATCAGTTTGCCGTTGCCATGGGTAAAGAGAATTGTGCCATCTTTTTGGATTGCAATGACTTGTCCTATGAATATGCCAATATTGTGCTTCCGGACGCCAAAATCGTCATTACAAACAGTAAAGTAAAACACAGTCTGGTAGATGGACAGTACAATAAGCGTCGTGAGGAATGTGCAACAGCTCTTTCACAGCTGCAGCAGGTTGTTGATATTACTTCTTTGGGCGACTTGGATGAAGAGACATTTGAAAAACACAAAGATGTGATTACGGATGTGGAGTGCCGGAAGCGGGCGAAGCATGCTGTGGCTGAGAACCAGCGCACCATCAAGGCAGTGGCTGCCTTGGCAAATAACGATGTGGAGACTTTCGGAAAGCTTATGAATCAGTCTCATATTTCCCTTCGGGATGACTACAAGGTATCCTGTGAAGAGATCGATGTGCTTGTAGATTTGGCATGGAAGGTCGAGGGAGTGATTGGATCTAGAATTACAGGAGGCGGATTCGGTGGATGTACCGTAAGTATTGTTAAAAATGATGCGGTAGATCGCTTTATGAAAGAAGTAGGTGACGGTTATAAAGAAAAGACCGGCATCGATGCCGAATTCTATGTGGTAGATATCGGACAGGGCGCCGGCCGTACAGCTTAATCATTCTGTAGCAAATAATTAGACATCATCATAGCAACTTTACAGGTCATGGCATCATCGAACTTTCGGATGTCTAGACCGGTAAGCTTCTGAATCTTGTCTAAGCGATAGATGAGAGTGTTGCGATGAAGAAAGAGCTTTCTTGCACACTCTGCAATATTGAGACCACTTTCCAGGAAGACGAAAATGGTGTGGATGGTTTCCTCGTCCATATCATCCACACGGATTCCACGGAAGTGGTCTTTTATGTATTCTTCACATATTTCCTTTGGTAAATGGTATATCAGCTTGCCCATACCAAGATTATGTGCCCAGAAAATGTGCTGTGTGGGATAAAATGTGCTTCCGATCTCCATTGCCGTGGAAATGTTTAGGAAGTTGCCCGGCAGAGCATCCAAAGAGGAACAAGGCTGATCGTAAGAAACATTGATGGATATCATAGCCTCAGTCTCTACTGTATTCTGAAGATTTTTCACCATCGTAAGCATATCTTCTTCTGAGAGAGGCTGCTTTAACTGGCGAAGAATCACTAAGTGACAATCATCAATTGGGATAATGGAGTCTGCGCCGGATAGGAACAGCTGGGAGAAAATGGATTGCTCTGTGGACGAAAAGGGTTGTTTTGCGGCAACAAAAATAGGGAAAAACAGAGAATCCTTATCAATGTGGAAGCGATGGCTTCCCTGCAATATTTCCTCCTGTGAAAGGATGCCTAAGAGTAAACTTCTCCAAAAGCCTTCTTTGGAGGTACTGTTGTACCCGGCATGCAACATATTCTTGAGAACAGAAATGGTTGCCTCCTCATCCACATCAGTCTCACGGATGGAAAAGTCGATACCCGTCTGTGAATGTAATTGTTCTAATAGATCTAAAATCTGCTGATTCTTATCCATAAAGCTCTCCCGCATCAAACGTTTTTTTCTATTATAATGAACCGAAAATAGATATTCAAGGCGCGTGAAATGAAAAATGGGTTATTGTGACGAAGAAATATATAATTCTTTGGTTACTTTGACATTGCCCGAGATGCCGGATGTTTCTATAATGGATGTATCAGGTGGGCGTGGGGGCCCGATGTTTGTTTAGAAAGGAGAAGACAATATGACTTCAGTTACTGTAAACATTAACTCAATTGAGAAAGTTAAGAAATTTGTAAACGTGATTACAATTTATGACAACGACTTTGACTTGGTTTGTGATCGTTATGTGATTGATGCAAAGTCAATTATGGGTATCTTCAGTTTGGATTTGTCACAGAATCTTAAGTTAATCATCCAGAAAGACACTGACATCGACGCAATCTTGGCCGATATTGATGAGTTCATTGTAAAATAAATTAAGATAAGATAAGAGAGGAAATTTATTATGGCAAGCATTTCATTAAAAGACATTAACAAAGTATATCCTAACGGATTTCACGCAGTTAAGGACTTCAACTTGGAGATCGAAGATAAGGAATTTATCATCTTCGTAGGACCTTCAGGATGTGGTAAGTCTACAACACTTCGTATGATAGCTGGTTTGGAAGATATCTCAAGCGGTGATTTGATTATCGACGGTAAGCGTATGAATGACGTTGAGCCTAAGGATCGTGATATCGCAATGGTATTCCAGAATTACGCTCTGTACCCACATATGACTGTATACGACAATATGGCATTCGGATTGAAGCTTCGTAAGCTTCCTAAGGATGAGATTGACAAGAAGGTTCGCGAGGCAGCTCAGATTCTTGATCTTGAGAAGTTGTTAGATCGTAAGCCAAAGGCTTTGTCAGGTGGACAGCGTCAGCGTGTTGCTATGGGACGTGCGATTGTTCGTAATCCTAAGGTATTCCTTATGGATGAGCCACTTTCTAACTTGGACGCTAAACTTCGTGTTCAGATGAGAATTGAGATTTCTAAGCTTCATGAGAACTTGGGTGCTACTATTATCTACGTAACACATGACCAGACAGAGGCTATGACACTTGGTACCAGAATCGTTGTTATGAAGGACGGTGTAGTACAGCAGATTGATACACCACATAACTTGTACAACAAGCCACAGAATCTTTTCGTTGCAGGATTTATTGGTTCTCCACAGATGAACTTCTTGGATGCAAAGATTTCTGTATCAGGAGACACTGTTACAGCTAAGGTTGGAGATGCCACATTGGCAGTTCCTCCAGCAAAGGCAAAGGCTTTGATTGATGGTGGATATGACGGAAAGACCGTTGTTCTTGGTATTCGTCCGGAGGATATTCATGATTCACAGATGTTTATCGAGGCATCACCTAATTCTGTTATTGAATCTAAGATTCGTGTATACGAGTTGTTAGGTGCTGAAGTATTCTTGTACTTCGATTATGCAGGAACACAGGTTACAGCTAGAGTTGATCCTAGAACAAATGCACAGGCAGGAGATACTGTTAAGTTTGCACTGGATATGGAACGTGCACACTTCTTTGATAAGGAATCAGAGCAGGTTATTACAAACTAGTCTTTTTCTTATTTATCTTCCTATTTATATCCAGAAACACCTCTGTGGTTGCATCCACGGAGGTGTTTTTGCGTGTTGCCATAAGAAAAAGAGATGTATTCCCAAGACGAATTGAAAATGATATAATAGTCTAGCACGACTTTACATATTAGAGAGGTGCAGTAAGAGACGCACTTGTTATGCCAAGGGAGAGAATTATGGAAGAAGTGAAATACGCCGGAAAATTAAAAAGATATTTGCAGGCGCCAATATACATGATAGGTTTCTTTGTGATTGGAAACGCAGTTATGTATTTTTACAATGTGAAATATGGAGTGGTTACTTCTGCTGCCATTGCACTGTATTTTTTGCTGGTGTTTGAGGGATACCGCTATTGCAATAACAAGATCAATGAGGAGATTTTGGATTTTGCAGCCCATTACGGTATGGTCCAGAAGAAGCTACTGGATGATATGATGATTCCTTATGCATTGATGGACGATGGGGGCAAGCTTCTATGGATGAATCAGGAATTTGCCGTTATTACGGGCAAAGATCGTCATTATCGTAAGTCAATCACATCTATTTTTCAGGAAATTACAAGAGAAAGCCTGCATCGCTCAGAGGGAGATGAGTTCTGTGTAAAGGTAAACTTTAATGACCGTATCTATACAGCGGGTATGCGTCGTATGAATTTTGCAGAAAATACAAATATGAGTGACAATGAAATTGTCATGGTGGCAGACGAGATGAACACCCTGATTGCACTGTTCCTGTTTGACGAAACTGAGTTGGAATACTACAAGGAAGAAAATGAGAATCAGAAGCTTGTGGCGGGACTGGTATATATTGACAACTATGAGGAAGTGTTTGATTCTATCGAAGAGGTGAAAAAGTCCCTTCTTACAGCAATCATTGACCGCAAAATTAACAAGTATTTTCAAAATGTAAATGCCATTGTTCGAAAACTGGATCGAGACAAATTTTTTGTTGTCATTCAGCAAAGCCATTTGAAGACTTTGGAAAAGGACAAGTTTTCTATTTTGGAGGAAATTAAGTCCACCAAGGCGGGAAACGAGCTGGAGATAACCCTTAGTATGGGCTTTGGTGCCAACGGGGACAGTTATGCCCAAAATGCAGAATTTGCCCGTGCAGCCATTGATCTGGCTTTAGGTCGAGGTGGCTCCCAAGCGGTTATCAAAGATGGGGAGGATGTTTCTTATTACGGTATCCGTGGTAAGGAGATTGAAAAGAACACTCGTGTCAAGGCCCGTATGAAGGCACAGGCATTGCGAGAGATTATGGAAACCAGAGAAGATATCATTATTATGGGCCACTCCATCGCAGATGTGGATTCCTTCGGAGCTGCCATTGGTTTGTACTGCGCAGCCAGAGAGCTTGGCAAAAATGTTCGAATTGTACTGAATACCGTTACAACATCCCTAAAGCCATTGGTGGAGTCCTTTACGGAGCAAAACGGATATGCCCCAGACATGTTTATTGATTCGGAAACGGCACTGGAGACGGCAGACGCCCGCACCCTGGTAATTTTGGTGGATACCAATCGGCCAAGCTATGCAGATTGTCCGGAGCTTTTAGAGAGAAGTGATTCCGTTGTGGTATTTGACCATCATAGGCATGGAAATGAGCAGGTTCAGGGACCTTTGCTTTCCTACATTGAACCTTACGCATCATCCACCTGCGAGATGATTGCAGAGGTGCTACAGTACTTCTCAGACAAAGTGGATTTGCGACCAAATGAGGCGGATAGTGTGTATGCAGGTATTCTGATTGATACCAACAACTTCATGACCAAAACAGGTGTGAGAACCTTTGAGGCAGCAGCATACCTTCGTCGCTGTGGCGCTGAGGTTACTCGTGTAAGAAAACTTCTCCGCGAAGATATGGGAGCTTATAAGGCAAGAGCGGAAGTGGTTCGAAACGCAGAGGTATATCGCGGATTCTTTGCCATTTCTATTTTTGAAGCCGGAGAGATTGAGAGCCCTACTGTTGTTGGAGCCAAGGCTGCAAATGAGCTTTTGAATATTGTGGGAATTAAGGCTTCGTTTGTTATTACAGAATATCAGAACAAGATATATATCAGTTCCCGATCTATTGATGAAATTGACGTACAGGTAATTATGGAACGCTTGGGAGGCGGTGGCCACTTGAATGTGGCAGGAGCTCAGATTGAGAATAGCTCTGTTGAGGAAGTAAAGAACCGCATCAAAGAGATTTTAGACACATTACTTGAGGAAGGAGAGATTAAACTATGAAAGTAATCTTATTGCAGGATGTAAAGTCCCTTGGGAAAAAAGGTGATATCGTTGATGTCAGCGAGGGATATGCCAGAAATATGATTCTTCCCAAAAAACTCGGAGTGGAAGCAAACAAAAAGAATTTAAATGATTTAAAACTTCAAAATCAGCATGCAGATAAGGTTGCCCAGGAGAATTTAGAGGCAGCACAGGCAATGGCAAAGGTTATTGAGGACTGGGTGGTAGAGACAAAGATCAAGACGGGAGAAGGGGGAAGAACCTTTGGCTCTGTTTCATCCAAAGAAATATGTGCAGCAGTGAAGGCACAATACAAAGAGACCATCGACAAGAAAAAGATTCAGATGGATGAACCAATTCGTTCCCTGGGAACCTATGAAGTAAAGGTAAAGTTACATCCAAAGGTTACAGCCACAATGCGTGTGCACGTGGGAGAAGAGTAAATACAAAAGTACTAGGAGTTCTTTATGGAAGAGGCACTTATTAAGCGAACAATGCCAAATAGCTTAGAGTCAGAGCAGTCTGTGGTAGCATCTATGATTACAGACCGAGATGCTATTGTTGCAGCATCTGAAATTCTGACGAGAGATGATTTTTACAATCAGCAATACGGGATCTTGTTTGAAGCAATTGTTGAGCTGTACAACAGCGGACAGCCGGTAGACGTTATTACACTGCAAAACAAATTAAAAGAAAAAGATGTACCGGCAGAGGTGGCAAGTCTGGAATATTTGAAGGACTTGATTCTTTCTGTGCCGGTTACGGTCAATATAGAATCTTACGCGAACATCGTTAAAGACAAGGCGCTGCTTCGCCAGATTATCCGGGTGAATCAGCAGATTGAAAATGATTGCTATAACGGTAATGAGTCTGTGCAAAAGATTTTAGATAAAACAGAGCATGACATTTTCCAGCTGGTGCAGAATCGGGGAAGTTCTGACTATGTTCCCATTCGAGAAGTTGTTATGAATGCCATTCACAAGATTGAACAGGCATCAAAGCAAAAGGGATCTGTTACAGGTATTCCAACAGGCTTTATCGATTTGGATTATCAGACAGCGGGTCTTCAGCCATCGGATTTGATTTTGGTGGCGGCTCGTCCTTCCATGGGTAAAACGGCCTTTGTGCTGAACTTGGCGCAGTATGTGGCATTTCACGAGGATCTTTGTACAGCGATTTTCTCTCTGGAAATGTCAAAGGAGCAGCTGGTAAATCGTATGTTTTCTCTGGAATCCAGAGTAGATGCCCAGAAGCTTCGTACAGGTAATTTACAGGAATCTGAATGGGAAAAGCTGATTGAGGGTGCAGGTGTTATCGGTAACTCCCATTTGATTATTGATGATACGCCGGGCATTAGTATTTCTGAGCTTAGAAGCAAGTGCCGTAAATATAAACTGGACCAGGATTTGAAGTTGGTTATTATCGACTACTTGCAGTTGATGAGCGGTTCCGGCCGTTCTGAATCAAGACAACAGGAGATTTCAGAGATATCTCGTTCTTTGAAGGCTTTGGCCAGAGAGTTGAATGTACCAGTGATCGCCTTGTCCCAGCTGAGCCGTGCGGTTGAGCAGAGACCGGACCATCGACCAATGCTTTCTGATCTGCGTGAGTCAGGAGCCATCGAGCAGGATGCAGACGTTGTTATGTTTATTTATCGTGACGACTATTACAATAAGGATACCGAGCTAAAGAACATTTCAGAAATCATTGTGGCGAAGCAGAGAAACGGCCCAATTGGCACCATCCAGTTGGCTTGGTTACCGGAGTACACCAAGTTTGGTAATTTAGATCACAGTCAGAAGTTCGACTAAAATTTTGTCGGAATTTTACGATTACATTTTCTTGCCCCTATGTATCATAGGGGCTATACTTTTTATGAGGACAAGCTTTTACAGAAGAGAGCAGTATACATAGAGGAAGGAAATGATCTTGTGGAAAAGGTTCGTTACATGATATCTGACGCAGCCCGCATGGTGGCGTTAGAGCAGCATGTATTGCGATACTGGGAAGATGAATTACAGCTTGATATCCCTCGCAATGAGATGGGACATCGATACTATACAGAGGATAACATCAAAGAACTGATGCGCATCAAAGAGCTTCGGAGTCAAGGGTATCAGTTAAAGGCCATACGTATGTACCTCAAAAAAGAGAAGCAGATTGCGGAGAAAGAGAAAAGAGAAACGGGATTCGTTCAGGATATAGATGGTTTTGTAACCCTTACCACAGCCAAGGAATTAGGTCTGAGTCAGGAATCAGCAGCAAAAGGAGATATTGCAGCTACAGAAGAGGGTGAAGTTGTATCTCAGACGGATACCAAGATAAAGCTGGAGCAATTTCAGGCATTGATGACCGAAATTGTGGCGCAGGCAATGAGAGAGAATAATGATTTACTTACCACCCATGTGGAGGAGAGGATTTTAAAAGAGATGAATTATCTGATGCAGGAGCATTATCAGATGGAAGAGGATTATTACAAAAAGCTGGATGAGGCCATTCGCGGGGGTCTGAAAAAACGACGGGAGCAAAAGAAAAAAGTTTTTACAAAAAAAAGAACGCCATAACAGGCGTTCTTTTTTAGTTCATAATATGTATCCCAATGGAATTACTCTGCTGAGATAGCTCCTGTAGGACATACACCTGCGCAAGTACCGCACTCTACACAAGCAGCCTCGTCGATAACGAACTGGCTGTCGCCCTGAGAGATAGCACCTACTGGGCACTCTGGCTCGCATGTACCACAGCTAACGCATGAATCAGAAATTACGTATGCCATAATGAAATCCTCCAATCCTAATATTTACAGTCTTTGCTGTACTCCCATCATAGCTCAAATAGTATGTAAAAACAAGTATTTAATTGGAAACATAGTGCGGTAGGAATTGCAAAAGAAGAAATAGTGAATTATAATATCAGCATCAAACGAATAAGGAGGAAAATTCAGTGGCAAGAGTAAGTAAATCTACCATGATTGGTGAATTATTACAGATTGATGCTGAGGTAGCACCAATCTTATTAAATATCGGTATGCATTGTCTTGGATGCCCATCTTCACAGATGGAGACCATCGAGGAAGCAGCTATGGTTCATGGCATCGATGCAGACGATTTGGTTGAGGAGATTAACAACTTCTTAGCAACTAGAGGTTAATAAAATTCCCTTTCGCATCTGCGAAAGGGAATTTTGATTTGTACCAAATTATAACTGCGCCAGAGAGGCAAGAGCATTGGAACCAAGGATGGTCTGATAGTGCTCCTTGTAGTAGGCAAGTTGACCTACAGAAAAATCTCCCTGTGAACCGTATTCTGTCAAAATATTACATGTCTTGTTGAATTCTTCCGGCGTATGGGCAGATTTACTTACAACAAGATAGAACAAATTGTCTCCGGGGTTTTTAAACAAAAGGTTTTCACCGTGATAGAAACCGTTAAGTGCATGGGCTAGACGAATCAATGAGTCTAGGCTGGTAAAGCAAAACATCTTGGTGATGTCTACGGGAACGGTAACGGCTCCATCTGTTGACGAGGTGCCATCTTCCGTTTGCTGTACCGTGGCGGCAGCTTCCTTTGCGCGATGAAATAAGTCAATAATGTCATTGGCTGAGGAAGATGATGGAGTCATGATATCGTCATATTCCTCCGGCTCTTCCATTTCGGTATCCTCTGAAAAACGAGAAAAACGTGTATCCAGCTCTTCCGGATATTCCACTTTTGTTACAATTAATAAAATAGAATCTGTAGTCAGAGGCACGGCCTCTATCATCAAAGGAATGTCTTCTGCATCAAATCCCAATTCATAAGATGCCTGTTCCATCAATTCACGAAACAGCGACTTTGCCTTGTCGGTGCCGTATGCCAGTTCACTCAGTTTAATGTGTCTGCTATCTAAATCTTCTCTGGTAAGGGTGCAGCGAATTTGGTTATCATTTACTTTTTCAATTTTCATGTTATCACATCCTTTTCAGAAAATTAGGTAGACTAGTACCCGTAATTATTATAAACAAAGGAAATTGCAAAGTAAAGAAATCAAACTTGTAAAAAGTAGAAAAAAGAAGAAAAAGGACAAAATTAAAAAAAACCTGTTGCATTTTTTAAATGGATTTGCTATAACGTATGCAAGAGATGCTTTTCCGGTTCAAGGAAGGAGCAAATGAATGTCATACACTTTTGCTGACAAGTACTTTGTGGTGAGGACATTGTACCAATCAACAGCTACTAAGGTGCTACTTGTCAAGCCACATAAGAGAGATGAATTGCTCATTGCGAAATGCATTATGAAGCAGCATTCATCTACAGACATTTTTCTTGAAGCAAATCTGCTACAGGATGTGAAACATCCTGGTATCCCCACTTTATATGAGATAATAGAAGATGAGGCCACTTTGTGTTTGATACAGGAGTATGTCTCAGGAGATTCATTAGATCATTATTTGCTTTATCATCAACATATTTCCCAAGAAATGTTCCTACAATTTGCAATTCAAATTTGTGAGATTATGGAATATCTACATTCTCACGCACCAGATCCCATATTATATTTGGATATGAAACCTAGTCATATTATAGTATGTAAAGATCAGATCAAATTAATCGATTTTGGAATTGCAAACTATCTTTCCAATTCGGGAAAAATATTCCACAAATACGGAACAAAAAAATTTGCGGCGCCGGAACAGATGACAAAAAAATCACTTAATTTTCAAACAGATGTTTATGGTGTTGGAAAAGTCTTTGCACATATGCTGTCTTATATGAAGCCATGGGACGCTACCAAATTTTACCCAATTGTATGGCGGGCAACGAGAAAGTCTATGCAATGGAGAACCCGGAGTATGACGAAATTAAGAGAGCAGCTGCAAAAAAAGAGTAACAAGAAAAATCGCAAAGTAAAGAACAGAAAGCATCTCGAAAAAATAATTGCAGTAGTTGGCAGCGATGAGGGGGTCGGATGTACGCATATTGCCATTGCTCTTGTGAACTATTTAAACCAGGCGGGGTTTTACGCATATTACAGAAATTGCACAGAGCAAAGGGTGCTAGAACAGATGTCCAAGCAAGAGACCATAACGGTACAAAAGGATGGTTTTATATATCACGAATCTTTTCGAGGAATGATGTTTTACGATCCTCGGGAAGGGAAAAATCCTCCGATAGGTATACAGGTTATGGATTGCGGAAATACAGAGAAACCGCAAAACGCAGATGCGACTATCTATGTCTGCGGCGGAAGGCTATGGCAGAAGTCGAAAAGAACCACATGGCATTGGGAGGAGGGTGACATGATACTATGTAACTTCTTTTCTCTCTATCAGGCAAGGAGATTTGCCAGGGAATGCGAAAGAAAGGTCTATATCTATCCCTATCACAAGGATCCATTTGTTGTCAGCTCGGCAGTTAGACGGTTGTTTAACATAGTAAAAAAGAACTCATTAACACAAAACTATATGGGACATTGGCAAACGAAACATATAGACTATGTAAACAAAATGGAAAAGAAATAAAATAATGTAGCTGAGAAAGGAGTGTTATTCGCGGAAGGTTTATGCTATATAAATAAATAAAAAACTGAAAAGTCAACAATTATGAAAAAAGACAAAAGAGGTCCGTAAGAAAGGGCCTCTTTTTATTTCACAAAGATATGGTATACTATGAAATAGACAAAAGAAGCATAAACTGGAGGAGAAAAATGGATAAGAGAAAACGACGTGGCAGAGAGCCGGGCTTTCTATATATTATTGCAGCGTTAGGTGTGATAATTTTAATAGCCGGAACTATATTTGCCATCAAAAGATATATGCCCACCAAGGAACATATGAGCTTGGAAGCCTACTTTGATTTATCAGAAGAGAATGAAGCAGCCGTCATCATCAATGGTGAGTATAAGGAAGTAGGAGAGAAGGAAGATTATATTCATGCGATAAGAACAGACAATGGATATTATCTCCAGATTGACTTCCTTAAGAAAGAGTTAGATGACGGATATGTGTACGACAGCACGGAGGAAATTCTTCGTTATGCCACAGATAAGGATGTGGCAACTGCCACATTAAACAGTCCGAACTATACGGTGGGTAAGCAGAGAGAAACATTGGATAAGGATGTTGTGATTTCTCAGGATGGAACCTATTTTGTTGCGCTGGATTACGTTTCGTTATTTACGGATATTACCAGTACAACCTGTGAGGGACCAAATCGTATTATAATTGAGAAAGCAGGATTTACCATTGAGAAGGCCACTCTGAAAAAGGATGTGCCACTCCGCCGATTTGGTGGCGTAAAGAGTAAAATCTTAAAGGATGCCACAAAGGGTGAAGAAGTTGGGATTTTGGAAGATTATGGTAAGTGGAGCTACGTTATTACAGAAGACGGAGTCCTGGCTTGCCTTCAGAACCGCAAGATGAAGATTACCCATAAGGCAACTACAGAGGCCCGATTGCCGCAGCGAGAATATGAGCATATAAAGATGGATAAAACCGTTTCATTGGGATGGCATCAGGTGACAAATGCATCAGCCAATTCTACAGTGGAGAAGGTGCTGGCTGAAAGTGACATTAATGTTATTTCTCCAACCTGGTTTTATTTAAATGACAATCAGGGAGGCATTAAGAATCTGGCAACATCAGATTATGTGTCATATTGCCATGACAGGGGTGTTCAGGTCTGGGGTCTTGTAAGCAATTTGGAAAACAAGAATGTGGATACAACGGTTGTTTTAAACACAACCTCAAGCAGAGACAATCTGGTAAACAACTTGATTTCAGCAGCCATTACCTACGACTTAGACGGTATCAATGTAGATATGGAGGCCCTTAGCGGTTATGCCAAGGACGGATACATTCAGTTTATCAGAGAGCTTTCCATTAAGTGCAAGAAGAATGACATTATCTTATCGGTAGATAATTATGTGCCATCATCATCTACTGCGTTTTACAACAGAAGTGAGCAGGCAAAATATGCAGATTATGTGGTGATTATGGCATACGATGAGCATTATTCCGGAAGTGAGGAAGCCGGATCTGTGGCATCCATTGATTTTGTGAAAAAGGGAGTAAAGGATACCTTGGAAGAAGTGTCGGCAGATCAGATTATTTTGGGAATGCCATTCTATGCAAGAGTGTGGTCCGTAAAGGGAGATACTATTGGAAGTAAAGCTTATGGAATGGAGGGCATCGAAGAATTCTTACAGAGAAATGATGTGACTGTAACCTGGTCAGAAGAATGTGGGCAGAATTACGGCGAGTTTACAGAAGGTGACACCACTTATATGGTCTGGGTGGAGGATAACAAATCCCTGGGCAAGAAGTTAGAGATTATGAAGTCTGAGAAGCTGGCAGGTGCAGCATTCTGGAAACTAGGCTTCGAGAAGCCAAGCATTTGGCAAACCATTGGTCAGTACACAAAATAACATAGAACAAACAAACTGCCATTTCATATTTCACAGCAGTTTTCATATAGTTACTAATAAAGGATAATTTAGTGACGGTATGAAACCCAGAGTTGAAATATGTATGGCAGTTTTGCTTATTATGGCAAGTGTTGTGGTAAGTGTATGGAGTGTAAGGAGTGTATCAACAAAAAAGACAGTAGAAAAGATGAAAGTACTGATTGATGCCGGACACGGAGGAGATGATCCGGGAAAGGTTTCCTCTGACGGTACAAAGGAAAAGGATTTGAATTTGGCAATTGCAACAAAGCTAGGAACATATTTAAAGAAACAGGGGTTAGAGGTTTATTACACAAGGCAAAAGGATGATGGGCTATACAGTCCCGGTGCATCTAATAAGAAAGTGCAGGATATGCAAAACCGGTGCGCCGTTGTGGAAAATGTGGATCCAAACTTTATGATTAGCATACATCAGAACAGCTTTTCCGATGGGCAGGTTCACGGGGCACAGGTGTTTTATTATGCCACATCCGAGGAGAGCAAATTGTTGGGAGAATCGCTGCAGCAGTCACTTGTAAGCCACGTAGACCCGAAAAACCACAGAAAGGCAAAGGCAAACGAGAGCTATTATATTTTGAAAAAAACCAAGTGTCCTTCTGTGATTGTGGAGTGCGGTTTTTTGAGTAATGCAGAGGAGTGTAAAAAATTAAAAACCGACGCTTATCAGAGGAAAATTGTTGAGGCTATTTATCAGGGGATTCTCATTTATTTACAGGAAAAAAGCGCCACATAATTATATTGTGTTATTTCCCCCAAAAGTGATATAATGAGTGCTATGAAAACGCAAGTTTTTAACATGAAAGACAATCAAATAAATTTGCAAGACATGAAGTCGGCAGCAGATATGATTCGAAAGGGCGGGTTAGTTGCTTTTCCTACAGAAACCGTATACGGATTGGGAGGAGATGCAACAAGCCCGGATGCGTCGCGCAAGATATACGAAGCAAAGGGTCGTCCATCGGATAACCCTTTGATTGTGCATATAGCGGACTTTTCCCAACTTGTTCAGATTGTGGATAAAGTCCCACCGGAAGCGGAGCTTTTGGCAAAGAAGTTTTGGCCAGGTCCCTTAACCATGATTTTGAATAAGAATGAAATGATTCCGTATGAGACAACAGGTGGTCTTGATACGGTTGCCATTCGTATGCCATCTCATCCGGTGGCCCTTGCCTTTTTGCGTGAGAGTAGATGTATGATTGCTGCACCTAGCGCTAATACATCAGGCCGCCCAAGCCCAACCTCTGCTTCTCATGTCTGGGAAGACTTACAGGGAAGAATCGATGGCATTATTGACGGTGGGGATGTGGAGATAGGAATTGAATCTACCATCGTGGATTTGACAGATGAGATTCCCACCGTTCTTCGTCCGGGATTTATCACTATGGAGATGCTGGAAGAAGTTTTAGGACAGGTGAGATTGGATCCGGGAATTGCCTCTGAAAACACAAAGGTTCCACCGAAAGCGCCCGGTATGAGATATCGCCACTATGCACCTAAGGCAGAACTGACTTTGGTTGAAGGGGAAGTTATCCGGGTGGTGGATAAGATTAATGATTTGGCGGAGGATGCATATCAGCGTGGCATGAAGGTTGGTATCATAGCCACAGAAGAGACAAAGGAAGAGTATGCATTGGGGGAAGTGGTTTCCATTGGATCCAGAGAGGACGAATCAGAGGTGGCACACCACCTTTATGGTGTTTTGAGAGCCTTCGACGAACTTGGAGTAGATGTAATCTATTCAGAAAGCTTTCCATCGGCAGGGGTGGGACAGGCTGTTATGAATCGATTGCTAAAAGCAGCTGGTCACAAAAGAATTATCGTATAAAAGAGAATGGTATGGGGATGCCGATTTCTGAAAATAGGAGAGGGAATGGAAGTAGTAAAACGTATAATATTCGCAGCGGGCAGTGGTACATCCAGAGCGCCAATGGCAGCTGCAATTATGGAAAGAATGCTTGAGGGGACAGGCGTTGAAGTATTGGCAAGGGGAATTGTGGTACAGTTTCCGGAGCCTTTGAATCAAAAGGCGGAAGCGATTCTGATCAGTAACGGAATTCAGCTTGAAGGATATGGGGCACAGCAGATATGTGATGAGGACATCACCGACACAACCCTTATTTTTACAATGGAGGAAGCACAGAGGCTGCGCTTGATAGAGGACTATGAGAGGGCCACGGAGGAGAACACCTTCGTGCTATCCCAGTTCGTGGGGGATGAACTGGAGATTTTGGACCCTTATGGTGCACCGTTGCAATCATATGGATTATGTTACGAATTAATTAAGAATTCCGTGGAAAAAGCACTGGAACTTTTACAGGAGAAGATAAAGGGGGAATAATCATGAGCGATAAGAGACAGGATTATATTAGCTGGGATGAGTATTTTATGGGAGTGGCCATGCTCTCCGGCATGCGATCTAAGGACCCAAATACGCAGGTGGGTGCATGTATCGTCAGTGACGATCACAAGATTCTGTCTATGGGATACAATGGATTTCCAAAGGGATGCTCAGATGATGAGTTTCCTTGGTGTCGTGAAGGGGATCCTTTGGAGAACAAATACTTTTACACCACACACAGCGAGTTGAATGCCATCTTGAATTATCGAGGTGGAAGTCTGGAGGGGGCTACGTTGTATGTTTCGCTGTTCCCTTGTAATGAGTGTGCGAAAGCAATTATTCAGGCCGGAATCAAAGAGATTATCTATGACGAGGACAAGTACGAGCATACCCCCGCGGTAATTGCCTCTAAGAGAATGCTTACAGCAGCAGGGGTAAAATTCCGCAAATATCAACACTCCGGAAGAGAGATTTCCATAGATTTATAAATTACTGTTGTAATTGCAGATAGGAAGGAGTATCCTTTTGAAAAAAGAGAACAGAGAGATAGCAAATGCTCTCATATTAATCCTTCAAATCAGCATTACCATGTTGGTTCCTATTTTGCTTTGCACCTTAGGTGGATTATGGCTGGATAGGAAGTTTGGCACCAAGTGGATTGCCATAGTAGGATTTGTTTTGGGAGCCATTGCAGGGTTCCAGAATGTATATCGTTTGGTAAAGAGATATTTCAAATGAAAGCGTTAAAAAGATTAAATGAAGCCTTGCCGGGTCTTGTGATAGGGATTCTTATATATGGGGGAATCCTTCAGATTACCGGTGTATGGTTTGTGACAGATAAAATTCGATATTCCAGCGGCCTTTGGATTGGTATCGCCTGTGCAGTGGGCATGGCAATTCATCTGGCCATGGTGATTGAAGAGGCGGTTCGCATTGGGACCGGGGATACGAAGCGGCTTTCTATGAAATCCGTATTACGGTATTTGGTAGTAGTTTTAGTGTTTTTTGTTATGATGTATTTCCATCTGGGAAATCTCATCAGTGCCTTTCTTGGTGTTTTGGGGCTAAAGGTGAGTGCATATGCACAACCTTTCATGCATAAAAGGATTTTCAAAGATGATTGTCTTTCGGATTCCGATTATGAAATCGAAGAAGAGGAGGTGAAATTGTGAGTCAAGCAATACTAATGTCTGCTTCTGCGGATAACATTGACTTTATGATTCATGGACTGTATTCCTTTGAGCTATTTGGGAATGAAGTGTGGATTACCACATCCCATGTATGTATTGCCATTGTTATGCTAGTGCTTTTGATTTTTGCCATTGTGGCCAATCGAAAACTGGCAAAAGCCACAGAAGTGCCGGACGGTTTTCAAAATGTATTGGAATTGATGGTAGAAAAACTATCAGGCATAGTTGAGGACAATATGGGTTCTCACGCACCGAAGTTTACCAACTATATTTGTACAATCTTTTTGTTCATACTGTTTAGTAATATTTCGGGTTTATTTGGCTTACGACCGCCAACAGCGGATTATGGTACCACCTTTGCACTTGGTGTTATCACCTTTGTGTTAATCCATGTGACAAAGTGGAGAAATCAGTCCTTCAAACAAATTTGGACGGATATGTGTTCTCCTTTACCACCGTGGCTTCCAATCTGGTTGCCAATTAACTTAATCAGTGAAATTGCAGTACCAATTTCATTGTCACTGCGTTTGTTTGCAAATGTTTTGTCAGGAACCGTAATGATGGCCCTTGTTTATGGTCTCCTATCCAAAATTGCCTTGGTATGGCCGGCAGCACTTCATGTATACTTTGATTTGTTCTCCGGAGCCATTCAAACATACGTATTCTGTATGTTAACAATGACATACATCTCATCGTCCTATGGGGACCCAGAATAATTCATATTTAGGAGGAAAAGACTTATGAATATCACAGGTGAAGATTTAATTTTAGCATGCTCTGCAATTGGTGCAGGTTTGGCAGTTATCGCAGGTATTGGACCTGGTATTGGACAGGGTATCGCAGCAGGCCACGGTGCATCTGCCGTTGGACGTAATCCCGGAGCACAGGGTAAGATTATGACAACCATGCTTCTTGGACAGGCCGTAGCTGAGACAACAGGTCTTTATGGTTTGTTGATTGCTATGTTATTGCTCTTTGTTAAGCCACTTGTTGGTTAATTACCGTAGTTTGGAATTTCCCGGGAAAGGAGGAACTACAGGAAAGTTATGACAAGATTATTTAACTTAGATTTTCAGTTATTGTTTGATTCCGTTTTGTTGGCAATCGCTGTATTCTTTCTGTTTTTGATCATGTCAAAATTGCTGTTCAATCCGGCTCGTAAGCTGTTAGCAGATCGTCAGGAAAAGATTCGCTCTGACATTGCTTCAGCAGCTGGGGATAAGGAAGAAGCAGAAAAGCTTCGCGCCCAGTATGAAGAGAAGCTGAAGAATGTGGATAAAGAGACAGAAGCTATCTTAAGTGAAGCGAGACAGAAGGCGCTAAAGAATGAAGCAAAGATTATCGCCGATGCCAAGGAAGAGGCGGCAGCAATTATTGCAAGAGCCAATGAAGAGGCCGCTTTGGAGAAGAAGCGTGTGGCTGATGAGATGAAACAGGAAATGATTTCTATCGCAGCAATGATGGCCGGCAAGGTGGTTGCAGCAAATATTGACACTACCATTCAGGACAGCTTGGTAGAAGATACATTGAAAGAAATGGGTGAAGCTACATGGCAAAATTAGTTTCAAATGTTTATGGTGATGCATTGTTTGAACTTGCTATGGAGCAGAGCAAATTGGAGGATTATCTGCAGGAGGCACAGTGTGTGCTTCAGGTGTTACAGGATAATAGTGATTTCCAACAAATAATGAATCATCCAAAGATTATAAAAGAAGAAAAGACACAGATGGTGGAAACCATTTTCAAAGGAAGAATTTCTGATGAGATGGTAGGGCTGATGATTATGATTGTGGAGAAGGATCATTTTGCAGAGATGGAAAGTGTCCTTAACTACTTTATCGCTCGTGTTATGGAAGAGAAGAACATTGGAGTTGCAACGGTGACTACACCTATGGAACTTACCGATGCTCAGAAAGAGGCTATCGTAAAACGTCTTTTGGAAACCACATCCTATGTTTCTTTTTATATGAACTATGTGGTGGATGCCGATTTAATCGGCGGTATGGTGATTCGCATTGGAGATAGAGTAGTGGACAGCAGTGTTCGCACAAAGATCTATCAGTTATCCAGAGAATTATCAAATATTCAGTTGAAAGTAGGTGAAAGCGCTCCATGAATTTAAAACCAGAAGAGATTAGTTCTGTTATCAAAGAGCAGATGAAAAGATATGCAGCGCAACTTCAGGTAGCCGATGTGGGAACCGTTATTCAGGTTGCCGACGGAATTGCCCGTATTCACGGCTTAGAAAATGCAATGCAGGGAGAACTTCTTGAATTCCCTGGAGAAGTTTATGGAATGGTATTGAACTTGGAAGAGGATAACGTTGGTGCCGTACTTCTCGGTGACCATCGCAATATTAACGAGGGAGATACTGTTAAGACCACAGGACGTGTAGTAGAGGTTCCTGTTGGAGATGCTATGCTGGGCCGTGTTGTAAATGCATTGGGACAGCCAATCGACGGAAAGGGTCCTATCGAGACAGATAAGTTCCGTCAGATTGAAAGAGTTGCATCAGGTGTTATTTCAAGAAAGTCTGTAGATACACCATTACAGACAGGTATTAAGGCAATCGATTCTATGATTCCAATCGGACGTGGACAGAGAGAACTTATTATTGGCGACCGTCAGACAGGTAAGACAGCCATCGCCATTGATACCATTATTAACCAGAAGGGTCAGAACGTTAAGTGTATTTATGTGGCTATTGGACAGAAGGCATCTACCGTTGCAACAATCGTTAATACATTAGAAGAGTTTGGTGCTATGAGCTATACCACAGTAGTTGCTTCTACTGCCAGTGAGTTGGCACCTTTGCAGTACATTGCACCATATGCAGGATGCGCTATTGGCGAGGAATGGATGGAAAACGGAGAGGATGTACTTGTTGTTTACGATGATTTGAGTAAGCACGCAACTGCATACCGTACCCTTTCTTTGCTTCTTCGACGTCCACCGGGACGTGAGGCATACCCGGGTGATGTATTCTACCTGCACTCAAGACTTTTGGAGAGAGCTGCACGTTTGAATGATTCTTTGGGCGGAGGTTCTTTGACAGCACTTCCTATCATTGAGACACAGGCAGGTGACGTATCTGCATATATTCCTACAAACGTTATCTCTATTACAGATGGACAGATTTACCTTGAGACAGAAGCATTTAACGCAGGATTTAGACCAGCGATTAACGCAGGTCTTTCTGTATCCCGTGTAGGAGGATCTGCCCAGATTAAGGCTATGAAGAAGATTGCAGCACCAATTCGTGTAGAGTTGGCACAGTATCGTGAGCTGGCATCCTTCGCACAGTTTGGATCTGAACTTGATGCAGATACCACAGAGAAGCTGGCACAAGGCGAGCGTATCCGTGAGATGTTAAAGCAGCCTCAGTACAAGCCAATGCCTGTTGAGTATCAGATTATGATTATTTACGCAGCCACAAAGAAGTATCTTTTGGATATTCCGGTAGAAGATATTCTTACCTTTGAGGCGGCATTGTTTGAATATGTTGACACGAAGTATCCAGAGATTCCGGAAGCAATTCGCACAACCAAGGAGATTTCTGAGGATACAGAAAAGGCATTGATTCAGGCAATTGAGGAGTGTAAAAAAAGCTATAAGTAAAGCAAAGGCGGTGAGACGAAATGGCCTCCATGAGAGACATTAAAAGAAGAAAGACAAGTATCTCAAGTACGCAGCAGATTACGAAAGCTATGAAACTTGTATCCACCGTAAAACTCCAAAAAGCCAAGAATCGTGCGGAGCAAACAAATCCTTATTTCAATTACATGTATCAGACAGTTTGTTCTATGTTGGCAAAGGCGGGAGAGATTCAGCATCCATATTTAATGGAGAGTGAGTCAGAAAAAAAAGCCATTATTATGATTACCTCCAATCGCGGATTGGCAGGTGGTTACAATTCCAACGTGGTAAAACTGATTACGGGAAGTGATATTTCCTTAGATGATGCAGTAATCTATCCGGTTGGACATAAGGGAGAGGAAGCGTTGCTTCGCAAGGGGTATACTATGGCAAGCGATTATTCAGACGTTATTGATGCCCCAACCTATGAGGATGCCTTGGCCATCAGCAGGGAGGTGTTAGATGCCTACGCCGCTGGTGAAATCGGAGAAATTTACTTGGCATACACACATTTCAAAAATACAGTTAGTCATGAACCTACGCTGCTGAAGCTTTTACCGGTGGAAGTAGATGAGGAGGATGTGGCTGGAAGTTCCTCTGACATTTTGATGAACTTTGAGCCAAATGAGGAAGAGGCATTAGATCTCATTATTCCAAAGTACATCACCAGTCTTATCTACGGAGCCTTGGTGGAAGCTGTTGCCAGTGAAAATGGTGCGAGAATGCAGGCTATGGATTCTGCGACCAGCAATGCTGAGGAAATGATTAGCGATTTATCTTTGAAGTATAACCGTGCTAGACAGAGTTCCATTACACAGGAATTGACAGAAATCATTGCTGGTGCGGAAGCGATTAGTTAGGAGTGAAAAAGATGGCAAAAGAAAATATTGGAAAAATCACTCAGATCATCGGTGCGGTACTTGATATCAAATTCTCAGAGGGAGAACTACCTGAGATTAATGATGCTATCAACATTACAACAAAAGAGGGTAAGAAGTTGGTAGTAGAAGTATCCCAGCATCTGGGAGATGATACTGTGCGTTGTATTGCCATGGGTACCACAGACGGTTTGGTACGAGGAATGGATGCTGTTGCCACAGGGGCACCCATCAGTGTTCCCGTTGGTGAGCAGACATTGGGACGTATCTTTAACGTACTTGGCGAGCCTATTGATGAAATTGACGCACCAAAGGATGTAGAATATATGCCAATTCACAGAAAGGCACCTGCCTTCGAGGAGCAGGCTACATCCACAGAAATGTTAGAGACAGGTATAAAAGTCGTTGACTTGCTCTGCCCATATCAAAAGGGTGGAAAGATTGGTCTGTTCGGCGGTGCCGGTGTAGGTAAAACCGTATTGATTCAGGAGCTAATTCACAATATTGCCACAGAGCACGGTGGATATTCTGTATTTACCGGCGTAGGTGAGCGTACCCGTGAAGGTAACGATTTGTACTTCGAAATGAAGGAGTCAGGCGTTATTGACAAGACCTGCATGGTCTTTGGCCAGATGAATGAGCCACCTGGAGCTCGTATGAGAGTTGGACTTACCGGACTTACTATGGCAGAGTACTTCCGTGACAAAGGTGGAAAGGATGTACTTCTGTTCATTGATAATATTTTCCGTTTTACACAGGCAGGTTCTGAGGTGTCAGCCCTTTTGGGACGTATGCCTTCAGCTGTAGGTTATCAGCCAACACTTCAGACAGAGATGGGTGCTTTGCAGGAGAGAATCACATCCACAAAGAGTGGATCTATCACATCTGTTCAGGCTGTATACGTGCCGGCGGATGACTTGACTGACCCGGCTCCAGCTACAACATTTGCTCACTTGGATGCCACAACGGTATTGGAACGTTCTATTGCAGAACTTGGTATTTACCCGGCGGTAGATCCATTGGCATCAACCTCTCGTATCTTGGATCCACGTATTGTTGGACAGGAACATTTTGAAGTTGCCCGTGGCGTTCAGGAGATTCTGCAGAAATACAAAGAGTTGCAGGATATCATTGCAATCCTTGGTATGGATGAGTTGTCAGAAGACGACAAGTTGGTAGTTAGCCGTGCGAGAAAGGTACAGAGATTCTTATCTCAGCCATTCTTCGTAGCAGGACAGTTTACCGGTTTGGAGGGTAAGTATGTACCTATCCAGGAAACCGTTCGAGGATTTAAGGAAATTCTGGAAGGTAAGCATGATGATGTTCCGGAAGGACATTTCTTAAATGCAGGAACCATTGATGAAGTACGCGCCCGTATGCAGTAAGGGAGGCGACTATGGCAGATAATTTATTTACCGTTGAAATTATTACACCGGACAGAATTTTCTACCACGGCGAAGCATCTATGGTAGAGTTTAATACGGTAGAAGGTGAGATTGGAATTCTGAAGGATCATATTCCACTTACTACTGTGTTAGCACCGGGAATTGTTACAATTTCTGAAGAGAACGAGAGCAAAAAGGCTGTTGTTCACGCTGGTTTTGCAGAAGTCTTGGGAGATAAGGTGACCCTGTTAGCAGAAATTGCAGAGTGGCCGGATGAGATTGATTTGGACAGAGCAAAAAGAGCAGAAGAACGTGCCCGAGAGCGTTTAAGCAAGCGAAGTGCTGATCTGGATGTTACCAGAGCAGAATTGGCACTAAAGAAAGCTCTTGTTCGTCAGGATGTTTTAGTGTAGATGGGGTGGTACTATGGATTTGGAAACACGCAGAGAAATAGACTATCTAAGACGAGATATTCATACTCTGGAAAAGGAAGAGCAGGAACTTAAAATGCAACTGGAGCGGGTCTTGGCCAGAAAACAACAGTTGCTGGATGCTATTAATGCCAAATCTGATGAAGAATATGAACAGGAAGCTCTGTCTAAACTATACGAGCAGAAAAAGAGATAATAAAAAGGGTCAAACCGTTTGGTTTGGCCCTTTTCTTTCTACTGGCTAATAGCGTCGGATTTGATCGTCTTCATCTCCTACGCTTTTGTCAATTTTTCGAATGATCACATCATATGAGTATGATGCATCAACATCTACCGTGGCAGTATCCCCTACCCGTTTACCACGAATGGCTTTTCCCAGAGGAGATTCGATACTGACCATATCACGAAGAGAACTGCTTCGGATGGATGTTACCAGTTTATAGGTTTCCTCCACATCGTCTTCGGGAATATATAAAGTCACTACGGTATTGATGCCTACCTGATCATCAGAGGAATCATCTTCGATGACGGTAGCGTTTTTTAGCATTCTCTCCAAATAGCGAATGCGGCTTTCGTTTTGATTCTTATCCTTCTTTGCTGCGTAGTATTCGAAATTTTCGCTCAAGTCTCCCTGTGCGCGGGCTTCCTTTACTGCTTCAATTGCTTCTTTGCGGACAACCAGTTTCCTGTGTTCGATTTCCTTTTGTATTTTTTCAACATCTGATTTTGTTAATCGTTCCCCCATTTGACGCCTCCTGTGAACATAAGTGAAAATATAATATCATAAATGGTACATAATGTAAAAAATTAGGGTACTAAAAGAAAAGAAAATGTGCTATGATATCTTAGTATAGTAAGGTCTAGGACTATGTTTAGAAGAAAGGCGGTATTGAGATGAGTTATAAAGAGATATATGAACAGTGGTGTAACGACACCTACTTTGATGAGGATACAAGAAAGGAACTTTTGGCACTGCAGGGTGATGAGGCAGAGATTGAAGATCGTTTCTATAAGAACCTTGAGTTCGGAACAGGTGGACTTCGTGGCGTGATCGGTGCCGGTACAAACCGCATGAACATATACACCGTTCGTCAGGCAACACAGGGCTTGGCTAACTACATTGTTGCTCAGAAGGGACAGGATAAGGGCGTAGCCATTGCATACGATTCCAGAATTATGTCTCCTGAGTTTGCAGACGAAGCGGCACTTTGCCTTAACGCCAATGGAATTAAGACATATCGTTTCGAAACACTTCGCCCTACACCGGAGCTTTCTTTTGCATTGCGTGAGCTTGGATGTATTGCAGGTATTGTTGTAACAGCTAGTCATAACCCTAGAGAATACAACGGATACAAGGTATATTGGGAGGATGGCGCTCAGGTAACACCTCCACACGATACCAACATTATGGATGAGGTTGCCAAGGTGACATCATTCGATCTTGTTAAGACAATGGATAAGGCAGATGCAGTTGCTGCCGGTCTTTATCATACCATCGGGGAAGAAATTGATGACAAGTATATGGCTCAATTGAAGAAGCAGTCTATTCATCCGGAAGTTATCAAAGAGATGGCAAAGGATTTTACAATCGTATATACACCACTTCACGGAACAGGTAACATTCCTGTTCGTCGTGTACTGAAGGAACTTGGTTTTGAAAAAGTATATGTAGTTAAGGAACAGGAATTGCCGGATGGTAATTTCCCAACCGTATCTTATCCAAATCCAGAGTCACCAAAGGCTTTCGAGTTGGCACTTAAGCTTGCAAAGGAAGTAGATGCGGATATCGTATTGGCAACAGATCCTGACGCAGACCGTCTTGGTGTTTACTGTAAGGACACAGCCACAGGAGAGTATGTATCCTTTACAGGAAATATGTCAGGAATGCTTATCGCTGAATATATCTTGCGGGAGAGAGAGGCAACAAAAACAATGCCGGAAAATCCTGCATTGATTGAGACAATCGTTACAACAGACATGGCCAAGGAAATCGCAGCATGCTACGGTGTGAAGCTGATTGAGGTTCTTACTGGATTTAAGTTTATCGGTGAGCAGATTCGTCTCTTTGAGGAGAATAACACATATAACTATGTATTTGGATTGGAAGAGAGTTATGGATGCCTTACAGGTACTTATGCAAGAGATAAGGATGCCTGTGTAGCAGTTATGATGCTCTGTGAGGTTGCATCCTGGTACAAGAAGCAGGGTAAGACCTTGTGGGATGCCATGGTAGATATGTACGAGAAGTATGGGTACTATATGGAAGGCCAGGAACCTATTGAGTTAAAGGGTAAGGATGGTGCAGCTAAGATACAGGAGATGATGTCCAGCGCCAGAGAGAACTTGCCAGAGAAGATTGGTGAATACAAGGTATTGGCCGTTCGTGATTACAAGATGGATACAAGAAAAGACTTGGCAACGGGAGAGGTTACGTCCACCGGTTTGCCACAGTCAAATGTAATGTACTACGAGTTAGAGGATAACAGCTGGTGCTGTGTTCGTCCTTCCGGTACAGAGCCAAAGATTAAGTTCTACTTTGGGGTTAAGGGGACTTCGTTGGCAGATGCGGAAACAAAATTAGAAGGTTTAAAAAATGCTATGCTGGAGTATTACGCTCAGGACTAAGAAACATAGGAATTGGGGAATTTGATGTTAAAGGTATTTTTAGTAGAAGATGAGTTTGTGATGCGAGAGGGCATCAAGAACAACGTGGATTGGGCAGCCCATGGATATGATTTTTGTGGGGAGGCCGGTGATGGGGAAGTGGCTTTCCCTATGATTCAGAAATTAAAACCAGATATTGTGATTACAGATATTCGAATGCCATTTATGGATGGTTTAGAATTAAGTAAGCTTATCAAGAAAGAAATGCCGTGGATTGAAATTATTCTCCTGACAGGATTTGAGGAGTTTGCATACGCCAAAGAAGCCATCAAGATAGGAGTGGCGGAGTATTTGTCAAAGCCAATCAGCGGAGACGAACTGCTGAAGGAGCTTGATATTGTTTCTGCCAGAATCCAAGAGAAGCGTAAGGAACGAGAAATCCGAGAAAAATATGACAAAGAGATGGAAGAACTCACTTTGAACAATCGAAAGGAGTTTTTCCTTCATCTTGTTTCCGGGGATAAATCCCCAGCTGAATTGCATGAAATGGCAGATAATTTGAGCATTGATATCTCAGCAATTTGGTACAATATCATTCTTTTCCAGATTCGATCTAATAAAGAAAATGAGAATGAATTTTCAAGTAGTGTTTTGGAGGCAGAAGAAGAGCTTTGTGCCTTTAAGGACGATAAAATTGCACTAGTGTTTGACCGCGGATTGGAGGGAAAAGCCCTTTTGTTTAAGGGAGATTCTCAGGAAGAAGTGTTAAAGCTCCAGGAAGAATTTGTCTGCAAGTCGAAAGAGGTTCTGTCTCGCTATCAGACCATTCGGTATTTTGGCGGTGTGGGAAGAGCTGTAAATAGACTGCGGGAATTGCCGGATTGCTTTGAACAGGCAAGTCGCGCCTTTGCTCATCGCTATCTGATGGAAGAGAACAAAATCGTGGATGTGGGAGTAGACAATCAGGATGACTTTCTCATTGAGAATGTAAATCCAAAACAGGTGGATCGTGGCCGTATTATGGAGTTCCTAAAACTGGGAAATCAGGAGGAGACCCGTTTCTTTGTAGAGGGCTTCTTTAATGGTGTAGGGGCTGAGGCAATGAAGTCCAATATTTTCCGTCAGTATATTGTTATGGATGCGTACTTTTGTGTAGGAGATTTCCTAGAGAGCCTGCAGATGAGTCGAGACGAAATTTTGGCACCTGACTTTACACCGGGAGCACTTAAGGATGTGGATAGTGCCAAGGAGTATATGATAGCCATCATTCATAAAGCAGTAGGAATGCGCGAGCAGGCAGCAGGCGACAGGTATCGTGGTGTTGTGACTCAGGTGATGGAATACATAGAAGAGAATTATGCTGACGAAGATTTGTCTTTGAATTTAGTGGCGTCTCACGTGAACTTTTCACCGAATCATCTCAGCACAATTTTTAGTCAGCAGACGAATCAGACATTTATCAAATACCTGACAGATTTTCGTATGAATAAGGCGAAAGAGTTATTGCGCTGTACAGGGGAGAAGAGCAGTGTAATCAGTATGAAGGTGGGCTATAAGGATCCTCATTACTTTTCTTATCTGTTTAAGAAGACACAGGGGATGACACCGACACAATACAGGGGAAAGAAAGAATCAAAGGGGGAGTAAAGGCATGCTAAAAGGTTGGAAGAAATGGTATAATCACTCCACCCTTGCCACAAAAATACGTTTCTCGTATGTTTTTTTGCTGGCACCCATTTGCCTGATTCTTTTCTTTAGTTTATACAGTCTCTGGTCTTCAAATCAGCAGTATGAGAAAATGATTAACTCCACTGTTGTTGCCAGCGAATTTAGTTTGGATTTTAAAAAAGACTTTGATTACGAAGTATATCTTTTGATTGTAGGAAACAAGACCGTTCAGGAGTCCTACACGAAAGATATGCTGGACAAAGCATACAATATTGCTGAGGGGTTGGAGAGTATTACCGACTCTCCGGAGAACCTGCAGCGTATTCAGAATATCAAGAAGTATCTTAAGAATCTCGAGGTGTATACCAAACGCATCGAGAACAACCTTGCCCAGGGTAATCGTTACCAGGAGAATATGGAAATTTGGGAAAACGATGTACAGATTGTAACCACGCTGGTGCGGGAAGAGTTTTCTCAGTATACCTATTATGAGGTGCAGGGAGTACAACAATCCCAGGCTACCTATCGAAAGGTGTTTGCCCACACGTTGCGTTTCTGCCTGTTGGCAATGGTCGTCATTCTGGGACTTACAATTTTCTTATCTTACTATGTCCCAAGAAGTATCACAAAACCATTTCAAGATTTGTCCCGTGTTACAGATCAAATTGCAAAGGGAGACTTGGCCGTTCGCGCCAATGTGACCAATGGCGTGGAGGCAACCGCACTCAGCGATTCTATGAATGCAATGATTGATAAAATCAATGAGCTGCTGGAACAGGTGAAGACGGAGCAGATTCGTCTGCGCAAGGCAGAGTTTGAGCTGTTGCAGGCACAGATTAACCCCCATTTCTTATATAATACCTTGGATGCTATTATCTGGTTGGCAGAGGCAGGGGAACAGAAGAAGGTTGTTTGCATGGTGAAGAACCTATCCGATTTCTTCCGTACTTCTCTGAACCGAGGGAAAGAAGTGAACTCCATTCGGGAGGAAATGCTTCACGTAAAGAGTTATCTTGAAATACAGAAGGTGCGATATCAGGATATCCTTTCTTATGAAATTGATGTTCCGGAGGAGCTTGGCATATACAGCATCCCGAAAATCACGGTGCAGCCTCTTGTGGAAAATGCGCTATACCACGGCATTAAAAACAAACGAGGAATGGGTCATATCATAGTCAGTGGCGTGGCAAGAGAGAAGTATTTTGAACTTCAGGTAAAAGATGATGGAATCGGTATCAGTCCGGAGCGATTGCAACAGGTTCAGGATGGCATTCGCGATAAGGTACTGACAGGAAAGGACTTTTACGGCTTATACAACGTGAACGAAAGAATACGTCTCAGCTTTGGAGAAGAATATGGCATGGATATCATGAGTCAACCCGGCGAGGGAACCATGGTTTCTATTCATTTACCATATGTGGAAAGCGAATAATTTTTGAAAGCAAAGAAAATTAACTTGCACAAGAAAAAAACCAACTTTTTTAGGTACACAAGAAGAATATTAACTTTTTAAAGATTTTTGTTAATGGTAAAACCTCTCAAGAACTCATAAAATAAAATCATCAAGGGGATGGTCCTTAATAATCTAGAGAGATTGGGAGGTATTTTAATGAAAAAGAAAATTTTAGCAGCCATCTTAGTATTGACAATGGTAGTTGGCCTTACCGCTTGTGGTAAGAAAGCTGCCACAGACACAGGAGCAAAAGATGATTCAGGCTCAGGCTTAATCAAGGTCGGTATCATCAACAACGATCCTAACGAGTCTGGTTATCGTACAGCAAACGACAAGGATTTGAAGGCTATGTTCACAAAAGAGAACGGATATGACGCTTCATTTGCTTACAGCTTAAAGAACGATGAGCAGATTACAGCAGCTCAGAAGTTCATCCAGGACGGAGTTGATTATCTTCTTCTTTCTGCAGCTGATACAGCCGGATGGGATTCCGTTTTGAAGGATGCTCAGGAACAGGGCGTAAGAGTTATCTTATTTGACCGTACAATCGATGCAGATGATAGTCTTTATGAGGCATCTATCGTATCTGACATGGACAAAGAAGGTGCACAGGCAGTTGAATGGTTAGCTAAGCAGGAACTTGACGAAGTTAACGTAATTCACCTTCAGGGTGTTATGGGAACAGCTGCTCAGAAGGGTCGTTCTGGTGCATTAGATGAGAAGGTTGCTGCAGAAGACAACTGGAACATCGTAACACAGCAGACAGCTGAGTGGAATGCAGAGAAGGCACAGCAGATCGTACAGTCAGTTATCGACAAGGGCGACAAGTTCAACGTAATCTACGCTGAGAACGATGATATGGCTAAGGGTGCTGTAGCAGCACTTGACAAGGCAAACATTTCTCACGGTGTTGGCAAAGACGTAATCATTATCGGTTTCGACTGCAACAAGTGGGCATTGGAAGAGCTTAAGGCTGGTAACTGGAACTACGATGGACAGTGCAACCCATTCCAGGCTTCATACATTGATGAAATCATCAAGAAGCTTGAGGCTGGTGAGAAGCTTTCTGAGAAGGTAGTTGTCATGGAAGAGAAGGGCTTTGATGCTACAGAGATTACAGATGACGATGTAAATACATACGGAATCTAATCTCACAATTTAAACTAAAAAATTATGGGGAGCGTGGTGCAGCGTATGATGATTCTACGCAAGCACCGCGCTTTTTTTAAAAAATAAAAGGAGTGAAACGCCGGTGAGTAAAAAAACCATTTTGGAAATGAAAAATATTAGTAAGTCATTTCCTGGAGTTCGCGCCTTGCAAGGTGTTGATTTTAAACTGTGTGAAGGTGAAGTACACGCACTGATGGGAGAAAACGGTGCAGGTAAGTCTACTTTGATTAAAGTTTTAACAGGTGTGTACGCAAAGGACGAAGGACATATCTTCGTAGACGGAAATGACAAAGAAGTATCTATTCATTCACCACAGGACGCACAGAGAGTGGGAATTAGTACGGTATATCAGGAGATTACCCTCTGTCCTAATTTATCTGTTGCTGAAAATATGTATATCGGACGTAGTGAAGGAGCAGGTACAAATTGGAAAAAAATGAATGAGGACGCAGATAAACTGTTGCAGTCTTTAGATATTCCAGCTAAGGCTACTCAGCAGTTGGCAAGCTGTTCTATTGCTGTACAGCAGATGGTTGCCATTGCCAGAGCTGTAGATATGGATTGTAAAATACTGATTTTAGATGAGCCTACTTCTTCATTGGATGAGCAGGAAGTTGAGAAGCTTTTCGGCTTGATGAGAGACTTGAAGGCAAGAGGTGTCGGTATCATCTTCGTAACACATTTCTTGGATCAGGTATATGAGATTTGCGATAAAATCACTGTTTTACGAGATGGTAAGTTGGTAGGAGAATATGAGATCAAGGATTTGCCTCGTGTGAAGTTAGTTGCCAAGATGCTTGGAAAAGAATTAGACGATATGTCTGATATCAAGGGCGAGCAGAAGCCATATGACGGTGATGACGCCGGAGAGGTGGTATTAGAGGCAGAAGGACTATACTCTGATGCAGGAATCAAGCCATTTGACTTCAACATCAAGAAAGGTGAAGTAAATGGATTTACAGGACTTCTTGGTTCTGGGCGAAGTGAGTGCGTACGTGCTATCTTCGGTGCTGACCGTGTATTGGGCGGTCATGTTAAGAAAAATGGAAAAACGATTAAGATTACAAAGCCTTTAGATGCCATGAAGAATGGTATTGCATATTTGCCGGAGGATCGAAAGAACGATGGTATTATCGGTGATTTGTCTGTACGGGAAAACATCATCATTGCATCACAGGTATTAAGAGGCTTCTTTAAGCCTTATTCTAAAGCAGAAGCGAACAAATTTGCTGAGGAATACATAAAACTTTTGGATATTAAGACAGCTTCAGCTGATACACCTATCAAGTCTCTGTCAGGTGGTAATCAACAGAAGGTTATCTTGGCTAGATGGCTGATGACCCATCCGGAATACTTAATCTTGGATGAGCCTACACGTGGTATCGATATTGGAACAAAGATCGATATCCAGAAATTAGTTTTGAAGCTTGCATCTGAGGGTATGAGTGTTACATTCATTTCTTCAGAGACAGATGAAATGCTTCGTACTTGTTCAAGAATGGTTGTTATGAGAGACCGCAAGGTTGTGGGTGAACTCTCTGGTGACGATTTAACACAGAACAAGATTATGAGTACAATTGCTGGAGGTGACAAATAATCATGGGAAATACAAAGAAAAAGGAAGCTGGATTTCTGTCTAAGATTGTTCGTCAGCAGTTGTTTATTCCGATTGCGGCACTTCTCATCTTAGCAGTGTTCAACTTGATTGCAGACCCATCCTTCTTCAAGATTACAATGGGTGCTAGTAGTACAGGAGATCCTGTTTTATCAGGTTATCTCATTACAATTTTAGATTACGGTTCAGAGCTGGCTATTCTTGCCATTGGTATGACACTTGTTACAGCAGCATCTGGAGGACAGGATATTTCCGTTGGTGCAGCTATTGCCATTGCCGGTAGTGTGATTCTTCGCGTGCTTTGCGGAACTAATTCCAGACCAGAGGAATTGCAGACATCCGTCTTTGTTGCATTTATTGCGGCATGTTTGGTAGCAATGCTCTTTGGCGCTTTTAACGGTATATTGGTGGCGCATTTTAAGATTCAACCGATGGTAGCTACCTTGATTCTTTACACAGCCGGTCGTTCTATTGCAGCTTGGATTAACAACAATGAGTTGCCAATTATCAGCGAACCAACCTTTGGATATTATGGTGGTTTTATTCCGGGAATTCCTATTCCTACACCATTCTTTATTGCAGTGATTTGTGTTGTGATTACTGCACTGGTTTTGAAATTTACCAATTTGGGCTTGTATACACAGGCTGTTGGTATCAACGAAAAGTCGTCTCGTTTGAACGGTTTGAATCCTGTATTCATTAAGTTCTTAAGCTTTGTGATCTTAGGATTGTGTGTAGCTGTTGTAGGTCTTATTAAGGTTAGCCGATTCTCTACCATTAACTACTCCGTTATTGCAAAGGACATCGAAATGGATGCCATCCTTGCAGTAGCACTTGGTGGAAATGCATTGAGCGGTGGTAAGTTCAATATGGCAGCTTCTATTTTAGGTGCCTATGTTATTCAGTTCCTTACGACTACACTTTATAAGTTTGATGTACAGTCAGATGCTCTTCCTGCGTACAAGGCAGTTGTAGTAATTATCCTGGTTGTACTCAGCGCACCTTCTGTTAGAGCAAAGCTCTCTCAGGTTGGTAAAAAACTTCACGCAAAGGAGGTTGCATAGCATGATGAAAAAAATCAAAAATATGTCTGACACCAATATGCTGTTAACCATTACCATTGTAGTCTTCTTTGTAATGTATTTTGCAGCCATAGCCTTTTTGGGAGAAGGTTTCTTAAAGCCACAGACATTTCTTAGTATTTTAAATGCAAATGCAGCACTGATTATCACATCATGTGGTATGAGTATTGTAATGATCACCGGTGGAATTGACATTTCTGTGGGTGGCGTGGTTGCACTTGTTAGTATGTGTAGCGCTGTATACTTGGATCAGAAGGGCGGAAATGTTGGGGGCGCCATTCTCATCTCATTAGCGATAGGTCTTGCCTTTGGTATTATTCAGGGATATTTGGTTGCCTATTTGGATATCCAGCCATTTATCGTATCTTTGGCAGGAATGTTCTTTGCTCGTGGTATGACAACAATTGTTAATAACAAGCCATTTAATGTAGCAAACGAAGCATTTGTCAAATTAAAGGATACGAGAGTAATTGTTCCGGGTTTGGGTTCATATAACAGACTTGGCAAGTATATTGATGCATACGTTGAAATTGGTGTTGTTGTAGCCTTGCTCATCGTTGTATTACTGTTTATACTTCTTCGCTGGGGTAAGCTAGGTCGTCACTTCTACGCAGTTGGTGGTAACCAGCAGAGTGCACTGATGCTTGGTATCAATGTAAGGAGAACAAAGTTTTTATCACATGTTCTTTGCAGCCTTTTGGCTGGTATCGGTGGTTTTGTATACTTCCTTCATGTTGGATCAGGTTCTCCATCACATGCAATGGGTATGGAAATGAACGCTATTGCTTCTTCCATTATCGGTGGAACAATGCTGACCGGTGGTGTTGGTAATATTATTGGAACTTTGTTTGGTGTACTTTCACTTAGTACCATTCAGAACATCGTTTCTTCTGCCGGCTTCGACGAGGCTTGGTGGACAGGAATCACCATCGCTGCAATGCTTTGTCTCTTCCTTGTAATCCAGAGTGTGGTTATGGCAAGAAAGAAGAAAGCTTTGGCGAAATAAAATCAATAAAGTATGGGCGGGTATCCTTTGGATGCCCGTCTTTTTTGCGGGTTTATGGTTGCAAAAATCCCCATTTCATAGATAATAGATTATGTAGGAGAATGAGAGATATAGGTAGAAGTATGAGGAAATTAACCGGAAAGAAATGGCTTGTTTTTATGTTGTTGTGTGGCGCACTATTCTTGATTGGATGTGGTGCAAAGGAGGCAGTATCTGAGAAGGAATTTGTGGAAGAAAAGGAGCCAACAAAAGAAATCGTCATAGGGTTTTCACAGCTGGGTGCAGAATCTGACTGGCGTACATCAAACACCCAATCCATGAAGGAAACCTTCACCTCAAAGAAAGGGTATCGATTGATTGTGGAAGATGGGCAACAACAGCAATCTAACCAGATTATGGCTATTCGTAAGTTTATTCAACAGGAAGTGGATTATATTGTGCTGGCGCCGGTGACAGAGACAGGTTGGGATACGGTTTTGCAGGAGGCGAAGGATGCGGGCATACCTGTAATCATTGTGGATCGACAGGTGGATGTGTCGGATGATAGTCTCTTTACCTGTTGGGTTGGTTCTGACTTTGCACTGGAGGGAAAGAAGGCGGCAGAATGGCTGCATCAGTTTGCCTTAGCCAAGGATATTTCCGAGCAGGAGATTCACATTGCAAATATACAGGGAACTATGGGTGCATCTGCTCAGATTGGCAGAACTGCAGGTTTGGAGGAAGGTGCAGCAAAGTACGGATGGGATTTGCTTGCTGAGATATCGGGAGAGTATACCCAGGCCAAGGGCAAGGAAGTTATGGAGGCTCTCCTAAAGGAAGAGCCTCAGATAAACGTTGTTTACTGTGAAAATGACAATATGGCTATGGGGGCTGTGGAGGCGATTGAGGCCTCCGGCAAAGAAATAGGTTCTGATATTTCAAAGGGACAAATTATGGTAATGTCCTTTGATGGAGTGACAAAGAATATTATGCGCTACATTTTGAGCAATAAAATATCATTTGACGCAGGCTGTAACCCACATCACGGACCACGAGTGGAAACATTGATTCAATTGTTGGAGGCTGGGAAAAAGCCGGATAAGTTTTCTTATGTGGAAGAGAGAATTTACAGCCATGACGCAACGGTTCCGTCCCTGGAAGTGGATGGAAACAGTTACCCTGTTACTGTTGTGACCAGCAAAACATTAGAAGAGTTTCAGTAGACGAAGCAAGAAGGTATATATTATAATCATAGTAGCCGTTTGGCTTGCAGAAAGGATAAAGGTGTTGCTATGAAGATTGGAATGTTGACAAGCGGAGGAGACTGTCAGGCATTGAATGCAGCAATGCGCGGCGTGGTTAAGGCCCTGAGTGAAAATGTAGATGACTTGGAAGTTTATGGATTTTATGAGGGATATAAGGGGCTTATCTATGGGAACTATCGATTGCTAAACAGCAAGGATTTTTCCGGAATTCTCACCGTTGGAGGTACGATTTTAGGTTCTTCCAGACAACCATTTAAAAATATGCGAACACCGGACGAGAGTGGCCTGGATAAAGTGGAGGCCATGAAAGAGACATATTATAAATTAAATTTAGATTGTCTTGTAATTTTAGGTGGAAACGGAACACAAAAGACAGCCAATCTACTCCGGGAAGAGGGCTTACATGTGATTCATTTGCCAAAGACTATTGACAATGATATATACGGCACAGATGTGACCTTTGGATTCCAGAGCGCTATTAACGTGGCTTGTAATGCCATTGATTGCATTCACACCACGGCAGCATCACACAACCGTGTCTTTATTGTAGAGGTCATGGGGCACAAGGTGGGGTGGCTGACTCTTTACGCAGGAGTAGCTTCCGGCGCGGATATTGTTTTGCTGCCGGAGATACCGTATGATATTGACAAGATTGTGGAGGCCATTGAAAAGCGCAACAAAGCGGGCAAGGGATTTACCATTCTGGCTGTGGCAGAGGGCGCCATATCAAAGGAAGACGCGGCTCTTGGAAAGAAAGAATTAAAGAAAAAACGAGAGAATAGGGCATTTCCTTCCGTTTCCTATGAGATTGCTCATCTTATAGGGGAGAGAACCGGTTCGGAGGCTAGAGTTACCGTTCCGGGACATACCCAGCGTGGAGGAAGCCCATGTCCTTATGATAGAGTGCTCTGTACCAGACTTGGTTCGGCGGCAGCCAAGGCGATTTTGGACAAGGATTATGGCAATATGATTGCTATGGTAAATGGTAAGACCAAGCGGGTGCCGCTGCAGGATGTGGCAGGTAAGCTTAAGATGGTTGATCCGGATTGCCAAATGATCAAAGAGGCAAAGCGAATGGGCATAAGCTTTGGCGACTAATTACTAAGAGGTGGAATATATGTCTTACACGGCATTATATCGTAAATTTAGACCCCAGGAATTTGATGACGTTAAGGGGCAGGAACACATTGTGACGGCGCTTTCAAATCAGGTAAAAGCCAATCGTTTGGGACACGCCTATCTGTTTACGGGAACCCGTGGAACAGGTAAGACTACGGTAGCTAAGATTCTTGCCAAGGCGGTGAATTGCGAGAACCCGGTAAATGGCAGCCCATGTAATGAGTGTGAAAGCTGCAAGCGCATCGCTGAGGGTAACAGCATGAACGTCTTTGAGATTGATGCGGCTTCAAATAATAGCGTTTCCAACATTCGTGATATTGTAGAAGAAGTGGCCTATGCTCCTACAGAAGGAAAGTATAAGGTTTATATTATCGATGAGGTTCATATGCTTTCTAGTAGTGCCTTTGCTGCACTATTGAAGACATTGGAGGAACCCCCGGCATATGTTATTTTCATTTTGGCAACCACAGAGGTTCATATGATTCCAATCACAATTCTCTCCCGTTGCCAGCGTTACGACTTTAGACGGATTACCATTGATACCATTGCAGCACGTTTGCAGGAATTAATGAAGAAGGAAGGAATTGTAGCAGAAGAGAAGGCCCTTCGCTATGTGGCAAAGGCAGGGGATGGTTCAATGCGAGATTCCCTGAGTTTATTAGATCAGTGTATTGCATTTTACCTTGGAGAGGAATTAACATACGACAAGGTATTGCAGGTGTTGGGAGCAGTAGATAATGAGATTTTTTCAAATCTGCTTCGAAGGGTTATTCAGCGAGATGTGACAGGCGCCATTGCGCAGCTGGAAGAAATGGTGACCAAGGGGCGCGATTTGAACCAATTTGTCATAGACTTTACCTGGTATCTTCGCAATTTAATGCTGGTAAAAAGTGATACCAATATGGAGGACGTGCTTGAGGTTTCCACAGAACATATGAAGCTTCTCAAAGAGGAAGCAAAGATGGTTGATGATGAGACCTTGATGCGTTATATTCGTATTTTCTCAGAACTTTCCAATCAGATTCGTCAGTCTTCTCAGAAACGTGTTTTGATTGAGATTGCATTGGTGAAGCTTTGCCGTCCGCAGATGGAGGCGGACTATGATTCTTTAGTAGATCGTGTGCAGGTGATGGAAGATAAAATGGAGCAGGGAATTCCCATGGTAGCCCCATCTAATAATGGGGGAGGGATAGCACCGGCTACGGAGAATAATGGCCCTATACAAAAAAGAGAGCTTCCAACGGCTATGCCGGAAGAGGTTCAGCAGCTTTGTCGCAGCTGGAAACAGATTGTGGCCAACGCAACAGGATTACTACGACAGGCACTGACTACAGCATTGCCTACGGTAAACGAAAAAGGAGAACTGGAGCTTGTGTATGACGAGCCACCAGGTTCGAAAACCATCAACAGTTCTTTGTTAAGCGGCGAATCCACAAGGGCGGATTTGCAACGCATGATTGAGGAGCAGATTGGCAAGGAAGTAACAGTTGTTACTAAGGTGAATGATACCAATATCAGTGGTAACAGATTATATACAAATGCGGTGGACTATTTCGCACAACAGAGCAATATTGAAATAGAAGAGGAGGATTTCTAAGATGGCAAAAAGAGGAGGATTTCCAGGCGGCGGTGGAATGCCAGGTAATATGAACAATTTGATGAAGCAAGCTCAGAAGATGCAGCGTCAGATGGAGGAGGCTAGCAAGGCTCTCGAGGAAGAGGAGGTAACAGCAACAGCAGGTGGTGGTGCAGTAGAGGTTACTGTTTCCGGCAAAAAAGAAGTAACTAAGATCAAATTATCAGAAGAAGTTGTTGATCCGGATGATATTGAAATGTTAGAGGATCTGATTGTGGCTGCTACGAATGAAGCACTTCGTGCTATGGACGAGAAGGCACAGTCTTCTATGGCGAGAATTACTGGAGGAATGGGTGGAGGATTTCCATTCTAAGTGAGGTCAAATGGAGTATTATAGCAAACAGATTAGCCAATTGATTTCAGAATTGTCTACACTTCCTGGTATCGGTGCAAAGTCGGCCCAGCGATTAGCGTTTCACATTCTTCACATGCCTACAAAAGAGGTGGAAGAATTGGCAAATGCTATGGTGGATGCCAGACATAACGTGCATTACTGCAAGATGTGCTTCTCTCTTACAGATGATGAGATATGTCCAATCTGTAAGGACGAGAAACGCAATAAGAAAATCATTATGGTTGTGGAAGATACCAAGGATTTGGCAGCTTATGAGAAGACGGGCAAGTTTGACGGTGTATATCATGTATTACACGGAGCAATTTCTCCCATGCAGGGGATTGGCCCTTCAGATATTAAGCTAAAGGAACTGATGCAACGCTTGCAGGAGGATGTGGACGAAGTGATTATTGCAACGAATTCCAGCCTAGAGGGTGAGACAACGGCTATGTATATTAGCAAGCTGATTAAACCAACGGGAATTAAAGTATCGCGCATTGCCAG
>CAMFYL010000011.1 GCA_946002055.1 uncultured Roseburia sp.
GCATTGTCTTTGATTCCTCGATTGTAATAACGCCATCGTTAGATACCTTCTCCATAGCGTCAGCAACCATATTTCCAACCTCTTCGTCACCTGCGGAAATTGCAGCAACCTTGGCAATCTGTTCCTTACCGGTAACCTTCTGAGACATAGAAAGAATCGCCTCAACAGCTGTATCTGTAGCTTTCTTCATTCCCTTTCTGAGAACGATTGGATTAGCGCCTGCAGCCAGATTCTTCATACCTTCCTGAATCATAGCCTGTGCCAAAACAGTTGCTGTTGTGGTACCGTCACCAGCCACATCATTTGTCTTAGTTGCAACTTCTTTTACAAGCTGTGCGCCCATATTTTCAAATGCGTCTTCCAATTCAATCTCTTTTGCAATGGTAACACCATCGTTTGTAATCAGCGGTGTGCCATATGACTTATCAAGAACCACGTTACGTCCCTTAGGTCCAATTGTTACACGTACTGTATCTGCTAATTTGTCAACACCGGCACCTAATGCTGCTCTGGCATCAGCGCCATACTTAATTTCCTTTGCCATAATGAAATCCTTCCCTTCTCAAATTACTCAACTACTGCCAAAATATCATTCTGACGTACAATAATATATTCTTCACCATCCAGCTTCACTTCTGTTCCAGCGTACTTGGAATAGATTACTTTCTGGCCTTCCTTTACCTGCATAACAACCTCTTTGCCGTCAACCATTCCACCTGGTCCAACTGCGATAACCTCAGCCTCCATTGGCTTCTCCTGGGCTGTAGACGCAAGGATAATTCCGGATTTTGTTGTCTCTTCTGCTTCACACTGTTTTAAAACAACTCTGTCTGTTAATGGTACTAACTTCATTTTATATGCCTCCTTTATATATTATCTTTTCAAGTTTGTTAGCACTCTATTTGCTTGAGTGCTAAGCACAATTCATATAATAGAATTCTCCCTATGTTCTTGCAAATGTTATGAATCGCAAAAATTAGAGTTTTTCTGTTTCTTTCTCATCTATTCTCTTAATTTCTCTTTTTTTCTCATTTTTTGAATTTGTTTTTCGAATTGCGCGGCCTAAATGAGAAAAAACATCCTTAAATGCCTTTTGCTTCTCGGGAGTCAGGCCTGTCAAAGTTTTTGTCACTTCATTAAACACTTCCAGCTTGCCCGTCTTTAGCTCATCTAATGTGGTAGCGCCTGTTGCTGACAAAGCGTAAAACAACGTATTCACAAACACCTCTCTCTCAGAGGGTTCCAGACTATACACCCAGCTTTTTAATGTTTTATCAAGCTTCATACTAGATTCACTAATACCGTCTGCCAAGACATAATGATTACCGAGAACCTCCCATGACATTAAGTCATGCTGCATTGCCCCAAGCAAAGAGCTCTTTACCACCTTGTGTTCCAATTCATTTTCCAGAAGAAGCCCCACAATGGACGACTCCGGTATTGTGCTTTTCACTTTGGGCAAAATTTCCTGGTAATCCTCTGAGCTCATGATGGTACTACAAAACCCGGGGCCATCATTTGAATAAACTTCCAAAATACGATTCTTTATGCGTTTATCACAAAAAGCCGAGGCGTATACCGCAAAGTTACCGCCCTTGGAATGTCCTCCCACACGAAGTTTCCTTCTCATCATGCCACCCTGGGTTGTAAGATATTCAGCTGCACGCATCTGTCCATGGGTTTGGTACAAAAAGGACATATTAAAATCTTCTTTCCATCCCACTATGGTATTGTCTGTTCCACGATAAGCCACAAAGGCGGTACCATCCTCCAAAAGATAGGTCACTGCAGCAAACTGGGATTGAAACTCATGATCAATTTCATCCACATATCCGGTAAGTCGCATACCGGAAAAACGTTTTGACTGTATCAAATCTTGCATCAAAAATGGTGCCACCTTTGTGGAAGACACGCGATCCATCAGTTCGTCTTCTGCGTGCATAGTGAAAAATTGATTGCAAGCCTTAGAAATGGAAACAGCCTCCTTTGAGCCTAAGGGTGGAACAATTCCCGTAAAATCGGTATATACCAATTCCGACAATATGAGATTGTCCACTTCATTAAAAGGATCTACAGAAAAAGGAATATCTCCTCTCCACTGCAGATAATCAACCATATTTGCCATGGCAGCTCCTTTCTTCTATCCCAAAATCACTCTTCAGATTCTGTATGGTTTTCTTCTGTCGTAAATTCTTCTTCTTTCTCGTCAGCTACTTCTGTTTTTGTTTCTTCACGATCAAACCACGCCTCAGATTCCTCTAAGTTGCGCTCCACTGTCTTTGCAACATCTCTGTGGTATTTCTTTGTGCGAACTCCCACACAGCAAAGAGAAAACAGCGCAAAAGCACCTACAACAATCTGTGTGATATAAAGAATTGCCATATGCTCTGAAATTATATGCTTAATATCCAACAATATAACCACAGATGCCGCCACAGATAAAAGAGAAAACACAAGGCTCACCATCCACAGGCCTCCCTTTAAATTCTTCAACTGCACGGTATTCTGTAGCATAACAACACCTTCCACCAAGACAAGAATTCCAAGATATGTGGGAATGGTATCTGCAATATCCTGAGCACGAATCAAGTCTATGGCGCCAAGAATCACAACCAATGTACCCACGGAAAAACCATAATTGGTTGTCTGCTGAAACTCCTTATGCAAAAAGTATCTGCTAATAAGCCAAATTCCCCATACCAGCAGACATCCTCCGGCCCCATAGCAAAAATAGACCATCTTTACATCATCTGCAATCAACATAATGCTTCCCAGGGCAATCATCAAAAGGGACGCAAATATAATTGCAATATTCCCAACCACATTGGGTGTCTCTTCTTTTGTTCTCATAGAAACCTCCTTAAGTATGAAATAGTCTTCCGTTACACAATCACTTGCCACAAAATAACAGCCAGATTAGTGAAAGCATGGGCAATGATAACAATCCATAGCTTGTTGGTTTTGGTGTAGACATAAGCCAGAGCCAAGCCTACCAAAAAAGCATATAAAAATTGAACGATGTTAAAGTGCATGGCACCAAACAACAAAGCCGACACAAAAACAGCTGCTGTCTGACCATGCCACACTAGCATCTGACCTGCAATGATGCCGCGATAAACAAGTTCCTCCAAAATAGGGATGCAAATACAGTTGGTAAAAACCTTTGTAAGTATGCTGTCTGTCTGAAACACTTCATTGGCCCGGGCAAATCCTTGCGAATGCTGCATAAAAGGTGTATGACTGATAACTACGTTCAGCACCATACCCAGGGCAACAATGCCGATAATGTAAATCACTTCCTTCAAAAGAGTACTTTTATCAAACTGCTTTGGATTCTTTATAATCGGCATCTGCTTATATATGCCATAGATAAATATTATGGTGATTGCGCTGGCCACTCCCAGCCAGAGAAGTGAACTTCCCACTCCCGCAAATATCTTCTTAAATATGGCATAAAGCACACTGTACAGCCCGTAATATACTCCCAAAGGATATACAATCTGCCATATTCTGTTTCCATGAAATTTATGATTCATCTGTTTCTCCTAACATTTCAAACCCACAGTGCTGTGTTGACTACCGCGCACAAATTTTATGTCAGATCCTCTTCCCACGTAAACGCTGTAACATATCATAAACCGTCATATCATAGATGGGATGAACCATCCCCGGAGCGATCTGGCATAACGGTTCCAATACAAATCCCCGATTGGCCATATCAAGATGAGGCACAATCAAATCTTTTGTATTAATCTGAATATCACCATATAGGGCAATATCAAGATCCAATGTACGCGGTCCCCAGCGCTGTGTCCGCTCCCTTCCTGCCTCGTTCTCGATGATATGAAGCTGTTCTAGCAATTCCTGTGGCTGAAGCAATGTTTCAAAAACAGCCGCTCCATTTAAAAACTTGTCCTGCTCCACAAAGCCGTAAGGTTCTGTCTCAATATAATCAGATACCACCAAATTTCGAATGGCAGGGTTTGACAAAAGCTTCTCCATGGCCTCTGTTAAATACTGTTCTCTTGGTTCAATGTTACTGCCGAAAGAAATGGCAACCCTTGTCCATTCCTTGGTTATCACAACGCCTACAGAAGAAAACTCCATGGGAATGGGTGCCTCCGGTTTGCGAATTTTCAACCATAATTTATGAATGCCGGGAAATGCATACATAATATCCGTAGAAAGGCTCTCTGCCACTGTCTCTAGCAAATCAAATGCATTTTCTGTAAAGAATTTTTTAATAAAGAGACAAACATTTCCATAATCTACCGTATGAGCCAATTCATCCGTAACTGCCGCTTCCCCAAAGGAAACATCCATCACACAGTCCACCACAAAGATTTGTCCATCCTTCTTTTCTTGTTCGTATACTCCGTGATGACCATAAACCTTCAACTCTTCAATAACAATCTGTTCCATTATTTCACCCACTTTTCTCTTGTTCTCTCAAGCATTTTTATAAATCGTGCGTTTTCTTTTACGTCATGGACCCGGACCATAGATACACCGGCAAACACCGCCTCTGCCGTTGTGGCAAGTGTACCTTCCACTCTCTCATCCACCGGCAAATCTAACACATAATTAATTACAGATTTTCTGGATGTACCTAACAGCACCGGAGCCTTTGCCACCATTTTGTCCAAATTACCAATCAACATCAGATTTTGTTCCTGCGTCTTGGCAAATCCGATGCCCGGATCATATAAAATTCGGCTCTTATCAATACCTGCCTCTTCTGCTCTTGCAAAATCCTCATCCATATGATGCAAAAAATCTTTCAACAAAAGATGTTCATTCACTTCTTTCCTGTTATGCATCAGACAATATGCCACGCCGGATTCTGCCACAACAGCTCCCATCCTATGATCATACTGCAATCCCCAGATGTCATTAATCATATCTGCACCGGAAGAGATTCCCGCTCTTGCCACTGCAGATTTATATGTATCCAGCGAAACCGGTATATCAAATTCCTTTTTTATCAACTCAATGGCGGGACATACCCGTTGTATCTCTTCCTCGTCAGAAATCATTGTAGTATATCCCGGTCTATTAGATTCTCCACCAACATCGATGATATCCACCCCATCTTCTATCATTTCTCTTGCATGGAATAACATATCATCCATGTCTGTATAATTTCCACCATCTGAAAAAGAATCCGGTGTTACATTCATAATTCCCATAACATAGGTTTTTCCTTTTTCGTCAAACTGTCGCTGTCCTATTTTCATAATTTCCTCCTCAAAAAACTTCTGATTAATTCTTTCTTCCTCTGGCCATTTGCAAGAATCAGCCCCTTTACATTCGTAACATTTTCTGGAAAAATGATCTGCAAAAGACAAAACTTCTGCCAGAGAACGTAATTCTGTACGGTTCTCCCAGCGGTCTTTTACCGCAAAGCGTTTGCTGTGGGACCCTATCGCTTCACATACCAGTTCCATATCTGCCTGATCCCATCCCAGAGAAAGCAAAATCTCCCGTGCAAATGCCACAGAGGCCTTGTCGTGGGAGATTCCTTGCTGATACTGTTCCACACGTCCCATATCATGCAAAAGAGCCGCTGCCCATAACACATCATTAGAGTGTGACAAATGGTTCTCCTTTGACAAAGTCTCCGCAATGCGTCCAACAGCAAAAAAATGCGAAAGATCATGTCCGCAATATATCCGATTCCCTTCTAGTTCCTGCAAAAGTGCAAGACGCTTCTGATATATAGGATGCTGTAACAATCGTTTTGTCTGTTCTGTCATAATACTATCCAATCAAATGGAAGAATCTATCCTGAAGTGTAGAATCTTCCTCAAATAATCCTCTGGTAACATAGGTAATCGTCTTACTTCCCGGCTTCTTCACTCCGCGCATCGTCATACATGTATGCTCTGCCTCAAGCATTACCATAACACCTAAAGGATGTAATTCTTCATTAATGGCATCGGCAATCTGTGCCGTTAGCTGTTCTTGTATCTGAGGCCTCTTGGCAAACACTTCAACAGTTCTTGCAATCTTACTTAAGCCAACCACTTCCCCACTGGGAATATACGCCACATGGGCCTTGCCAAAAAATGGCATCAAATGATGTTCACATGTACTATAGAAGGTAATATCCTTTTCCAAAACCATTTCATTGTTTTCAGCAGAAAAACGCTTGGAAAGAGGTTCCTTGGCTGACATCTCCATACCGCCAAAAATCTCTTCATACATTTTGGCAACCCGATCAGGTGTTTCAAGCAATCCTTCTCTCTTTGGATTTTCCCCCACACCTTCTAAAATTAAGCGAACGCCTTCTTTCACCTTTTCGCGATCAAACATTTTCCTGCTCCTTTTTCCACTGTAATACACTTGTCTCACAATCCTTCAAATAGGAAAGGGATCCAAATGCTAAGATCAAATCATCTTTCTGCTCCATTGCATAAAAAACACCATCTTTCATAGACTTACTCTCATAAGCTTCATATCCCAACGAGCGGATTGCAGCAGCCAAATCTGATGCCGGCAGCGCCCTTGGATTATGTGGTGTAATTGCCACAATGTGATTTGCAAATGGCAATAATATGTTTAACAATTGCTTGTATTCCTTATCTGCAAGTACACCTATTATATAGGTTATTGTTCTGTTTGTAAAATAGAGTTCAATGGTTTCCCGCAATCTCATAGCAGCCGGCAGATTATGAGCGCCATCCAAATATACTCTCGGATAAATGGAAATGCACTCCATACGCCCCGGCCATTTAGCACTTGCCATTCCTTCGTATACAGCCTCATTCGGAATGTAAACGCCAAGACGTCGCAATGCAAGCACAGTCTCCAGAGCTAACACTGCATTATCAAGCTGATAGGAACCAGCCAATGGTATCGATACATCGGTAAACTCTTTGTAGGAAAACACCTGGGAATTCTTCCCTCTGAAATCTAATTGGGGGGGCTGTGCAAAGGTTACTCTTGCATTCTTTTTCTCTGCGACAGCAACAATAGCAGTTACTACTTCCGGTTCCTGCCAAATAGACACGCCACAGCCGCCTTCCTTTAAAATGCCGGCTTTCACAGTGGCGATTTCAAAAAGCGACTCTCCCAAAAACTGCATATGATCTCTTCCAAAAGATGCAAACACGCTACATAGACTATGGGAAATCACATTGGTGGCATCGGTTTCTCCCCCCATTCCCACTTCTAAGAGAACATAATCACAATGTTCCTCTTTAAAGTACAAAAACGCTAGGGCTGTCTCAATTTCAAACAGTGTGGGGTGACTTTTCCCTTCTTCCACAATCCTCTCACAGACATTTTTGAGACGTATCAAATACTCACATAGATTTTTCTCAGAAATCCACTGTCCGTTAATGACAAAACGTTCTCTGTAATCAAACACTGCCGGTGAGGTATATACACCAATACGATATCCTGCCCGCTGTAAAATACTAGACAAAAAGGCTATGGTTGAACCTTTCCCATTGGTGCCGGCCACGTGAATAATCTGCAGGTCGTCTTGGGGATTTTTCAGTTGTTTCATCAGCTCCGTAATGGAAGAAAGCCCCAGAACACTTCCATACCCTGCGGCTTTCTCCATAAACGCTTTTGCGTCATGTTCACGATTCATTATTTTTTAACACCTTTAGTATCACGATTTCCTATGTGCAAACGATTTAAGGAAATGTTCTTTCCCTTCACTTTAACGGTTTCATTTTCACCGGTCCGAAGTACATAGATATTGGTGAGATAATCCTTGGCATCTAACTTCATACCTCGAACACCAACTGCCCCCTTCTTCTTCTCCGGAATCATAGTAGCATCAATGCGAAGGAAAATATCCTTGGCACTTTGCATGACAAGGGTATCATCCCCTTGTAGCGGACGAACAACTAATACTTCATCATCCTCATTTAGCTTGGTTGCCGCTGTGGTACGTTTTGCCACATCAAACTCATCGCCTGCCACAACCTTAAGCATACTCTGTTTTGTTCCAAATACCACCTTAGTACCCTTCAGATTCTCGATGGATTCAATCAACAGACAATCTTCCTTGGTGGCATCAAAATTGCTGACATTGTCGAGGGGCTGTCCCTTATCTCGAAACTTGCCAAACGGCAAATCAAGAACCTTGACTAAGTGCATCTGTCCTTTATTGGTAAATAGAGCAAGCTTATCCACATTTTTACAGAAAATAATCTGCTTGCTCTCAGCCTCTGCAGCTTCTTTATTGCGCTCATAGGTAGGCATGTCAACAACTCGACCATATGCAAATCTGTCAATCAAAATTGCAACATCAATTTCTTCCATTGGCTTTTCTTCCACAACAGCCTCTGCCACATTATCAATAACGGTTCTTCTCTCTCTTGCGTATGACTTCTTGTACTCTTTTAACTCTTTCATAATAACCTTAGCCATAGTGCCACGGTTCTCTAAAATTTCAGAATACTCCTGAATATTTCTCATGGTCTTCTCGTAGTCATCCATCAACGCCTGGATTTCAAGACCGATCAGCTTATAAAGACGCATCTCCAAAATAGCTGTAGCCTGACGTTCCGTAAAATGTAGTTTTGCCGCATCCTTCTTGGATTGTTCTGATTTAAACTTGATGCCTTCTGTAATGCCTTCTACAAGGCACAGCTTTGCCATCTTCATATCCTTACTTCCGCGAAGGATTTCAATAATCAAGTCAATGACGTCGCAAGCCTTAATCAGGCCTTCCTGAATTTCTTTCTTCTGACGTTCCTTGGCAAGAAGGGTGGTGTATTTTCTCGTTGCCAGTTCATATTGAAAGTTCACGTGATGGCGTATGATAGGCACAATTCCCATGGTCTCCGGTCTGCCATCAGCAACAGCCAGCATATTTACGCCAAAGGTGTCTTCCAATCTTGTTTTCTTGTACAGAAGATTGCACAAGTTTTCTGCGTCAGCTCCCTTGCGCAAGTCGATCACGATGCGGATACCTTCCTTGGATGACTGGTTGGAAATATCCACAATGTCATTTGTCTTCTTAGTCTCAACCAAGCTATACACATCATTCAAGAATTTTCCAATATTGGCTCCTATCATTGGATATGGAATCTCGGTGATAACCAGTCGTTCCCGACCGCCCTTCACTTTCTCAATTTCAACCTTACCGCGAACTTTGATTTTTCCGGTTCCTGTGGAATAAATAGCGTGAAGGTCGTCCTTGTTTACAACAATACCACCTGTTGGGAAATCCGGTCCTTGGATGTATTCCATCATCTGCTTTGTGTTGATGTCCGGATTTTTCATATAGGCGATAACACCATCAATCACTTCACCAAAATTATGAGGCGGAATGCTGGTTGCCATACCAACAGCAATACCTTCTGCTCCGTTAATCAAAAGATTTGGCACCTTTACCGGCAACACCTCTGGCTCTTTTTCTGTCTCATCAAAGTTTGGGATGAAATCAACCACATCTTTGTCAAGATCTGCCAAATAGCACTCCTGTGTCACCTTGTGAAGACGAGCCTCTGTATAACGCATTGCAGCAGCCCCATCACCCTCAATGGATCCGAAGTTACCATGTCCATCAATCAGCGGCAATCCCTTCTTGAAATCCTGAGACATCACCACTAATGCCTCATAAATGGAGCTGTCACCGTGGGGATGATATTTACCCATGGTATCACCCACGATTCTTGCGGATTTACGGAATGGTTTATCGTATCGAATACCCAATTCATGCATATCATATAGGGTTCTTCTCTGTACCGGCTTCAAACCATCTCTTACATCCGGCAAAGCACGGGATACAATAACGCTCATGGCGTAATCAATGTATGATTTTTGCATGATTTCAGAGTACTCTGTTCGAATGAGCCTTTCTTGTTCTGCCATTATTATCTATCTCCTTGTTAACTAAAAATCATATTAAACGTCAAGTTCTGCATCTTGCGCATGCTCATAAATAAAAGCACGGCGAGGTGGAACTTCATTTCCCATCAACATCTCGGTAACATCCGATGCCATACGGCCATCTTCAATTTCCACCTTCTTAAGCATTCTTCGTTCCGGGTCTAAGGTTGTCTCCCAAAGCTGTTCTGCATCCATTTCTCCTAAACCTTTGTATCGCTGTAACGTGAAATTGCCTGTGTGGGTTTTGCGATATTTCTCCAGAGCCACATCGTCATAGAGATATTCCTCTTCCCCCTTAGACGGAATGGCCTTATACAAAGGCGGCATCGCAATGTACACATGACCTTCGTAAATCAATTCCGGCATAAATCGATAGAAAAGTGTCAAAAGTAATGTGGAAATGTGGGCACCGTCCACATCTGCATCCGCCATAATGATAATCTTGTCATATCGAAGCTTTGAAATATCAAAGTCGTTACCATATCCCTCCGAGAACCCACAGCCAAAGGCATTGATCATGGTCTTAATTTCAGCATTTGCCAAAACCTTATCGATACTGGCTTTCTCTACATTTAGTATTTTACCTCGAATTGGCATAATGGCCTGGTACATACGATTTCTAGCCATCTTGGCGGAACCACCGGCAGAATCTCCCTCCACAATGAAGATTTCACATTTTTCAGCATCCCTGCTCTCACAGTTTGCAAGTTTTCCATTGCTATCAAAAGAAAACTTCTGCTTTACAAGAAGATTTGTCTTAGCTCTCTCCTCTGTTTTACGAATCTTAGCTGCTTTTTCCGCACAGGAGATAACAGCCTTTAAGGTTTCTAAATTACGATCGAAGAAAAGTACAATCTCATCACTGGTAACCTTAGATGTAGCTTTTGCAGCATCCTGATTATCAAGCTTTGTCTTCGTCTGACCTTCAAAACGTGGAGCCGGATGCTTAATAGACACCACAGCTGTCATTCCGTTTCTCACATCTGCACCGTTAAAATTGGCATCCTTATCCTTAAGAATACCAAGTTCTCTTGCATAGTTATTGATTACTGTTGTAAATACTGTCTTAAATCCTGTAATATGGGTTCCACCCTCGGCATTGTAAATGTTGTTACAAAAGCCCAAAATGTTCTCATGGAACTCATTACAGTACTGGAATGCCACCTCCACACTAATTCCTTCCGATTCGCCGGAGAAATAAACAACATCGTGAAGAGCCTCAGAATTCTTGTTTACATCTTTTACAAAGCCAATAATACCATCTGGCTCATGATACTCGATATGCTCCACTACCTCTTTTCGTCTATCCTCAAAAATAATAGTCAAATTGGGATTCAAGTAAGCAGTCTCATGCATTCGACTCTTGATTTCATCCTCTTTGAAATATGTTTTCTCAAAAATCTCTGGATCCGGCAAAAAGTTTATCTTTGTTCCTGTCTTTTTTGTTTTGCCTATGGTTGGCAACAAACCTTTTTCCAATGTTAGAACAGGATTTCCTCTCTCATATCTGTCGTGGTGAATATACCCCTCGCGGGAAATCTCTACATCCATATAGGTGGATAATGCATTTACAACAGAAGAGCCAACGCCATGAAGACCACCACTGGTCTTATACACGCTGTCATCAAACTTTCCTCCTGCGTGAAGGGTGGTAAACACTACTCTGGCAGCTGAAATTCCCTTTGCATGTAAGCCTACTGGGATTCCTCGTCCATTATCCTCAACGGTACAAGAACCATCTGCCTCTAAGGTTACATGGATGGTGTCACACTCCCCTGCCAAATGCTCATCTACAGAGTTGTCCACAATCTCGTATACCAAATGATTCAAACCTTTTCTCGAAACACTACCAATGTACATACCCGGTCGTTTTCGAACCGCTTCTAAGCCTTCTAAGATAGAAATACTACTCTCGTCGTAAACAGTACTTTTTGCCATAATACTTCCTTTCAAATAACCTAAAGAATGCGCCCAACTTTCGTTCGGCGCAATTCCTTTTATTCTTACTAAAGTTTTGAAAAGCCAAAACCATTGACCATCGCTTCAATGGGAATACCCTTTTTGCAGTAAGGACATTCATGCGGAGTAAAGGTCTGATATCCCGGTAAATCGTTTGTGGTAAACAGCGGAAAGGCTTCCGTATGACCGATACGCTCCATGGTACCAAAGAGTGGTGCCACGCCAACCATATTACCGCCGTAATACTCAATACACTCCACGCTTCTGCGAACAGTATCACCTGTTGTCATAGTCGCTAGTAACAGTAACACATTTTTGCCTTCGATGGAAGGTCGAATATTTTCCCGAAACAAAAGCTGATTCACACTGTTCACTTCCGGGGCAACAATATATACAGTTTCGTGCTTGTTATTGTTAGCGAAATGTCCTTTCTCTAACTCTTCTGCCAAATATGCACCAATCACCTCTGTACCATCCATACATACAATGGTATCCACCGTAGTTACATGGTGCAATAGCTTATTCTTCAGTGCTCTTGCCACCTCTCTGGCTTCTTTTGCGCGAACCTTTAGACTTGTCACATCGATATAATAATTGATGTGTGAAGAACTGGTGGCAAAGTGCCCTTGCACAGCATTTAATGTAATTGCGTTGTCATCGCTTGCATAAAACTTAACCATACGTTCTCTGATACTTTGTAAAACCTCTCCCATAATAACCTCCTACATTTTACCTGTGGAACCAAATCCACCTTCTCCGCGTTCTGTCTCATCTAAGTTGTCAACTTCAAAAAAGGAAACACTTAAAAATGGACTGATAACCAGCTGGGCAATCTTCTGTCCCGGGGCTACCGCACGCTTCTCATCGCTGTCATTGTGAAGTGCAACCTTAATCTCTCCTCTGTAATCTGCATCAACCACACCGGTGCAGTTTGCCGGGCGAAGTCCTTCCTTAGCTGACAGGCCACTTCTGGCATACACTCCGCCAAAATACCCCTCAGGAATGGCAACAGCAATACCTGTGCCAATCATTGTTGTGGTATGGGGTAAAATTTCGATTTCTTCTGTAAGATCGGCAAACAAATCATAGCCTGCCGCCATAACACTTCCTCTCTCCGGAAGCTTTGCAGTTTCTGTTAATTTCTTAAGCGCAATATTCATTTTCATCTCCTACTCACAGTGAAGTACTACTTTTTTTGCCTTGCGAGAAGCCTTCACATCAATTACTCGCTGGTTGGCACTGCCTCGCCATGGTAGCTGGGTATCCTTTTGCTCCACCACAAACTCTCCATCTACCAGAACATCTACATATTCCATTACTTTGAGATCTTCAATGGTCTCATAGGTAAATCCGGTATACATCCAAATGGTCTTATCCGGAAATCTTTCGTGGATTTCCTTTGCCAAATCTTCGGTTGCCTGACGATTTCCATAGAAAAGCGGATCCCCGCCACTGAAGGTGATGCCGGATATATATTCTTGATTCAGTGCCTCAAACAATTCTTCCTTGGCACCATCATCGAATTCTAATCCTCCGTTAGGATCCCATGTAATGGGATTCTGACATTCCTTACAGCAGTGGTCGCAACCTGCAACCCATAGAACAACCCTAAGGCCGTCCCCATTTAACATATCGTCCTTTGTTATATTATGATAACGCATTTATTTCACCTAAATTACATACTCTTTCTTTCAGCTATTTCTGCCATCTTGGCATCATTTAAACGGGTATCTCCCTTTACCCGGGAATAGGAAAGATATCCATTCATACGATCAATCTTGGTAAGATTGCGACTACCGCACTTCGGACACACATCCATCTCCAGCTCCTCATGACCACAGTCATCACAGTATGCCAAAGACAAATTCACACCTTCATAGAAGCCCATTTCCATAGCACGGCGCACAAGTGTCTTTACAGCCTCTTTGTTGTAGCTAATCGGATATTTCACGTACTGAATCTTTCCGCCGTTTGACAGTTCCCAGAAACGATATTCCAAATCCTGCTTCTGAATTGGTGTAATATCTTCCGATACATGACAGTGGAAGCTATTGCTTACGTACTCTCTGTCGGAAACATTTTCGATAATACCGTATTTCTTCCGGAACTGTTTTACCTGAAGACCACAAAGGTTTTCTGCCGGTGTTCCATAAATAGCATAAAGATTGCCGTCTTCTTTTTTAAATTCATCGATCTTCTTGTTGATATGCTCTAATACTTCAACGGCAAACTGTCCATCCTCTACTAAGGATTTGCCGTTGTAGAGCTGCTGTAGTTCGTTAAACGCTGTTATGCCAAAAGATGCTGTTGCAGACTTAAGGATTGGCTTAATCTTGTCATTGTAGTTCAAATGACCACCATAGAATCCACCTTCACAATATGCAAGAGGATTTGTGGATGCACGCATCTCTCCCAGGTAGGCATAGGTACGAATATGGAGCTTGCGAATCAGCTCAAGGTAGTAATCAAGAACTTCGTAAAAGTCTCTGCTCTCCTGTCTTGATTTTGCCAAAATCATTGGCAAATGTAAACTGACGGCACCAATGTTGAAACGTCCAACAAATACAGGTGTATCGTCTTCATCCGCCGGATACATACCACCTCTCTCATACCAAGGCGAAAGGAAAGCACGACATCCCATTGGGCTGATGATCTGTCCATACTGCTTATACATGCTGGCAACATAACCCTTACCGGTAAGACTTAACCAATCCGGATACATAGTCTTGCGGGAGCACTCAATACCAGCGTCAAAAACATCTTCCAATTCTTTGCCCGGTCCATGAAGATTCTCATCATAAAGAAATACAATCTTAGGGAACAACACCGGCTTTCTGTGGCCCTCCTTTCCCTGTCCCTTCATACGAACCCGAAGCAACATAATCGTTGCCATCTTGGCAAATCTACCTGTACCGGTACCGGCGGTAACTGTGATGAATGGATAATCTCCACGACTGCTTGCAACGGTATTAAACTTATACTCCCATCCCTGGAATCCCTGCTCGTAATCTCTTTCCACGTCAGCGTAGGCAGTCTCTTCTGCCTTTTTTTGAGACAGTCCCAATGAAAGATATTTCTCAACATATAAAGCGTATGACTTCTCTGCATACTTCTCAAGAATCAAATCTGCACTAGGAACCGTAAATCCACCGTACTGCTGGCTTGCTGCAGAAAGTACAATGTCGCCGATAACATCAAAGGCAACATCCAGTGTCTTTGGCTCGTTATACCAGATGTTACCCATCTCAAATCCGCCTTCAAGAACTTCTCTAACATCGAAAAGACAGCAGTTCATTGTATCTCTTCTTGCCGACATATCATGAATGTAAATGTATCCATCCCGTATGGCCTGAATCTCCTCTGTGGTAAGGAAGAATTTCTTATAGAGTTCTCTGTTAAACTCGTTAAAGATCAAGCTTCTCTTTGTAGAGACCAGAGCACTGTCTGTATTGGCGTTCTCCTTGTCTCCAATATACATAATAGACTGACTCTTTGTATATACATCATCCAACATCTGGACAAAATCCTGTTTATAATTGCGATAATCACGATAGCTCTTTGCAACCACAGGATTCACTCTCTCCAATGCTCCCTCTACAATATTATGCATCTGAGCAATTTCAATTTTGTCGATACCAAGCTCTGCCACTCTCTCCTCAACGAACTGGCAAATAAACTTCTCCTCTTCCTCTGTGAAATTGATAAGAACGCGACAAGCTGATTTGTTGACCGCATCCACAACCTTCTGTACATTGAATTCTTCTAAGGTTCCGTCTTTTTTAATTACTCTAACCAAAGCAAAATGCTCCCTTCTGTATATTATCTATATATTGTCCACAAAAACAAACCTTGCACCATATGTTGTGTACTAATATACATTCTAGCATCTGACTCTAGGCTAGTCAATGACTTTTTGTCTTCTAATTTTCCGGTTTTCTCTCCCGTTCCATCAAGGATTTTACCGCTGTTTTAGGGTCTTTTCCCATAAATAAAACGTCATTTACCTGCTCAATAATCGGAAGGGAAATGTTATATTTTTTTCCAAGGGCTAGTGCTGCCTTAGCAGAATAAACGCCTTCCACTACCATGTTTACTTCCTTCATAGCCCCATCAAATGACATTCCCTGTCCGATCAGCATTCCCGCCCTTCGGTTTCGACTATGCTTACTGGAACAGGTGACAATCAAATCTCCAGTTCCAGCCAAACCACTTAACGTCTCAGGATTGCCTCCCATAGCCAAAGCCAGATTGGATATTTCCTTTATTCCTCTGGTAATTAGTGCAGCCTTTGTGTTATCACCATATCCAAGACCATCTGACATCCCCGCTGCTAATGCAATCACATTCTTTAGGGATGCACCAATCTCAATACCCACAACATCACAACTGGTATAAACGCGAAATACCTCGTTCATAAAACAATCCTGTAAAAAATAGGCAACATTCTCATCCTTTGCACCAGCCACCACAACAGTTGGAAGCTTTTGAACCACTTCCTCTGCATGGGAGGGTCCGCTGAGAACACCAATTGGTTGCTCCTCCCCAAGCACATCCTCTAGGATACCGCACTGGGTTAACAGGGTATCCTCTTCGATTCCCTTTGATACACTGCAAATCATTTGTTCCTTAAAAACGTATGGTTTCATTTTCTCTGCCGTACTTCTGGTGGCAGTAGATGGCACAGCCATAATCAAAAGCTCTTTGTCTAAAACTGCATCTTCCAGTCTATGAGTAAAACCTAACACCTCAGGCAAAACCACTCCCGGCAGCTTATCGCAAATACGATAAGCCTTCATCTTTTCTACTTTTTCCTTGCGATGAGCCCAAAGGGTCACATCATTTCCATTTTCACACAACAACATCGCAAGAGCTGTCCCCCAGCTTCCTGCTCCAATGACTCCTATTCTTGCCATAATATCCTCCTATGGTTCCCCTCAATTTATAAGAAAAACAGATGCACCTATAAGCACATCTGTCTATCACCACTTTAGTCTCTTTTGGACTTAAAAGATAATTTATTCTCTGTTCCAGAGAGCAATCTCTTGATATTACTTCTATGCAAGCATATGGCCAAAACACCGATACCGACTGTAATAATCTGAGCCTCCAGCAAATCTGACGGTGCATAAGCCAAAAGTCCTATCTGTCCAAATATAATCACTTGTACAATAACCGCCACGGCAGCCAAAATAGATCCAAGGGATACAAATTTTGTCAATGCTACAGCGATAGCAAACAGCAAAATACATGCCGGCAAAAACTGTGGATACAATACCACAAGCATACCAAAGCTTGTAGAAATCCCCTTTCCACCTTTAAACTTCATAAACACCGGAAAATCGTGTCCCAAAATAGCCCCAAATGCACCGTATAACATTAACAGGCGAATATGCTCCGGCTGCCTGGTATGAAAGATTGCCCATACAACCAATACCGCGACTATACATTTTAGGCAATCCAAAAGTAGCGTGATTCCAGCCACCCGAATCCCAAAAACTCGCATCGTGTTGGTTGCTCCAATATTTCCACTACCCTTTGTCCGAATATCAACATCCTTAGATTTCCCAATGAAAAATCCAGAAAGAAACATTCCAAACACATATCCAATCAAAAGACAAATGCCCCTTGCAACTACCATCTCTTAATCGTCCTTTCTCTCACGAATAATAAACTTTAGAGAGGTACCCTCAAAGCCAAAAGCATCTCGAATACGATTCTCCAAATATCTAACATAAGAAAAATGCATCAATTCTTTATCATTCACAAAAATGACAAAGGTAGGCGGTTTCACTGCCACCTGAGTAATATAATATATCTTCAGGCGTTTTCCCTTATCAGAAGGTGGTTGCTGCATAGCAACAGCCTCTGTAACTATTTCATTTAACACTCCGGTAGCCACCCGCATAGAATTGTTCTCAATAACGGCATCTATGGTATCGTACAGTTTGTTCAAACGCTGACCTGTCATAACAGAGATAAACATAATCTCTGCATAAGGCATAAAGGATAAGGTCTGACGAATCTTCTCCTTATGCTTATAGATCGTCTTGTCATCCTTCTCAATAGCATCCCATTTGTTAACGGCAATGATGATACCTTTGCCTCTCTCATGGGCAATACCGGCAATTTTTGCATCCTGCTCTGTCACACCTTCTGTGGCATCAATCATCACAATCACAACATCTGCCTTTTCCACAGCGGCAACTGCACGGATAATACTAAAGCGCTCCAGCTCTTCCTTGATTTTACTCTTTCGTCGAAGACCGGCAGTGTCAATAAAAATATATTCCCTGCCGTGATATTTCACTTTGGTGTCAATGGCATCTCTTGTGGTTCCTGCAATATCCGAAACAATCACACGATTCTCTCCCACAAGGCGATTCACCATAGAGGATTTTCCCACATTAGGCTTACCTACAATGGCAATTTTAGGAATCTCATCCTCTTCCTCTTCCCCTTCTCTCTGAGGGAAGTAGGAAGTCACCTGATCTAACATATCACCCAATCCAAGCATGGATGCAGATGAAATTGGAATAGGTTCGCCAATTCCTAAGTTGTAAAACTCATAGACATCCGCCATATACTTGTCAAAATTGTCTACCTTGTTAACAACAAGTACCACCGGCTTCTGGGAACGTCGCAGCATATCTGCAACCTTTGAATCAGAATCCACAAGCCCTTGCTTTACGTCTGTCATAAAAATAATAACATCGGCCGTGTCTATAGCAATCTGTGCCTGTTCCCGCATCTGACTAATAATCACATCCTTTGATTCCGGCTCAATACCGCCGGTATCAATCATTGTAAACTCATAATTTAACCATGTGATATCAGCATAGATACGATCTCTGGTAACCCCGGGGGTATCTTTTACAATTGAAATTCTCTCTCCAGCCAATGCGTTAAACAATGTGGATTTCCCCACATTGGGTCTACCTACAATGGCCACAACAGGTTTACTCATACCATCCTCCTTGTTGTGTCAACTCATCTATCTATGATAAAAATCTCTTTACCAAATCTTGTCCGCTTGATTTTACAATATCTACCGGTACTTGTAAAGCGCTAATTACCTCCTGAACTGTCACGTCATCCAGAAAATCCATTTCCTGTTGGCGAACCATATTATGGGGTAAAATCAAGCAATCTCCTAAGGGCTTACCCTTCAGCTGTGCAATCAAATCCTGACCGGTAATCAGACCAGATACGGTGATACGTTCCCCAAAGAAATCATTGCGTATTGGATACACATGGATGGTTATTTTGGGAAACTTTTCCATAAATTCATCACACAAGGTTTTTATAAATGGTGCTGCCAAGCCACCGGTTGCAATAGAAAATGTTTTTGCTTTCATAAATGGATGGCGATGTTCCCCATCCAGTGCCTCTCTAAATTCGTTGAGCAAAAGACGGATCATTCCAACACCATTTTCCAGCTGAATATATCCATCATATCTGTCTTCTTCCGGCAAATCCTGCTCTGCAATCAAATACCACTCATCCGACGCCTGTACAAAGTGACTGCCATACTTCTCATAACTGATATCCTGCCATTGATGAATAATGTCAAGGACCTCGTTTGCATCTTCCTTTTCAAATGGTTCTAATGGATATAAGCCATCCCGGAATTTGGTGAGCCCAACCGGTACAACAGATAAGCTTTGCATATGAGGATAAAATGCTAACAGTTCTGAAATGGAACGTTCCAATTCTTCCCCATCATTTTCTCCCTTGCAGAGAACAATCTGAGAATTCATCTCAATGCCTGCATCGGCTAAGCGCTTTATCTTTTCTAACACATCCCCGGCGAAACGATTGTGAAGCATCTTGCACCGAAGCTCCGGATTTGTGGCATGCACGGAAATATTAATCGGTGCCAAATGATAATGAATGATGCGTTCCAAATCCTCATCCTTCAAATTGGTCAATGTAACATAGTTACCTTGTAAAAAGGAAAGTCTTGTATCATCATCTTTAAAGTATAGCGTATCTCTCATCCCCGGTGGCATCTGGTCAATAAAGCAGAACATGCACTTGTTGTGGCACGACTTGTAATCATCCATCAAACCATTTTCAAAAGAGATGCCTAAGTCTTCTCCCTCGTTTTTTTCAATATGAACTTCTACCAAAGAATGATCTGACTTTTCCACCACCACATCAAGGACAGGCTCCTCTGCCATATAATAGTAGTCAAAAATATCAAGTAATTGGACACCATTCATGGATTTGATCATGTCTCCCGGTTGTATCCCCACCTGCTCTGCCACACTTTTTGGAGCAACAGATGAAATTTGATGAGCTGTGCTCATAGTGGTTATCCTCCTGTTAATTTCGAATCATTAGAAATGCACCTAAGTTTCCCCGCTTGCCATTTGTGGCTCTGTGAGAAAACAGCTTATCACAGTTACAGCAGGTGCATAAATTTGCCATAAAAATATGATTAGAAGAAACACCAGCATTTTGAAGAATAAACTGGTTTGTCCTCCACAGATCCAGTTGGTATTTACCATTTCCTTTATCCAGCAAAATCTCCTCCACAATGGATGGAAATGCTCTCATAAAATATTCTGCCACGTCTTCACTAATCTCATAACAATCTTGACAAATAGAAGGGCCTATGGCACACAGCAAATCCTCTGGTTTACTTCCAAAGTGCTTTGTCATTGCCTGAATTGTAACTGCCCCCATACGCTTAACCGTGCCCCTCCATCCGGAATGGGACAGACCAATGGCTTTGTGCACAGGATCCACGAAATATAGCGGAACACAGTCAGCATAAAAGGTTGTCAAGATAAGTCCTGGCTCCTGAGTTATCAACCCATCAATGTCCTGATAATCTCTAGGTACTACAATCCCCTTACCAGCATCTTCCTTTGTCACAAGTCGCACATTGGTAGTATGGGTCTGATCCGATGTTACCACACAATCTGATGATGTTCCCATAGCCTGCAACACACGGCGATAGTTTTCTAATACCGCCTGCTCATCGTCTCCCCTGGTAAAACTCAGGTTCAAGCTTTCATATATACCAGTACTAACACCACCTGCTTTTGTGGTAAAGCAATGTGCCAACCAGGGAATCTTATCATATTCCTCAAACCCTAACAAAGGCAATGAGACATTTTCTTCTAGTTTATATATCTTCTCTCTCATCATCTTTCTCTATAATAAAATGCATTTTTATACAGTGTCATGTTTTCCGGTGTTATGGCCACCACATCAAAACGCACGGCAGTATCATATCCCAGCTTGTGCTGTAGCATATAAAAATCTGCCACACGACAGATGCGATTCTGCTTTCTTGTATCAACTGCCTGCTCAGGGCTACCTGTCTGCTTACCGGTTCGATACTTGACCTCCACAAAGCAGAGATACTGCCCGTCCCTTGCCACAATATCCACTTCCCCCATACGACATCTGAAATTCATTTCCAAAACCTGATAGCCCTTGGACAACAAATACTCCTTTGCCAACTGTTCCTTTTCTGTTCCGATGGACCGCTTGTTTACTGACGTATCAATGTCCTCCCTCTAACTTTGATTTCATCTTTTCCATACCATCTACAAAGACAAGAATCTCAGCCACCACCTCATATAATTCTGGTGGAATTGCCTCTCCAATATCAAGCTTCGATAGTGTATCAGCTAATTTGTTGTCCTTGTAAAAGGGAACATCATTTTCCTTTGCCGTGTCAATAATCTTCTGGGCCATATGGCCTTTTCCCGTGGCAAGAATTTTTGGTGCCACATCTCCTGGCTCATAAGCAAGGGCAACGGCAGTCTTATCAGCAATTTGTTCTTCCTTTGTCCCAAATGACTTTGGTGTCCACTTTTTTTCTGCCATTCCTTCCCCTTTCTATTATGCTCTCACGTCAAAAGAATATCGGTGCAACTGTCCCGCTGTTTTTGCATCGGCCTTCAAAAAATCCTCAACAAAATTTATATTCTTAGAATCATTTTCCACATGCATATTGCAGTGATATCCTTTCTTCTCCAACTTGTCAGTAAGTAAGTGAAGATTATCCTCAAGTAACTGGAAGGTATCTTCCTTTTCCAAATACCAATTCATATTCACGTCTCTGTGTAGCAATTTCACAGAGATGTCCATACCTCCAAGAAGTTCCATATCAAAGTGCAAGAATGCGCTCATCTCTTCGTCATCGTCTGCTTTTTCCTTGTGATTGCGATAGACAAACAACTCGCTATTTACGTTCTGGCCCTGCAAGCGAAAGGGAATCTGTACATAATGATATGCCTGATTAATCTGATTCATAAAGGAAATGTTAGATGACAAATCCTTTGCCGCGCTATACACTGTCTCACTGGCCTTTGGATACTTTGAAACAATCTCCGACAGTTCCGACAGCTGGCTCTCCATCTTATGATATAAATCCCTGACACTATGCTCTTCTTTTAATTGTTCAGGCTCAATGGTCCACTGCTCTGTAATGAAATGATTCAGCAGGGTTTTGTAGCTCCTGTGATTTACCAGGGATGACACGTCCTCTCTTAGAAGAGATGTTCTATGGTTAAATAAAAACTTAGATAAATCTAACAGGAATTCTTTTACAGGAGTCTCCGGTCGAAGATGACCGGTGGTGTTAAAATGCTCTGGATGCTCACGGGCAAACTCCGGCATATCTGATAGTTGCTCTACAAATGAGACAAAACCATCCTTTGCAAGAACATTCCCCAGAGAATTCTTGGGATAGGCATCCTGTGATGCAATAGACTCATAACCTTCCCTTTGAATTCTTACAATGGTGTTCCCATCGTCAGCACCTTGTAAATTCTCACCTCCTGGTAAGACACCTTGTGTCACTACATTAGCCGGGGGCTTTGTGGAGTCCGAGTTTATATCACTTTCTCCCGCAAAAAATGCAATCACCTTTTGATTGATCTCCAGTCCTTCCAAAAGACTAATTTCATTAGAAGTAACCGCCTCTGGTATCTGTTCAATCAAACGGTTCATCTGGGAGAGCACTGCACCTTCATCTGCTTTATAATTCTGGTACTGAATCACATTTTCTTCCGTCACGGGAATCTCAAGCTTGGTCATCTCTACTACTGTAGCCGGGTCCGACACCCTCATCTGCAGTACAAGTCGCGACATATCCTGCAAGCTTTTTGCACCGATAGACATCTGTTCCTTCATCATAGCATTTACCATATTCAAATTGTTCTCGTTAATTGGAAGATTGGCTGCGTCAAGAGCACGCATCAATGTTGGATTCCCAGAAGAACCACCCAGCGAAATAGGTTTGATTCTTACCTTCTCACCATCGTTGGATTTCACCTGAAAGAATACAGACTGTCCCTTCATTAAATCAACACCCTTATCAAGTCTTGCAGTGATATTTTGCCCACTGCTTAACCCCAAGATTACCTGGGTACCTTTGATACTGTTGACTGTGCCCTCAAAGATGTTTCCTATCTGCAACTGTTTGGCTGTCTCCACCAATTGCTCTACGCCCTTGGTCCCCGTGGAAACCTCACTACCAGAGGCTAAATTGTTTTGATACTGGACAAGTAAATCGGAAATCTGCATAGAAGACCTCTTTTAAATAAAATTCTGGATAAATGTTTTACGATGTATCGGACTAGGGCCAATACGTTTTATGGCCTCAATATGTTCCTTTGTCCCATATCCTTTATTCTGTGCAAATCCATACTCCGGCATAATGGCATCATATTCCTTCATCAAACGATCTCTCGTTACCTTTGCCACAATACTGGCCGCTCCAATGGAAATGCTCTTGGCATCTCCCTTGATAATGGGAACCTGCTTTATGGATACTTCCGGTATGGTTACCGCATCGTTTAATAGTATATCGGGCGCAACCTCAAGTTGGCTTATAGCATCACGCATGGCAATGTAGGTTGCCTGGAGAATATTCACCTCATCAATCACAGCCGGAGAAACAAGACCGATTCCTACAGCCACAGCCTTCTCCATAATTTCCTCATAGAGACTTTCCCTCTTACTCTCCGAAAGCTTTTTGGAATCATTGATATATAAAATCTCACAATCCCTAGGCAGTATCACTGCGGCAGCACACACTGGACCAGCTAAAGGTCCCCTTCCCACCTCATCGATACCGCAGATCATTGGATAATCCTTTTCGTATTTATGCTCATACAATCGCAAACGTTCTAAACGTTCACGCTCCATGCGAAGCTTTTCTAAACGTTTCTGTGCCTGTCCAATAATTTTAGACACACCGGGCCTTCCATCCCTAATATACTCTTCAATAAAAGAAGGCAGCATCTCATCGTCTGCCGCCTGATATTCACCCATAATCTCTTTTATCTTTTTCTCTTGTTCCATTGATATCCTCCGCCTACTGATGTTTGATCATGCCAATCTGGTTAAATGGAAAAATACGCATCCACGCTCTTCCAACAATCTCATCTCTGGAAATAGGCCCCACCACGTCAAATCTACTGTCCGTGCTGTTGTTGCGATTATCGCCTAAAACGAAATACTCATCCTTTCCCAGTGTAATTGGCGTGGATGCCAGTCCCGGATATGCAATGGTTTCCAAGCCATAATGTTCTTTCATCAAAACACCATTAATATAAATCTCACCACTGTTATTGATCCAAACCGTTTCCCCGGGCATACCAATGATACGCTTGATATAGAAGGTATCTTCCTCATACTGATAAGGGAAAATAATGATGTCAAATCTCTGTGGTTCACGAAAACGATAAGAAATTTTATCCACAATCAGATTATCTCCATCGTGTAACATAGGCTCCATAGAGGAACCGCTGACTCTTGTTCTCTGTCCAACAAAGGTAATGATTAAAAAACAAATCCCAAATACAGCCGCAATATAAATAACCATACTAATGATTTCTTTTACAATTGACTGTTTATCTTCCATGCCTTAAACCTCCAAGTCCTCAGGTCCCTCCAAGGAAATCTTTCCTAGTGTTCCACTGCGGAAATCATCAATCAACAATAGTGCTGCCTTATTGTAATCCAGGGCATTTCCCTTGGATCGGCAGTTTCGATTCTCTGCTATCTGCTCTAACATCTCAGGCAAGGTAGCCTTCTCATTAATTTGATATCGCTCTGCAAGACAGCCGGGATATCTCTTTAACAAGATCCCACACAGTTCCATAGAAAGTTCTTCTGATAAGAGCAATTCATCCTTAATAGAACCGATACACGCCAAATGAAGTCCCACTTTCTGGTCCTCAAATTTAGGCCACAAAATACCCGGTGTATCCAACAGCTCCACATTTTTATTTAGACGAATCCACTGCTTACCCTTGGTAACACCCGGCTTATTCCCTGTTTTAGCGCAGGCTTTACCGGCAAAAGAATTGATAAAGGTGGATTTGCCAACGTTGGGTATCCCCACCACCATAGCTCTCACCGGGCGGTTCTTAATACCTCTCGCTCTATCTCTCTCGATTTTTTTTGCACAGGCATCCATAATTACCTGTGTCACATCCTTCATGCCCTTGCGATTTCTGGAATCCAGGGATACCACAAAGTACCCCTTCTCCTTGAAGAATTCACTCCAGGCAGACGTCATCTTTGGATCTGCCAAATCAGCCTTATTAAGTAAAATAAGTCTTGCTTTATTCTTGCCAAGCTCATCAATATCGGGATTGCGACTGCTCATTGGTATTCTGGCATCTACCAGCTCAATTACCAAATCAATGAGCTTTATGTCTTCCTGCATTTGTCTTTTCGCCTTGGTCATATGACCAGGGTACCATTGAAACTCCATACGATCTCCTAATCTATGGAACCGAAGTGTTTAAAGGATGTGATAAACCATGCCTTGCCGTAAATCTCTCCTCGCTTTACATTGCCAACGGTTTCATATCTGCTGTCTTCGCTATTGTTAACATTATCACCTAGAACAAAGTATTCATCTTCTCCCAGAACAATCTCGCTGGATGCGCGACCTTCCTCTCGAATGCTCTCTTCTCCGGGAAGCTCAACAACCTTCTCATTCACATAAAGCTTTCCATTGGAAATGAAAACAGTGTCTCCCGGCACAGCAACTACACGCTTCACATTATAGCTGGCATTTAGATTGCCTTTGGGAAGAAAGGCAATGACATCTCCCGTCTCCGGCTTTGACACCTTGTAAACAATGCGGTTAATCCAGAGGGACGCATTCTCCGGAATGGCTGTTTCCATGGATTCTCCTGAGTTCACAACACGCATTCCCATGCCCTTGGTAAGGAGAAATGCCAGAAGAATTACCCCTGCAATCTCAGCGACCCAAATGCCATAAAATCGAATATGATCCGGGCGTACCCGATAGCGCTTTCGTCTGAAATTTAATCCACTGCGAAATCTAAGTTTTCTTTTTAGTTTATCTATTATGATATGAAGCTGTCGTCTATTCATTTGATTCCATCTCTTCTGAAATAATTAACACATTTATGATACACGAAAACCCTGGATGTGACAACTCAAAATAAAAAGGAATAACATCTCTGTTATTCCTTTTTCAAACGATTATTTTACTAACTCTTTAACCTTTGCCTTCTTACCAACGCGATCTCTCAAGTAGTTCAACTTAGCACGTCTAACCTTACCACGACGCACTACTTCGATCTTCTCTACGAATGGGCTGTGAAGTGGCCAAGTCTTTTCAACACCTACACCGTTAGAGAACTTTCTAACTGTAAATGTCTCACGATTGCTTCCACCCTGCTTCTTTAATACAGTACCTTCGAAAACCTGAATTCTCTCACGGTTACCCTCTTTGATCTTATTGTGAACTCTGATGGTATCACCTACGTGGAACTCAGTGATTTCAGACTTCAACTGCTCAGCTTCGATGTTCTTAATAATTTCGTTTGCGTTCATTTTGTGACCTCCTAAATTAATATCTTGATGTTCTTAATACATCTGTATCAGAGGACCATCTCTTTTCACAACTCGTTGATAATATCATAAATCCCGCCAGAATGCAAGAGTTTATTCATTTTCTTTAAGAAATTCTATATCTTTTGCCGACAATGTGGCCTTTTGAAGCAAATCAGGGCGACGCTGTCTTGTGCGCAGCAAGGACTGTTCATGTCTCCAGGCATCCACCTTTGCGTGATCTCCCGAGAGAATAATGGCAGGCACCTTTTTGCCCATCCACTCTTCCGGTCTGGAATACTGTGGATATTCCAGCAGTCCGTTTTCAAAGGATTCTGTCTCTCCAGACACCTTGTTGGAAAGCACACCCGGCACCATCCGAGAAATTGCATCCACCATGACCATAGCCGGCAACTCACCTCCTGTTAAGACGAAGTCACCGATAGAAACATAATCGGTAACAATTTCCTCCAATACACGTTCATCCACACCTTCGTAATGACCGCAGAGTAAAATGATTGCATCCTCTGTAGCAAATGTCTTGGCATCCTGCTGGCAAAATGTTCTCCCCTGTGGCGTCAAGTATACCGTAGGAATTTTCTTGCCTTCTTTTTCAATGATAGCCTTCCATGCGTCATAAATTGGCTGTGCCTGCATTACCATACCGGCACCTCCGCCGTATGGATAATCATCTACTTTACCGTGTTTGTTGTTGGTATAATCACGGATATTAATTGCTTCAATAGCTAAGAGACCCTTATCAGCTGCTCTGCCAATGATGCTGGTTGACAACCCTTGCATAACCATCTCAGGAAACAATGTCAAAATATAAAACTTCATATGTCGCTCCTATTATTTCACTAGTGCAGAAATCGTCTTAAATGCCGGATGCTTTGCGCCCTGTAACAGTTCGTAAAGCACGGCCTCTGCCGAAGATATCTTTGCACCTTCCTGCTCAGCCCGAACCAAGGCAAATGCCTTATCCATCTCGCTGCGGCTTGATACACAATCAGCCACCATAATGGTCTGGTATCCGGCCTCTTGCAGATCAATAATGGACTGCATCACACAAATATGGGCCTCCATACCGCAAATAATAATATTCTTTGTCCCCTCAGGAATCAAGTCCCTCACATCATGGGATGCCATCACACTAAAGGATGTCTTGTCAATAACAGGTGCATCCCCAACAACTTCAGCAATCTTTGGAACCGTTCCTCCAAGCCCTTTTGCATACTGTGTCGTGACAATCATTGGAATCTCAAGGGCGTGTAATCCCTCAAGAAGTATTTTACTTTTTCTTATCAGTTCTTCCGATGCTGACATAACAGGAACCAGCTTCTCCTGATAATCGATAACAATTGCAATGGTGTTTTTTGCTGTAATTCTCATAGTAGCCTCCTTAATCAAGCAATCCGTTCATAGGGTGAACAAGAATCTCTCCCTTATCCAAGTCTACATCTAAAATACAGTCTTTGATAGCCGGGAAGAGAATTTCTTTGTTTTCCGGAGTCTTCACCACGTAAACATCGTTAGCTCCGGTAGTAATCACATCGCATACATTGCCGTATGATACGCCATTATCACCTATAACAGTCATATCAATAAGATCTGCAATAAAATACTCATCCTTCTGACACTTCACGCGATTTTCTTTTGTAACGTAGAGACCGCATCCCTTAAAGCGCTCCACATCATTGATATTGTCATACTCTTTGAATTTGAGAATCACAAGATTCTTTTGAGGTCGGGCAGAGGTTACCTCCAAGGTAATTCTCTCTTTTCCGGTGTCTAAGATAAGCCCTTTCATGTTCTTAAAACGGGACACATCATCTGTCATAGGAAAAACTTTTACCTCTCCTTTAATCCCATGGGTTTGTGTAATTGCTCCAACTTGGTATAAATCTTCCATTGTTTACTCCTTTACAATATTCTGTAGCCAAATCCCCTTCTTTACCAGAATAAATCCCAAAAGGGCTTTCAAGGTTTCCGTAAGATAACATGCCACATAAATCATAATCATGGAAAGTCCGGTAAATCGGCTTAGTGCATAGACAACCGGTACGCTGAGACACCAGATTGAGGCGCTGTCAAACAAAAAGGTAATAAACGTCTTGCCTCCGGATCGCAACGTAAAATATGCCGCGTGCAAAAATGCTGACTGTGGCATAAAGACTGCCGCAACCATAATAATCTGTGTTGCCAAATGGCGCACGTCGTCTGTTGTATTATATAGCATTGGAAACAAAGGTGCAAATAACAGCATCAACACACCAACAATAAAGCATGCTCCCACAGAAAACGCAATCATCTTGGTATCGGTTTCTCTTGCCTCTTCCATCTCTCCTGCTCCCAGAAGCTGACCAACAATAATGGCAACCGAATCCCCCAGTGCAATAAACACTACATTAAACACATTATTAATGGTATTTGCAATGTTAAGAGATGCAACAACACTTAACCCCCGCACCGAATAACACTGGGTAAGCATAGCCATGCCTGAAGCCCACAGTCCCTCGTTAAAGAGAAGAGGTGTCCCCTTGATGACAATATTTTTCATAACATCACCGGGAATATAAAGGGATGCATACATTCCTGCAATGTAAGGGTTTTCCTTCTTATGCGTATGGGTCCAAAAAACAATAATCGCGGTTTCCACATAACGGGACAAAACAGTTGCGATAGCCGCTCCTTCTACCCCAAGCTGCGGAAATCCAAATTTACCAAAAATTAACAAATAATTAAATACAAGATTTACAAACACTGCAACAAGACCAGCCTTCATTGGAACAACCGTCTCGCCGCATTCGCGAAGGGTGCTTGCATATACCTGACCAATCATAAATGCAGGTAACCCAAATAAAGTAACTGCCAAATACTGCTTTCCATACACAAGAATTGCCGCAGCATCGGAGGCCTTACCTTCACCACTTAAATAGAATGTGATTAATGTATCTCCCATACAGCAAAATAAAACAATTGCAAGTGCTGTCAACAAAGTTACAATAAACAACTTAAATCGGAAGGTATACTGGATTCCCTTCATATCCTGCTTGCCATAATACTGGGCAGTAAAAATACCTGCACCTGACACAGCGCCAAAGATACAAAGGAAATATACAAAGATCAGCTGATTCACAATGGATGCACCGGACATCTGCACCGTTCCCATCTGACCAATCATAATGTTATCAAGAAGGCTCACAAAATTTGTAATACCATTTTGAATCATAATAGGAACTGCCAAAAACAGTACACGTTTATAAAACTTTTTATCTCCAATGAACTTTTTAAGATTCATCTCAAACCCTCGCTTTCTTATGTTATAACTTAAGATGTCTAGATATTCTACAACAAAAAGAGCCTTTTATCCATAGAAATCTATGAATATAAGGCTCTTTCTTATTTTAAAGAAAACTAAAGTGTTTCATTTCCCTTTGAGAAATTAATTTCCATACTTCCCACATCACAGTCGGCATCAATCTTATACTTGCCGCTTCCGTGTTTTTCGAACTGCTTTCTCATATGCTCGTTATTGATATGAATGTCTCCTACACTTGCTTCCAAATCAAAGCTGTAATCAGACAAATCCTGTGCAGCATCAATATTAATACTTCCCACATCTGCACTTACTGTCAAATCCTTAAACTCGCATAAATAAAGACGAACATCTCCCACATCTGCTTCTATGGAAGAATCCCCCATCTGACAATTCTCTAGATTTACAGTTCCCACGTCTGCTGTGATGGTTGTTTTCTTACTGGTAACACCCTTTATCTTAACATCTCCCACATCTGCATCAATTTCTGTACGATCCAGATTTATGTTTTCCGGCATTGTAATAGTAATTCTACAAGAATGCTCTCCTGTTATATTCTTGTGAGGATGTTTTTGTGTTACTTTAAGAACACCGTCCTTAACATCATAGGATGGAACGCCACTGCGGTGTACGCTCCATTCAATTTTATATTCATCTCCCTGCACAATATTGACAGAGGCAATATCCGCATCTACATCAATGGATGTAAAGGGATCTAAAGTAAATTCTGCATCTTCTGTAGAAGATGATGTATCGTCACCTTCCACTTCTTCATCCCACCAGCGTTCCACATGGCGCATTGCTTTACCTGTATGGTAAATGGTTCCAAAAATAATACATCCAATGGTAAGTATACTAAGTAGTATTAAATATATGGCTCTCTTCATGGTTACTGCACCTCCTCTTCAAAGAAAATCCCCACAATCAAGCCACGAACCACTGCGGCGATTGGCCAGATAATCCATGAAATATACCAGTCGAAGGTGAGAAAGCTATAAATAAGATAAATACAGGTGACCGTTGGCCAAAAGACAGACATAATGCTGTCTAATACCTTATTGCCTGATGTTTTCTTTTTCCTGCATCCATTTTTTGCAGGCTGATTCTGGTATGGATTGCTATACTGATAGCTGCTGTGTGTTGTCTCCTGAGATGATGTGCTACTGTTTGCAGAAAACTCCGCAATCACCAAGCCTATCACTTCACTCTCAGATTTCCCCTGAGAAATCAGTTCATGATATCTATTCTCCATCTTGCGTCCCAGAGCTTCCTTTGCAGCCCTAGTTTCTTCCGTGTCCGGCAATTTTAAAAACATTGCATCCAAATAGTTTCTGATTGCTTCCATGTTGTAATTCTCCTTTTCATCTTCTTGTTTTTCTTTATCATACACGTGTTATATAACATTTTCAAGCAAAAACAAGATGAATTACATAAAAATGACCATAAGTTGCAAAAAAAGCTCCGAATCCATAGACTCGGAGCCTTCAATTATACAATGTCTACAACAACCTTCTTGTCTGTCTTAGAGGCGGCTGCTTTCACAACGGAGCGAATTGCCTTTGCAATACGACCTTGTTTTCCGATTACCTTGCCCATGTCAGAAGCGGCAACATGAAGCTCAATCACAATAGACTTTTCATCTTCCGTCTCCGTGACAACAACTTCTTCAGGGGCATCAACCAGTGACTTTGCAATTACTTCAACTAATTCTTTCATCACCTTTACCTCGTTCTTTCAAATGACTTATTTCTCAATACCAGCCTGCTTGAAAATTCTAGCTACAGTCTCTGTAGGCTGTGCGCCATTTGCCAACCACTTCTTAGCCAATTCTTCATTTACATGATACTCGCTAGGATCCTTTGTTGGATCGTAAGTTCCGATCTCCTCGATGCATCTACCATCTCTAGGTGCTCTGGAATCTGCTACTACGATTCTGTAGAAAGGAGCCTTCTTCTGTCCCATTCTTCTTAATCTAATCTTTACTGCCATTTTTTGTTCCTCCTAAATAAAAAATAATTGTTATATGTTAAAAAGGAAATTTCATTCTTCCTCTTTTACCACCCATCATACCAGGCATCTTTTTCATCATTTTCTTTGTCTGGTCAAACTGCTTAATGAATCGGTTTACCTCCGCAATATCAACGCCGGCACCACGTGCCAATCTCTTCTTACGGCTAGGATTCATAAGCTTTGGATTGGCTCTCTCCTCCGGTGTCATAGAAAGGATAATCGCCTCGATGTGGGCTAGCTTCTTATCATCAATAGCCCCCTCAATCTGTGACAGCTGAGATGAGTTCATACCAGGAATCATTCCCGGCATCATACCAAGCACGCTGCTTAGTCCACCCATCTTCTTCATCTGAGCCATAGAATCCAAATAATCATTATAGTCAAACTCTGCCTTGCGCATTTTGCGCGACAAGTCTTTTGCCTTATCTTCGTCAATGGTGGCCTCTGCCTTTTCAATCAAGGAAAGTACATCACCCATTCCCAGAATGCGAGACGCCATACGGTCCGGATAAAACTGTTCCAAATCATCAAGCTTCTCTCCCATACCACAAAAGAGAATCGGCTTGCCCGTTACAGCTCGAATAGAAAGTGCCGCACCACCCCTGGTATCACCGTCTAACTTGGTAAGAACTACTCCGTCGATGCCAATCTTCTCATCGAAGGTACCGGCAACATTTACCGCGTCCTGACCTGTCATAGCATCCACTACAAGAAACGTCTGAGCAACGTCAACAGATTCCTTAATATCAACAAGCTCACCCATCATTTCTTCATCCACATGAAGACGACCGGCGGTATCTAAAATCACCACATTGTGACCATTCTTCTTGGCATGTTCCATTGCAGCTTTTGCAATATTGGATGGCTTATTCTTATCGCCCATAGCAAAGACTTCAACGCCCTGCTTCTCACCATTAATCTGCAACTGGGTAATGGCTGCCGGTCGGTATACGTCACAGGCAACCAAAAGCGGCTTCTTACCCTTCTTCTTCACATGGCCTGCAAGCTTCGCTGTTGTGGTTGTCTTACCGGCACCCTGCAGACCTACCATCATAATAACGGTAATCTGCTGTCCCGGGCGATATGCAATCTCTGCGGTCTCGGAACCCATTAAGTTCACAAGTTCCTCGTTAACAATCTTAATCACCATCTGCCCCGGATTGAGACCATTCATAACGTCAGCGCCAACGGCTCTCTCCTGTACGGTCTTTACAAAGTTCTTGACAACCTTGAAATTAACATCAGCTTCCAGCAAAGCCATCTTAACTTCCTTAAGAGCGGCTTTCACATCATCTTCCGTCAATCGGCCTTTACTGCGAAGATTCTTAAATACATTCTGAAGTTTGTCTGACAAGCTATCAAATGCCATACTATAATTCCTCTAAAATCTGGTTGGAAATGGTAGAAATCTCATATAACGTTTCCTCTACCGCATCCTGTGATGATGTGCGAACCAAGGTATCAATCTGTTCCACCTTATGGCGAATCGCAACGAATTTCTCAATGAGGTGAAGCTTCGCTTCATATCCCTCTAGCGTCTTAGTGGAACGACGGATCACATCATGCACCGCCTGGCGGCTAATGCCCTGTTCCGCAGCAATCTCGCTTAAGGACAAATCATTGATAACAAAATCCTCAAAAATACTCCTCTGGTGAACATTTAATAGTTCGCCATAGAAATCATATAAATATCCTTGCGCAATCTTATCCTTCATAACATCACCCTAGATAATATACCCTATAAAAAAAGTGGTGTCAAGTATTTTTTCTTGACACCACTTTTGCCCATTAAAGACTGGTTCTCACAACCTTTGGCTTATAGCCCCCGGCTTCCAAGCCTTTCAAAATCTGTTCTTTGTGTTCAGAGCCAAATGCTTCCAATGTAATACGAAGTTCTACCGCAGCATTTCTGTTGGTGGAAACAAACTGATTGTGTTCCAGTTTAATTACATTGCCCTGAACATCGGCAATGGTCTGAGATACCCGGGCCAACTCCCCCGGCTTATCCGGCAAAAGTACGGAAACGGTAAAGATTCTATCTCGAAAGATCAATCCTTGTTGTACCACCGATGACATGGTAATCACATCCATGTTTCCACCACTTAAGATAGAAACCACACGCTTGCCTTTCACATTTAACTTGTTTAATGCGGCAACCGTAAGCAGACCTGAGTTTTCCACTACCATCTTATGATTTTCTACCATATCAAGGAAAGAAACAATCAGCTCATCATCCTCAACCGTAATAATATCGTCCAAATTCTTCTGAATATATGGGAAAATATTTTCCCCCGGGGTCTTTACCGCAGTACCATCTGCAATTGTATTGACACCAGAAAGTGTTGTTACCTTTCCGTTAGCCAAAGAAGCCTGCATACAGTTTGCACCAGCGGGTTCCACACCAATCACTTTAATCTTAGGATTCAAAAGCTTTGCAAGGGTGGAGACACCGGTGGCAAGTCCCCCACCGCCTATCGGAACAAGAATATATTCCACCAATGGAAGTTCCTTAAAGATTTCCATTGCTATGGTTCCCTGTCCGGTAGCTACTGCCAAATCATCAAAGGGATGAATAAAAGTGTATCCCTGCTCTTCGGCAAGTTCATATGCCTTTGCGCATGCCTCATCATATACATCACCGAAAAGTACCACTTCAGCACCATAGCCTTTGGTTCGATTCACCTTAATCAGTGGTGTTGTTGTAGGCATAACAATGGTTGCCTTTACACCAAATTTCTTGGCAGCGTAGGCAACGCCCTGAGCATGGTTGCCTGCAGATGCTGTAATCAAACCTTTCTTACGCTCTTCCTCTGTCAATGTACTGATTTTGTAATAGGCACCTCTTACCTTATAGGCACCGGTAAACTGCATATTCTCAGGCTTTAAATACACCTGATTGCCTGTCTTCTCGCTGAGAAAATCACTGTAAATAAGCTTTGTCTCTGATGTGACATCGCCTACGATTTTGCTGGCTTCCTCAAACTTATCTAATGTCAACATGTAAAAATCATCCCTTTCTATTGGGCATCTGCATAAAACAGAGCCTCTACAAATTCCTGTGAATCAAACTTCTCCAAATCATCAATGGTTTCACCGACGCCAATGTACTTTACCGGAATACCTAATTCCGCCTGAATTGCAACGGCAATACCACCCTTTGCAGTACCGTCTAGTTTTGTTAATACAATACCACTTAAATCCGTCACTTCTGAAAATTCCTTAGCCTGTGCCAAGGCATTTTGTCCGGTTGTTCCATCCAATACCACCAAAGTTTCCCGATATGCATCCGGAAATTCCTTATCAATAATATTGTTAATCTTATGCAACTCCGACATTAAGTTTTTCTTATTATGAAGGCGTCCTGCAGTATCAATCAATAAAATATCTGTCTTTCTGGCCTTTGCAGCCGCAATGGCATCGAAAACAACAGAGGCAGGGTCATTCCCCTCCTGTCCTCCAATCATATCTACATTTGAACGATTGGCCCATTCCTTTAGCTGCTCCCCTGCCGCGGCACGAAAGGTATCTGCAGCAGCAAGTAGCACCTTCTTGTTCTGTCCTCTAAATTTTGCAGCAAGCTTACCAATGGTTGTTGTCTTTCCCACACCATTGACGCCTACCACCAGCACCACAGATGTGCGGTTTTCAAACTCATAAGCCGCTTCGCCGATATCCATCTGTTCTCTGATACTGTCAATGAGCAACTGCTTACAATCAGCCGGTTCTTTAATTTTCTGTTCTTTTACCTTACGTTTCAGGTCCTCCAAAATGCTTTCCGTGGTGGCAACACCTATGTCTCCCATAATGAGAATTTCTTCCAATTCTTCATAGAAATCATCATCGATATTGGTAAATCCACGGAATACATAATCCATGTTTTTCACAAAGTTATCTCTTGTTTTTGAAAGTCCTGCTAATAATCGTTTAAAGAATCCGCCTTCTGCCATATTATCACTTCCTTATTCATCCAAATCATTTTCAATCAAATTCACAGAAACCAAGGTAGAGACACCCTTCTCCTGCATGGTAATACCATATAAGCGGTCAGCAGAATTCATGGTACCTCTTCTATGTGTAATAATAATAAACTGTGTATTCTTGGTGAGTTTATGTAAATATTTTGCGAATCGTCCTACATTTGAGTCATCCAAAGCAGCCTCAATCTCGTCCAAAAGACAGAATGGAGATGGCTTCAGATTCTGAATTGCGAACAACAAGGCAATGGCAGTCAATGACTTCTCTCCACCGGAAAGTTGCATCATATTCTGCAGCTTCTTTCCTGGTGGCTGGGCAATAATGCGAATACCTGTCTCTAGGATATCTTCGCCTTCCACAAGCTCCAGAGTTCCTTTACCGCCACCGAACAGTTCCTTAAAAGCCTTGTCAAACTCTCTTTGAATATCCGCAAAACCTTCTGTAAACTGTTTGCGCATACCTTCGTCCAAATCATCGATAATTCCCATCAAGGTCTGTTCCGCTTCCACAAGATCGTCATGCTGGCCCTTCAGGAAATGATATCGCTCTGACACTTCCTTGTATTCCTCAATGGCATTTACATTAACATTACCCATACGACGAATCTCATCCTTGATGGCAGATGTTGACTTGCGCATCTCATCTAAACTGTCATACGCAGGATCTCGCAGCTTCTCTGCACTGCGAAGGGTAAGTTCATACTCTTCCCACATATAATTGGTCTGATATTGGATGCCTTGCTCCAGTTTTTCCCGCTGGGTCTCCAAACGATAGATTTCCTTATCCAACTGTGCAATGCGATCAGAAATTTCCTCTCTCTGCTTGAAGAAATCCTTATACTCCTGATTCATTGCTTCCTTCTGAGAAATGGCATCCTTTAATGCATTTTCCAAGCCGGCAAAATTGTCATCAGAGGCCATAATGGTCTTCTTGATTTCCTCAATATCACCGCGTTTTTTAGCTGCATCTTCCTTGCTATTCTTAGCCTCTTCCACCAGACGAAGAATATCATTTTCCTTCTTCTCAATCTCTGATGCAACACGCTGACAATTCTCCTGTACGAAGGCAACCTTCTGTCTGGCATTGGCCTCCTCAATCTGAGCCTCAGACACATTTCGGGCGGCAGATGACTCCATATACATCTTCTCATCTAAGAGCTTCTGGAATTCTTCAATCTGGGACTTCAATTCCTCTTCCTTCTTAGATGACTCTTCTCTCTCTAATGCAATTTCTTTCTTGCCTGCCATAATGTCCCGGAGCTGACGCTCTAACTCGTCACTCTCTGAGTTTAAGCTGGCAAATGCATTTTCACTCTCAGACTTCTGCTCCTGGGCTCTCTGCAAATGAATCTGCGCTGTATTTACGGCAAGAGCATTCTCCTCCATTGCAGCACGATTCTCATCTCTGTCTGATTCTAAAAGGGCCATAGCCGTCTCAAGCTCACCAATGCGCTCCTTGTTTTTCTTGATGTCATCCGTAAGTGCACGAATCTGCTTCTCCAGTTCGTCAATTTCACGATTACGTCCCAAAAGATTACTGTTGTTCTTAAAGGTACCACCGGAAAGAGAACCACCGGGACTGAAATACTCGCCTTCAAGGGTTACAATATGCAGGGAATAATGGTTCGCCTTTGCAAGGGCAATACCGTTGTCAATATGATCCACCACAATCACGCGGCCCAACAAATAGGAAAGCACCTCTGCATATTTCTTGTCAGCCTCAACCAATTCATTGGCAAGTCCAAGTACACCCTTGGCCTCTAAGATAGAACGTTCCTTTTGAAACCCTTTACCACTAACACTGGTAAGCGGAAGGAAGGTAGCTCGTCCGAAACGATTCTCCTTCAAATATGCAATCATCTTTTTCGCGGTAGCTTCATCCTTGGTTACAATATTTTGAATATTACCGCTAAGGGCTGTCTCAATGGCAACCTCATACTTCTTGTCCACATGAATCAAATCAGAGACAACGCCGATAATACCGGGTTCCTTGTCCTTCTGTTCCATAACCTTGCGAATGCTATTGCCATATCCATCATAGCGCTCCGCAATGTTTCTCAACGCCTCTAAACGAGAAGATAATTTATTCTGCTCAGAACGTTTCTTCTGCTGTTCTTCTGTGGATTGTCGAAGTTTGTTCTTCCACTCCACAGATTGATTCATAAACTCTTTCTCTTTTTCCTTCAGCTCTGTCTGCTTTGCCAGTGCCTCATCATATTCCTTCTGACACTGTAGCAGGCCTGCGCTTAAAGATTCTTCCTCTGTCTTTCTCTGCAATAAACGTTGATTTAGCTGAGCCTTTCGGATATTTGTCTGCTCAAGCATGGTATCAAAACGTTGTTCCTTAGATTGAATAGCCGCCTTATTATTTAACAGTTCCATAATTTCAGCGTTGTTCTTTTCAATGCCGTCATTGTATTGTTTAATCTCAGCCTGTAAATCATCATTAAATTTGCGCACGGAAGCAAGACGCTCCTCCACCTCAGCAAGCAAGGCCTCCAATTGAGCCTTTTCCTCTTCATAAGCGTCTTTCTGCGATAAATATTCCTCCTTTTCTGCCTCTAAAACGCCCTTGCGTTCCGCCAGATTCTCATCTGCATTTTCTGCAAAACGAATCTGCTCTTCCAAAAGATGAATCTGGTTTTCAAGCTTCCCCTTCATCAGGGTGGTATTGCTCTGCTCCTGGCGAATGCTCTCAATCTTAGCATCCATCTCAGAGAGATTTTCCTCCATCTGGGTATATTGTTCCTTTACCTTTTCCTGGAGTTCTTTATTTTCATTCATCTGACCTTGAGAAATATCAAAGTTTTTCTTCACTTCATCCAATCTTGCATTCATGTCCTGCACTTCCAGCAAGAACGCATTGACTTCCAAGGTCTTTAATTCTTCTTTTTTCCTCAGATAATTGCGGGCAACCTCTGACTGACGCTCTAATGGTCCAATCTGGCGCTCCAGCTCTGATAAAATATCATTGACACGAACAAGATTTTCTCTCTCGTGCTCCAGTTTTTTAACAGTAGCCGCTTTGCGCTTTTTAAATTTTACAATTCCGACTGCCTCATCAAAAAGCTCTCGTCTCTCTTCCGGCTTACCACTTAGGATGCGCTCGATCTGACCCTGCCCAATGATAGAGTAACCCTCTTTTCCGATACCTGTATCATAAAAAAGCTCGTTTACATCCTTCAAGCGACAAGGAGAGCCATTCAAAAGGTACTCACTTTCACCGGAGCGATACACTCTTCTGGCAATGGTTACTTCTTCATAATCAATTGGAAGCAAGTGATCAGAATTGTCCATGGTGATGGCAACATAGGCATAGCTTAAAGGCTTACGATTCTCAGTTCCTGCAAAAATAACATCCTGCATACTTGCACCACGGAGCTGCTTTGCACTTTGCTCACCCAGCACCCAACGCACTGCATCGGAAACATTACTCTTTCCACTTCCGTTTGGTCCAACAATTCCTGTAATGCCATTGTGAAAATCAAATACAATTTTATTGGCAAAGGATTTGAACCCGTACATCTCAATACTTTTTAAATACATAACTTCCCTCTAACTCTTCTAGATAATCTTACCCTCGTCTTCTTTTTTCAGGCGAATAAGACCATGATACGCCGCCTCCTGCTCAGCGGACTTCTTTGTGTTTCCTGTGCCCACTCCTAAGACTTCATTTCCCACAAGAACCTGCACGGTAAATGTCTTGGCATGATCCGGGCCAGACTCCGATAGCAGTTCATAGGATACATTTTGCTTAAACTGTCCCTGACAAACCTCCTGCAAAATGGTCTTGCTGTCATAGAACATGCGCTTGTGCTCAATGTCTGTCATAATATAAGTAAGGATAAACCTCTTAGCCTCGTCAAATCCACCATCCAAAAAGATAGCTCCAATAACAGCTTCCATAGCGTCTGACAACACGGACTTTCTCTGTCTTCCCCCTGTTAAATCCTCGCCCTTTCCCAAAAATACATATTGTCCAAGTTCAATATCCTTGGTACAAAAGGCTAAGGTTGGTTCACATACCATACTGGCACGCAATCTTGTGAGATCCCCTTCCGGAAGCTCCTTGTAATTTAAAAACAAAAACTCACTGGATACAGCTTCCAGGATAGCATCTCCCAAAAATTCCAGACGCTCATTGTCCGATAAACGTTTCATATGCTTCTCATTGGCATACGAACTGTGTGTCAGCGCCTGTTTCAATAAGCTTTCGTCTTTAAACTCATAACCGATTTCCTGTTGAAACTCTTTTATCGACTTCAAAAACTACCTCCACAACAAATCGAGTAGGAAAACTCCTACTCGATTGCTACATCATATTGCAAAATTTCCTATTAACCTACTGTTTTCTTGATTAGCTCAACTGCGTCTCCAACGCTGACAATGTTCTCAGCAGCATCAACATCAACTTCAATATCAAGTGCCTCTTCTACACCCATGATAATCTGGAAAACATCTAAAGAATCTGCACCCAAATCATCAACAAAAGTTGTGTCCATTGTCACCTCAGCCTCATCCACGTTGAGAACCTCAGCAATCACCTTTTTCATCAAATCTAATTCCATTTTTGTTTCCTCCTCTATTCTGTCTTATCATCACTGCAAATATTTTGCTGTATCTTATCATTTATATTTTGTTCCTTAAAGGATACGCACTGAATAATAGAATTCTTCACTTCTTTGCTCTTGGCACTTCCATGGGTTTTTACAACCAATCCTTTTAATCCCAGCAATGGTGCTCCACCGTACTCTGTAGCATCAAAGCTCTTTAGGGTTTTCTTTAAAGCAGGCAACGCTAAAGCTGCACCTATCTTACTCTTCAAAGTGCTCATAAGTCCCTGCTTAATTACACTGATTAAGGTTGAGCTTAACCCTTCATATAGCTTTAGTATCACATTTCCCACGAAAGCTTCACAAACAATGACGTCCACATCACCATTTGGAATATCTCTCGCTTCAATGCTTCCCACAAAATTAATATCCTCACACTCTTTTAGTAAAGGATATGTCTCCTTTACAAGGGCATTCCCTTTTTCTTCCTCTGCACCAATATTCACAATGGCAACCTTAGGCTTGGCTATCCCCATGACATGCTCCATATAAATGGAACCCATTTTTGCAAACTGAACCAAATGAGATGCTCTGGCATCCACATTAGCGCCACAGTCAATCAACAAGGATACGCCCTTTTTTGTGGGAATCAATGGAGCTAACGGCGCACGTTCAATTCCACGAATCTTACCCACAATCACTTGTCCACCTACCAGGACTGCCCCAGAGCTTCCCGCCGAGACAAAGGCATCAGCCTGTCCCTTCTTCACCAAATTCAACGCCACCACAATAGAAGAATCCTTCTTCTTACGAATGGCAACTACCGGCGGTTCCGCTGTCTCAATCACTTCTGAGGCATGCACTACTTCTATCTGTTCTGTTGGATATGTATACTTCTGCAATTCAGCGTTAATTGCATCCTCTATTCCCACCAAGATAACCTTAATGTCATCCCGTGAACATACTGCCTCAACAGCGCCTTTTACAATCTCTCCAGGGGCATGATCTCCGCCCATAGCATCTACCGCTACGTTCTTCATTTCGCCCATAATATAACCTCCTTGTGCGCAATGACGCACCATAAAAAGAATATACTATAACTCCCTTTATAAATCAACTTTAAATTCTATATTTAAAAGCTGTATAAAAACAACAAAAAAGGCTCCCCAAGGTTATGCTTGGGAAGCCTTCATTCACATAATTACTGAGCGATGATTTCTTTCTTATTGTAAGAACCGCAGTTCTTGCAAACTCTATGTGGAACCATTAACTCTCCACACTTGCTACATTTTACTAATGTAGGAGCTGTCATCTTCCAGTTTGCTCTTCTCTTATCTCTTCTACCCTTAGAAGACTTATTCTTTGGACAAATTGACATATCGGGTTACACCTCCTTAAATTCATTAAAGATATCTTGGAACTTTGCCATTCTAGGATCAATTACCTGACGATCACATCCACAGTCTTGCTGGTTTAAATTCTGACCACACACAGAGCAAATACCCTTGCAATCATCCTTACACAAGACTTTTGTAGGCCAGTTAACCAAGATTTCGTCATAAATCAGTCTGTCAACATCCAGACACGATTCCTCCAGAAACGGTAACTCTTCATCTTCCTGACAAATCACTTTGCCCTCATCAAGGTCAATCACACGATCAATCTCAACATGGAAGTTTGTAACTACATCCTCCAAACATCTGTCACATGGAATTACCACATCCAAAGCAGTGTCACCTGAAATCAATAATCTCTTATTGTTATCATTTGTCAGACATAAATTGAATGGCTTAATACCTGTAATAGGAAATTTCTGATCAGCAGAAACGAAACAATCCATATCCATCTGAACGGTTATTTCCTTTTTCTTATCTGCTGTAGATATTACATCTAAAATATCAATCGTCATAGTCTCTCCTATCCACACTCAATCAATTATACATAGTCAAATATGCCTTGTCAACAACTTTTTGCAACAAATGTTACTATTTTACAAGGGCTACCGTCTCTCTTGCAATAGCCAATTCTTCGTTGGTTGGAACTACGCAAACCTTAACCTTAGAATCCGGTGTTGAGAGAATCACTTCGTCACCAAATGTCTTAAGATTGATATCTTCAAGAATCTCAATTCCCAAGTATCCAAGATACTCACAAACCTTGCGACGGACCAAAGCCACGTTCTCACCGATACCGGCTGTAAACGCAATGGCATCAACACCATTCATGGCAGCCACATAGGAGCCAATGTACTTAGCAACACGATAGCAGAATACATCTACTGCTGTTGCCGCAAGCTCATTGCCATCCTTAATTTCCTGCTGCAAATCGCGGAAATCGCTGGATCCTCCTCTTGTCATACCGGAAACACCGGACTTCTTATTAAGAACGTTCATAATGCCTTCTATATCAAGATTCTCTTTCTTAGCGATGAATTCCATGATAGCCGGATCGATATCTCCGGAACGTGTGCCCATTACAAGACCTTCCAGTGGTGTAAGACCCATAGATGTATCTACGCACTCACCATTTAATACAGCACTGATAGAAGCACCGTTACCAAGATGTGCAACAATAATTTTAGAATCAGAAAGATCCATTCCCAAGAACTCAGCGCATCTCTTAGAAACAAAGCTGTGGCTTGTTCCGTGGAATCCATATCTTCTCACCTTGTACTTCTCATAGTACTCGTATGGGAGACCATACATATATGCCTTCTTAGGCATTGTCTGATGAAAAGCTGTATCAAACACACCAACCATGGGAACCGATGGCATCAACTCCTTACATGCGTTAATTCCAATCAAGTTTGCCGGGTTGTGAAGTGGTGCCAAATCATTACACTCCTCAATGGCAACAAGCACTTCATCTGTAAGCACAACAGAAGAAGCAAATTTCTCTCCTCCGTGTACCACGCGATGTCCAACAGCATCAATTTCTTCCAAACTCTTGATTGCTCCAGTAGTAGGATTCACCAATGCTTCGATTACCAGCTGAATCGCCTGCTTATGAGTAGGCATTGCAGTCTCTGTAATCTCCTTATCTAAACCTGTCTTCTGATATACCAATCTTCCATCAATACCGATACGCTCACAAAGACCCTTTGCCAAAACAGCTTCGCTCTCAGAATCGATCAACTGGTACTTCAAAGATGAACTTCCGCAGTTAATTACTAAAACGTTCATATTCTTATCCTCTCTTTTCTTATTTCCCTGTCAAATATTGCCTTCGACAATCTACTATTATACTCTCAATCTATTTATGGCACAAGTCACCCCTTGAATTTATTTCAATACAATGAGATGTGTGATATGATAAATACAATTCATTTAAGGAGAACATTTATGAAGGTTGTTGGAATTGTTGCGGAATATAATCCCTTTCACTTAGGACACGAATACCAGTTACGCTATGCCAAAGAAACCCTTGGTGCCGACTACTGTATCGTCGTAATGAGCGGACCCTTCACACAGCGTGGAACACCTGCTCTTTTTGATAAGTACACAAGGGCATCTCACGCTCTTGCCTGTGGCGCAGATCTGGTATTAGAGCTTCCTGTTATATATGCCACTGCAAGTGCTGAAGCTTTTGCACTTGGTGCCGTATCTGTTTTGGAAAACACCGGCATTGTGGACACGTTGCTTTTTGGATGTGAAGCAGATGATATTACCCCACTAAAGGAAATTGCATCCCTTTTGGTAAGTGAGCAAGATGATTATAAGAAAGCTTTACAAGCTGAACTGGCAAATGGCAAAGCTTTTGCCGAAGCCAGAGCCATAGCGCTGAATCATCCCGAATATGCTTCTTTGATTAATACACCAAATAATATCCTGGCAGTGGAATATCTCAAGGCTTTGAAACGTCTAAACTCATCAATAGAACCGATTGGTCTCAAGCGAAAAGGCAGCGGCTATCACGATGAAACATTACAATCACCTATGGCATCTGCCACTGCCATTCGCAAAGCCATCTTTGCAAAAGATGACTTTTTATCCAGAGAAGGCCATGGCGAATTCCTGCAACAGATTCCTTTGGCTCTTCAAGATGCCATCGTACACAAACTGCAAGAAAAAGAATACCTGTCCCAAGAGGACCCATCGCTTCTTGTGCACTATGCACTTATGAAAGCGAATAATTTTAGTAATTATGTGGACTGTAGCAAGGAATTGTCGAATAAAATCCTGCGCAGTCGACACCTATATGCAAGTTTTGATTCTTTTTGTCAACGACTAAAGAGTAAAGACATTGCATACGCTAGAGTATCGCGTGTATTGTGCCATATCCTTCTTGGCATTCAGAATGATATGCTCCCAACAAAAAATACACTTGCTACTCCATCAAGAATTGCACCCTATCTTCGTATTCTTGGGTTCAGCAACACAGGGCGCTCTCTCCTACCTATCATGAAAGAAAGAAGCGGTGTTCCCATTCTCACAACGCCAAAGGAGGCAGAGAAGCAACTGGATCATGAAGCGCTTTCCATTTTACAGAAGGACATTTTTGCTTCCGATGTTTATCGTATGCTGTTATCAGAGAAAACCGGATGCGTCTATCCCAACGAATTTACCAGGAAATTCACGCCACTACAGAATACCAAAAGCCCTGACGAATAATTTCGCCAGGGCTTACTTATTGCATTATATTATAAATTAGTGATGGAACAAACGAATGCCGGTAAATGCCATAGTCATACCATACTTGTTACATGTCTCAATCACATGATCATCACGGATAGAACCACCCGGTTCTGCTACATACTGAACACCGCTCTTATGAGCACGCTCAATGTTATCGCCAAATGGGAAGAAGGCATCTGAGCCAAGGGCAACACCACTCATCTGATCAAGCCAGGCTCTCTTCTCTTCTCTTGTAAATACTTCAGGCTTCACCTTGAAGATATTCTCCCAAGCACCATCTGCCAGCACATCCATGTAATCCTCGCCAATATAAAGGTCGATGGCATTATCTCTGTCAGCTCTGCGGATACCATCCACAAACTGCAATCCCATAACCTGTGGTGACTGACGAAGGAACCAGTTATCAGCCTTGCTTCCGGCAAGTCTTGTACAGTGAATGCGAGACTGCTGTCCGGCTCCGATACCGATAGCCTGTCCATCCTTGGCATAACATACAGAATTGGACTGTGTATACTTCAATGTAATCATGGCAATTGCCAGATCAATCTTAGCCTGCTGTGGCATATCCTTGCAATCTGTCACAATATTTGAGAAAAAGTTCTCATCAATGACAAGTTCATTTCTTCCCTGTTCAAAGGTGATTCCAAATACTTCCTTGCGCTCAATTGGCTTTGGAATGTAGTTAGGATCAATCTCAATAACGTTGTAGTTTCCATTCTTCTTCTGCTTCAAGATCTCAAGAGCTTCCTCAGTGTAACCGGGAGCGATAACACCATCAGAAACCTCTCTTTTAATGATAAGAGCTGTAGCCTTATCGCACACATCAGAAAGAGAGATGAAATCTCCAAAGGAAGACATTCTATCTGCGCCTCTTGCTCTGGCATATGCGTTAGCGATTGGGCTGAATTCTACATCCATATCATCTACCCAGTAAATCTTCTTCTCAACATCGGAAAGCGGAAGTCCTACTGCAGCACCGGCAGGTGATACATGCTTAAAAGAAGTTGCTGCCGGAAGACCCGTTGCCTCCTTCAACTCCTTGACAAGCTGCCAACCATTGAATGCATCCAAAAAATTAATGTAACCCGGCTTACCACACAAAACCTTGATAGGAAGTTCACCCTCTTCCATATAAATTCTAGATGGCTTCTGGTTTGGGTTACAGCCATATTTTAATTCTAATTCCTTCATCTCAACGACTCCTTATCTTCTTACTGATTCTTGTTTACAATCTTTGTCTCATACTTGCCTGTAGCAATATCAATGTAACGAACAAAAAGAGAAACCTTGTTGTCCTCATTCAAGCTATTCCAAATCTTATCTGTAAATGCGTCCATATCATCTTCAATGGCAACAAGCTTTGGTTCTCCTTCAAAGCTTGGAAGAGGATTGCCATCGCACTTGTATGTGTGAATGAAATGCCCCTCTCCTGCAACCGGGTTCTCGTATGCAAAGGTATAACGGTTGCAAGCATCTGGGTTACCATTGTTGCTCTTTAAGATAGACATTGCATAATTGTAGTTACCATCTTCAATATGCATAATCCCTGAAATTCTAGGAGTGTAGTTAGGACCGTCAGGCTCAAACTCTCTTGTGCGAAGTGCCTGCTCAAATGTCATCTGCTTATCCATCAAATCATAAACAGTATCTGTCTGATCACCGTTTGTAACGATTGTCTTATTGCCAAGCACACGAACTGGTGCGTAGATAATCAAACTTGGATCACTTAGCTTAGAAGGATCAAAAGCCTGTGTGCGAATGCCCTCTCCATCCTCAACAAATACACGATTGCGACTATTCTCGCTACGTCCCATAATGAAATAAGCTGTTACAGCCTTTGTGCCGTCTGGTGTTTTACCAATAACAATACCACGTCCCGGGTAAGCATTCTGCTGTAACTCCTGCTCCAAAGATAACATTTCCATGAAACTACCTCCTATAAATATAAAACCTTAATTCGACTACATTATATCCTATTTTTCTACATCTGACTATAATGAGTTCCTTATAGCACTTATTAGCCATACTTATTATCACCCATTAATTTATAAGTCAAAAAACCACCTTCCCTAACAAGAGAAGGTGGTTTTTTCTTCATCATCCATTAAATGTAAGAGTTGTATGAGTTCATAATGGTATTCATAGAAACGGATCCAGTGCTCGTATAACTTCCGCTGGATGCCTGAGCAACCACTGCATGATTTATCATAGATGCTTGGGTGGCAATCTGATAACCATATGCCCCCTGTGATTGAAACAGAGACTTGGCAATGGTCATATCACCGCTCTTAAAAGCATTCTCATCCACAGAAAGCTTGCCATCTGTATCCACTGTAATACCGATCTTTTTTAGAAGAGTTGCATTTGCACTGGTATTTTGACGCATACGATCCACCGCATTTGAAACTGAGGTCACATCTGACGTTTCTCCGCTTGTTATCATATCGTTATACTCTTTTGCAAAGCTGCGAACACTCTCATAAATTCCGTTCAAATCGTAGTCATAAGACGAGCTGCCATCCTCATGGGTGACATTCTGCTTCTTAAATACAGAATCTCCATCCTTAGCCAAAAGCTTATTTGCTGCCCCCAGCAAACTGGTTGCATCTTCCTTTAACGTCTTGAGCTCCTTTGCCTTGGCCTCAAAGGTCTTCTCCTCTTTGTCCTCCACTAAAGTTTTGTTTCCAGTATTTTTGGAAGCATCAGAATTGTAGTAGGACTTTAACAGCTTGTGGTAAGAGCCATTGCGAATAGAATAATAATCACTGAGCATAGCAGTTGTTCCAGCCATCATATTATTACCTGCTGACGCACCCGGCAAGCTAGAGAATAAAGTACTAATACTTGATGAATCAAAACCCGATACTGTCATTCCCATAAAATCACTCCTTTGAAAATCTCAACATCCTTATCTATTATTTGTATCGACTAGACAACAAAAAAACAAAACCCAATTTCTTAAATATCTTCAATCTGCCAGTCAATTGGCGTCACTCCATTGGCCACCAGATATTCATTTGCTTTGGAAAAATGTTTACATCCAAAGAATCCACGATAAGCAGATAGCGGACTTGGATGTGGCGCTTCTAATATCAAGTGTTTATCATTATGCAATAATTTCTTTTTCATCTGAGCCGGCCTGCCCCAAAGCAAAAAGACAATGGGCTGTTCCTGCGTATCCACCGCGCGAATCACCGCGTCAGTAAACTGTTCCCAGCCTATATTCTGATGGGAATTGGCCTGATGAGCTCGAACCGTGAGAACTGTATTAAGCAACAATACCCCCTGCTTGGCCCATTTCACAAGATAACCATTATTTGGAATTTTGCATCCTAAATCATCAGACAACTCCTTATAGATATTTGCCAGGGAAGGTGGTATGTCCACATCCGGGCGAACGGAAAAGCAAAGGCCGTGAGCCTGTCCAAAATTATGGTATGGATCCTGTCCGATAATCACCACCTTCACATCTGACAGGGGCGTCAAATGAAAGGCACTAAAGATTTCGTCTGCCGGTGGAAACACCGGTCCGGCGGCATATTCCCTCTTCACTGTTTTGTATAATTCTTTATAATACGGTTTTTTAAACTCCTCCGAGAGAGGTTCTAACCAATCGTTTGAAATTGCAGGCATTTTGTCACCCCTATATTCGAACAGAGACATCTCTGTCTCTTAGGTATTCTTTTAATTCCATAATCTCTAACTCTTTGTAATGGAAAAGAGAAGCCGCCAGAGCAGCGTCTGCCTTCCCCTCTGTTAAAGCATCATAGAAATGTTCCTTTGTACCGGCACCACCTGAGGCAATCACCGGAATCGAAACATGTTCTGCAATCTGTCTGGTCAGCGCTATATCATAGCCTGCCTTGGTTCCATCGCAATCCATACTGGTAAGAAGTATCTCACCTGCTCCGCGACGCTCCGCTTCCATGGCCCACTCTATGGCATCTAATCCAACATCGATTCGTCCACCATTTTTATATACATTCCAACCGGTTTTATCTGCACGACGTTTGGCATCAATTGCAACTACAACACATTGACTGCCGAACTTATCTGCTGCTTCCGTTATCAAATCAGGATTGTTAATGGCTGAAGAATTGATGGATATCTTATCTGCCCCTTCTCGAAGCAGCATACGAAAATCATCTACCGTGCGGATACCTCCTCCAACGGTAAAGGGAATAAACACATTTGCCGCAACCTGACGGACCATATCAACCACAGTATTTCGATTATCACTGGAGGCTGTAATATCTAAAAAAACCACCTCGTCAGCTCCTGCCCTGTCATATGCAGCAGCTATCTCCACAGGATCACCTGCATCTTTCAAATCAACAAAGTTAACACCCTTAACAACACGTCCGTCTTTTACATCCAGACATGGAATGATACGTTTTGTAAACATTTTGTTCTCTCCTACAAATCAGCAAAATTCTGTAATATTTTTCTGCCCACATCGCTGCTCTTTTCCGGATGGAACTGACAGGCAAATACATGATCTCTCTCCACAGATGCATGAATGGTAACGCCGTATTCAGTGGTAGCCCTTACCATAGACGCTTCCTTTGCCTGTAAGTAGTAAGAATGAACAAAATAGACAAAAGCCCCTTCATCAATACCCGCAAACAGTTTTCCCGGATTGGGATAATCCAGTGAGTTCCAACCGATATGTGGAATCTTAAGCCCCGGGGCGTCTGGGATGCGCTTAATGGATCCCGGCAAAACTCCAAGCCCCTCCACGCCGGATGACTCATCACTTCCCTCAAACAAAAGCTGTAGCCCTAAACAAATTCCCAAAAAAGGCTTCTCCTGAGCTATCACCTCATGAATCGCCTTATCCAATTCGTAGTGTTTCAAATGCTCCATGGCATCTCCAAAGGAACCAACCCCCGGCAGTACCACTTTGTCTGCACTACAAATTTCATGAAAATCCCTTGTCAAACTTGTTTCTTCACCAATGCGGTGAAATGCTTTTTCCACACTTTTAATATTTCCGGCATCATAATCTAGTATTGCAATCATGGAATATCCTCACCTGTTCTATAAGTTACATCCTTCAATAATCTGGTCTAATCGAATGGAATAATCCTCTCGGTTCAGCTTATATATAGCAACAGCATCTTCTCTTGATACGCCAAATTGATCAGAGAGGAGCTGAACCAATCCATCTCCTATTTCTTTGTATTCCTTCTCGATACCAAGGTCCTTCGCCTCCTGATAATACTCATCATATCTGGCCACACCAATCACCAAGGAATCCAGTGCCATGGCGTATTTTTCATTTGTCATCAGAATGTGGTGTTCACGGCTACGCTTCTGTAAATCTCCCAAAAGCCTTGATTTTCTAAACAAATCCTCATCCTGTTCCTTTAAGGTGACACCCATTAACTGCTCATAGGATGAGAAGTAATCACCGGCATTATAAGCCACTCTGGCATTGGATAATGAGAGCTTATATCCCAAAATCGTCTGTCCCAAAGTGATAAGAACCACCACAGAAACACTTAATACCACAAAGACAAAAATGATTTTCCCGGGAATCTTAGGTGAATTATCAGGCTCTCTTTCCTTCTTCGGCTTCTTCTCCTTGGGTTCTCTGACCTTTTTCTCTTTTGGCTCTTTCTTTTTCTTTTCTTTTTTCTTTTTTTCTTTCTTAGGTGCTGCTTCCTCCGCTTCATCTAAGCTCTTTAATATGTCTAAATTCTCTTGGGAAACATCATCAGCCTCTTCACTGGTAATGTCAATGACCTCTTTATCCTCTCCCTTGTCATCCTTAGACTTCTTCGAAAATATGGATAAAAGCTTGCTCAAGAATCCCGGTTTCTTTGTGGCCTCCTCATCATGATTACTCTCAGCCTCAAGCAAACTATCTCCGCCTTGGACAGATTCTGCCTGTAATTCAAACTCCTCCTGAGACTCCTCTAAATCGATATTCTCTTCATCCGCCTGAAGCAGTGCGCCAATATCACCTAAATCCGTGTCTCCCGAGAGTAAATCCATCAAATCCATATCTGAGGTATCTTCATCTAGGATTTCGTCAGCAACAGGCTCCTCCGGAAGCTCTTCATCAAATCCACCGATATCCGGCAAGTCATCATCTTCATCATCAGAATCCTCGCCCATGCCTTCCTCGGCAGCCATATCAAGCGTCATATCCAGCTCCTCCATCTGAACATCATCTATGGCTGGCATTTCCTCTTCAATATCCTGGGGCATCTCCTCGTTCATGTCCTCGGAAATCTCCCCTGGTTCTTCCTCATCCAACTGATCGTCCATTGGAAGATCCGGCACTTCTCCCTGCTCAATCTGTTCCTTTGCCTGATTAACAATTTCCTCAATGTTATCTAAAAAGCTAGGCTCATCATCACTTTCAAATGCCATTTCCTCCTGCTTAATTTCCTCCTCGAAATCACGAAGGAAAGCATCTACATCCTCATCTTCCGCCTCAAGATCCGCCTCAAACTCACGAAGAAACTCTTCTTCCGAAAAGGCCTTACGAAGATGAGAATGTGATGTGGGCTCCGGTCTGTAATCATTCAAACCACTAGCTGCCATAAAATCATCCCGTGGGCTAATTCTACTATGAAGTCTTTCTTCTCTCTGCTTTCTGCTTTCTTCTGCAATCTCCTCAGCCTTCTTCACATCACTGCGGACCGTATTTACAGAATTAAGCAATCCATCTAAGTAGTCCTCTGAATTTGCCAAATTCTTTTCCTCCATAAAGCAAGATAAGGGATGTGTCAAAAACACATCCCTATCAAATCTGTATTATTTTCTACCAGACTCATATTCCTCAATCAACTCATCTACAGCTGAAACAAGCTTTCCAATCTCCGGCTTTGTTAGCTGTGCATCCGCTCCCAAGGATTCTCCCTTTAGTCGAATCTCCTCGTTAATCAATGATGAGAAAATAATAAGCGGGATTTTCTTCATTGTGTCATTCTCTTTCACAAGCTTTGTTAAACGATGACCGTCCATCAATGGCATCTCAATATCTGTGATAATCAAATGAACATCGTCCAGCACGGTACCATTTTTTGTCATCTCAACCAGCTTATCCCATGCTTCCTGACCATTGTTATTGACAATCAAATTGGTGTATCCTGCTTTTCTTAAGCACTCACAAATCAACTTGCTCAAAAGAGGCGAGTCCTCAGCAATAAGAATTGGTGAACTGCTTCTGTCTCGTCCCTGATAATTATCCATATCAGAAACCTTTAAGCCTGTCTCAGGATTAATATCTGATACAATCTTCTCAAAATCCAAGATAACAACCAGCTTGTCCTGTAGCTTAATAACACCTGTTGAAACAGCTGTATCATCAGCGCTAATTGTGGAATCCGGTTTGATAATATCCTTCCAAGAAACACGGTGAATACCCAAAACCTCATCTACATGAAATGCCGTGTTCAGCTTATTGAAGTTTGTAATAATAAACAATCCATCTGTATCTGGGTTCTCCGGAAGATTCAGACACTTTCTGAGATTAATAACAGAAATCATTGTATCACGTGGCATAAAGATTCCTTCGATACAAGGATGCGTGTTAGGCAATGGAGTTACCGGCTGATACAAAAGAATCTCTCGTATCTTTGCCACATTAATTCCATAATGATTGTCCGCAATTTTAAACTCCAAGATTTCTAACTCATTTGTTCCTGATTCTAGCAAAATATTTGTGTCCATATCTTTTCCTCCCAATAAAGTTGTATTGTGTTATAACGAAATTGCATATACCATATCGCCTTCTACTGTCACATCAAGCTTTATACTCGTAATATCTTGTAAGCTGTCCTGCTTCATGTGAAAAATCAAAACCACATCATCTGTCTCTTTTGCACCGAAATCCTGTTTATAGTAGGTGGATAAATCCTCCATAGATAATGTTGTTGTGCACTCTACCGGCTCACCATCATTTACAAACACGCTGTAATCAATAGGATGATTCAACAAATCCACCGTCAAGCTCTTGTCTGTTGTATTCTGTGCTTGAATCTTTAACAACAAGTAAGCACACCCCGGATCAGCATCCGGTATCGCCACATCCTGTGTTGTAAAGGAAGTGACCACATCATATCCCTGATAGGTAAAGGTCATACCCTCAATGCCAATGGCATCTGTCAGCGTCATACCACTATCTACATTGTCATCTGTGTCCGTTGCATTTGTTTCCTGTTGTTCAACCTTAGATGCCTTCTTGGATGGGTCTACATATGAATATCCCTTGTCCTGGGCCCGATTGAATTTTGACACGACCTTAGCTGCATAAAGAACAACCTGTTCTTCTTCATCATCTGTCATCTCAAGTAATTTCGTCCCACATCCGGTCAAGGAAATACAAAGCGTCAGTAAGATTCCACAAAGAATCTGCCTTTTAAATTTCATGTAATACTCCTTGAACACACAATAGTTCTATACTACTTACAATGTTATCATTCTTAGGCGCAATATTCAACAAAAAAATGGCTATTTTTCTGAAAATTACGTATCTAATTCGAACCAGAACTCCACACCATTTTCTCTGTTCATCACCCCGTAATCCTGCTGAAAGCTATCCATAACAGCCTTGACTATAGAAAGACCTATACCTGTGCCACCATATTCCCTTGTTCTGGCTTTATCCACCTTGTAAAACTTATCCCAAATGTGAGGCAAACTCTCCTCCGGTATTTGCGAACCCGTGTTAAAAACAGAGACTCTAAGATGTTTTTCTCTCTGTTTCAGAGTAATTTCAATTCGTTTCTCGTCTGAAGCATAATGGAGAGCATTGCTCAGATAATTGTTTAACACCTGTTCCACCAAAAAGTCATCTGCATAAACATACACCGGATTGGCTTCATCAAAGGAAACCGTAATATTCTGCTGATCTAACAACACTTGCATGGTAAAGAGCATATTTCGTATCATATCGGCAATATCAAAACGGTGATATGTCACCTCGTTGCTTCCCGTCTCAATCTGATTCAAGGAAATCATAGATAACACCATTCGGTTCATCTTTTTTGCCTCATCAATAATAACATTACAATAGTACTCTCTGCTCTCCGGATCATCGCTGATGCCCTCTGCAAGGCCTTCTGCATACCCCTGAATCACAGCAATTGGCGTTTTTAATTCGTGAGATACATTAGCCACAAAATTCTGCTGACTCTTCTGTCGCTGTTCTCTCAAATCAATGTCCGCTTTCAAATCATGGTTTGCCTGTTTCAGCTCCAAAATATTCTGTTCCAGGGCTTTTGACATTTCATTCATATGTTCGCCCAAAACATCCACTTCATTTCTTCGCTTATTACTTTCATATTTAGCGTCAAAATCCAAATTGGACATGCGCTTTGAAATTTCCGTCAGTTTCACTAGCGGCTTTGTGATTCTTCTGGTTGAAATAATCACAGCCTGAATACTGATGAAAAGTGCCACAATACCCACACAAACAAGAAAGCGATTGGCCAGACTGGTGCTCTCACGAATACCTTCCACTGCAGAACGCATCATAATCAAATTGCCGTTTCCAAGAGTGCCGCACAAAACCAAATATTCCTCATTCAGGCGGGCATCCTGCTGTCGCAGGATAATATAATTGTCTGACGAGTCTAAAACGTTCTTCTTGTCCTGAGACTGTGGACTAAGAATTGCAGACAGTAATTGGGAAAACATTTCATCGGATTGCCGGGTGGTAGACAAGAGAATCTGACCGGAAGAGTCCATAACAACAACAGAAATATTGTGGTTAGCATGGGACTTTTCCAGCTGTAAGAGAAACGCCTCGTCCTTGAGCTTGCCGTCCTCCGCCGCTTGATTGACAAGCTGAAAATTGGAAATCATAGCCTGTCTTTTTTCTCGAATATAAAAAACGCCAAGAAAGCAGGTATTCACCAGCCATAACACCAATAAGGTTATGGTGAGTATGGCAACAGAAATACCTGCAATTTGACGATTAATGCTGTGTATTTTATTCGTCGATTTCAAACTTATACCCCATTCCCCAAATAGTCTTAATGTATGCACCCTTCTCGCCTATTTTTGCGCGAAGCTTCTTTACATGTGTATCAATGGTTCGAGCATCTCCAAAATAATCGTAGCTCCAAACTCCATTTAAGATTTTATCTCTGGACAGGGCAATATTTCGATTTTCCAGAAAATAGGTTAACAGCTCGAATTCCTTAACACTTAAGGTAATCTCCTGTCCATCCACTCGCACCATATGCCTCTGCTTGTCCACCACAATACCGCCTGCTTCTAAGATTTCATTGCCATTCTCGGAAAAACCATCTGCGCGACGTATCATAGCATTCACGTGAGCCATTAAAATCTTTGGACTAAACGGTTTGGAAATATACTCATCCGCTCCATATGAAAATCCATTTAACACATCATTCTCTTCACTCTTTGCAGTCAGCATAATAATTGGCAAATGCGAGGTTTCACGAATCTCTTTGCACACATCAAAGCCATTCACCTTTGGCATCATCACGTCAAGAATCGCCAATTCAATCTCTCGATCTTCATAGAAAATATCCAGCGCCGCCTCACCATCCGCCGCTTCTAAAACCTGATAGCCCTCACGGGTTAAATAGTCTGTAATCAGCTTACGCAAACGATCCTCATCATCTGCAATCAAAATCTTCTTTGCCATAAAACAATCCCTTTCACACCAGTTATTCGTACCTATATCATATGGGAAGAATATGTTAAAAATGTGAATTATTTCTTTAACTGCTGTTCCTTCTTATATACAGCCGCCTCCCGCTCTGTCAGCTCCTTTTCCCAGCCGGCGTACTTATCAATCAACTTCTCCTCGTAGTTTAATACTGTGGGATGGGTGCTGGTGGCATTTATCACAAACATTCCTACAATAATAATTGCCATGGTAATACACAAGGCCATAAGCAGGTGAACCTGCTTCTTTAACATAATAATCTGTTTATCCACCGGTTTTTTCTTTTTGTCCGTTTCTTTGCAGTCACTTCCCGGAACCGGGGGTATAAAGAAACCTGCCAAAGATTTTTCTTTTTTCAAATTGTCATAGATATCTGTCAAAAAAGCTAAGCCTAATTTTGTTTGAAACAAATCCTTTTCCAGCATCTGCTGGTATAATTTCAGGACAGCCTGTGGGCTGGCTGACTTCATCTGCTTTGTAATATACGCAATCGCTTCCGCTTCCTTCTTGGCCTTCCTCGCTTCCTCCGGGGTGTCAAAGGTAAACTCCCCTATCTTGTATGCCATAATTCCCTCTCCCATCTCCTTTTTCTTTGAACTTACCACATTTGCAATGTTTGTGCAAACCCTTGTGTATCTCATTGCATTTTTCGTGTATATTTCATACAATATGGATATGTAAGCTGGGTTTTTACACAGAAAGGAATTCATATGATTGGATTATTAATGATGCATTATGTTTCCCATCCAAAACGTTCCACATACCAGGAGACAAAGGAGCGGGAAATCAGCCGTGGTCATTGGGGAGACTACCACAACATTCCAAAGGAGGATTGGAATATTACAAGCTTTGACGGTTCCCTGTTACACGGATATTTTCTTCCAAACGATTCAAATAAATACGTCATCATTACACATGGCTACACAGATACACACCATGGAAGCGTGAAATATGCTAACATCTATTACGATCTTGGCTTTAACGTCTATCTCTATGACATTCGTTTTCATGGATTAAATGAGCACAAGAAAAACTACTGCACCATGGGTGATGCAGAAAGCAAAGATTTATCAGCAGTTATCGCCGCTGTCTATGAGAGATTTGGAAGCGATATTTTCCTTGGCATTCACGGGGAGAGCTTAGGCGCTGCCAGCAGTGTCCTTGCCTTAGAGCACAACCAGAATCTTGATTTTTGCGTAGCAGACTGTCCATTTTATGATTTAAGACAGCTTCTCTATTATCAGGCAATGCAACAGTTTCATATGCCAAAGCCAATGGTCCACCTGGCAAATATGTGGTATCGCATCTTAAAGCATCGAAACTTTTTTGACATTTCTCCTGAAAAGGTGATACAAAAGAATCAGGTCCCTATCATGCTCATTCACGGTGGTGATGACGATTTCATTCCAACCTATCACGGAGAGAAGCTCTATGATGCCTGTCCGGCTTCCTGTAACAAGGTATTACATATTATGCCCGGCGCAAACCACGCCCAATCTTTTGCCGTTGATCCGGCAAAATATCGACAGTGGATTGAGGATTTTCTCTCAACCTTATAACCAAAAAATAGGCTAGTCCCTTAGGACTAGCCTTAATTTTATTTTTCATCCCATACAAGTTCTTCTTCTTGGAAGCCCTTTTTCTTTTTGTGGTTAATTGCCAATCGTACAAAAAATCCACTGACGAAAACAAGAATGGATACAAACCAACCTGCAATCAGTTCTGCCCAAAGTGCATAGCCATAGTGGCCTCCCTTTAATGCAAACAAGCTGTAGATATTCCATACAAACAATACAGTGAGGACAACCGGTGCAATGTAGCGAATAGAAACTCTAAACCATCCTCGCTTCATCTGAAACTTTGTAGTATTCCGGTTCACTTCTGCCAGCACTTTATCTGTGTCAAAGCACCAACCCACTGCGATACACTCTAATACACCAATCACAATTAAGTTAATCTGGTTCGTCCAATTGTCTACAATATCAAGCCAAGCAAGTCCGGCTCTTGTTGCATAAAGCAAGGAAATCACGCCGGCAATCACACAGATAACCTGTGTTGTCTTCTTGCGATCTATCTTAAATTTATCTGCCACAGAAGCCGAAACACCCTCAACAATGGAGAATGCGGAATCTATTGCCAAGGTTACCAGCATCAAATAGAAAATTACGCCAAATAGTGCATTAATCCAACCAACACTTGTAAGGTTAACAATGGTCTGTGGATAGATGATAAATGCTGTGGCAATACCGGAAGCTGACATATCATTAAGCATTCCCACACCGCCCATGGTTGAGAACATTACAATACCTGATAAAATACTAACTGCAGCGTCAGATACAGCGATAATAATTGCATCTTCAGCTATGTTTGCATCCTCACTTAAGTAAGAGCCATATGCAAACATAATTGCCATCATAATAGACAAACTGTAGAATACCTGGCCAAAGGCATCCACCAACAAGGATGGATCTGCAAATGCAGAAAGCTGTGGAACAAAAAATCTCTTAAGTCCCTCCATAGCCCCCGGCATGGTACATCCCTTAATTGCCATAATTAGTAAAAGAATAACCGGCAGGAAAACAGTGTATTTTACAACCTTACCAACACTCTTCGCGCCGTTACGAATGCACATATAAATGGCTGCCCATGCAACAAGCAGTGAAATCAGTACAGGAATCGGAATGGTATATCCTGTCACATCCCATGTGGTTTGTGTCAAGTTGGCAAACACCTGACTTGCCGCCTCTCCATCTCCTGTCATTCCGGCAAACTTGAGTGCTCCGAAAACCATCAACAGTACCCAAGCAAAAACCACTGCATAATATGTAACAATGACAAATGCATTTGCGGTGGCGGCCCAACCTACAAATTCCATCTTGCGGTTAATGCCACGCATACAAGCACCGGCACCTCTGTGAAATTTTCTGGCAATTGAAATTTCCATCATCAAAAGGGGTATTCCAATTAAGAACAATGCCACTAAGTAAACAAGTAAAAATGTTCCGCCTCCATGTTTTGCTGCTAAGCCCGGAAATCTCCATGCGTTCCCCAATCCAACAGCTGATCCGATGGCAGCAAGGATGAAAGTCCCGCGAGAAGCCCATGTTTCTCTAGTCTTTTCCATAACTATGTCCCTCATTTCTTATTTTTACGGAAAATTCTAGCACAATTCCAGTTTCTCCGCAAGAAAAAACTGCACGAGTTTACTCTGAATCCCCAAACTCTTTCTGGGCCAAATCCAGTGCTGATAAATAATCTTCCCTCTCAACTTTTCTTCTATACTCAATAAGAAAGTTCTGTAGGGTTTTACCTCTGTAGGATCTGTTACAAAGATCTTCCACCACCTTCATCATTCCATTTCCATCCAAGGTAAACGCCATTTCCTCTATCTCACTGATCATCTGATTTATTTCTTCATCTGTCATAGGCAAAAGAGACGATGCATCTACTGTCTCATTGGCACTCTTCTCCGGTTCCACGTGGAAGTACTGTTGTAAATCAACCAACATCTTCTTGTACAAATCCACCATAGCATCATGGTTCTCAAGAACATAAGAAATGTCCCCTTCTTTACATGCCTCCTCCAAACGCTTTGCCCGCTTTGAAATCTCCTTGGCACCTATGGTGAGCATAGCACTCTTAATGCCATGCACCTCTACCACATAACGATCCCACTTACCTGTCTCAAACATTTCTTGAATTGGTTTCCAATTCTTATCACCCTTAAGGGCATATTCTTCCAGAATGCTAAGGTAGGCTTCTTTATTGCCACAGTATGTCACTCCCATTTTAGTGTTCAAAGCCCCAATGTAAAAATCATAGGACTCCACAACTTCCGGTTCTTTGATAGGCGACACAGCCATCTCCTGCCCATCATTTTCCGACTGGTTCTTTTTCATCTCCTGTTTCTGGAAGGCGGAGATCATGGACGCAACCTGGAATGGAGATGTGACAGTACACAGATTGTCTTTGTGAAGGTATTTATCATTGTCGAACTCTGTAACAACAACAAGATGATGCCACAGGGACAATTCATCAAAGTAGCTGCGATATCCCTCGTACTCATTGACAGTCAACAAGATATTCTCATAATCCTCTTTTCGTAAACGCTCCTGAAAGGAAACCATACTTGAGCAATAATATATCTGAGCATTCAGCTGTTCTCCCATATGGGCGAACATATGACGATAAGCAGTTGCAATCTGAGTGGAAGCAATTGCATCATCCTCAATAAAGCAGATGGTTTTTTTATGATACTCCGGAACAAATGGATTACTGTCCATCACCTTCTGGGGAAGAATCACATTGATAATGGTTCCCTTGCCGATTTCACTTTGAATGCTAATATTTCCTCCCATAATAGAAACCAGATAATAAGTCATAAGCAATTCCAAACCAATGCCTGTTTCCGAGGGCGATATGGTAAAATCATTGCTCCGAAAGATTTCCTGGATTTTTTTCAGTAGTTCCGGTTCCACGCCTCTTCCTGTATCCGTAACGGAAATAATGAGGCTGACCCCTGCGACATCCTTTCGCTGGGTCATACAAATACGTATACCACCCTTATCCGTATGCTTCACCGCATTGTTCACAAGGCTTCCGATGATACGGCACACACGGTATTTATCACCAAAGATGGATGTTGGCAAGGTGGCATCCACATCAAGAATCATCTCAATATCCTTTGAGCCTCTTATTACCATACAAACGTTGGTAAGAATATTCACCATTTCTTCTGCTGTGTATTCCTGATTTTCCAACACAATCTTCTTTGTCTGAAGCACAGAAAAATCAATCAGGTCCTCTATGTTACCTGCAAGCCATAAGCCGGAAGCCCCAATGTATTTCAAATAGTTGTGAATCAAATCCGCATCCTTTTCTTCCTGCATAGAATCACACATATCACAGGTATGATAAATTGGCTTTCGAATTTCTCCACTTAAGTTCATCAAAAAATTACTCTTGCTGGACTCTGTCTTCTCCAACATTTTCAGAGTATGTAGTAAATTTTCATGGGATTTTTCTCGGTTCAAGAGCCAAATATACAACACGTAATCCACAAAATAGATGACAATAATCGGAAGTACATGCTTAATCAAATGTTCTAGGACACTTCCTTGGTATCCGTGTCCCATCATAAGTCCTATCACCCAAAAGTATGTATTAGACACCACCGGGATGATAATAATCTTCCGGAAGCCATATATGCCTGCCGTCACCACCATAGCAATATACAAGACAAAAAATAGCGGCATATATGGGTTGTATAAATATAGAACTGC
>CAMFYL010000012.1 GCA_946002055.1 uncultured Roseburia sp.
TTGTAGCGCCGGCAGATGAACCGTTCTGCTGCCCACTGCCATTATCAACAGCCACGGTGATTTCATCTTGCGAACTCTGACCTCCATCAGCTACACTTTCATGGCTATCCTTTTCCTTTCCCTGTTCCAAGTCAGAATCGGATTTCTCTTGATTCCTATCCTTAGAGTCCTTCTTACTGTCTCCGGCCTCATCCTTCGTAGACGACTTCTTTCCGTCCGATTTCTCCCCGGCCTCCCGGGAAATCTCAGCCGTATCTCCCACCGACTTGGCAGGAGTAATCTTTGTATTCACCACTGCCACCACAAGGGTCACCACCACAACAAGTCCAATGATCATCCCACGAATGGTCTTTTTATTCTTCCATTTTTCCATCAAAAAAACTCCTTATCTCACACTCGAGACAAGGAGTTTCTACCACTATGTATCCGCATCAAAACCAGCGCTATCTCTCATAACGCCGCTACATCAGTACAACCACTCCATCACCCAAGTGTCTTCCCGTATAATATATGACAGGTCTCCTGACTTCAAAGCTTGTCTGGCGTTTTGTTCCAGATACGATTGTCACCCTTCTCAGATCGTTCCAATGGATTGTGACGCTCTTCCTTTTACACAGTAATGGCTGTTGCTCCGGATTCTCACCGGATTCCCTATTAAGCTAGAAAACCAACAATGGTTCTTCGCATCATATATTAAGTATCAAATTGAATTCCAAGACATTCTATCACACCATACCCAATAGCGCAAACAAATCTTCAATAACCTGAAGGGCTTTTTCATTTTCCAGATTAATCAGGAGCTGCTTCAACTCATTGATACGTTTTTGAATTTCCTCCTCGTAGGCATTTGCCAAAAGCATTTCCATGGTCCTGTCTGCGCTGTCATAGTCCAGCTCCTCTAAGGATATCTTTAGCATACTAAGCACACCTTGCATCCAGGAAACATCTGTCATCAAAGGCTTCTCCTCTTCCTGTGGCATCAATGGTGAAAGCTTATCCTCCAGTGCATCCATCTCTTCCATCAGCACCGGATGCAACATATGAATGCGCTCCATATTCTTATCTCTTGCTGCAAATTCCAAAATCTTTGCCACCGCTGAGAGCTGCATATATCCAAGCAATGCCAAATTGCTCTTGATGGCATGGACCTTGATTCGGTACAACTGCAATCCTTCTTCTTCCTGAAGCTTTCCATACAAGTCTGTCAACTCCTGCTTCAGTAGCGGTATCCCTTGGTAAAAATCCCTCACAGATTCCAAAAGCATATCCTCTTCTGGAAAGTGAAGCATGGCATACTCCCAATCAAATCCTTCCATATCCGGCAATGAAATTTCTTTCTTCTTTGGCTTTTTACTGTAGTCCTTCTCACATATTTGAAGTTGTGTTCCACACAGTGCCATCTGCTCGATAATAATATTCTCCAGTATCTGTGGGTCGATAGGCTTTGAAATATAATCGGCAAATCCCACCTCCAGGTATTCCTCCCTTGCCCCATCAATGGCGTTGGCCGTTAGGATGATAACCGGGGTATCCTTGCACAAATTATCCTGCATTTCCTGCATATACATCAGTGTTTCCACACCATCCAGTTCCGGCATCATATGATCCATAAAAATCAAATCATAATGCTTTCTCTTCACCAGCTCCAGACAACTATACCCATTGTCCACGTCGTCAATGTTTGCATCTGTTTCCTCCAAAAGGTGTCGGAATACCTTGCGGTTCATTGCGTTATCATCCACCACAAGAATATCCAGCTCCGGAGCATACACGGCTATTCTCTTTCCACTGTTCTGTTGTTCGATACGCTCTGAGATGTCAAATTCTTTGATTGGAGTCTCGTCCATTACCTTCTGGTCTAACTGAAAGAAAAAGGTTGTACCAACACCGTATTCACTTTCCACCTGCAGGTTACTTCCCATCATCTGAAGAAAGTTCCATGTTATGACCATACCAAGACCTGTACCTTCGATGTTTCGATTTTTCTTCTCGTCGATTCTTTCAAAAGCTTCAAACAGCTTGTGGATATCCTGTTCCTTGATTCCCACACCACTATCGGAAACCTTAAATAACAGTTTGGCAGTAAAATCCTCTATATACCCCTCAACGGAAAGAACAATTCCCCCTTCATGTGTATACTTCACCGCATTGCTTAACAGGTTATTCAAAATCTGGCGGAGGCGTTTCTCGTCCCCCCATAATCTTGTGGGCAAATCCGGATCAACCTTCACATCAAAGGAAATCCCCTTTTCCTTTGCTCGTATTGCAAACATCATGGCTGTATCATGTAGCAGGCTGCTAAGACCATACTCCTCCTCTATCAGTTCCATTTTGCCGGATTCAATACGAGACAAATCAAGAATTTCATTGACAATACTCAGCAGGGATTCTGTGGCTGTTCGAATATCCCTGGCCAAATCTAACACATACTCCTCGTTGCTCTGACGCAAAATCATCTCGTTCATACCCAACACGGTATTAATCGGTGTACGAATTTCATGGGACATATTTGCCAAGAAATTACTCTTGGCATTGTTGGCAATCTCAGCGTCTTTCTTTGCTCTATTGGCGCGTTTTGTAGCCTCCACCAAATCTTCTGTCCGCTGACTTGCCAGCTTCTCCTGACGTCGATAGAGAAGTGCCTGAAACTTGATAATAAATCCAACGGTCAAGGAAGTAATCATAGCCCCCTGTACCACATCAACAAACATTCCGAAATTTGACAAAGGCGGTGTCACAAGCTCAGGATAATAATAACTCAGCACATAACAGGCACTAATGATAACGAAATCGACACCTACAAGGATGGCGCAATGAATTCCGTCTGCCAGTAGGAAGATAAAGATAATACCCAAGCTGAACCAACTGCTCATACCGCTGTAGACTCCGCCGCAGGCAAAAAACATAATGGGAAAGAATATGTAGCCCACAGAAACAATCAGAATATCTACTGCACGATCAAACTTCCCCCTATAATTGGCTTCATAAAATGCAAAAGTGCACAACACAATGGTAGCAACCACCGGCGGTATCTGCGCCATAGGCATTGTGGAGAAAAATGATAAAACCACCGATACTGTTCCACTGACCACTGCAATCAACAACATAATATTGAACAAAACAAGCTGCATTCCCTGATTTGCCACATTAAAAAAACTATCTTTTGTCCTTTGAAATATTTTTCTCATCCCTCGTAACCCTTCTGACGATTCACTCTATTATCAGACAATTCTATTATAATCAACTGCATGAGAAATGACAATAAAAAAGAAGTCTCATTGCTGAAACCTCTTTCTTACTATATACTATATCCTATTATGCTTCCAAAGCCATACTTAGCTTTTGGTATTCGTTATTGATTTCCTGAATTGTGGATGTATCTCCTGCCGCATTATCAGGATGATAAATCTTAATTAAGTCTTTGTATCGTTTCTTCAAAGAATCCCGATTCTCTACGCCTACAAAGAACATCTCTCCCTGCACAACATTGCTGCTTTCCCGCTCTCTTGACTGGAATTCATTCACGCGGTCATAGAACGCCTTCTGTTGCTCAAACTTGGCCTTATCCGTGGCAAACTTCTGAAGCTCCTCTTCCAAGATGCGAAGCTTCATCTCAAACAACTCCTGCTCGCGATGCAAGCGCTGCTCTTCCCACTCCATTCGTCGCTTAAACTCTTCCATCTCCCGCTCAAGGGATGTGCGGGCATTCTCAATCTCTTTCTTCTGCTCCTCAAGTGCCTGTCTCTGTCTTGCGATCTCAACTGTCTCATTAAAACACCAACCGGAAAACGCCGCCTGCCGGTTCTCTCCGGCAGTAAATGCCTGATCCATGGCACACTCTCCTTCTCTATATATAGTAGTTTCCTTGGTCACACTATATATTGTCCATCTTTTCCAAAAACTCCAAGAGCATTATACAACATTTTGTGACAAAAGTCTATATTCTTTTTCCGCTGGAAGAAGAAAAAAATACAATATCTTGTGTTTTTCTTACCGGGGGATGGCGTCCGCTGCACAGAGCTTTCCCCAGCCGGTCTTAGGAGAAGGCATACTTTCCTGATACAGCGGTTTTGCCCCTCGCAAAAGATATGCTTTTACTTTCTCTCCATATAAGAACAAATCATTTTTCTCAACAATCCCCCACTGCATCAAAAGGGCCGCTGTGCCTGTAACAAACGGCGCTGCCATAGACGTGCCGCTTCTCATCTGATATCCGCCTCCCACCGCGCAGGATACAATATCCACCCCGGGTGCCACCAAATCCGGTTTCACCTGGGACAATTCCCAGGTATACCCCCGCCCGGAAAAGGACGCATACTGATTTCGTCTGCTGTCATATGCTCCCACAGAAATCACATTGCCGGCCGTGGATGGAATGGTGAGACTGGTCTCTTGAGAAGGATTCAAAAATCCGGTTCTAAGATTCAACACACCTCCCGAGGGAAGCCACATGGCAAAATTCCCATCCTTCACTGCCCTAGACTGCAATCGAATGCTCCACACCCCGCCATCCAGATAACTTTCCCTCGGCAAAAAGGCGTAGAAGAACTCCTCATATATGGTATAAGGACTGGGAAATCCCGGATAGAGATACACGGTGGTATTCTGCCATGTGCCCGAAAGAACACCTGATGTGGCATCACCAGCCGCCCCCTGTGTCATTTCACTTTGCCCCCTTACATAACGAATGACTTCCTGCCCATCCGGGGCAAGGAGCACAATATCCATCTCGTCCTGATAGTTCTTCCAAAGTTGCAGATTCACATTGCTCTCGAAAGCATCTATGGCAATTTCAATTTCCACCTGCTGATTGGAGGTAAGTCTTCCCTGACGGTGAAGGGCAGTATTTCCCTCATTTCCCGTGCCCACCACAATGCTCATCTGCCACTGATTTGCCACCTGAGAAAGGTATGTTTCCAACAAGGATTCTCCCGTGTGGGAGCCATAGTTATTTCCGAAGCTTATATTGATTGCAACAGGCAATCCCATCCCTTGAGCCTTGTTCTTCACATACTCAACCCCCTCCATCAGCTGGGTTGTTTTGGGAAATCCGCCGGGTCTGGCATTTCCAAGCTTTACCACAATAAGCGTACTCTCATATGCCACACCCAAATATCTGCCATCTGATGCCCTTCCATTTCCCGCTGCAATTCCTGCCACGTGGGTTCCATGGCCCGAAGGATCCTGGGTAGGAACAAGGGCAAGTGCTTCTTTTCTTGTGCTCTGACGCAACGCCTCATTGATTTGCTCCCTGGAATACTCCACCCCATCATCCCATATCCAAGCGATTCTTGTGGTTCCATCCTCATTTCGGAAATCCGGGTGGAAATAGTCAATTCCGGAATCTATCACCGCCACCAAAACTCCTGTCCCGGTCAATGTCCCTGCCCGGGTAATCCCCTCGCGCAGCGGTGTGATGCAAGAAGCTTGCACTCCCTGATTCACTTCCGTCTGCAGCCGCTTTGGCTGTTCCACATAAATAACCTCCGATTCCTCTGCCAGATTTGACACCTCTTCCTCCGGCACAAGACCAATCACATATCCCCCGCTGAGCTCACGAAAAAACGCTTCAGGATATTTATCCCGAAGCGTCTCAAGGGAGCCTGCCACACGAAGCAGAACTTCCCACGTATCTGTTGTAAAAGAAAACCCTGAGGATAAACTCTCTGATTTCTGTCGCTCTTCCTCCGGCAGCTGCAATGCCAAGCCCAAAGCCGGGTCTATCTTGTCATTTTCCATATTACATCTGATGGCGCACGATGAGGTATTCATCATTGGACTGATAAAATGGACATTCACTGGTATTTCCCGTCAAAAACTTTACCATGTCGTCCTCATCCAGATTCATATCACATACGTAACATTCATCTTCGTCGTCATAAACAAAGTTGTTACACATATCGCAATTACTCACCTGTGCCATGCCATATCCTCCTCTACCCAAAAATCAATTCACAAAATATCCAACTACAACCCGCAATACACCACCAACAAGGCAGGCTGCAAGGATTGCTGCCAGCATAATGGCGTACTGGTATTCCTGGTGTTCTTTGCCCCACTTGGTATGGCCAATCCAGATGTAAAGACCAAGACCTGCAAAGATAGCAATTAAATTAATGGTTAATCCAAACCAATCCATAATACAATCTCTCCTCTAATGAACAATGGCACCCAAAAGTCCATAGGATACAAAGCTCATAATAACCGTTGCAATAGCAATACCAATCAGCTCAGCCACAACTGCCTTCTTGATATCCATTTCCAAAAGTGCCGCAATCAGTGATCCCATCCAGGCACCTGTTCCCGGAAGTGGGATTCCCACAAAAAGAACAAGACCCATAAATTCATACTGTGTCACCTTGCCACTCTTTGACATGGCGCGCTTCTCCAAACGCTCAATAAGTCCACGGAACATCTTAAACTTTTTCATCCATGCAAAAATTGCTCTGATAAAGAAAAGAATAAATGGGATTGGAATAATATTTCCAATAATACTGATTGGAATTGCCTTAAGGATGGGAACCTTTAGCAGGGATGCTGCCAAAAGTCCGCCTCGTAACTCCAAAAACGGGCACATAGAAATAATGAAAACTACCACTTCCTCTGACACATACTGTCCCAAAGTGGAGGAAAACAACTGTACTAATGATTCCATAAAAATAACTCCTTATATTATCTTATTGATTAATAATTTCCTTTAACGCTGCCACCAAGGCTTCCATCTCCTGATTGGTTCCTATGGTAATTCTCAGGCAGTTATCAATGCGAGGCTTGTTAAAGTAACGAACAAAAATGCCCCGCTGCTTCAGTTCCTCAAAGATCGTCTTTGCATCTACACGCTTATGACTGGCAAAAACAAAGTTCGCCTTAGAGTCCGGCATGGTAAATCCAAGTTCTTGTAACTGCTTCTTGGTCCATTCTCTGGTGTCTATAATCCGCTCCACCTGCTCACTAAAGTATGCCTGATCCTCCACAGCTGCTTTTCCAAGCAAAATGGTAAGACGGTCCATAGTATAGGAGTTAAAGGAATACTTGCAATCATTCAGATATTGAATAAGCTTTGGATTTCCCATAGCAAAGCCAATACGGCTTCCCGCCATGGAGCGGGACTTTGAAAAGGTCTGTACCACCAGCAGATTATCATATGTGTCAATCAAAGGCAAAACACTTTTTGCGCCAAAATCCACATAGGCTTCATCAATAATCACAATAGAATCCGGATTGTTGCGGATAATTTCTTCTAACACACCATCCGGCTCCTCCACGCCTGTAGGTGCATTTGGATTTGGAATGACAATTCCACCATTTGCCTTGCAATAATCAGATGCCACAATAGAGAAGTTTTCATCTAGTGGCTGTACTTCATATGGTATGCGAAATAATTCTGCCCATACATCATAAAAGGAATAAGTGATGTCTGGGAAAAGCACCGGCTTTTGGCTTCCAAAAAAGGTAAGAAATGCCATAGCCAAAACGTCGTCTGAGCCCACACCCACAAATACCTGATTGGATGCCAATCCCTTTTGTTCTGCAATGGCATCCACCAAATCGCGAATTTCAGGGTCCGGATATAGTCGAAGCTCATCCGCCGAAAAATCCCTTAATACCTTTTCCACGCCGGGTGCAGGGGGATAAGGATTCTCGTTTGTATTTAGCTTGATAATATCTTTTTGTTTTGGTTGTTCTCCCGGTACATAAGGAACTACCTTACGCACATATGCTTCCCATGAACTCATATCACCATCTCCTATTTGTGTCATTGCCCCTATGGTTGTAACAAAGCATTTAACTTCTGTCTTGCTTGTACCAATGCATCATAGTTGGTCACATACTGCTTCGCCTGTGCAGACAATGCATTATATGCCGTTTCTGCATCTGTAACGTTTTGTGTAACCACTGAAATACCTACTGTGCCATCCACTACTCCAATGGCGTCAATCATATCCATAACCGCCTTGGCCTCTGCCTGTGCCTTCGCCTGTTCCATGGCCTGGGCATTGGCCGCCATAATATTAGCGTATGCTGCTTCGGCATCCAGCAGTACCTGATAATTATCTACACAGCTCTTGGCAGAATCTGTAAGAGCATCGTATGCACCTCTTGCCGCTCCAATGGCTGCGCCACTGTTTCCATTTACCCCGCCAATGGCATTGATGGCATTTTTACAATTCTCAGCAGACTGTCTTGCCAGAGTGTCCACCGTCTCAGTTCCCGGAAGATCGTACATCAACACCGGGAATCCTGTGGAAACGTAACTAAAGATGGTTCCGGCTGCGGATAATGGAAGATTAACGCATCCATGAGAGCCATAACCCTCCTTATATCTTGCTCCGCCAAAGGCTTTCTGCCAGGTGGCATCGTGAAGCCCGATATCACCGTTAAATGGCATCCAATATGCTACTTTTGTACAATATCCCGGTCCGCGCAAGGTTGCGCCTTTTTCACAATATGTAATGCGAAATGCCCCTGTTGGGGTATCATGCTCCGGAACATTCTTTCCGGACACCATTGGGGTATCCATCACAACTGCTCCATTGATTACCAAATAAACGTGCTGGGCTGTCTTATTGATTTCCACATAGCTGTTACCATAATCGTTGCCTTCTCTGCTGGCAGCCTTGTACTGGTATGTAAAATCCCGGGTCACCTTCTTGCCGGATGCAATGTCTTCCTTAAGCTGAGCCACTTCTCCTGCTTTATCAATGCGCCATCCGTAATTTCCACCCGGCACCGTCACCGTCACACCATACTGGGTAGCCAATGTTTTTGGCTGACCATAGGTGTCGTATTTCTTACTCATCTTTGCAACGAAAGCCTCCATGGCCTCCTCATCAAAGGCTGGTTTTAACTTATCGTTACCGGATAGCCATGAACCGATGGTCTCTGTGGGAATCTTCTCTGTGGCAGAGCCCACCTTATAAACCACCTCCGTTGCCAAGTACTTGTTCAAGGTTTTTTTCAGCTCTTTGATTTCTTTGCTGTCTTTTGTATATTTTGGCTGCTTATAGCAGGCAGCATCCCTTAAGTTCAATTCCTTTTTCAATGAAAGAGCGGCACGATAAACCTTGCCTGCCAAATCATTCTGATTCAGTTCTGTGCCGTAGACCTCATCCACAATGACAAACTCTCCGGAGCGATATACCACGTTGGCGTTCTTTGTCTTAATGGGGTTTTTGTCGGTGACACAGGACAATCTGCTTACCCTTTTCTTGATGGCATTGATATCACAGCTCACCAAGTCCCGACTCACATAGTCATTTCCCGTGATAAGATTATGCACCCAAAGGAAACCATTCTGATCATTAATCATATTTTGTAAATGTTCCTGCTTTATATGCACTTCCATCCCAAGTTCATTGGTGGTGAGAATTTCCTTCTTACCATCCGCCTCCACCAGGGTCATTTGATAGCCCTTAGCCGCCTCTGTCAGACGCCGCTCCATAACAGCTGCTGACGCACCGGAGCTGGATACACCATTTACGGTGCTTCTCAAGAAGAAATGATTTTCAAAATAAAAACCAAGTCCCACAAAGGCAACCACAAGTACCCCGAGAACGCTTCCGGAAATAATCCAAAATTTCTTACTCAACTTTTTCATGACTACTCTCCTCTAATTTCTCTATCTCTTCCATCCAAATACTTACGGCAGCATCCGATGGCATACGTAAATCTCCTCTTGGAGACAAGCTAACCGTTCCCACCTTCGGACCATCCGGCAAACAGGAACGCTTAAACTGCTGTGTAAAGAAACGGCGATAGAAGGTCTTCAACCATTTCAAAATGGTTGTATCATCATACTCGCCTGCAAATGCAATTTTCGCCAAACGATAGGTCTTAGATGGCTCACAGCCGTATCGCATCAAATAATATAAGAAGAAATCGTGCAACTCATATGGACCTACCAGTTCCTCTGTCTTCTGGGAAATCTTGCCATCCTCTGGTGGCAATAGTTCTGGAGATACCGGGGTATCCAGCACATCGTAAAGCACCTCTGATAAGGTACCTTCGCAGCAATGGCTTGCATAATAGCTAACCAAATGGCGAACCAAGGTCTTTGGCACAGAGGCATTCACTCCATACATAGACATATGATCACCGTTGTAGGTTGCCCAGCCTAGGGCAAGCTCTGACATATCCCCGGTTCCAATCACCATTCCATTTTCCATATTGGCGATATCCATAAGAATCTGGGTTCTCTCTCTGGCCTGGGAATTCTCATAAGTCACATCGTGAACCCCCGCCGGCTGACCAATGTCTGAAAAATGAACCTCCACAGCCTGCTTGATGGAAATCTCCTTAAAAGTAACTCCCAATTCTGAAATCATAGACACAGCGTTATTGTATGTGCGGTCTGTGGTGCCAAATCCCGGCATAGTCACGGCAATAATGCCCTTTCGATCTAGATGTAGCATATCAAATGCCCGCACTGTCACAAGCAGCGCCAATGTAGAATCCAACCCACCGGAAATACCAACTACGGCTTTTTTGCAATGTGTATGGGCCAAACGTTTCTTTAATCCCATAGACTGAATATCTAAAATCTCTTCACAGCGCTTCTCAAGTGTGGCTGCATTGGATGGCACAAATGGTGCCTTATCAATAAATCTGGTAATCTGCGTCTGTGTTTCGTCCAGAGAAAAATCCGTTACCAAATAAGAATCATCCCGTGCAATGGCAAAGGTGGACATACCCTTTCTTCTCGCACTCAGCTTCTTCACATCAAGTTCTGTCATAATGCATCCGGTAGAAAAGAGAACGCTCTCCTCTAGTAAGCTTCCTGCTTCCGCAATTATGTTGTGGCCTGAGTATACCACATCCTGGGTAGATTCCCCTTCCCCTGCACTTGTGTAAATATATCCGCAGTAAAGTCTTGCAGACTGCCCCACCACCAAATCTCTGCGATAAGAGCTCTTTCCTGTCACTTCATCGCTGGCAGAAAGGTTCACCATTACCGTGGCACCATGCACACAGTGACCAACGCTTGGTGGACATGGAGACCAAAGGTCCTCACAAATCTCTGCTGCAATCACAAGCTCCGGCATGTTGCTGCAACGAAACATCTGTCTCGTTCCCATAGGCACGAAATAATCTTCAGCCAGCATCACTTCCACACACGCTTCCATGCCCGGTGTAAATTGTCTTGCCTCATAAAACTCTGCATACACAGGAAGATGGGTCTTGGGAATCAAGCCAAGAACATCTCCCCTGTGAAGCACTGCTGCCACATTATATATTTTGCTATCCCAAACCAGTGGAAGTCCCACAAAAAAGATAGCATCCAAATCTTCTGTAAGCGCTGCCAAAGTAAGAAGCCCCTCTTTGGCCCTTTTCAGCAGAGTATCCTGATAAAACAGATCTCCACAGGTATATCCTGTAATGGCAAGTTCCGGAAATACCACAATCTTAGCGCCATGGGCCTCTGCTTCTGTCATATGCGCTGCTATTTCATTGACATTGTATGTCACATCCGCCACTCTCACCTGAGGGGTAATGGACGCCACCTTAATGAATCCGTCCTTCATGCTACTCTCCTTATTTCTGCTTGCGAAGTTCCACCAACTCTTCCACGGTATAGTTATATGCTTTGTTGCAGAACTGGCATTTTACCTCGATGGGTTTGCCCTCTGCAATAATATCTTTCACATCTTCCTCACCAAGACTGCAAAGACTTCTCTCTACACGCTCTGCGGAGCAGTCACAATGAAAACCTGTCTCAATGGTATCGTGAATGGTAATTTCGAAACCATCCAAAACAGTCTCTAAGATTTTCTCCGGTGTCTTGCCCTCTGACAACATAGCAGTAACAGATGGCAAATCCTTGATGTTGCTCTCAAGCTTATCAATCACCTCATCCGAGGTAAACGGCATAAGTTGAATGATAAACCCACCAGCTTGAGCCACGGTGTTATCCTTGTTCATCAGCACGCCTAAGCCCACCGAAGAGGGCACCTGCTCACTGGTTGCAAAGTAGTAGGTCAAATCCTCTGCGATCTCGCCTGTCTGAAGTGGAACGGTGCCCACATAAGGCTCCTTAAGTCCCATATCCTTAATGACCCGAAGGATTCCAAGATCGATGGCTCCCCCCACATCCAGCTTGCCATCCTTATTGGGAGGCAGCATAACATCTGCCACATTCGGAAAGCCCTTCACATTGCCCTTTGCATCTGCTGTGACAGTAATTCCCTTCATGGGACCGCTTCCCTGAATCTGAAGTGTGAGCATATCATCCTCACCCTTCATCATCACGCCCATCATAGCTGCCGCTGATAGCATTCTGCCCAGCGCTGCCGTTACCACCGGGCTTGTATTGTGATGATTCTTAGCCTCCTCTACCATTTCCTTGGATGTGATAGCAAAGGCACGAATGGCATCATCTGCCGCTGTTGCTCTTACAATATAATCTGACATTTATAACGCTTCCTTCCCTTGTTCTTTACATATGATATACATGCGCTCTGTGGTATCACTGATGGATTCCATGGTATCCACATCCATTGCTTCCACAAAAGCCATACCACTTTCGCTGATTGCTTTTTTGATTTCCTCCAGAGAAAATGCCCTCTGAAAATGCTCTTCTGCGTAGCGAGAGTAAGTCTCACCATCTTCATTTTCAATGTAAAGGGTTAACTCATAGGCATTGATGCGACTCTTCTCGTCGTATTCATTTTCCCAGATAAAACTGCCATGCTCTCGATTTTCGGCAAATACATTGTCTCCCAAAATCTCTCTGTACTTATACTCTGTGTTCACGTCAAAGATGAATATCCCATCCGGGTCCAGATAATTGTTCACCAGTTTCAGCACCTGCTTAAGATCCTCCGGGGTTGGTAAGTAATTTATGGAATCGCAGACGCTTACCACAGCCGCAACAGTTCCATACAATTCAAAGGCCTGCATATCCTGACAGAGATACAGGATATCAGCCGGTCCCTGTTCCATGGCAATTCCCAGCATATCATAGGAATTATCGATGCCAATCATGTCAAATCCCTCGCGGGCCAAAAGACGGGTCATCTTTCCTGTACCACATCCAAGCTCTGCTACCAGGCCCTTGGGTATATGATATTCTTCCAACAAGGTGAGCAAATTATGACACCAAGCGTCATAGGGAACATTATCCATATATAAATCATACACCTGTGCAAAACTTTCGTAAGACGCCATTTTTCCCCCTTAAAACCAAGTTTTTCCTTATGATATACTACCACATTTACCGTCAAATGCAAACTTGATTATTTCCACCTCAACACTTATACTGAAAGAAAGTTGAGAATTGAGATTGTTTGTGCATCAGGAGAGCTTATGACACCAAATTTGGACCATTACATCAGCAGGCACATTCGTGCTTATTACAAACATAAATTAGTCGCTCCCCTTATTTACTTGGCATTGCTTCTAATCATAGCTTTTTTCTACCCCATAGGGTCTATGGTTTTACCGCCTCGTATGGAAAAGGATTGCGACCTGGCCAAGCAGTATAAGAGCAATGAGAATTATATTCACATTGATTTGGGCCATTTATATTTCACCGGCTATACCAAGCGCTGGCTGGATTCCACAGTCGGATACTACTATTACACCACCGTTGGGGATGATTGCGTTGTGGTTTTGCTCTCACCGGAATCCTGTCAACAGGGACTGCCGGAGATTGAGAATATTTCCATTCGCGGGAAAATCCTATATCGTTCCAACGCAGTGAACAAACTGTACGACAATCTGGCCAAGGATTTATCCTGGTCCGCAAGTGGCATCGCATCCACCATTTCACCTTATATGATTTCCCAGCCGGACGCGGAGGATTTTTCAACAACCTTGTTTTTAACAGTATATTTTGCCACAGGTTTTTATGCGTTTTGTTCTGTCATCATCTATCTGTTGTATTCCATTTGGCCACAGATTTCTTCACCCTGTCAGAGGCTCCACCACTACGGCAAGCCAAGTCAGATTCTGGCACAGGCAGAGGAGGAGCTGGCCACCTTGCCACAGCTTGCAACAGAGGATATGTTCATTACAGAGCATTATTTTATAGAGACTTCCAAGTATGGTGTTGCCATTGTGCCCATTAGTGAGATGATATGGATTTACAAGTATTCCACTCTCCACAAATTCCTGTGGCACCACTTCAGTATTTCCTACACCTTGCACATTACAGCAAACAAACGGCAATACATCCATTGTCCTAAGAATATCAAGTCGGACATTGACGGTATCATCGATTACTTGTCAGAGGCAAATCACGATATGTTAGTGGGCTTCTCCGAAGAGAATCGATTGAAGGTAGAAGAAATTCAAGGGGACTTGAAGCCTCTCAAAAAATTCTGGGCTTTCTTAAGTAAAAAAGTGTAAATAAAAAACTCTGAAAAGATGTATCCCATCCTTTCAGAGTTTTTTGTATTGTATGTATTACATCATCTTAGACTTAATCCAGTTGTAAATGTCCTGATATACCGTCTCTCTGTCAAGCTCGTTCAAAATCTCGTGACGGTCTCCCTCATACAGCTTAATAGACAAATCCTGCATACCGGCAGCCTCAAACTTGTCATAAGCCTGCTGTACACCCTTACCACAGTTACCAACAGGGTCATCCGCACCGGATACGAAGAAAATTGGCAAATCCTTCTTCATCTTAGCGATATTGTCCATATTGTTGTCAAACTTGGTAGATTCTACCAAGCCACGATACGCTCCCAAGGAGAATACAAAGGTGCATCTTGGATCGCTGTAATACTTCTTAACAATCTCCACATCCTTTGTTAACCAGCTGTTGTCCGGTGTTGCACCGGTACAATCATAGCGCTTATATGGTGCACCATAGGTCATATCCCTTACCATTGTGCTGCGATGCTTATCAGAGCGGAAAAGTGCCAATGTGTTAATTACTGCCAGTCCCATGTTGATGGTAAGATTTGGTTCTGTACCGGTACCCATAATAATAGCTCCGTCCAAATCCTCCATTTCCTTAGCCTTAAGGCAAAGACACTTACGAGTCATATAAGATCCCATACTGTGACCTAAGATAAAGTATGGAAGTTCCGGATACTCTTCCTTTGTCTTCTTATAGTGAGTGTAGATATCCTCTGCCATAACATCGGAAGGATGCTTTACATGAACGATTCCCCACTCTTCCTCACTTGCCACAGAGCCACCGTGGGCAATGTGATCATGGCCAACTACAACAAATCCCTTGTCACACATAAACTCTGCAAAGGCTTCATAGCGTTCAATGTATTCTACCATACCATGAACAATCTGTAGTACTGCCACCGGCTGTTCCTCCGGCATCCACTTGACACAGTGAATATTAGATACCTGATCTGCTGATTTGAATTGATACTCCTGCTTTGTTACCATTTTTGTCTCCCCTTTGTTCATTATTTACACATTTTCATTGTGAATATCTATCTGCGAAAACATCAGTTTCATATCACCAATGATTTCTTCCATCTTACCTGTGCTGTCCTGCTGCTCCATATAACAAGAACCGATGCTCTCCATCTCCAGCATAATCTGCTCCTGACGATTACGACCTGATGATATGGTCTCCTGTAAATCTCCATATCCCTCTGCCACATCATCCAGCTGACGCTTTAGCTCCTTGGCATCTACAGATTCTTTTTGGCACTCTCGCCTGGCCTCCCCGGCAAGCTTTCCCAGCGACATATTATTGTCCTTGAGAAGGGAAATAAAGCTGTGAATCTGACGATCCATCTCCTGATACTCTTCTAATAGGTGTTGTATCTTCTCCGTCACCTGTTCCGTGCGATTTGCAAATTCTGACGCCAAGGAGCGAATCTCCTCCGCTGTCTGTATGTAAGGTGTGCCTGCCTCTCCTAACCTGCCGGCATCAATTGCTGCCTGTAACGCCAAGGTGCGAATGGTGCCATCAAAGGAATGCATCTGCTCCACATCCGAAATGATGCTTTCCACCTGGTTGCGCTCCCTGTCGGAAAGCTCTGCCAAAGATTTGGACAGACCGGTATAGTGTTTGCTCTGCTCCTGCAATTGGCACAGCGCCTCCTGCTGTTTGCCGGCAAACTCCATTCCCTCTTCGTATGCCTCGCAAAGTCTTCCTGTGTATCCCTTTGCCTCTGATATCTTTTGTTCCATATGGTCTAAAGCTTCTGTTGCTTTATCCATGGTTTCTTCTGTATCTCTGGCAAAATCCACCACTTTCGTGAGACTCCGGTCCATCTTAGTAGCGCTCATACCTAACTGGTCAATTTCCACTTGCGCCTGAGCCACTTTCTTGGTGGCTGTACCTAAAACTCGCACATACTCCTGTGACTGGGCTTTTATCTGACAGGCCTGTTCAAGCTGCTGCTTCACTTCTTTGCTATGAAACATGTCAGCACATCCCTCCATTCTACACTTACACATTCTGACAAAAGATATATCTATCTCCCTGTCACGGTAAGTGTACACCAACTATTTTACATTTTTTTGTAGTATTATGCAATCATTGATATAAAATTTGAACATACATGATATAAAATTTGAACATATTGTTTTATACGCAAATATCAGTAATCACAATCTGAATCTGCTCCCTGTTTCCAAAGGTATTGATCTGGGGATAATAGGTAATCATAAAGGTGTCGGATTTCTCCATACACTGCTTCCACAAATCCTGAGGGCCAAAATAAAGGGCGTCCACTGTAAACCCATCTTCGCCTTTTGCCACCGCCTTGTAAAACTGTCCCTGCTTCCCTATGGCCTTCACCTGGGAAAAGGTAACATTCTTCTGGGCAAAAACAGGCTTGCTGTTGCCATTACCAAAGGGCTCTAACAAATCAAGCTGTTCTATTAAGGACATATTGAGATAGGAAAACGGCACAGGAACATCAATGTGTACCACCTTTTGCAGATCCTCTTCCCCAAGGGATGAATTCTCATTTATCTTCTCCCGAAAGCTCTCCAGATTCTCCTTTGGCATAGACAAACCCGCTGCCATAGGATGACCGCCAAACTTTGAAAACAGCTCCTGACACTTACACATTTCCTCATACATAGAAAATGCCTCCACTGATCGACCGGAGCCTTTCAAGCCCTCTTCCTGTTCACCATCCACCAGCACAAAGGTTGGCTTCTCGAAGCGTTCACGAATTCTCCCGGCAATAATCCCCGCAATGCTTTCGTGGACTCCCGGCAAATAGATGACAAGCACTTTGTCATTGTTGAGATTCTTCTCAACTATGTCCACAGCCCACTGGACTCCCCGCTCTGTCATCACCTTTCTCTCTTCATTAAGAGAAACCAACTGCTCTGCCAAAGCCGCTGCCGTCATGGTATCTTTCGCCTCCAACAATTCCAAAGACTTGGTGGCAGAATCCAATCGTCCGCTGGCATTGATACAAGGTCCCAGCACAAATCCAATGTGATATGCTCCCAAGGTCTTTCCCTCCAGACCACATCGCTTGATCAATGTTTCCATGCCAATATTTTTGGTGTGCTGTAGCTGGTGCAATCCCAGAGACACAATGGTGCGATTCTCCCCCTGTAGCTCCATCACATCCCCTACCGTTGCAAAAGCAGCATTTTCCAAAAACACATCACTGTCAGAAGCCGGCATATCCATAGCTGAAAATAGCTGTCCAATCACCTTCCAGGCAACAGCGGCACCACACAAATTCTTAAATGGATATGCACAGTTCTCCTGCTTGGGATTTACAATAGCATCTGCCGGCGGCAGCAGATATTTGCGTTCTCCATGGCATATCTCGTAAGGAATCTCATGATGGTCCGTCACAATCACCGTAAGACCTGCCTCCTTTGCCATGGCAATGGGCTCTCTGGCTGCAATACCGTTATCGCAGGTAATCACCACATCCACACCGTCATTCACACAAGATTCAATAATGGATTCGTTGATACCATAGCCGTCTGTCACCCGGTGGGGAATACTGTAACTTACTTTGGCGCCACAATGTAACAGTCCCTGATGTAAAATATATGTGGCTTGTACACCATCAATATCATAATCCCCCACCACGCGAATGTGTTTGCCCTGTAAAATGGCATCCCTTAACAAGGACACAGCTTTCGCCATGTCCTTCATTGTTCCCCCATCTAAGAGTTGCTTGTGATCCGGGTGCAGAAAGATTTGCATCTGTTCTTCACTGTCCAAACCCCGATTTACCATAATTCTGGCAATCACCTGATCTACGCCCAGATGCTCACCTATGCCTTTAAAATCTGCTCTCTTTGTATACTGTAACCATTTTGCCACGGTTCTTCCTCTTTTCTATAGTTCTGCTATTCCTGTTACCCCAACGTAAATCTGAGATATCTTATACCATGTGCGGTAATCTATGGCACCTGTTATGGGCAGACCGAAGATCGATTGGAATTCCTCCACGGACTCTGCCGTAAGAGGGCCATACACGCCGTCCTCATTTACCCTGGGAATTGCGGGGTAGTTGCGGGAAATGGCATTTAACTGCTCCTGAAGCTGTCGCACCTTACTTCCCGAGGAACCAATGCCCAGTTCTCCGGGATAAGAACTTGGTATCCCGCTAATCTCCTCCGCTGTGTTAATGAACATATCATTACCATAATAATACCGCAAAATCTCAATGGTGCGAAGTCCCTGATCTGCCAAGTTTTTGGATCCCCACTGACTCATCCAGTTGGGACAGGTGACATTTTTGCCGTCACAGTACTGGGTAAGGATAGGCTGTCGCACATTTGGCCGGGAGAGATAGTTGGTATACATCTCATCCACAATCTGGGAAATGGATTCAAAAACGGTTCGGCCATAGGACCATTTCTGATCGTAGGCGGTGGAGGATGTGATAGTAAAATCATACCCCTTTCCCCTGTACCATTCCGTGTACACCCTGTTGAGTGTAAAAGACATAATGGCAAGTACATTGGCTCTGATTGCCGCATCCGGCCAGGTGGCATATATTTCGCTGGATGCCACATTTTTTATATAATCCCGATAGGTTACATAATAGTTTTTGGCATCTCGATTGGAGGGTACTCCGTCATGCACTACAACGTACTCCGGTATTACCACCCGACTGAGGACAATTTCTCCCGTCTCTGTCACAGGCTTTATCTCAGCTTCCGGAACCTTAGGCGTGGATGGAACAAACAGTGTGTTTCCCGGAACCACAATTTCTTCTTCCACCGGCGTCTCTCCCGCCAATGGGTTAAGAAGGATTGGCTGAAGCGCCAACTGATCCGGAAACACCTCAGCATCTATGATTTCCAGCGGTTCGTATCCCGCCGCCTGCACTGTGATATTGTACTGACTGTATGGCTGGGCTGCCCCCGGCTCCAAGCTGTACTCCAACGGCGGTGACTGTAAGCGTAGCAAAGGAATCTGTCCTGCTTCATCCGCTGTAAAGGTACGTATTAGGCTGCCGTCTGTGGCATTGTAAATAGAGACCGTAGCACCCGGCAAAGGTTCTCCTGTGTCTCTGCCAAAAATCTCCACAGACAATTCACCTGAGGAGCCTATACTGTTTCCCGTTGTCAAATCTACTTCCATAGATTTACCTCAAAGGCTTTTCTTCCTTACTATATGCCACTTTCTCTTTGCGGGTTCCTCTAGGCTATCACCTTTTTTAGTACGGCCACATCATCATCAAAGGTTTTCTTTACCCGGGACAAATATTTCTCGATATCCTTCCTGTTGTAAGGCGGGTTCCTAAGTTCCTCTGTCAAAGGTTGCGTCTCTTCAAATAAACCATTTAGCCCAAGATTTGCACTGGCACCCTTCAAGGAATGAATGGCTCGAAATGCCGCCTCATAGTCCTCCCTTGCCAAGGCCTCTTCCACATCCTGCATATAGGTTCCGTTTACCAGCTTCGCCAACAGACGCAGGTAAAAATCCTCCGAATCCAGAAAACGCGGCAGCGTCTCCTCAAGATTCACCCCCAGCTCTTCCAAATATGCTTTTTTTGTTGCTTCCATCCAATTCTCCTTTCACAAAAAAGCCAGACAAGAGGGCACAAATCCTTTGTGCTCTATTCTTGTCTGGTCTTCTTTCGTAATACTATGTAAAAATATGTTATGCCAAAGCAGCTGTGATGATGGCCATAGAATAAACTTCTGCGGCGTTACATCCTCTTGACAAATCGTTAATTGGTGCATTCAGTCCCAAAAGAATCGGACCGTATGCTTCGAAGTTACCAAGTCTCTGAGCAATCTTGTAACCGATGTTACCGGCGTTGATGTCAGGGAATACAAAGGTATTGGCGTGACCAGCCACTTCAGATCCCTTGCACTTTGTACGGGCAACTCTTGGAGAAACTGCTGCGTCAAACTGAATCTCACCTTCGATTGGAAGGTTAGGGTATTTCTCCTTTGCCTTAGCTGCTGCATTGCGCATCTTGTCTACATCCTCGCCCTTACCGGAGCCAAGAGTAGAGTAGCTTAAGAATGCAACCTGTGGATCGATACCAAAGATACGAGCACACTCAGCTGTCTCTCCGGCAATCTCAACAAGCTCGTCCTCTGTAGGCTTAATGTTGATAGCACAATCTGCCATTGCAAGTACTTCGTTTTCACCGGTAGCTGATGGACGAACCAAGATAAAGCATGAGGATACGATGCTGTTACCCGGCTTCGTCTTAATCAACTGAAGTGCAGGACGTACTGTATCTGCTGTAGAGTAAGTAGCCCCTCCCAAAAGTGAGTCAGCAAGTCCCATCTTAACAAGCATTGTTCCGAAATAATTCGCCTGGCTCAATACTTCGCGAGCCTGCTCAGGTGTAACACCCTTGCTCTTTCTAAGTTCGCAGAACATCTCAACCATCTCATCCATTCTGTCAAAGTTTGCCGGGTCAATGATTTCTGCACCGCGAATATTAAATCCGCTCTTCTCAGCTTCAGCCTCAATCTCTGCCGGGTTACCCACAAGGATTGGATGAAGGAAATTACTAGCCAACAAACGAGATGATGCCTCTAAGATACGAGGATCTGTTCCCTCTGTGAATACGATTTTCTTAGGATCTTTTTTTAGAATGTCAATTAACTGTCCAAAACCAAACATATCTTTTCCCTTTCTGTGATTTTCTTATTTTCATCAATATTCTATCATTCAAAACTCCTTTTGAAAACACGGAAACCACATAATTTGTGTTTTTTCTAAAATACATCTTCCCTTTCGTACACGAAATAGGTATAATGTTGCCTATTAAGGGTAAACTAAGGAGAAAAAGATATGAATACAAAGAACATAATTTTCACAGCACTGTTTGCTGCACTTACCTGCGTGGCAACAATGATCATCAAGTTACCAACTCCAACTATGGGCTACATTCATCCGGGAGATGCCATCGTGCTTCTCTCCGGATTATTGCTGGGTCCTTGGTATGGTAGCTTCGCCGCCGGGCTGGGTTCTATGCTTGCCGATTTATTTAGCGGATACTTAAGTTATGCACCTGCAACCTTTATCATCAAGTTCTTCACAGCCTTTATTGCCTGTGTTCTCTTTAAGAGTTTGAAAAAGGTTCTTGGAAAAGTTGCTCCTGTCATTATTGCAGGAACTGTGGGAGAAGCCTTTATGGTTATGGGATACTTCTTATTTGAAATTTTTATGCTGGCTGTTTCCACCGGTGGAAAGTTCAGCACCGCAAGCCTCACAGCAGGCATCACTGCATCGGCAAGCGGCATTCCATTTAACATTGTACAGGGTATTTTCGGTGTCATTATCGCCACAATTTTATATCCTATATTAGTAAAAATCTTTCATTCTATGGAGGAAAAGTAATATGAATTTGCCATTGGATTCCGTTATGCTACTCAGCGTAGTTAACACAAATCTTCGAGACCGTTACGAAAGCTTAGATGCTTTTTGTCAGGCAGAGGATGTAAATAAAGAGGATTTGATCAATCGCTTAAAAGCCATTGATTACATTTACGACCCAAAGAAAAATCAGTTTAAATAGGCAAAAAAACGCTGCAGAGCATCCCTCTACAGCGTTTTTTATGTTATCTTTTTTCCCGGAGTTTCTTCAAGGCATCGTTTACTCGATCTGCCTCCCCCTTTTCCAAATACCACTTAATCACATAAGATAATACTTCAAAGAAGATTACAGAGAAAAATACGACGATGTATACAACTTCTCCTACTCTGTCTCCAAAGAGGAAATGCACCACCCAGATAATTGCCACCTCAAGAACAATCCATTCCACAAATCGTTGTACCATAATCTGTTTTATGGTTAAATCTTCGATAAAATAGGTGGGCAGGCACGGCAGCATACACACCAAAGCCAGTCCAAATGGCAAGAAGAAATGCATAAACGAAATCTGAACGTCTCTGGCAAACAGGCTTCCCACCACCGCAATAGATAAGGTATTCTCAGCCACTACCGTTATGTAATCAAAGATAAATTCTCTTATTGGATCAAATTCCTTCATTGATTTCCTCCATCATTCCCTTGGCATAGCTTCTTGTAATCAAAATCTCTTCCCCATTTTCCATCTTGGCATATAATCTTCCATTCAGGGCCGGGCGCACAGATACAATATGATAAATATTGATTAACACAGATTTAGATCCTCGTACAATGCGAAATTTCTCCAACTGTTCCTGTAGCTGATACAGGCGGGATTTCACCTCATATACATCATCTGACGTATAACAGAATACCAAATCTCCCACGGCCTCAACGTACAAAATATCTCTGATGGGTGTCTGCACCATTTCTTTATCCCGGGTGTAAACAGCCAGGGTTCCACCGATATTCCGGCAGAAATCACGAATTTCTTCAAATTCCTTTGTCCAATTCACATAGGAGAGCAAAACTCCCTGCTCCTCTACCGTGTCAACTTCCTTTTCCAATACTTTCATAAAAAATTCCCCAATTATCTGTACTTACGGATAGCCTCCTTGATGCGCTCCTTGTCAAATGGCTTTACGATAAAGTCAAGAGCTCCCGCTTCAATGGCCTGGAAAACAAATTCCTGCTGTCCCATGGCAGAACACATAATAACCTTGGCATTGGGATCAAACTGAATAATCCCCTTGAGGGAATCAATTCCACCCATCACCGGCATAGTAATGTCCATGGTAACAAGGTCAGGCTTTAGGAGTTTGTATTTCTCGATAGCCTCAACTCCGTCTGCGGCTTCCCCAACAATCTCGTGACCATCTTCCATTAAGATCTGGCCCAGAGCCATACGTACGAAAGACGCATCATCTACTACTAGTATTTTCATATCGACTCCTCCTTTGTACTTACCCAATCCAATCCTTAGGCCTCGTCAATGGCCTTTCCGATATCATGGCGCATATACTTATTCTCAAAATCAATCCAGTTTGTTGCATTGTATGCCTTTGCTCTGGCATCCTTCAAATCTGATCCCTTGGCGGTAATGCCCAAGACGCGACCACCGTTTGTCACAATCTTACCTGCCTCATTTAAAGCAGTTCCGGCATGGAAGCAGAAATAGTCCTTGTTGTCAAATTGATCAAATCCGGTAATCTCAAATCCCTTTTCGTAAGCCACCGGATATCCCTCAGAGGCAAGTACCACACAAACGGCAGCATTGTCTTCAAACTCCAGGTTAATCTGGTCTAAGGTTCCGTCAACACAGGCCTCCATCACATCTATAATGTCATTCTTCATTCTGGGAAGAACAACCTGTGCCTCCGGGTCACCAAATCTGGCATTGTACTCAAGAACCTTAGGTCCTTCCTCTGTCAGCATCAAGCCAAAGAAGATAACGCCCTTAAACTCTCTACCCTCAGCTGCCATAGCATCAACCGTTGCCTGATAGATGTATTTCTTGCAGAATTCATCCACTTCCTTTGTATAAAACGGACTTGGGGAAAAGGTTCCCATTCCACCGGTGTTGAGTCCTGTATCACCATCCCCGGCTCTCTTGTGATCCTGAGCACTGCTCATAATCTGAATGTTCTTGCCATCCACAAAGGAAAGAACCGATACTTCGCGGCCTGTCATAAACTCTTCGATGACCATGGTATTTCCCGCATCGCCAAATTTCTTTTCCTGCATAATGGAAGCTACGCCTTCTATGGCCTCTTCCTTGGTATTGCAAATCAAAACACCCTTACCAAGAGCCAAGCCGTCTGCCTTTAACACGATAGGCATCTTAGCTGTTTCTATGTAGGCAAGCGCCTTCTGGGGGTCATCAAAGTTCTCATACCCTGCAGTTGGAATGTTATATTTCTTCATTAAATCCTTAGAGAAAGCCTTACTACCCTCTAAAATTGCCGCATTCTTTCTAGGTCCGAATACCTTCAGTCCCTCTGCCTCAAAGGCGTCAACAACACCTCCCACCAACGGATCATCCATACCAATGATGGTAAAGTCAATTTCCTTCTCCTTGGCAAATGCCACTAGTTTATCAAATTCCATTGCTCCGATAGAAACACACTCTGCAATCTGTCCGATTCCGGCATTTCCCGGTGCACAATAAATCTTATCTACTCTAGGGCTCTTAGCAACGCTCATACAAATGGCATGCTCACGTCCACCACTACCTACAACTAATACCTTCATGAATTTTCCTCCTAATCTGCAATCACTGCCTTGCCATCTACCACAGAAACCTTGCCTGCTGCAATCAAATCAATTGCCTGTGGCAAAATCTGCCACTCCGCCTGTTCCATGACGCGCTGCTGTAATGCCTTGGGCGTATCACCCTGCTGGACTTCAACTGACTTTTGCAAAATGATGGGACCGGTATCTGTTCCTTCATCCACAAAGTGTACGGTGGCTCCCGTCACCTTCACCCCACGCTCTAATACCCCTTCGTGAACCTTCAGACCATAATAGCCCGTGCCACAGAAGGATGGAATCAAGGATGGATGTATGTTAATGATACGGTTGCGATATGATGCAATCATCTCCGGCGGAATCACCACCAGGAAGCCTGCTAATACCACCAAATCAACCTGATAGGTATCTAGTTTTCTTAGAAATTCCCCATTGAACTCATCCCTTGTGTCGTAATCCTTTGGAGAAATGCACACGGCCTCAATGCCTTTGTTCTTGGCACGCTCCAAAGCGTATGCGCCGGGATTATTACTGATAACCACGGAAATCTCTGTATTATGTATTTTACCTGCATCAATGGCATCCATAATGGCCTGTAAATTCGTGCCACCGCCGGAAACCAACACCGCTATTTTTAACATATCTGTACCTCGAATCATGCTTACACTAAGTCAACGCCCTTTTCGCCGTCAACAATTTTACCAACTACATATGGGACATCGCCGGCAGACTTCATTGCCTCCATTGCCTTATCCACATCTTTTGGATCTACCGCAACAATCATGCCAAGACCCATATTGTATGTATTATACATCATCTGCTGGGAAACATTTCCCTTCTCGGCCATCAACTTAAAGATTGCCGGAATCTCGTATGAGTCTTTTTCTACAACAGCACGCTTGCCCTCCGGAAGCATACGTGGAATATTCTCATAGAAACCGCCACCTGTAATATGGCTACAAGCCTTCACGCGAACACCTGCATCCTTAACAACCTTCAATGCCTTTACATAAATTCTGGTTGGAGCAATTAATGCCTCTCCCAAGGTCATGCCCAATTCATCATAATAGGTATCGAGAGATTCTTTTGTCATATCAAAAATCTTGCGTACCAAAGAGAATCCATTGGAGTGAACACCTGTAGATGCCATACCAATCAAAACATCTCCATCCTTCAATTCCTCTCCGGTAATGATATCCTTCTTGTCGCAAACACCCACAGCGAAACCAGCCAAATCATACTCATCCTCCGGCATCAAACCAGGATGCTCTGCTGTCTCACCACCAACAAGGGCACATCCGGACTGCTTACATCCCTCAGCAACACCACTTACGATGGTAGCAATCTTCTCCGGATAGTTCTTGCCACAGGCAATATAATCTAAGAAAAACAATGGCTCACCACCGGCACATGCCACGTCATTGACACACATAGCAACGGCATCAATACCAATGGTATCGTGCTTATCCATAAGGAACGCCAGCTTCACCTTTGTTCCGCATCCATCTGTACCAGACAAGAGCACCGGCTCCTCCATATCCTTAATAGAACTCAAATCAAATGCTCCGGAAAAACCGCCAAGTCCCCCTAACACCTCAGGACGCATGGTCTCCTTCACATACTTCTTCATCAACTTCACTGATTCATAACCAGCCTCAATATCAACACCTGCTTTTTTGTAATCCAATGCCATTGTTTTCCTCCTTAAAACGGTACTTTAACACATCTATTATACATTTTTTCTTTTAGAAATTCTATTAATAAATACTACTAGGACTTATTAATCACACTAATATAATTTTCCGAGACATGGGTGCTCACACAAACATCACAGGACACGCTCTCGCTCGGAAAAAAGCGTAGTGGATACTAAGTTCATGCTTTCAGCATTCACTAAGTACCAACGCTTTTTTACGGTCCCGTGATATTTGGTAAGCGCCGATATCTCTGGGCTGTATTCGTTACTGCTTCATATATTCTTTATATCCCAGTTCGTGAAGTTTAGCGTCTTTGGCAACGACCTGCTCTTTCATTTCTTGTGTGTAGGCCACTAACTTGTTCATTAACTCTTCGTCGGATGTGGCAAGGATCTTTGCAGCAAGGATTGCTGCATTCTTGGCGCCATCGATGGCTACTGTTGCAACCGGAACTCCCGGTGGCATCTGCATAATAGAGAACACGGCATCCATACCATCCAGCTTGCTTCCTGCCAGAGGTACACCAATCACCGGAAGGGGTGTAAGGGCTGCACACATTCCCGGGAGGGCAGCTGCCATTCCGGCGCCTGCAATCATCACCTTCATTCCTGCATCCACTGCGCCCCTTGCCCATGTAATCAACTCATCCGGCTCTCTGTGTGCAGAAATAATATTCATTTCATAGCTGATGCCAAGCTCCTCCAACATATCTGCAGCCTTTGACATCACCTTCAAGTCAGAATCACTGCCCATTACAATGCCTACTTTTGCCATTTTATTTTCCTCCTTCATCTAATGCTTCATTTAAGATTTCTGTTCCGGGAACCACAAACCGACCCTCCTTGATAATCGGAAGTTCTCTGCCATCATGGCAGATGACTGTGATATCCCCCAACTCGTCATAAGGAATGGTAATGTCCGTATGACAGTTAAAATATGCCTTGGCAGGGTCCCTGTCTCGCAAAAGCGAAATGCTGTTGTCTCTTGCAACCACCTCTTTGCCGTCGGCGTTGTACATCGGAACCTCTTCACAGTGGGAATAGCATGTATCACCCACTGCAAAATGTGGTCCTGTTTTTTCTGCAATCAAGATTGGCAGTTTGTCTGCAATCTGATAATCCCTGGCCATACGGTATGCAACCGTATTGGTTCCAATGGCGAACTCTCCCATAGGAAGGGTTTCGTGGTGATGAAGCACATTATCTGCAATGTACTTTTTATTTTCCTCCACCGTATCAAAATTGGCACAATTGTAGTCCACAATCATACCATCCTGAAAGGTGATATCTAAGTCGATATAGCAGAATTCACCTAAATATACCTGCTTCACGTGAAGCACACCGTTGGTTCCCTCAAGCACCGGGGAGGTAAACACCTCACCCACAGGAATATTCACATCTGCCACACAGTTCTCAAAAATGGTCTCTTTCTCCGGGTTCTCAAGGGGATGTAATGCCACAACCAGATCTGTGTGGTTATCACCACAGCCGGTAATGTGAACCTTTTCTCCCTGATCGAGCACATCAATGATTTGCTGCTGAACCTTTTGATACAAGGTATAATCCAGGGTATTCAATTCCACCGTTTTTGAAAAAATTTCCTCAAAATCTTCCCCGATGGCAGGCAATGGATAGGCAATAATGGTAAAGCTGTATTCATCTCCCGGAATATAGGTATTCATGATCTTGCCACTTTCAGATGCCTGATATACATTGAGAGAATTCTGCTTCTTGGTAAAGGCGGCATTCTCCGGTTTATTTACCGGAGCAAAGGGTTCCTCACCAAACACCTCGATGGCGGCAGGTCCTCCAAAGGCTGCTGCCAGCTCCTTGTTTTTTTCAAAAGTATCACGCATCACTTCCAAGCGACGCTCTACGAAGGATTTGTCAAAGTAGTATGCCTTATCATCCTTGTGGTCATAATCAAATTGACGGTTTACAGAGGTAGAATAATACCCTCTCTTGTTGGCACCTCTTCCGTAAATGGAAAGATTTGCCTCCCGAACAAAGGTGGTATGAAGTCCCATCTCCTTAAATTGTTTGATGGCTTCTCTGGTGACCCGCTCAAAGCCCAGCGGTGCTTCAATCTTAACTGTCTTTTTCTTTGACAGGTCTTTGCCACTAACTTCAAAGCCCTTGCGATAGCCTTCCGTAAAGGTGCGGGCCATAGCCTGAATTTTCTCCTCCGGCAGCCTTCTCAGATAATTTGCCAAGCCAATTTCGTTCTCTCCAACCGGAAGGCCAAACTGATATAGGTAACGATTATCCGACAAATCCGAAAACATAATGTTGTTATATAGGAAGTCATAGGAGACATCTATCATATGAACCACCGGCTCCGGTGTGAACACCTCGCAGTAATCGTGATAGAACCAGTAAATGGTATCCTTCACATTTTTTGCAATCCACTGACAGGATTCCTCAGAAAGGCGCTGAGGATTGTTCTGCTCTTGCATTTCTTCCACAAAGCAACCATAAATCTGTACAAACAATTCACTCCAGATGCACACAAGATCCATGCGCTGTTCATATGCCGCCGCCACCAAAGAAAGCAAATCAGCATAGAGCATAGATAGCATTCCGCCTAAATCTTCTCCCAGAATCTCCACTCCATAGGAGGGATTCAGGAAACTCTCCCCATAGTTTTCCTCTTTTAATTTGCCAAAGAATTTCTCCTGTCTTTTTTCACATTCTTCTATGGATGCATTTGCCAGAAAGCCCTGTTCAGCCTCCTCTAGAAGCGTCATCGCCTCTCGAATAAAGGTGGCCACTTCTGTAAAGTATGCATCATACGGTGCAGGAAACCCTGCATCAACAGATATTTCTGCTATGCGCTCCATCATAAGTTCATAGCGTTCTTCGTATTCTTCTCTCATTTTATTACCCCATCAGTATCCCAATGATATATAAAAGCACCCAAAGCGCGGCAGCCACCGCCGGCACAACAACACCAAGGATACGACTAACCTTATCGAAATTTTCATTTTTGCTAACTTGGACACCGCGAATCAAAGCCACGATCGTAACGATCATAATCAATACAGATGCGCCGCCAAAAAAATTAGCTATGGTTCCTTCCGTTCCTGCAGCAAGCAATAAAATTGCAAGAAAAGCCAGAATGGACACACCACCTATCACAATCTGCACCACTGACTCTGTAGAAAAAGGCTTTTTATCCCGATATCTTCGATTGTTTCTTCGGCTCATAGCTTCTTACGTCCTTTTCCAATGATAAAACATACATACCCCAGCATTCCGCCTATGGTATTTAAAATCACATCATCTATATCGCAACATCCCACCTTGGTAAAAAGCTGAATCACTTCCACCAAAATACTAAACTCTAATCCTATCAATGTCACCGCAGGCAATGACAATCTGCGTTTACTCAAATGCGGCACGAAAAACCCAAGGGGCATAAAAGCGATAACATTTCCCACCAAATTGATAAACACTCTGTTATATCCTATGGTTTTTCGATATTGGATGTAGCGGGATATCTCCCGAAATGGTACAAAATTATAACGGTACGCCCCCGTCATGTTCTCTCGAAATCCCTCCGCAAAAAACAAAAAATACACAAGAATTGCAAGATACACAGCAAAGAGCACACTATACAAATAGTATTTCTTTTTCATCTTCATCCCTATTACTGAACACCGTATGCCTTATAATATGCATCAATGGCATCCTTCATTTCATCATTGATCATTATCTTGCCCTGACAAGGCTTATTATATAAATGCTCCACCACGTCTTCCATAGAGACAATGGCATTTGTTTCAAATCCGTATGTCTGCTTTACCTCATCAAGGGCCGTCATACTCTTATCCCCTGATAAGCCTACCTCCTGACGGTTTAAGCTTACCATGAGTCCAACAATGGTAACATCACCCTGCGCGCGAACAATTGGTACCGTCTCTTCCATGGATTTTCCGGAAGTGGTTACATCCTCAATCATAACAACCCGGTCTCCATCCTTAAGCTGGTATCCCAAAAGTCCCCCCTTATCCGCACCGTGGTCCTTTTCTTCCTTACGGTTACAGCAGTACTTAATCTCCTTGCCGTACAATTCACTAAATGCAATTGCAGTGACGCAGGCAAGTGGAATACCCTTGTATGCAGGGCCAAAGAGTACATCAAAATCCTCTCCGTATGCAGCGTGGATTGCCTTTGCATAATACTCACCCAGTCTCTTTAACTGTCCACCTGTTACATATGCCCCAGCATTCATAAAAAATGGAGACTTACGCCCACTTTTCAGGGTGAAATCTCCAAACTTTAACACATCACTTTCCACCATAAATTCAATAAATTCTGACTTATATGCTTCCATATTACTGAAACCTCCTATATCTTCTGCGCCAAAACAGCGCTAATCATCTTATTCAAATGCACGATTCATACTATCACAAACGGAAAGAACAATCAATTTACCACACAGTTTTTCCCGTTGTACTTTCCTGCATACAGTTTCTTATCTACCATGCCAAGCCACTGTCTGACGCTATCACCATCCTGATAAAAAGAAAGACCAATGGTTGCATTAATATGTATTTCGCCCTCCACCATATCGAAGGTAATCTGATTCAGGCGTTGACGCAACTGATTCATAGTCTCGATAATTTCCTGTTCTTCCTTGGAATCAAAACCACATATCAGGAATTTGTCTCCGCCCCATCTGGCACAGAGCACATTGCGATTCTGCGCGCGCAACACATCTGCCACCCGCATCAACACGTGATCTCCAATGTTTCGCCCAAATTTCTCATTGATTTGGGTAAAATTGTCAATATCCACCATTGCAGCCCACGCGCCGCGCAATTCATCTCTCTGGACTCTGGCATCCAACTCATCCATCAATTCGAAACGATTATAAAACCCTGTCAAACTGTCCACTGCTGTTTTTTCTCTTACCTTTTTTTCCGTTAGGTATGCGTATTTTGTCAGGGTTCGAAGTAAGAAAATGGCTAAGGACAGGATCATGCAAATCAAAACTAATCTTGTTACATCAGCCACATTTGCAGGAATGGAATACAGTGGGTCATGATCTATCATATAAATCTCCAAGAGTACAAATGCCAAAAGATGTATCAAGCTGATTATGGTGGCATGTGCCTTCTTCCCTCTGATCTGTAATGAAAAATATTCCATATAAAAATACTCAATGGGCATAAAGAGCAGAATCCACTGCATACCACATAGCCTACCTATGCAGATGGTTGCACACACGGTATGAATAAAGATTTCAACCCCTGCAATATAGATAAGCACGTTCAGTTTGGCCGTGTTTAGCCAAAAAAAGCACACCGTATATAATGCTATACTCAACACATTCAGATGCGCCATAGGGGTCACCCCAAATACTTTAAAATAAAAGAAAAGCACTATGTGAATAAGTAAAAAAGCTATGTCAACAATTCGCGCGGACTCCCTTGCCACCTTAAGATTAAAATACTGATTCATACGCCCTCACTCCACTTATCATTGGTGAACAATACCCACCAAATCCTTGATATCATCAACCTTCATTCGTCTCATATAGTCTTCAATGCCCCGGACAATTTCCATGGTTGCAGTGGGATGATAAAAGTTAGCAGTTCCAACAGATACAGCAGATGCTCCTGCCAATATCATCTCAATGGCATCCTCTGCATTCTCAATGCCACCCATTCCAATGATAGGCAGCTTTACCGCCTGGGCCACCTGATACACCATGCGAACGGCGATTGGATGAACAGCCGGACCACTCATGCCACCGGTCTTATTGGCAAGGGCAAATGTCTGACGGTTAATATCAATCTTCATTCCTGTCAGTGTATTAATCAGAGAAAGCACATCTGCTCCCCCTGCCTCAGCTGCCTTAGCCATTACCGTAATATCTGTCACATTTGGACTAAGCTTCATAATAACAGGCTGTTTTGCTTTCTGCTTCACGAGACGAGTAATCTCCTCCACCGCCTTTGGGTCCTGTCCAAAAGCGATGCCACCTTCCTTAACGTTGGGGCAGGAAATGTTAATCTCAAGCATATCCACACGCTTCTCATCTCCCAAACGTTCCACAACCTCCAGATAATCCGAGGTTGTCTTTCCGCAGACATTGACAATCACCTTGGTATCAAACTGTTCTAAGAAAGGCAAATCCCGACTGGCAAACACATCGATGCCGGGATTCTGTAATCCAATGGCATTGAGCATTCCGCTTCTCACTTCTGTGACACGAGGTGTGGCATTTCCGGGCCAAGGCACATTTGCCACTCCCTTGGTTACCACAGCTCCCAGTCTGTTGAGATCAACAAATTCACTGTATTCTTCTCCGGAGCCGAAGGTGCCGGATGCAACCATAACCGGATTTTTCAGACTCACCCCTGCCAAATTAACAGATGTTTTCATTACAGTTCCACCTCCTCAGCCAAAAATACAGGACCATCCTTACACACTCTGGCATTATGCACATGAGAATGCTCATCCTCATGCTTTGTCTTGCAAACACATCCAAGACATGCACCGATACCACAGGCCATTCTCTCTTCCATAGACACATAGCATAGAATGCCCTTTTCCTCAGCAAAAGCTTTTACAGCTGCAAGCATGGGCTTTGGTCCACAGGCATAAATCACATCCCCTGTGATATGCTCCTGGCGAAGCACATCCACAACTGTTCCATGAGTCCCCACAGAACCATCATCTGTGGCAACATATACATCTGCCACTTGTTCAAACTGTTCCTTTAAGAACAACTGATTATCGCGATATCCCAAAACGGCAACAGACTTATTCATAAGTTCCTTTGATAACTGAAGCATTGGTGGAACGCCGATGCCACCGCCGATGACAATTGGATGTTCTCCGCCCAAAGAAAAACCATTTCCCAGAGGACCTAAAACCTGAACATCATCGCCTGCTGAGTATGTTGAAAACTCATCTGTCCCCTTGCCAACCACACGATACACAAGTCGAAGTGCTCCCTTGCTCTTATCAATCTCGCAAATGCTGATAGGACGTGGAAGCAACTGACTCTTCTCGTGGCAGTACAAGGAAACAAACTGTCCCGGAACTGCCGACTGCGCTGCCGTAGTCTGAATCCATATGCTATAAATCCCCTCAGCCAACTTTTCCTGGCTAAGAACCTTTGCCATTTCTGTAACCTTACTCATATCAAAACCTCTTATCTAAGTGCTGATGCAATATCTTCAATCATATCTTCTACTGCCAAACGACTTGCATCTGCAAAATTGTTTTCTGTAATTCCCATATCCTTGTACTTATCCTGCTTGTAAGCAGCAATGATACCACGGGAAGAGTTAACAATAGCGCCGAGGCCATCCTTGTTGAAGAAGTTTACAAGGTCAACACCTTTACCACCCTGTGCACCGTAACCCGGCACCAGGATATAAGATTTCGGCATAATATCTCTTAATACTTTTCCCATTTCCGGATAGGTAGCTCCAACAACTGCACCAATGTAGCTGAACTCATCTCCCATGCAATCAGCCCCCCAGCGATCCACCATCTGACCCACATACTCATATAGTGGTCTCTTGTTGCCCACATCATCTACAATCTCTCGATCCTGAAATTCACCGCTGGAAGGATTTGATGTCTTAACCAGAATAAACAGCCCCTTTTTCTCTTCCTTGCAGACATCCACAAAAGGAGTGATACCATCACTTCCAAGGTAAGGATTTACCGTAGCAAAATCTTCTCCAAATGGAGTGAACATCTTGCTTTTCACCTGCACCTTACCAATGTGAGCAGTTGCGTATGCTGCAGATGTAGAACCGATATCTCCACGCTTCACATCTCCAATCACCACCAAATCCTTTTCGTGGCAATAGTCCACCGTCTTCTTAAATGCCTCCAAGCCGGGAAGGCCAAACTGCTCATACATAGCAATCTGGGGCTTTACCGCCGGAATCAAATCGTAGGTTGCGTCCACAATCTGCTTGTTGTATGCAAAAATGGCATCCGCCACTGCCTCCAGGCTCTCGCCCTTTTCTTGTACCGCTGCGTCTAAAAGATGCTGTGGCAAATAAGATAACATGGGGTCTAATCCAACAACAATTGGTGCCCCTGTCTTTTTGATTTTGTCATTTAACTTGTTGATCATTTCAAACTCCTCACTTATCTATATCTATTGTTTTTGATATACGATTCTTCCATCTAATATTGTGGCAACTACCCTACCTGTTACCTTTCGACCTTCAAACGGCATATTGGCACTTTTGCCCACAAAATCCGCCCCGTGAATCTCATAGGTCTCTCTTGGGTCAAAGATGGTGATGTCCGCCACGTGGTTTGGACTGATATCCCCCTTGTCAATGCCAAGAATCCTGGCCGGGTTATAGCTCATTTTTTCAGCCATTTCCATAGGCGTCAAATATCCGCCTAACACAAGCTCTGTATAGGTTAGCGCTGCCGAGGTTTCAAGCCCCACAATTCCAAAGGGTGCCTTGGAGAAATCAGAAACCTTTTCCTCCTTGGTATGTGGCGCATGGTCTGTGGAGATTGCCTCCATAACGCCTTCTTTCAGTCCTTCTTTCAGCTTGTCCACATCTTCTCGGCTGCGAAGGGGTGGATTCATTTTATAGTTAGAATCTCCCTCTACAATATCCTCATCTGTCAAAGTAAAATGATGCGGGCAGACCTCACCACTTACGGCAATGCCCTTGGCCTTGCCGTCTCTCACCAAATCTACCGTCTCCTTGGTGGAACAATGACAGAGATGAAGCTTTGCGCCGGTCTCCTCTGCCAGCATAATGTCTCTGGCAGCAATAATGTTTTCAACAGCGTTGGAAATGCCCTTGACTCCCATTGCTTTCGACTTTTCTCCCTGGTTGATGACACCGCCGTCCACCAGATTAATATCTTCACAGTGAGCCAGAACAGGAATCCCTGCCTTTGCCACAATCTTCATGGCTTCCCGGTAAAGGTTAGAATCCATAACACTCTTGCCGTCTTCGCTGATAGCAGGAATGCCTGCTGCAATCATCTCTTCGATGTCCGCAAGCTCTTTTCCCTGCATCCCCTTGGTAATGGCCCCAACCTGCAGCACATGGGTAAGGCCTACTTCCTTTGCCTTGTCATGCACATATCGGATTACCTCTGCATTATCTGCCACCGGTTTGGTGTTAGGCATAGTCACAACTGTGGTGACGCCACCTCGGGCCGCCGCCTTAGAACCGGTTTCAATATCTTCCTTGTGGGTAAGACCCGGATCACGGAAATGCACATGCAAATCAATAAAGCCCGGAAACACAAAACAGCCAGAGGCATCCAGTACCTGTTCTGCCGCTTCTTCTGCAATGTTTTCTTCTATTTTTGTCACCTGATTTCCTTCCACCAAAAGGTCAAATATGCCCTCTGTGTTGGTGGCAGGATTTATGATATGTCCGTTTTTAATCAATAAACTCATATCGCACCGCCTTCATATACACAATCATTATCTATCATACCACGAAACACCATTCTCTGTCACGCAAAAAGGACAGCTGACACCAATGGTGACGGCTGTCCTTTTATTTGAATTTTTTTATTTTTCATTCACAAACTTCTGAATGTTCGATGCATTCACGTATTTCTTAGCGTTGTCTCCATCCACAACAACTAATGTCGGTGCCTGCATAACACCATATTTCTGTGTCAACTCAATATCCTCTTCTGCATCAATCAATACATAATCTTCACCGGCAAGCATCTCCTTTGCCATAGCACAGTTTGGACATGTCTTAGTTGTGAATAAGTATTTTACAGCAGTAGCAGGCTCAATCTTCACATCATCCTTGGTGATTGTGACAACACTCTTTGATGACTTCTTGAGAACAGAATTCTTAACATCATAGAGGCGACGGTTCTTGTACTCCTGACTCTTACCTTCGTTCCAGTTTTGTACCGGACGATAATAACCGGTAATTCTTGAGTAAACCTCTGCCTTGGCACCACAGTGAGGACATGTGAAATGCTCTCCGGCAATGTATCCGTGTTCCTGACATACAGAATATGTAGGTGACATGGTGTAGTATGGCAGGCGGTAGTTCTCTGCAATGGTGCGAACCAACTTTGCTGCAGATTCCCAGCTATCCAACTTTTCACCCAGGAACGCATGGAACACTGTTCCTGATGTGTAAAGAGTCTGTAACTCATCCTGAATATCCAAAGCATCAAAGATGTCTGATGTGAACTCTACCGGCAGGTGTGAACTGTTGGTATAGAATGGAGTATCTCCCTCTTTGCCGGCTGTAATAATGTCAGGGTACTTAGCCACATCATGCTTAGCCAAACGATATGTGGTAGATTCAGCCGGTGTAGCTTCCAGATTATACAAATCCCCATACTCTTCCTGATAATCAGACAGACGCTCGCGCATGTGATTCAGCACATCCTTTGTAAACTGTTGTGTCTCTTCGTGTGTCAAATCCTGACCCAACCATTTTGCATTCAAGCCCACTTCGTTCATACCAATCAAACCGATGGTAGAGAAATGGTTGTCAAAAGAACCAAGGTATCTCTTTGTATATGGATACAATCCCTCATCTAACAGCTTAGAGATTACCCCTCTCTTAATCTTAAGAGAACGAGCAGCAATATCCATCATACGGTTAAGTCTTGCATAAAAGTCAGCCTCATCCTTAGCAAGATATGCGATACGAGGCATATTGATAGTAACAACACCAACAGATCCGGTGCTCTCTCCTGAGCCAAAGAAACCACCTGACTTCTTGCGAAGTTCCCGCAAGTCAAGACGCAAACGGCAACACATAGATCTCACGTCGCTTGGCTCCATATCAGAGTTAATGTAATTAGAGAAGTATGGCGTACCATACTTCGCTGTCATTTCAAACAAGAGACGATTATTCTCTGTATCTGACCAGTCAAAATCTCTGGTAATAGAATAGGTAGGAATTGGATACTGGAATCCACGGCCGTTGGCATCGCCTTCGATCATGGTTTCAAGGAAAGCCTTGTTCACCATATCCATCTCTTTCTTACAATCCTTATACTTAAAGTCCATCTCCTTGCCACCAACAATTGCAGGAAGCTCAGCCAAGTCAGCCGGAACCGTCCAGTCTAATGTGATGTTGGAAAATGGCGCCTGTGTTCCCCAGCGGCTAGGTGTGTTCACACCGTAAACGAAAGCTTCAATGCACTTTTTAACCTCTCCGTAAGTAAGGTTATCCACCTTGACAAAAGGAGCCAAATAGGTGTCAAAGGATGAAAAAGCTTGGGCTCCTGCCCACTCATTTTGCATAATGCCAAGGAAGTTTACCATCTGATTGCATAGCACAGAAAGATGTGCTGCAGGTGCAGATGTAATCTTACCTGTAATTCCTCCAAGACCTTCCTGAATCAACTGCTTTAAGGACCAACCGGCACAATATCCGGTAAGCATAGACAAATCATGGATATGAATATCTGCGTTGCGATGTGCCTCTGCAATCTCTTCATCATAAATCTCAGACAACCAGTAGTTGGCTGTTACCGCACCGGAGTTGCTGAGAATCAAACCACCAACGGAATATGTAACCGTTGAGTTTTCCTTTACACGCCAATCTTCAACCTTAACATAGCTGTTAATTACGTCTTTATAGTCAAGAATGGTAGACTTCATATTGCGCATCTTCTCTCTCTGCTTGCGATAAAGAATATACGCCTTAGCCACTTCTGTATATCCTGTCTGTTCCAAAACAGTCTCCACGCTGTCCTGAATCATCTCAACAGAAATCTTACCATCCTTAATCTTATCCTGGAAGTGGGCAGATACTCTAAGGGAAATCAACCCGATAATGTCATCATTGTACGACATCTGTGTTGCGTCAAACGCTTTGGCAATCGCATCGTTGATCTTTCCCAGATTAAACTCTGTTACTTCACCATCTCTTTTCACTACCTGAAACATCCCTATTTCCACCTTTCAATACCTTATCCGATGTTCGCGTCCCCCTAAATCGATATAAACGCCATTTGTAAATTCATTGTACCAAAATATAGTGCAAGGGTCAACACGAAATCACAATATATTGTATTATTATGTATTTTCGTGAAGACCCTTGAAAACATAGGATTTCCGTATTAAGTTTATTTTATTTTTAATTTTTAACGGGTATTTAAAAAGATTTGCTCCTGTAATGCCCCGGGATCGGTTGGGTAGAGTTCAAGGTATGCTGCCAACTTTTCTTTTGCCTCTGCGAAGTTGCCTGTATACTCTAATGCAGCGATTTCGCCTCTCATTAGCTTCTGCCTGTCCGCAGGATGTTTGGACTTCAGGCCCTTCTGATAATACGTTAACGCCTTTTCATATTCACCGGACTCCATCGCAATATCTCCCCGGAGCGCCAGTGCCTCATCAGAAGCCTTATCTCCCAGCTTTTCCAATTGCTTTGACGCATTGTCAAAATCTTTCATCTCCAGATAGATACGACCGCGACCTAAGTAGTTTTCCTTGCTCTTTCCCTTAATCTCAAGGGCCTGTTCTAAAAACTCCTCTGCCTTCTCCTGCTGATTATTTGCAGCCAGATTTCGGTAAATCAAAATGTACATATCATAATTGGATGAGTCTCTGGCAATTGCCTCCTTATAATCAGCCAGCGCCTTCTTGGTGTTGCCTTCCTTTAAGTAAACGCTTCCTCTGAGATAGCATGCTCTGGGATCTTTTTCATCATATTTCATAATGGCTGTGTACTGTTTGATGGCCTCATCTGTTTTTCCCAAATTATACTGGGCGGCCGCCTTGTAGAAACAGGTATCAACAACCTGTTCATTCACCTTGCCGCCGGCCATTTCCACGCTTTTATCAAAATGTTTGATTGCCGCCTTGTAGTCCTGCTTTTCCATAGCTGCGATACCAGCCTCCTTCTCCGCAGCAATCTTTTCGCTGGTTTGGAAGGAACATCCGGACAGCAAACATGTTGTCATCAGAAGACAACAAAATAACCTTCTTCTTGCGTTCATATCGTTTCCTCTTCATTTGCCAAATCTTCTCATATTATATCTCAACCGCCGGATTTTGTATAGGAAAACAAAATCCTGTTCACTTTTTCCCCAACAGCGCATACACTATTAAAAACATCTGCAAAGGTTTTTCTATGCCAAAAACTATCATTATAGACCCCGGTCACGGAGGATTTGATCCTGGTGCCGTCTATGGAGACCGGAAGGAAAAGGATGACAATCTTAGATTAGCTCTGGCGGTAGGTCAGGAGTTGGAAAACGCAGGATATAACGTGGTCTACACCAGAAAGGATGACCGATACGATTCACCTTACGACAAGGCTCAAATTGCCAATAATGCGGGAGGTGATTTATTTTTGTCCTTCCACCGCAACTTTGCAGAGCGCCCCGATTTGTATCAGGGAGTGCAAGCCCTTGTATATGACAAAAATCCTTTGGCACTTCGGGTAGCAAAGGATGTAAATGAGGAACTGGAAAAAATAGGTTTTGAGAATCTGGGCATCGAATCCAGAAAAGAGTTGGTGGTATTGCGTCGAACCAATATGCCCGCTGTGCTTTTAGAGGTTGGGTTTATCAATTCTTCTGTAGATAATCAGATTTTTGATAACGAGTTCTCGGCTATGACAAACGCCATTGCCACCGGTGTTGAAGAAGCTTTCCCTGTGGGCAATACTGCATCCTCTGACACATCTGGCGAAGCGCAGGCCGCTAATCAGGAGACACCTCCTATACCACAACCAAGGGATATGAATATGCCAGGACTAATGATGCCAAATACGGATATGCAGAATAATACAATGCAGGAAATAGATAGAGGACAGACTATGTATCAGAATCCTATGGACAATCAGAACCGGGGCGCTATGAATAATCAAGATTCTATGTCCAGCAACAATCGCATGATGAACGATATGCGCCTATCCCTTAACGGTATCCAATGCGAATTGGTTCCAAATCGCCCAACCCGCCCAACACCAAAGATGTGGTACTATGTGCAGGTGGGCCTTTTCCGCTATCCTGAAAATGCCGTATATCTGATGGAGCAGCTGAAACAGCAGGGCTATAACAGCATATGGCGACGCGTTGGTGGTCTCATTGCCATCTGGGTAGGTCCAATGGAGACTCTAGACGAAGCAGTTGTTATGCAGCAAAAGCTACAGGCCGACGGCTACGACACCCTGATTGTTACCGGGGATTACATTTCCCGCACATAAAAATATCCCCTGCCATATGGCAGGGGAAACCTTTCTCTAGGACTCTTCTCTTATTGGCAGCTTCAAGCGTACCTTGGTGATTCGCTTATTATCTACCTCTTCCACTCGAAGAATTACGCCATCGCCTGTGACATACATTTCTCCCTTTTCCGGAAAATGATCAAACAAGCCGGTAAGATAACCTCCTATGGTATCATAGTCCTCAGATTCAAAATCCAAATCCAGCTCGTCGCACAAATCCTCCAGATTCATGGAGCCTAACACATCGTATTCTCTTTCATTGATTGGCACAAGATCATCCACCTCATCACCGTCAAACTCATCCCGGATTTCCCCCACAAGTTCCTCCAAAAGGTCCTCCAGGGTGACCATACCAGCCACTGCACCGTACTCATCAAGCACAATGGCAAGACTTAAACGCTCACGGCGCATCTCTTCAAACAGCTCAGAAGTGTTTTTCTGCTCATAAGTAAAATACACCTTTCTCAGATAATCCCTTATAGAAAAGCTCTCATCCTTAGGTGCAAGAATCATATCTTTCATATTGATTAGGCCGATGATATTATCCGTGTCCTCTTCATATACAGGAAGTCTGGTAAACATATCCTCCTGAAATACCTCCAGCAACTTATCATAGGACCAATTCACATTGACCACTGTCATGTCGATACGGGGAATCATGATTTCTTTCGCCGTTGCATCAGTAAAATCAAAAATATTGTGAATGTACTCTCGCTCTTCCCCTTCGATGACACCACTCTCATGGCTCACATCCACAAGTGTTCGCAGCTCCTCTTCTGTGATAGCCCCCTCATTGTTGTTAGGGTCTACCCGAAGAAGCTTTAAGAAAGCCATTGCCAGCCAGTTGATAACAAAAATCACCGGAGTAAAAATCACCATCAGACCATGAATAATCTTTACATAGCGAAGAGACATTTTATTGGCCTTTAGGGTTGCCATGGTTTTCGGAGAAATCTCGCCAAAAATTAAAATCAGTATGGTCAAGATACCCGTGGCAATTCCGGCCCCCACGCTACCAAGCAAGCGAATGGCAAGGGTTGTGGCCAGGGAGGATGCCGACAAGTTAACAATATTATTTCCAATTAGAATGGCAGATAACATTTTGCTGGAGTCCTCTGTGACCTGTAACACAAGAGCAGCTCTCTTATTTCCCTCATCTGCCATATTTTTCATTTTGATTTTATTAACCGTTGTTAATGCCGTCTCTGCCGACGAAAAGAAAGCAGAGAGAAACAGCAAAATGGCCAAGATAACAAATTGCAGTATCGACGCCGTGTCCAATGAAAAATCACCTCTCAATCAAAAATTACTATTACTGTGAAACGTCTGCAGAATGCAGGTATTTCTCCTGTTCTGCTGTCAATGTATCAATGTTAATTCCCAGGAATTTCAGTTTGCGGTTGGCAACCTCCATATCTACTTCCTTTGGAACAACAATTAACTTTTCCGTAAGTTCCTTACTGTGCTCTACCAAGTACTTGGCAGATAATGCCTGAATCGCAAAGCTCATATCCATAATCTCTGCCGGATGACCATCACCACAGGCAAGATTTACAAGACGTCCTTCTCCAAGGACATATACGAAGGTATCTTTCTTTACTTCGTATCCTACAATATTCTGTCTCTGGTCAATGGTAGAAAGTGCCATCTCTCGAAGACGCTTCATATCAATCTCCACATCAAAGTGACCTGCGTTACAGAGAATGGCTCCATTCTTCATCTGAAGGAAATCCTCCTCATCAATGACACCGGCGCAGCCCGTAACTGTCACAAAGAAATCTCCCAGTGCAGCCGCCTCTTTCATAGGCATTACCTCAAATCCATCCATCACAGCCTCAATGGCCTTGATGGGATCCACCTCGGTAACAATCACCTTGGCACCTAAGCCCTTGGCACGCATGGCAACACCTTTTCCGCACCATCCATATCCGGCAACAACTACATACTTGCCAGCCACAATCAAGTTGGTTGTACGATTAATTCCGTCCCAGACAGACTGACCTGTACCATATCTGTTGTCAAATAGGTGCTTACAATCCGCATTATTTACCATAACCATTGGGAACCTCAGCTGCTGATCCTTGGCCATAGCCATCAAACGGATAATACCTGTTGTGGTCTCCTCGCATCCGCCAATGACATACTGGATTTTGTCGGTCATCTTGGTGTGCAACATATGAACCAAGTCACCGCCGTCATCGATAATAATGTTACAGTTGTGCTCTAACACCTTGGTAATGTGACGCTCGTACTCCTCATCTGTTGACTGATACCAAGCATATACGCTAAGCCCGTCTGCCACGAGAGCTGCAGCCACATCATCCTGTGTGGAAAGTGGGTTAGAACCTGTGATATACATCTCGGCTCCACCTGCTGCCAATACCTTACATAGATATGCAGTCTTCGCCTCCAAATGAACGGAAAGTGCAATGCGAATCCCCTCAAATGGTCTCTCCTTGCTAAAGTCCTGCTCCAAAGAAAAAAGGAGCGGGCAGTTCTTGCGAACCCAATCAATCTTGTGTTCCCCTGACTCTGCTAAATGAATATCTCTGATTTCGTAATCCATATGTACTCCTGTATTCTCTTGTAAAACGAAAACTATCAAGAGTATTATAGCCCACCGATGGGTTTGGTGCAATATCATCGCTTTTCTTTCTCAGCTTCTTGTATTACAATGAGCTTGTACAGACGTTTAAAAAACTCTCAAGATATGACGTATCACTGTTTTTTTAATATAAAAATTTGAGAAGTATTGGAGAAAGATTTATGAAGAACATTTTTGAAAAGTATATGGAGAATAAAAAGATTACGATTCCTATTACTATCGGTGTATTAGCCATTTTTATCGTTGGTGGCGTTATCCTTGGCTTAAATAGTTCAAAGCCAAAAGATACTATGGCTGAAAAGAATTCTGCTAAAAAGGTCGAAAAGGCAGCTAAGGTTCCGGAATACGTCTGCTACGATCAGGCAGGCACCTATTCCGATAAAAACACCTACAAGGCAGGTGATGTGTCAGTCGATGGAGTTGTTGTAGAAAACGCTACCTTTGATACACTTACTATTACAGAAGGTGTAGGTGACGGTGCTGCTACTCTTAATAATGTAACTGTAAAGAAGACACTTGTTATCAATGGTGGCGGTACAAACTCTGTACACATCAATGGTGGTTCTTATAAGGAAGTTATTTCCAATGATTATGATTGCCATATCGTGATTGACGAGAAGTGTTCCGTTGATACACTTACTGTTCCATCTTCTGCCCTTGTAGAAGTAAACGGTACTGTTAAAGTGGCTAATGTAGTTCCTTCTACCTATGAAGGTGAGGTCACTTGGGAATGTGGCTTTAAGGCTGGTGAAAAGGCAAAGGTGGAATCCCTTAATATTGCCGAGGAAGTAAAGAAAGATGTCAAGGTGGAAGATACTACGGGCAAGGCTGTAAAGGAGCAAAAGGCTCTTACCAAGGCAGAAACAAACAAGGTTCAAAGCAACGCTCAGAGCGCTACATCTACTGTTCAAAACGCAACATCTACTGCAAAGCAGGAAGTTGTAAGCGGTGGTGGTAATACATCTGCTACAAAGCCTTCTTCAAGTGGTGGTTCTTCTGCTCCTAGCAACAATGGTAACAATGGTGGTTCTACACCCCCTTCTCAGACGAAAAAAGTAACTTGCAAGTATTGTGGTTTTATCTACGATGAAGGTGCATCACACAACTGTCACGCACCTGTTTGCAATTTATGTGGCGAGCGATATGCTTTTGGAACAACACACAACTGCAAGTACACAACAGACGCTTACGGTAACAAGGTATTAAAAGACTCTCGCTATGTAGTTGCTATCGGTGGTTATGGAACGAAGAAATATTCTGATGGTACGTATGAAGTGACGGATGAGGGTAGGAATGCGTTGAGGGATGGTTGGGAATGCGAAAAACTTGCTCATCCCGATGCATGGGGCGATTCTACCTTAGATGAATTTGTAATCAATCACTCCGGCATCTAATATTTGACAATCAAAAAGTATATGCTATAATGTGGTTAGGCAATAAGCGATGTAATAGTTCAATGAACGCAAGAGAACCCCAGTAGGTGCAACTACTGGGGTTCTTTTTTGTGCTAGTTGTCGTTGTATCATCTATCTAGCCACTTGCAAATATAATAGGCGATTATACCTGCTACGATAGAGATAAAAAGCGATGTAACTATGTTCAATGAATTCACCTCCCTTCCGGTCGGTGGGATTCGACAACATATGTATTATACCATATACATTGATTGTACGATATAAAAAGGACGGTTGAAAAATCAGCCGTCCTTTGCTATAATACTTATACAAAAAGGTGCTACCAAATAGGCGGTATGCCCTCAGAGTTTAGTTATTGAGATAACCGCATCTTTTGGACGAGGGCGGTTATTTCTTTTTGCATATTATTACAATGAATGTTGCAAATGCTATGAGCATAATTACAAACTGAATTAAATCAGAGTAACTCACCATAAGCATCACCCTCCTTCATATGTATTCTCTCATTGAGAGTCAATTCTTCCAGAGGGTTGCCCCTCTTAAATAGAGGGCATAACCGCCTACCGCTTGGTAGCACCTATGTATATTATAACATATTTGCAAATAAAAAGACGGCTTATCACCCGTCTTTTTTTCCATCAATCTCGCATACCGGATAACTTGTTGACGAAATCGGTAGAGTTTGTTATATACAATTACAAATAGATTGAGACTCCCTGCAACACTGGGAGCAAGGGGTTAGAAAACCGCCGGAGTATGTTTTATATATGATAGATCAGATTTTGAATATTCAGGAGGAAAGGTGAAATGGAACTACAACATTTAGATTGTACAACTGAAAAACGTAGAGTACAAATATGTCAAGATTATGAAGTCCACGCTGATGATTGCATTGTTTTATATGGTGGTCGCACCGTACGAAGTGATGCTAATAATAGACAGATTCACGATAGATATTATCAGTTTTCTTGTAAAAACAAAGTCACAAAAAAATACTATATGATAACATGTGGCTCTGGTGCGGCAAGGCATTTATGTTCTTTAATAAATGAGCCTATGCCTCGCGCTATGAATCCGTTTATCCAAGAGAGAGAACCCGGTGAACCTGGTGAGCCTGGAGAATACATAAACCGATGGAATCCTCTGCGTAGGCAAATGTATTACGCAGTACAGTTGTTTATAACACGTTATCAAGATGCTCTAACACCAGGTACAAAAATATTTAAAATATTACAAAGCATTACAGATGAACGATATATCCACTTAGAACCACAAGAGTTCCATTTTCAAGGATTTGTAGAAGTTGTAACTAAATTTAATACAAATTTACCCAGAGTTATACAAGATTTAGAACGACACGGAAGAATAAGAGATTTTAATTTTACAAATCTTGCAAATAAACTAAGAGAATTACTGCCAGACTGTGAAAATATATTTTTAGGTGATTAAAAATTTAATTCTTCTGCTCGTTCTTGAATCGCTTTTAAAAGATTGGGGTCGGTAAATACAGTTGAACTGTTTTCTTGCCACAATTCGATACAAAATTGTGATGGATCAAATGTGATTACTTTATCATACCCAGTTTTTTCATTATCTAGAAAACGAGCGTATTTTATAATTGGATAACTTAGGTCATCACTAATTTTGAAAACACTTTGTTCTAATAAAAAAATCCAAGTTTACTAAGTTTTATTTCTGCGGCCGACATTATATTGTTATTACTAGACATAAAAACAAACTCCTTTCAAACTTATTGCAACACATATCTGCTGTCAAACCTATTGCAACGGCAGTGTTGCATTTACCTTGCAAATTCATAAACTCGTGTTATAATGAACTTAACAGGAAAGCCGATAGATAGGTGGGGCTATCTACTCCGGCGAAAAGTAATAGTTAGAAAATAACCATCCGTTCTTTCCGGGGCAGGATGGTTATTTTTTATGTGTCAAAGCAACAACTAGCGTAACAACAGCACACATCATCATTACAAATACAAATAAATCCGAATATGTAACCATTGGCATCATCCTCCTTCACAGGCTCGGAGAAGATGCACCATCCCTCGGCTTCCCAGCTAAATTCACTATTTTATTTTTACTACAACAAGCCCCTATTTCTAGGGGCTGTTATACTATCTATTCTTTTACATCACCGCATCTGGTACAAATTTCTTCATTTGTTCCAATCTCTCTGTAATAATCGTGTTGTGGTTTTCCCCAGACTTTACCACATTTCTTACAATAGGCTGCTTTTGTACAAGTAGCATCTACATAGTCGTGCTTTGTTCTATCGCAATATTGGGGTAATTTATCGGTTGTGATATTGCCCTTATACTTATTGTAGTAAGCCATCAGGGCACCCTCTTCTTCCGAATCCCCAAAGCCATGTTTGTCGATATAGTCTTGGGTTTCAAGCACCTGCTCATGAGTGAAGGTCCACACAAACTCCCAGTTCCCGTTCTCTAGGTTGGCAAAGGCCTCTTCCATCATTCTTGCGTATTCCTCATTGGTGTACCACAAGTCTGTTGGCATTAAGCCTCCCTGCTTATAGCCATCTAAGTAGTGTGGGTCGTTTTCATCCAAACCTACGGACACTTTACCTGCATCATAGAATCGTTTATTGATACATCTGGCGCGATTGACATATGCGCCTTCTACCGGTTTTTTGGAATTTACCCAAAGCCTTACCATTTTCTCTGTTTCATTTCCTACGCCGTCCGTTGCCCTAAAGGTGATAGATACATTTCCTGTACTTTCAAAGGCTCTTAGTTCGTCCATATCAAAATCAGAAATAATGACACCTTTTAGACCTTCTTTGTTATTTGTCAAAATACCGTCTTCTGTATCTTTACCGACTACATTCTTTAAAATGTACTCTTTGATTTCTGTCTCTGTCTTGGTATCTAACCAATAGGACGCGATTACTACATCTTTTGCTGTTATGGTTGGGAAATGATCCCAAACAACATATTGGGTAATTGTGAAGTTGCCATTGCCATACATCACTTCGCAATCATCTCGTTCCAATAGTGCATTTAAAAGCATAAGCGTGTCGGCTGTTTCTCCTTCTTTTCTACACTTGGTAGGTTCTTCTTCGTCCATATAAGTTGCTGTTGGAAGAACAGACCAGCCTTGACCGGAACACTTTTTCTTTTCAAAAGGCTCATTATTGGGCATTGGATACGAGCTTGATACGTGGCGTATGGTATAGTTCTTTCCCTTGTCTTGGTTGTTGCCGTTCATAAAGTAGGAAAATCCCTGTGGCTGTGGTGTATCACCTTCGATTTTATCCGGTGCTTGTGGGTTTGCATCCAAAATATCATCTGTGCCATCGTCTTTTTCCGGCTGTTCTATATCATTATGGTTTGCATTGGGATCATAGCCCGTATCGTACTTTGCATAAAGTGTTGTTGGGTACCAGCAAGCATAGGTATTTAAGATACGGTTATGTTCTTTAGTTCCCGTTCTTGTTGAAGCCCAGCCTGTGTTATAGATAGCATTTGATACATCCTCACCATCAAAGTAAACAATAGACTCTGCTCTTGGAGCGTTCTTCTCTCCCCAATAGGTTGTGACTGTCTTTCTCCACTTGGCATTTTTATGTCCTGTAAATTCATCTGAGGTTCTAATTCGTGCTGTGAACCTTGGATTGGTAAGATTGTTTGCCTCAAGGTTTTCATCAAAGGATGTCACTTCTACCTGAGATACGATGACTTGTGTCTTTGCTCCTGTTACACCGTTTGCTTTGCGATATACCACTGCCTTATTGGCATCATCATTTTTTCGTCCTTCGTTACGTCCATAATTATTATAATGGTTCCAAAGGGCTTCGTAATTGTAGCCATAAGTCTTTTTCAAATCTGCATTATCATCTGCATACTTTCTGGTATTAAGAGTCGTCTTTTGGAAGGAAGCATTACTTGTAAGTTTCAAGTGTTGTTGTGCACTTTGGGCGATTGCTTCACTATCACAGTTAGCTATTACTTTTCCTGTATATCTGTCGTAAGAAGCCACCTTAATATCTTGTGTCAATGGGTGATGGATTGTCATAGATGCGCCTTCAGCCAAAAATATTCCTGTGTCCTTACCATTGCTTCCTACGGCGCTTGTTGCTCCATTATACACATTGTAACGATTTGCTCCTTGTGCATAATTTCTTACTCCACCAGCGCTGTTTGTTCCAATGTTTGCGTACTGATTGAATGTGGAGTTTCCAACATTTTGCAAATGAACACCAAAGCTTCCTGCTCCACTTCCCGTAATACTACCACCTCTGAAGTCCACGGTTCCGTCATACACATCCACGTTCATTTGCGTGGAGTTATAGATGGCGCCATCTGCGATATTCGAATATCCCGCACCATTTCTTAAGCCAATGGTGTTGTTATAAACCAAACCGCCTGACATCTGGATGTTTCCGTGTGCATTGTCATTTCCCAGTCCAAAAGTGTTGCTAAAGATTTGGCCACTTGAAATATAGCAAACGGCTGCCCCCTCCATATTGATACCTCTTGGATTGCTGTAAATGTATGGGTAGTGTCCGTTTTCATAGTAAACATGGGAGGTTCCCTTGTAGCAGGTCACACCTGAATACCCGTTACCATATAAGCTACCGCCTTGTAAGTAAAGGACTGCGCCGTTTTGAAATATCCCTCGATAGCCATTGTGTCTAATTGCACCGGCACGCACTATTACTGTTCCGTTATCTTGGTTTACGATACCTTCGTTTCTGTTAGAAAAGATTTCTCCCCCTTGCATATCGGATACACCATTTTGCCAAGTCCACAACCCCTGCAAATTGGAATGAATGGTTCCACCTGTCATTGTAAATGTATTGGTATTGGCAATTCCGATTTCGGAATTGTTGTTCACGCTGCCTGAGAACATATTGAATCTTCCCGTATTATCCACGCCTCTACTATTGGAATAAATATTGGTATTTCTCATATCAAGAGATCCCCCGTTTTTCACCCCCGTTGTATTGGAATAGATATTCGCCGCACCAAGGTTCATATTACCCGCATCATTTCTAAATGCAGCATCCGTATTGCCATAATAGTTGCCACTATGAGCATCAATCTGCCCCCCAGCATTATAGCCTACAACTCCATTACCGTATCCTGTACAATTATAAAATGCATTGACCCCTCCGTAAGACATAACACCATTTCCGTTATTTTCAAAGGTGCAGCCTTGAAAGGAGGTGGAAGTAAAGGCCGTGGTTCCGTGTGTGTTACCGGAGAACGTGGAGCCATTTACACTAAGAGGTGTACACTGATTATTGATGCCTTCATTATTTGCCGAAAATGTGCTACCCGATACGGAAACAGGATGTACGCTTGTTGCATACACACCCGTGGTATTGCTTTGAAAGCGACATCCTTCTACAGCAGTTGGATTTGCCGTTATCAAACCATTATGATTGCTACGGAAGGTGGTATTTCTAATGACCGCTGTTACAGGGCTATAATTTTCTGCTCCATCACCTCCCGGCTGGGAAACTAATACCCCATGACCACCGCTTACGGCACCAAACACATCGCATCCATTCATTTCAAGATAACCGCCTTGATTAACGGAAACCCCGGAACGTGATGCGTAAATTCCATTTCCATAACTTCCGTTACAATTTAGCCAAACGCCGTTCATAATCAAGCGAGCACCCGGTGCAACATAAAACATAACATTTTGTGTCACATTGGACTTATAGATATTATTTACATATCCATTTCCGTTGCCATTGATCACCAGTGTAACTCCCTTTGCAATTTTATATCCATCTGTGAGGATAGTGCCACCTGACAAGTTCCATGTGGTACTTGCGGTAACATTTTTCATAGTAGAAAGTTCAGCCTCTTCGCTCTCATCTTCTACTTCTTCATCTTCCTTGTTTTCTGTATCTTCTTTTTCCTCTTCCTCTACTACATCTGCTCTATTGCTATCAGTCACAAGATTGTCGGCTGAAAGAAAGCCATATCCGAACTTAGCATCTTTTCCTTTGTCTCCCAAATCTTCTGCTGACTTTATCAAGCATTCATAGATGTTGGCATTATCATTTTCATCAAAGATATGGGCAATATATCCCGATACATAAGCACTTGCAATGGACGTCCCCTCGTAGACTTCATCATCTTTCGTATCTTCTGTCCCCATATCTTTGATAATGGTTCCCATAGCAGCGAAATCAATCTTTTCACCATAGTTTGAATATAAGGCAAATTCTTTGTTTTCATCCGTTGCTGATACCGTAATGGCATCTTGGATATTCCCAGGCATATATGCGTTTACATCAGATGCATCATTGCCTGCTGAAACAACTACTGCTATATTATTCTCTTTTGCAAGAGCAATTGCCTTTGTAAGCATTGCGGAACTGCCCATACCTGATACCGAAAGGTTGATAACATCCGCCTTGTGATAGATTGCCTCGTTGATAGCCTCATAAACACTACCTACGGTTGATTTACCATTTTCATCAAATGCTTTTATGGGCAAAATCTCTACATTCTCAGATGTCTGAGATGCGATAATTTCTGCCATTAATGTGCCGTGACCGTTTTCATCACTCATGCCTTCTGCAGTTTTAACAGAAAGCCTACCATTTATGGCCTCATCTGACACATCAAGTCCCGTATCAATAATAGCAACCAAAACCTTTTTGTGGTTATCTACCTCTACTTTTTCCTTCAGCTCCTCTTCGACTACCGTTACATCATCAAGGTCCACATTGTCTTCTTTGACATCTTCTGCGTTTTTTCTCTCTTCACTAATCACATCAACGGCTGTATCAATTTCTGCCACATAGCCGAGTGCTATGAAGTTATCAAAAGCAAACTGAGCTTTCTCGGCATTTTCATAGCGGTACTTAATTGCTCCCGCCAGAAAATCAGCCGATATTGCACCGAAGTTATCATCAGGTACAGCATCCGAAATAAGCAGGACATCATATGTAGCAATATCCTGCTGTATCTCATTTCCATCTTCCATAGCTTCCTGATGTTCCTCGTTCTCATCTTCCATATCCTCCTGTCGCTTAACATCCTGGGCCTCCGTATCCCCTGATAAATCTTCGAAATATTCCTCTGCTAACTCCTCCGCAAAAACACTGCTTGGAAAAATGCTGGTAACTATGATTCCCAGTACCAGTGACCATGCAATCCATTTTCTCCCTATAAATCTTCTCATCTATTTCCTCCTGCCCATCACCTAAAAACTGCCACATAAGTTCTATCTGTATCTGCTGCTCCAAAGTCAGTCACCAACTCCTTTGTCCCTTCCATGGCCCAACCCAAAAAGTTTTTATCCTTCAGTTCCGGCTTCTTTGGAACAATAACAGCATCACCCTTTCTCAATTCATAGGTCTTATATGCCTTTCCATCATCAAGTACATAAGAAATGGTAACGAAAGCAGTTTCTGTTGGGACATGCTCAAAAACCACCGTGGTTTGGCATTCATTCTTTCCTTTCTCGCCATTGGGATGGGTAAAATGCTCCACCACGCGAACTGCCATAATTCCCTTTTCACGGTTCACCTTTGCCACCTGAATCTCCACCGAAGAATCATTGGACAACTGGCTGAGTAACCCCTGGGTAACGTCTGCAATAAACTCCTCTTTGTCACAGATGGTATAGGTTTTCTCATTCATAGTCGCTTCCACTGCATGTTCCACAGCAGTGGCAAATCCATTGTCCAAATCGGATTGACGAGTCATCTTTCCCACAATGGCCATAACACACCCCAACGTCAGTACAGCCATCAGCCCTGCCACGATTCCGTACACAACCTGTTTCATATGCCCTCCTTATCTGCTACACATATGGTAAATACCTCTGTCTTCTGACAGGGTAAAGCCTTCACATAGAATTGATAGGTTCCCGCCTGATTTACGACAACTGCATCTTTCTCACACACAACCCTTTCTGAAATCTCCTGCAGTCCGATCCCCCTCTCGTCCACCACATTAGTGACAACCACAGGATATGTTGTATGTGCTCCCACCTTTGTATCTTCAGCCAAAAATAAGTCTTCAACCTTTGTAAATTCTCCCAATCTTAAAGCCCCCACACATCGGATTTTCACGTCATTTGCCCCTACAGTATCCCACTGCGGTGTTGTGGCATTCACATAGGTATCCTCCACCCCATCTTCTCTATATAATCCATAAAAAAACACCCAGAACAGGGCGGCCAAAGTGACCAGCCCTGTAACAATGAATTTCCCATACTCTCTTACAATCTCTTGCATATCTACCCTCCATCCTCTAACATGCCATCAGCAAAGTGTCCTGTATCAGCTGCTGCATCCATCCACTTTCCCAGACCACATAAAAGAGTACCAAGACAACGGCGGCTGCCAATAATACGTCCGCCAGTATTTCTCCATATATATCAATAATCTCCTTCATCTTGTATTCCTCGCTAAATGCACACCTGTTCCAGAAGCAAGCTCAAAACACCCACAAAGCTTGTTCCCATCACCAGGGTTACTACGCTCATTCCATATTCCTTAATCATTTGTTCCATGGTCTTATCCTCCTCTAGTTTGCATAAGTTCTTAGTCTGTGTTGCACACCTTTTTTCTGTAAAAAAGGTATTTTGTATTGATATGTTAATGTCATGTCCACCAAATCTGTGTAGCCATCTTTGTTGGTATCCTTCTTATCATAGGCAAGCTCATACCCTTTGCCCTCTGCCTCCTTTTCCCACAGGTTTAAAACCTCCTCCTGAAAATTCCCTTCGGAAACTCCCAGTGCGGCATCCGATAGAAAGCGATCCGCCTTACTGGCATTCATTCCTGCCATAACAACCCCGGCAGACGAAAGCAAGATTGCCAGCAAACAGCATAGGGTCAAAAAAACTTTTGGAATTCCTTCCATTTCCTTCCTCCTTAAACTTTTATAGCGGCAGCGTTCCTGCCTGCACAATTCCGTAGAAAATTACCAGCATATCTGTCAGTAATTTCATTGCACCTGTCAGTTGGGGTGCCAAAAACAGGGCGTACATTCCCGCCAAAGCATCCTCATTCTTCATTCGCTCCGCCTTGTTTAACAGCACCTGATTGCGACGGATAATATCTGCAATCTGGCTGGATGCGTTCCCACCGGTTCCCTCAGAAATGGAATAAAGCATCTTCATTGCCGACTGTATTTCCGGCAGTGGATAATCCTGCAGGAAGGACAGATACGGCTCCATTTCTGTTGGGTGCAGACGCAAACGTTCAATTAAAATCTTCAGCTCCGGCTGCAAGAGTTTTGGTGCATCCTCATAGGATTTCATAATAGCCACCTGTACATTTTCACTCTGTAGCAGTAGAGACACTTCCATAAGCCACCGGGGAAACACCATCTGAATGCCCCGAGTAACATTTCTTTTAGCAATAAAATATCCCAACTGGCGTTTCCCTGTCCTAGTACACTTCTTTACCTTTTCGTATTGGCGAAGAAACTCCTCCTGATCTGGCTCCTCTTCCATATACCCTGTGGACAGCTTACAGTCTGCCTTGTAAAAAATGTAAAAATCCAACATTAGCACAACAAGCGTGCTCACCTTTGTCACTGCATACTGAGCAATATCAACATCCATACGATTGGCCACCAGAACAAGAAGGGTACAAAGCAATAAAGAAAAGCATATGGATACCAGTATCTGTACGCGCTTTCGCCCCTTTTCTTTTAACAACTCGTACACACGATCTGCCCACATGCGTCTGGCATCCAGCATTAAGAGAATGGACTCTGTGCACTCTCCGCCATCCCGTTCTACCTGAAGCGCAAATCGATGCATAGTAGCAATCTGACTTACCGGATAAGCAGATCCTATTTTTTCAAGGGCCTTCTCCATTACATCATTTTCCCCAAAGGTGTGATTGATATGATAAATAGCTTCATCTAACACCTTTCTCATCTCTCCTTTAGGAAAAAGCTTTTGCACGTCCTCCAGGGTGGTTAAAATCTTTCCCGACTTTTGGAACGAATATAAGAACTGTTCCAGATATATATTGGCTTCCATGAATTGCTGCTGTGCGTATCGATTGCGGTAGATATTTCTCATAAAGAGTGGCAACAGCAGAATCGCCCAAAGGCAAAGTGCCACCAAAAAAATACCCTCCAGTCGGAAAAATGCACCCAACGCCACCGTAGCCACCACACCCACAGCATAAGTCAGCGCGCTTTTTTTCCAGGAAAACACATAGCCATACCTGCGCAATTCATCCCATAGCGACCTTGGATTCATAGTATGTCCCCCTCCTTTTTCCAAACTCCGATGTCATTAACACGCCGCCATCTACCACAAGCTGACAGCGATTCTCCCCATTTTCCCTGGTAAAAAAGCAAATCTGGTCAATAAATCGACGCACCTGCTTATTGCCAAAGGCGTCCTCCTGCTGTCGTCTTCGCACCAACACACCAACGTCAATAAAGGAATAAATGTCATTTTCAAATCGCTTTGCCTCCCGCTCAGATCCGGCCATATTTAACATACGGTCCGGAATCTTGCGCACGTCAGAGGCATGGAGTGTGGTCATTCCTTTTACTCCTGTACTGTAGCTTTCTATTAGGTGCACCACTTCTTTGGAGCGGGTTTCAGACAACATAATCCACTTGGGATTTAATCTGAGGCAGGTCTTAATGGCCTCCGAGTAATCCATCTGCTGATTGACCCGAAGCTCCACCGAATCCCTGTCCGGATGCAGACTGCTGTAATGCCACTCCGGTGTGTCCTCAATGGTAATCACTCGCTCATCCTCCGGAATATACCCAGATAAAAACTTGCAAAGCTCTGTCTTTCCGGAGCCCGGTTCTCCAATAATCACCATATTCATCTTTTGCTCCACACAGCGGATGAGAAGGTGTAGCACCTCCTCGCTGCAATAATGCTCCGCTAATATGCGATCATATGACAATCGCACATAAGGCAATGATTTTCGAATGCAAATACAGCGCCCGCTTAACGCCACGGATTCGTGAACAATGGTAATGCGCAGGGAATCCGTCTCCGCCTCAAGAATTGGATTTTGCCTGTTAAATGGCTTGCTCACTGCATTTGCCACCCGCTGGGTAAACTGCTCCACGAAGTCCCCATCCAGCCTTATGTTTTTGCATAGGCTCCTGCAATTTCTTGCATCTGTCACCCAGACTTCTCTTCCATTAAAATCAATGTCTGTGATTTCATCCTCTTGAACAAAGGGATAGAATGGCCCAAAGAAATCAGCCTTTTCCCCTTGTAGCTTTAATTGATGCTTCATCCGGCACCTCCCCCGGAGGCCCCCGCAAAGAAGCTGTTAATTAATGTCTCAAATGCCTGCCCCACAATGCTACTGTCATCACTTCCTACC
>CAMFYL010000013.1 GCA_946002055.1 uncultured Roseburia sp.
AAATACGGAGGCATAAATTGAAAATAGCACTTGTTGATGATGAACCATACTGGAGAGAAAAGGCAGAGCACGTTATCAATAGTTATCTGGGAATAGACGTACCGGAAGTGGATACTTATATCAATGGAGAATCCTTCTTAGATGCGGAAACGTACTATGATTTGATATTTTTAGATATAGAGATGGATGGCATAGACGGATTGCAGACTGCCAAGGAGTACAAAGAAAAATATCCGGATGCCTATGTGATTCTTTTGACCACACATAAGGAACTGGTGACAAAGGGATATGAGGTCAATGCATTCAGATATATTTATAAAGATGCTATGGATGAAAAGATACCGGAAGCCTTGAGGGATTATCAAATGATTTTGAAAAAGGCAAAGACAATTACTGTAAATGTCATCGGCCTAGGCGAGTTCCCCATTTCCATCAAAGATATTATTTATATCACAACCATGAAAAGAAACTCATTGATTCATACAAAGACGCGAGATTATCTTAGCAGTGCGGGTATGCAGGAGATGGAGGAGAAACTGATTTCCTATGGCTTTTTTCGGACGCATAAATCATTCCTGGTCAATGTTGCCCAGGTGGATAGCTTTGATAAGCGCGATATTATAATGAAGGATAAGTCACTGGCTTATATGAGTAGCAGAAGATATATCGAATTCAAGAAAGTGTATTTGGAAGAAAAAATGAAAATGAGTAATGGATAGACAGAGTGTTTCGCTCTGTCTTTTTCATATGGACGAACACACGGGATTTTGCTATAATGCATACGGATTGGGCTTTTTTGCCCTTACTTTGAAAGGATATTTATATGAGATACACAAAATACACCATACATACAACTACAGAGGCGGAAGAACTGGTCAGCGCAATGCTGGGGGAGCTTGGCATCAATAGTATCGAGATTGACAATTTGGTTCCGGTGCTGGATGGAGATAGGCAGGGTGGAGTTTTTGAAGAACTGCAGCCGGATTTGTCTGAGGATGATGGCAAGAGCCGCGTTAGCTTTTATGTGGAAGAGGATGAGGATGTGACATTTTTGTTACAGCAGATAGAGGATGAACTTTCCAAGATGCGTGCATATACTAATATTGGAGATGGAAACATCACCTGTGATATTTCGGACGAGGCTGATTGGCGAGACAACTGGAAACAGTATTTTTCTTCCTTTACCATTGGCAATATCTTTATCAAGCCAACCTGGGAAGAGGCACCGGCAGATTTATCGGAACAGATTCTTGTGGAAATTGATCCGGGAGTTTCCTTTGGAACAGGAAAACACGAGAGTACCCAGCTTGTAATCAAACAGATGCAGAAATATTTGAAGCCGGACCAGGAGATTCTAGATGTGGGATGTGGTAGTGGCATTTTATCCATCATCGCATTAAAGATGGGCGCAGGCCATGTGGTGGGAACAGATATTGATGAGGATTGCATTGCCTCCAGCTACGATAATTTTGATGTAAACCATCTGTCTCATGATTTGGGAGACTTCTATGTGGGAAATCTGATTGATGACGCGGATTTACAAAATAGAGTTGGGATAGAAAAATACGATGTGGTACTTGCCAATATTTTGGCAGATATTATCATTCCAATGGCACCGGCTCTTGCAAATGCAATGAAGCCAGAGGCTTATGTGATTACCTCGGGAATTATTGATTTTAAGGAACAGGATGTTGCAGATGCACTGGTGGCGGCAGGTCTTGAGATTGTAGAAGTTAACGCCCAGGGAGAGTGGCGAGGCATTACGGCGAGAAAACCCCGGTAGCGTGAGAGAGGATTACGATGCAACAGATTTTTATAGATGAGACAATTGCCATAGGACAGGAGTTCGCTGTCACCGGGGAGGATGTAAAGCACATTACCCAAGTTCTTCGTATGAAACCGGGAGAGAGACTTCGGGTCAGCAATCAGCAGGGAGAAAGTTTTCTCTGTGAGATTACATCCCTTGATAAAACCCGGGTGGAGGTGCAAGTGCTTGAGGAGATGTCATCTACAGAATTGAATACAAGAATCTACCTTTTTCAGGCTATTCCAAAGGGAGATCGAATGGAGACAGTAATCGAGAAGGCGGTTGAACTTGGAGTTTATGAGATTATTCCCGTGGAGATGAAGTACTGCGTGGTGAAGCTTGATGACAAGAAGAAGGCTAGCCGCCTGAAACGGTATCAGGCCATTGCAACATCAGCGGCAAAGCAGTCTAAGCGAAGCAGAATCCCTGTGGTTCATGATGTGATGACATACAAGGAGGCTGTGGCCTATGCAAGAGAATGCGACGTGTGTCTTGTGCCATATGAGTGCAAGGAGGGGATGGCTGCAACCAAGCAAGCGTTGGAGAAGCTAAAAGGTGTATCATCTGTCAGCATTATGATTGGTCCGGAAGGTGGGTTCGCCGAAGAAGAGATTGCTATGGTATCAGATACCATGGATGTGATTTCCTTGGGAAGCCGTATTCTCCGCACCGATACAGCAGCTATTACCGCTATGTCCATGGTGATGTTGGAATGTGAATACCAGGATATGTAGGAATGCGAAAGAAGCATACCGCAGATATCGTATAAGAATAAAAGTATAAAGTAGGAAAAGCTATGGAAGCATATTTAGACAATTCAGCAACAACCAGATGTGCTAAGTCTGCAGCAGATGTGATGATGCAGGTGCTTTGCACAGATTATGGAAATCCTTCTTCCCTACATAATCGGGGAATGGAAGCAGAAAACTATATCAAACGGGGGAGAAATGCCATTGCCAAGACGCTAAAGGTAAATGATAAGGAAATCTATTTTACCTCCGGTGGCACAGAGGCCAATAATCTGGCAATTATAGGTGCAGCCATGGGCAACAAGCGCTCCGGTATGCATGTGATTACAACAGCCATTGAGCACCCTTCTGTGGGCAACCCTTTTGCCTATTTGCAGGAGCAGGGCTTTGAGGTGACCTACCTGCCGGTAGATACCTATGGCGTTATCTCTTTGGATGATTTGAGAGATGCAGTATCGTCGGATACCATCTTGGTATCTATGATGCATGTGAACAATGAGATTGGGGCGGTGGAACCCATTGAGGAGGCCGCTAGAATTATTAAACAGAAAAATCCTGATTGTCTCTTTCATGTGGACGCCATTCAGTCCTATGGCAAATATCATATTTATCCCAAGAAAATGGGAATCGATATGTTGTCTGTCAGCGGTCACAAGATTCACGGGCCAAAGGGAAGTGGTTTTCTTTATGTGAGAGAAAAGGCTAAGGTAAAGCCTATGATCTTAGGCGGCGGTCAGGAATGGGGTATGCGCTCCGGAACAGAAAATGTTCCGGCCATTGCCGGATTGGCCCAGGCTGCTGCGGAGATTTACCAGAATCACGAACAAAAGGTTCACCACTTGTACCACTTGAGAGATCATTTTATTGACAGAGTGGAGAAGATAGAGGGAGTTAGCGTCAATGGTCATAAGAATCATCAGAACGCACCTCATATTGTCAGTGTCAGTGTTTCAGGAGTCAGAAGCGAGGTGCTGCTTCACGCATTAGAGGATAAGCAGATTTACGTTTCTGCAGGAAGTGCATGTTCCTCTAATAAGCCAGCCATCAGTAAGACACTGCAGGCCATCGGCTTAGAGAGAAGCCTCTTGGATTCCACCGTGCGATTCAGCTTCTCGGTACACACCACCATGGAAGAAATCGACTACGCATGTGACGTGATGGAACAATTAGTTCCGATGTTATCAAAATATACGCGCCATTAGGTGTACACACATAAGAAAGGAAAGAGATTATGTACAAAGCGTTTCTAATTAAGTACGCAGAGATTGCGATTAAGGGTAAGAACCGATATTTGTTTGAGGATGCCCTGGTGAAACAAATCCGCTACGCACTTCGCAATGTGGAGGGTGAATTTAACGTTCACAAGCAGCAGGGAAGAGTGTTTGTGGAGACGGTAGGCGACTATGATTATGATGAGGCCGTTGAGGCTCTCAGTCACGTGTTTGGTATTACCGGTATTTGCCCGGCAGTGATTGTTGAGGATGAAGGTTTTGATAAGCTGGCTACTGATGTGGTGGCTTATATGGATCGCATTTATCCTGACAAAAACTTTACCTTTAAGGTGAAGGCTAGAAGAGCGAGAAAGAACTACCCAATGGAGTCTATGCAGTTGGCTGCAGAGCTGGGGGGTAAAATTCTAGACGCCTTCCCTGAGATGAAGGTGGATGTACACAATCCGGATGTGATGCTTAATGTAGAGATTCGCGAGAAGATAAGTTTCTACTCAGAAGAGATTCCGGGACCGGGTGGAATGCCGGTGGGCACCAATGGAAAGGCAATGCTGCTTCTTTCCGGTGGAATAGATTCCCCGGTTGCCGGGTATATGATTTCTAAGCGTGGTGTTGGTATGGATGCCACATACTTCCACGCACCACCATACACCTCTGAGCGTGCAAAGCAGAAGGTTGTGGATTTGGCAAAGGAAATTTCTGTATATACAGGGCCAATCGATTTGCACATTGTCAACTTTACAGATATTCAGTTGGCCATTTATGAGAAGTGCCCACATGAAGAATTAACGATTATTATGCGCCGTTACATGATGCGCATTGCAGAGCATTTTGCAAAAGAGGATGGCTGTCTTGGGCTTGTTACCGGTGAGAGTATCGGACAGGTTGCGTCCCAGACCATGCAATCCCTTGCTGCAACCAATGAAGTGTGTACCATGCCGGTATATCGTCCGTTGATTGGGTTTGATAAGCAGGAAATCGTGGAAGTATCAGAAAGGATTGGTACTTACGAGACATCCATTCTGCCATATGAAGATTGCTGCACCATCTTCGTGGCAAAGCATCCTGTCACAAAGCCGAACTTAAATGTCATTAAGAAGTCGGAGCTTAAGCTTTCTGAAGTGATTGATGATTTGATGAAGGAAGCAATCGAGTCTGTTGAGACCATCCATGTGGAGGCCTAGCATAGAAATATAAAAAAGGGGTCAGACCCGAAGGACTGACCCTTTTATTTATCTCAATATTAGATGATGTATGGCTTTAATGCCTCAAGTACATCAGAGGTATCGTCATCTGTGTAGATGGTCAAATCAATAGGCTTTGACAAATCCAAACTGAAGATACCCATAATAGACTTAGCATCAATAACGTATCTGCCGGAGATTAAGTCGAAATCGAAATCATACTGGCTGATGGTATTAACGAAAGTCTTAACTTTGTCAATAGAATTTAAAGAAATCTGAACCTTTTGCATAACGCGCCTCCTAACATTGTTTATAGGATTATGGTAATTCATATAATGCAAAAAGTCAATGATTTGTAAGGAGAGAAACTTGGATAGCAATAGAAGAGCAGCCCTGCATAATCTGGGGTGTAAGGTAAATGCATATGAGACAGATGCCATGCAGCAGATGTTAGAAGAGGCAGGATATGAGATTGTGCCTTTTTCAGAAGAGGCAGATGTTTACATTATTAATACGTGTTCTGTTACAAATATGGCAGATCGCAAGTCCCGTCAAATGATTCATCGTGCCAGAAAACTAAATGCTAAGGCGGCAGTGGTGGCAGCAGGCTGTTATGTACAGACAAGCACCAAGCAGGTGATGGATGACTTGGCGGTTGATATTGTCATTGGAAATAATCAGAAGAACCAACTTGTAAGTTTATTGGAAGAGTTTTTTGCGGAAGAGGAGTACCATAAGGTGGTTTCCTGTGTTGACATTAATGACGGCGTTCAGGATTATGAGAAACTGCAGGTGGAGAAAACCGCAGAACACACCAGAGTCTTTATCAAGGTTCAGGATGGCTGCAATCAATTTTGCTCATACTGTATTATTCCATTTGCCAGAGGCCGGGTCCGCAGTCGCGGTGTGGAGGATGTGGTAAATGAGGTTAAGCATCTGGCGGCAGCAGGGTATCAGGAGGTGGTTCTTACCGGAATTCATCTCAGCTCCTATGGCTTGCAGGAGGACTACAATGTGGTGTATCGTCAGTCGGTTGTTCAGGAGCAGTTGCTTGCTTTGATTGAGGCAGTGGCCGAAGTAGAGGGTATCAAGCGTATCCGTCTGGGTTCCTTAGAACCACAGGTCATCACAGAAGATTTTGCCAAAAGACTATCTGCTGTGGACAAGCTGTGCCCCCATTTCCATCTTTCTATGCAAAGCGGATGCGACGCTACCTTGCAGAGAATGAATCGCAAATACAACAGCGCAGAGTATAAGCAGGGGTGTGACATTCTAAGGAAGTATTTTGATAATCCTGCCATTACCACAGACGTGATTGTGGGATTTCCGGGAGAGACAGAGGAAGAATTTGCCACCACAAAGGAGTTTATCCGCCAAATCGGTTTCTATGAAATGCATATCTTTAAGTATTCCAAACGCAAGGGAACCAAAGCGGCAACCATGCCAAATCAAGTGCCGGAGGAGATTAAGACCAGGAGAAGCGATGAACTGCTGGCATTGGAGAAGGAAATGTCAAGGGACTATCGCCAGAGCTATGTGGGCAGAGAGGTGGAAGCACTTCTTGAGACTCCGATTACTGTGGATGGTAAAAACTATTACACAGGATATACAAAGGAATACATCCGCGTTGCCAAAAAGACCAATCAGAATATGTCAAATGTTATCATATCCGGTCAAATTATGGACGAAATTATGGATAAAACCTACACGATTTCCTAGAACTGGTGAATAATTATTCATCTTTTCTAGGGCTATTGACAAATCCAATTTCAGAATTATAATAAAATATGTTGAAAAAATATTGGTTATGTACAATGATGTGCAGAGAAAGACTTCTGCACATTTTTTTTGTGGAGGGACAAGCTTTAGCGCGTTGAAGTGATAGCGCGCAATATATTGTGCATAATCATAAAAAGTGGGAGAAATACAAATGGCAAAGTATATTTTCAAGAGAATTTGTTTGGCAATTGTTACCATCTGGGCAGTTGCTACTTTGACCTTCTTTTTGATGAATCTGGTTCCCGGTGGACCATTTATGTCAGAGAAGGCAGTAAGCCCTGAAGCCATGGCTGCTTTGGAGGCAAAGTATGGTTTGGACAAGCCACTGGGTGAGCAGTACCTCACCTATATGAAGGATGCACTTCACGGAGATTTCGGTCAGAGTCTTCGCCAGAGAGGAAGAAGTGTTTCTTCTATCATTTTTTCTAAGTTCCCTGTATCCGCTAAGGTCGGTGGAATGGCTGTGGTTGTAGCACTTGTGCTGGGAGTTCCTCTCGGTTGTCTTGCAGCATTTAATCGAGGCAAGGTCTGGGATCATATTATCAGCGTGATTGCAACCTGTGGTATTGCAGTACCAAGTTTCGTTATCTGTACATTTCTTATGTACACCTTTGGTGTGAAGTTAAAATGGTTACCTACATTAGGATTGACAGGACCTGCAAATTACATTATGCCGGTGGTTGCATTGGCATTCTACCCTATGGCATATATCATGCGTCTTATGCGTTCTTCAATGCTTGATGTTTTGGGACAGGATTATATGAGAACAGCTAAGGCAAAGGGTGTGTCTCAGTCAAAGAGTATTTTTAAGCACGCTCTTCGTAATGCAATCCTTCCTGTTATTACATACTTGGGACCAATGATGGCTTACACATTGTCAGGAAGTTTCATTGTAGAAAAAATCTTTACGATCCCCGGTTTGGGTGGACAGTTCGTAAGTTCTATTACAAACCGTGATTATACTGTTATTATGGGAACTACTATTTTCCTTGCAACCTTTATGGTTATCATGATGGTGGTTGTAGATATCTTGTACAAGATTGTAGATCCTAGAATTAAACTAAAGTAAAGGGAGAGAAGAGATGAAAAAGAATCCATTAAGTTTTCAGTTAGATTTAAATCCAGACGATTTTCTCCCTGCCAGCGAGGAAGAAAAGGAAAGTTTGGTTGTGATGCGTGAGAGCGTTAGCTTCTGGAAGGATGGTATGCGCAGACTCCGCAAGAATAAAGTTGCTATGGTAAGCTTGATTGTAATCCTTGTGATTATGGTATTTGCATTTATTGTGCCAAGCTTTTATCCATATTCCTACGAGCAGCAGATCAAGGGCTCTAACAACTTGGCCCCAATGCAGTATTCTGCACAGGAGCTGGCTCGTATTGATGCCGGGGAAAAGGTATTTCCTCACATTTTCGGAACAGATAAAATGGGACGTGATTATGCCATCCGTGTTATGATGGGAGCTCGAATTTCTCTCTTGGTTGGTTTGATTGCATCTGCCATTATCCTTGTGATTGGTTCTATCTATGGTTCCATTGCGGCATTTGCCGGTGGATGGGTGGACATCATTATGATGCGAATCGTAGATATTATTTACACAGTACCTGATGTGCTTTTGATTGTTCTCCTTTCCTTTGCATTGGAGGATCCATTGGCAAAGCTTGCAAGCATTCACGGTTTTGGATGGGTGAGCAAGGTTGGTACAAACTTGATTTGTATTTTTATCGTGTTTGCCCTGTTGTACTGGGTAGGTATGGCACGTATGGTTCGAAGTCAGGTGTTGATGCTGAAGGAAAATGAATATGTTACAGCTGCCAGAGCACTTGGTGCCAAAAGTGGTCGTATCATCAAGAAGCATTTGCTTACAAATTGTATTGGTACTTTGATTGTAACAACAACACTTCAGATTCCATCATCTATCTTTACAGAGAGTTTCCTGAGCTTCTTGGGACTTGGTGTAGCGGTACCAATGCCTTCCTTGGGAAGTTTGGCCAGCAGTGCAATTAACGGAATCAATACATATCCATACTTGTTATTTATTCCGGCTGTTGTAATCAGTTTGATTATTTTGAGCTTTAACCTGTTAGGTGATGGTTTGCGTGATGCATTCGATCCTAAGTTAAAGAATTAGTAAGGAGGAAAAGGTGATGAGTAATAAATTAGTCGATATCAAAGATGAATACCTTTCTTTCTTTACACCAGCTGGAGAGGTGAAAGCGTTAAATGGTGTTTCTATCAGCCTGAATGAAGGCGAAGTGTTAGGCATAGTAGGAGAGAGTGGTTCCGGTAAGTCTGTAACAGCTTACAGTCTTATGGGACTGACGGCACATCCCGGTAAGCTGATTAGCGGTGAGTTGAATTTCAACGGTCACCAGGTTGAAAAGATGAGCGAAAAGGAAATGCGTAAGATGCGTGGAAACGAAGTTTCCATCATTTTCCAGGATCCTATGACAAGCTTGAATCCGGTATATACCATTGGCAACCAGATTGAGGAAGTAATTCTTCTTCATACAGATAAGGACAAAGCCCAGGCTAAGGAGCGCGCAAGAGAGCTTCTGGAGCTTGTTGGAATCAATGAGCCGGACAAGCGATTGAAGCAGTATCCACACGAGCTTTCCGGTGGTATGAGACAGCGTGTTATGATTGCTATCGCTTTGGCTTGCGAACCAAAGCTTTTGATTGCAGATGAGCCAACAACAGCTCTTGATGTAACCATTCAGGCTCAGATTCTTGAGCTTATGATGGAGCTGAAGGACAAGCTTGGAATGGCGATTATCCTGATTACACATGACTTGGGTGTTGTTGCCAATATGTGTGAAAAGATAGCTGTTATGTATGCAGGTCACATCGTGGAGTATGGAACAGTAGATGACATCTTCTACAATCCAAAGCACGAGTATACCAAGGGACTTTTGAAGAGCATCCCAAGACTGGATGCTACAGAACATGAGAGATTGGTTCCAATCGAGGGTACACCGATTGATATGTTAAACCCACCGAAGGGTTGTCCATTTGCACCAAGATGCGAGAAGTGTATGAAGATTTGTCTTCGTGAAATGCCACCTGTTACAGAATTTGACGATGTGCATTACACACAGTGTTGGATGAATCAAAAAGAAATGATGCAAGGAGGTACTGCAAATGAGTAACAGATTAGTCGAAGTACAGCATTTACAGCAGTATTTCCCGGCTGGAGGATTTGGTAAAAATAAAAAGTTTGTTCAGGCTGTAGATGATGTTTCATTCTATATTAATAAAGGTGAGACCTTAGGTCTTGTTGGTGAGTCTGGTTGTGGTAAGACCACAACAGGTAGAACTTTGCTTCGTCTCTATGAGCCAACAGATGGTACCATTATTTACGACGGCAACGTAATTTTCGATAAGAAGAAAAAGATTGCGGTGGATATGCTTCCATACCGCAAGAAGATGCAGATTGTATTCCAGGATCCATACGCAAGCTTGGACCCACGTATGACAATCGGTGATATCGTTGGTGAAGCCATCGATATTCACAAGCTGGCTGCCAGCAAGCAGGAGCGTTACGATATGATTATTGATATGCTCCGTCAGGTTGGGTTGAACTCTGAACATGCAAACCGTTATCCACACGAGTTTTCCGGTGGACAGCGCCAGCGTGTTGGTATTGCCAGAGCCTTGGCAGTGAATCCGGAGTTCATCGTTTGTGATGAGCCAATTTCAGCATTGGATGTTTCCATTCAGGCACAGGTTATCAATATGTTTGAAGACTTGCAGGAAAAGCGGGGATTGACATACTTATTCATCGCCCACGACTTGTCAGTTGTAAAGCATATTTCCGATAGAATTGGTGTTATGTATCTTGGTAAATTAGTGGAGCTTGCTGATAGCCGTGAGCTTACAGAGCGCAGTATGCATCCATATACCAAGAGCTTGATTTCTGCAATTCCTATTGCAGACCCTAAGGTGGCAAAGGCCAGCAAGCGTATTGTCTTAGAAGGTGATGTGCCTAGCCCGCTGAATCCACCTTCAGGATGTCGTTTCCGCACAAGATGTCCATATGCGGATGAGACATGTGCAGCGTGCGTTCCGGAAATGAGGGAAGTAGAGCCGGGACACTTTGTTGCGTGTCATCATTTGGATAAGTGCAATTAATTTGATAAACCGTGCCTTGGGCATTGTTTATAAATATATTTAGGAGGGAAAAAGAAATGAAAAAGAAAGTGATTTCACTTGTTCTTATTGCTGCTATGGCAATTAGCATGGTTGCTTGTGGCAAGTCTGATTCTAAGAAGTCAGATAGCGCAGATGCAGTAAAAGAACTAAAGGTTCAGGTTGGTCCTAATCCAGAGACATTGGATCCGGCATTGAACAGTGCTGTTGATGGTGGTAACGTAATTCTTCACGCGTTCGAGACACTCTTGACAGTTGATGAGAATGGTAACTACAAGGAAGGCCAGGCAGAGAAATGGGAAGTATCTGAGGATGGTCTTACATGGACATTCCATTTGAGAGATGGCCTTAAGTGGTCAGATGGCTCTGATCTTACAGCTGAAGACTTTGTTTACAGCTGGAAGCGTGTATGTAATCCAGAAGTAGCTGCTCCATACGCTGAGACAGTTCTTGGAATGGTTAAGGGTTATGACGAGGCAATGGCAGGAGATGCTGATGCACTTGCTGTTACTGCTAAGGATGACAAGACTCTTGTTGTTGAGATGAAAAATCCATGTACATATTTTGAAGGTCTTGCTTCATTTGCAACACTTTCACCAGTACAGAAGGCTTCTGTTGAGGCTAACGGTGATGGTTGGGCAACAGCTCCGGAGACATATGTATCTAACGGACCTTTCAAGATGACAGAGTGGGTTCCAGATTCTTACATCACATTCGAGAAGAACGAGAACTACTGGAACAAGGATGCTATCAAGCTTGACAAGTTAACATTCCTTTTGATTGAGGATCCAAACGCTGCTTACAGTGCATATCAGCAGGGTGAAGCTCTTATGATTAAGGATGTTCCTACAGAGGAAATCCCAAGCTTAGAGGGCAATGAGGAGTTCTTCGTTGAGCCAATTATTGGTACATACTACCTGAACATGAACGAGACACAGGAAATCTTCAAGGATGAGAAGGTTCGTGAGGCATTAAGCCTTGCAATTGATCGTCAGTATGTTGCTGATAAGATCATGCAGGGAACATACACACCAGCTTGGAATCTTATGGGACCAGGTTGGAAGGATACAGACGGATCTGAGTTCATGGATAATGCAAACGGTGGTAAGGGATACATCTCTGAAGATTATGACAAGAATCTTGAAAAGGCTAAGAAGTTGTTAGCTGAGGCTGGATACCCAGAAGGAAAGGGCTTCCCAACAATCAAATACTCTACAAACGATGCAGGATATCATATCCCATTGGCTGAGTACTTGCAGACAGCTTGGGGTGAGCTTGGTATCACAGTTGAAGTTGATAAGATGGAGTGGGCTAGCTTCACACCGGCACGTCGTTCACAGCAGTTTGATACTGCACGTAACGGTTGGGTAGGTGACTACAGCGATCCATCTAACATGCTTGACTTGTTCTGCACAACCAACGGTAACAACGATGGTAAGTACAGCAATCCTGAGTACGATGCAGCTATGGAGTTGTCTAGAACAACAACAGATGCTAAGGAGCGTTCTGAGGCTCTTCACAAGGCAGAGGATATTGTAATGGCTGATAATGGCATTATCCCGGTTGCTTACTACAATGACTTCTACTTGATGAGCAACAAGATTCAGGGTGCTTGGCATTCAGCTACCGGATACTGGTATTTCATGTATGCAGACATTGCTGAGTAATTAGCGGTTTTCTGATACGTATGGAAAGAGTGTGGCTTTGTGGTCACACTCTTTTTTTGCGGTGGCACACCCTTTACTTTTTCCCTAAAATATACTAAAATAATCATAATTAGCTTGAAGATGGGGAAGTCTTGGACAAACCCCAAAACGAAAGAGCAGATAGGTGCGGATTGATATGCAGAATTTAAGTAACACACAGTATTTTAAAGTTCAAAAGGAGACACCGATTTCCGTGAAGGAGGTACTTCACTCGGTATACGAAGCCCTAAGTGAGAAAGGATATAATCCTGTGAATCAGATTGTGGGCTACATTATGTCAGGTGACCCTACCTTTATCACAAGCCACAAGAATGCCAGAAGTATGATTATGAAGGTGGAACGAGATGAGTTAGTAGAAGAACTTCTCAAAGAATATATTTCACATGAGGCATGGAGATAATATGGGTGACGTTGGTAGAATCCTGGGATTGGACTACGGAACGAAGACAGTTGGGGTTGCGGTAAGTGACCCTTTACTTTTGACTGCCCAGGGAGTGGAGATTATCCGCAGAGAGAAGCCAAGTAAGCTGCGCAAGACCTTGGCAAGGATTGACGAGCTAATTGCATCCTATGGTGTTACTATGATTGTTTTGGGGTATCCTAAAAACATGAATGGGACCGAAGGGATTCGCTGCCGGGAGACAGAGGACTTCAAGGAGATGCTACAGAATAGAACAGGACTTTCTGTAACATTATGGGATGAGAGATTGTCCACCGTGGCGGCAGATAAGGTGATGATGGAGACTGGTATTCGCAGAGAGCATCGCAAGGAATATGTGGACGAGATTGCGGCTATGTACATTTTGCAGGGATATTTGGATTCTTTGCATCACTAGAAAGGACGGATTATGGAAAGTATTACGTTAAAGGCACCAGATACAGAAGAAGAAATAACGGTTTTTGTACTGGAAGAGACCACGTTGAATGAGCACAAGTATCTCTTAGTTGCGGAAGATAGTGAAGGAGATTCAGATGCTTTTATTTTAAAGGAGATTGCAACGGATGATGCAGACGCCACTTACGAATTTGTAGAGGACGATGTTGAATTTGAGGCAGTTGTTAAGATTTTTGAAGAGTTAGTAGAAGATACGGATTTTGAAGTTTAGAAAGTAGGAGGTTTATTTTGAGCAAACAACAGAATATTGGCAAATTAAAAATCATTCCATTGGGCGGACTGGAACAGATTGGAATGAACATCACTGCATTTGAGTATGAGGATAGTATTATTGTAGTGGATTGTGGATTGGCTTTCCCAGAGGACGACATGTTGGGAATCGATCTTGTGATCCCTGACATTTCCTATCTCAAGGAGCATGAAGACAAGGTAAAGGGATTCTTTATCACCCATGGTCACGAGGATCATATTGGTGCCATCCCTTATGTGCTTAAGGAGTTAAATGTACCGATTTACTCCACAAAGCTGACCAATGGCTTGATTGAACACAAGCTAAAGGAACACAACCTTTTGTCTCAGGTAAAGAGAAAGGTAGTCAAGTACGGACAGCATATTAATCTTGGATGTTTCAGAGTAGAATTCATTAAGACAAACCACAGTATTCAGGATGCGGCAGCACTGGCTATTTATTCTCCTGCAGGCATTGTGATTCACACTGGAGACTTTAAGGTGGATTACACACCGGTATATGGAGATGCCATTGATTTACAGCGCTTCGGAGAGCTTGGTAAAAAGGGCGTTCTGGCTTTGATGTGTGATAGTACCAACGCAGAGCGCAAGGGCTTCACCCAATCAGAGCGCACAGTAGGTAAGACCATTGACTCACTTTTTGCGGAGCACACCAACTCCAGAATTATCATTGCCACCTTTGCGTCCAATGTTGACCGCGTACAGCAGATTATTAACACAGCACACAAGTATGACCGCAAGGTTGTGGTAGAGGGACGTAGTATGGTAAATATCATTGCTACAGCCTCTGAGTTAGGCTATTTGGACGTGCCTGACAATACCTTGGTAGATATTGAGATGATTAAGAATTATCCTGACGAGAAGACAGTTCTTATCACAACAGGTAGTCAGGGTGAGTCTATGGCAGCTCTGTCACGTATGGCAAATGGTACTCACCGCAAGGTTAGCATCAAGCCAAACGATACCATTATTTTTAGCTCCCATCCAATTCCGGGTAACGAAAAGGCGGTATCTAACGTTATCAATGAGTTGTGTATGAAGGGAGCCAATGTTATTTTCCAGGATGTTCACGTATCAGGACATGCCTGTGAAGAGGAGATTAAGCTTATTTATTCTTTGGTTCGTCCGAAGTATGCCATCCCTGTCCATGGCGAGTACAAGCACTTGCTTGCACAGGCTAGAATTGCCGAGAGCCTTGGCATAGATAAGGATAATATCTTTATTCTCTCATCAGGTGATGTGTTAGAGTTAAATGATGAGTCTGCCAAGGTAAATGGCAGAGTTCATACTGGTGCTATTATGGTAGATGGTCTTGGCGTTGGTGATGTAGGTAACATCGTACTCCGTGACAGACAGCATTTGGCAGAAGACGGTATCATCATTGTTGTTATGACATTAGAATCTGGAAGCGGTCAGCTTTTGGCTGGTCCGGATATTGTGTCTCGTGGTTTCGTTTACGTGAGAGACTCCGAAGATTTGATGGAGAGTGCAAGAACAGTCTTGAACGAGACTATGGATCGCTTGATGGATAGAAATGTAACAGACTGGACAAAGATTAAGGGCGAGATTAAGGATGCACTGGGAGATTTTGTATGGAAAGAAACCCAGCGCAGACCTATGATTATGCCAATTATTATGGAAGTATAATATGATTGTTAGTGAACGTTATTTGACATATCTTGCATCGTTAGAACAGGAAGAGATTCCTGTTCTTGCTGAGATTGAGAAAGAGGCAATAGAATCTTTTGTTCCGATCATTCGCAAGGATACACAACATTTTATGAAACTGCTGATGCAGATGCTTCAGCCGGAAAAGATTCTTGAAGTGGGAACGGCCGTTGGATTTTCTGCCCTTTTGATGTCCTATGCCAATCCAAAACCTTGTGAGATTACCACCATTGAGAATTATGAACCTAGAATTCCCATCGCCCTTGAGAATTTCAAGCGGGGCGGCAAGGAAGACTGTATTCATTTACTTCAGGGAGATGCGGCAGATATTTTGCCTACCCTTGAGGATTCCTATGATGTTATCTTTATGGATGCAGCCAAGGGACAATACCCGGCGTTCTTACCTTACTTGAAGGAGAGAATGCATGCGGGGAGTGTGCTGGTTACCGACAATATTTTGCAGGAGGGAGATTTGTTGGAATCTCACTATGCTATTGAGAGAAGAGACCGCACTATTCACAAACGTATGAGAGAATACCTGCGTCTTCTCACACAGGATGAGGATTTTGTCTGCAGTATTTTGCCGGTGGGAGACGGACTGGCAGTTTGTACAATGAAATAACAATCAGAAAGGGTTATATACCATGAGAGATATAGAATTGCTTGTGCCAGCCAGCAGCTTAGAGGTTTTAAAGGTAGCTGTTATCTTTGGTGCCGACGCAGTTTTTATTGGTGGAGAGGTTTATGGACTTCGGGCCAAAGCAAAGAATTTTTCCAAAGAAGATATGATTGAGGGTATCGCCTTTGCCCATGAACGCGGAGTAAAGGTATACGTGACAGCCAACATTCTTGCACACAATGGTGACTTGGATGGGGTGAAAGAATACTTTCAGGAATTAAAAGAAATCAAACCGGATGCTCTGATTATTGCGGATCCGGCTGTGTTTACCATTGCAAAAGAGATTTGCCCGGAAATCGAGATTCATATCAGTACACAGGCCAATAACACCAACTACGGAACCTATCGATTCTGGCATAATCTTGGGGCTAGTAGAGTAGTATCTGCCAGAGAGCTGTCTCTTGCTGAGATTAAGGAAATCCGCCAGAATATTCCGGATGATTTGGAAATTGAGACCTTCGTTCATGGCGCTATGTGTATTTCTTATTCCGGCAGATGCCTTCTCAGCAATTATTTTACGGGAAGAGATGCCAATCAGGGGGCTTGCACCCATCCCTGCAGATGGAAATATGCTGTGGTTGAGGAGCAGAGACCGGGCGAGTATTTGCCGGTTTATGAAAATGAGAGAGGGACCTACATTTTCAATTCCAAGGACTTGTGTATGATAGAGCATATTCCGGAGTTGATTGATGCAGGCATCGATAGCTTTAAGATTGAAGGCCGTATGAAGACAGCACTTTATGTGGCTACGGTGGCTAGAACTTATCGCAAGGCTATTGATGATTATTTGGAATCCGAAGAAAAGTATCGAGGGAATATGCCTTGGTACTTAGAGCAAATTTCTAACTGCACCTATCGTCAGTTCACCACAGGATTTTTCTTCGGAAAGCCATCTGATGATGCTCAGATTTATGATAGCAACACCTACATTAAGGAATACACTTACCTGGGTATTGTGGGACCACAGGATGAGAGAGGTTTGTATGAGATTGAACAGCGCAACAAATTCTCTGTAGGTGAGATGATTGAGGTTATGAAACCAAACGGGGACAATGTGGAGGTTATGGTGAAGCGCATTGTCAACGAAGATGGGGAAGATATGGACAGTGCACCACATCCAAAGCAGCGCTTGTGGATTGACTTAGGAGTGGAACTGGATCAATATGACATTTTGAGACGCAAGGAGGAGTAGGTATGGGTGAGAAGTATATTGCTTATGTAGGAACTTATACACATAAGAATAGTGTTGGTATTCATGTGTATGATGTTGATTTGGCAAAGGGGGCGCTGCTGGAGCGTAGTGTAGCACCAATCAATAATCCATCCAATTTGGTGGTTGCCCATAGTGGTAAATTCCTATATTCTATCGCAGATGAAGGTGTAGCCGCCTTTTCCATTGATGAGCATGGGGATTTGACTTTGATAAACCAAGTATGGATTGGCGGAATGCGTGCCTGTGATGTGAAAATTGATTCTAAGGATCGTTACCTGTTCTTGGCAGGATTTCATGACGGCAAGGTTACCATGATGGGCTTAAATGCAGATGGTAGCATTGACGGTATTGCAGATGGAGTGTTTCATCAGGGGGTTGGAAAGACAATGATGGAGAAGCGTTTGGAACCTAGGGTATCTTGCGCTGTATTAACGCCGGATGAAAAGTATCTCTGTGCTGTTGACTGGGGATTGAACCAGATTAAGGTATATGAGATTGATTACGAAGTGGGCAAACTCCATTTGAACAGCATTCTCAGATTTCCTATGAATACAGCACCTCGTCGCATTCGCTTTACCCGTGACGGCCGGTATGCATATGTTTTGGAAGAGGCCACAAATGTGATTGGATGCTATGGTTATCGCTTGGAGAAGGAGGGTCCTGTATTTGATAAGTTATACCATATGAATATTATGGATAAGGACGATGGAATATCTTCCAGCTCGGCGCTGGAATTCTCTCCTGATGGACAGCATCTCTATTCGTCTATGGATGGTTCCAACCAGGTGGCTTGCTTTAAAATATTGGAAGATGCCACTTTAGAGCGGGAGAGTCTTACTCCCATTAGTGGTGACTATCCTAAGAGTATTGCGATACTTCCGGACAACAAAACCTTGGTTTCTTTAAATCATGATTCCAATGAGATTCGTACGTTTTCTGTGAATCATGAACATAAGACAGTACTTATGAAAAATGCACCGGTGAAAATCGACAAGCCAAATAGCATTGTGATTCACAAATTATCATAGAGAAAGGGAATTAGGACAATGGCAGGTTCTTCAGTGGGACAAAATTTTAGAATAACAACTTGGGGAGAGTCCCATGGAGCGGCTCTTGGGGTGGTTGTAGATGGCGTGCCAGCCGGACTATCCCTTGAAGCAGAGGATATTCAGGTGTTTCTCAACCGTAGAAAACCCGGACAATCTAAGTTCACGACAGCCCGTTTGGAAGCAGATCGTGTAGAGGTTTTATCCGGAGTTTTTGAGGGGAAGACCACAGGAACACCAATCTCACTTATGGTGCGCAATAAGGACCAGCATTCCAAGGATTATTCCAATATATCAGAGGTATTTCGCCCGGGGCATGCAGATTATACCTTTTGGGAGAAATATGGCATTCGGGATTACCGCGGTGGTGGGCGCTCTTCAGGAAGAGAGACCATTGGTCGCGTGGCGGCAGGAGCCATTGCCAGCAAGATTCTGGAAGACCTTGGCATATGTGTAAAAGCATATACCAAGTCTATTGGACCGGTAGAAATCTCTAAGGTGGATTTTGAGGAGATGGAGAAAAATCGTCTCTATATGCCGGATGCCGGCGCTGCGGAAGTGGCAGAGGGATATTTAGAAGCTTGCATGAGCGATTTGAATTCATCAGGCGGAGTGATTGAGTGCGTTGTGACAGGAATGCCGGTGGGGATTGGAGAACCTGTCTTTGATAAGCTGGATGCCAATTTGGCAAAGGCAATGTTATCCATTGGAGCGGTAAAGGGCTTTGAGATTGGAGATGGATTTGCCGCTTCCGGTAGCACAGGGGCTGAAAATAACGATGCATTTATCATACAAGATGGCAGGATTTGCAAGGAAACAAATCATGCAGGTGGTGTGCTGGGCGGCATGAGCGATGGAAGTGATATTGTATTTCGCGTGGCCATTAAGCCAACACCTTCTATTTCCAAGAAGCAGCATACGGTAAATGTGTCCGGGGAAGAGACAGAGATTGAAATTCATGGTCGTCACGACCCGGTGATTGTTCCAAGAGCAGTGGTTGTGGTGGAGAGTATGGCTGCCATTACCATTGTAGATGCACTTTTTTCCAATATGAGTGCTCGTATGGATTTGATAAAAGAATTTTATAGGAAAGATAGATAGATATGTACAACGTTTTAAAGACAGAAGGGCGCGCAAAGCGCGGGTGCCTTGAGACTGTACACGGCACCATACAGACACCGGTATTTATGAATGTGGGAACGGTGGCTGCCATTAAGGGGGCAGTTTCTACCGATGATTTACAGCAGATTAAGACACAGGTGCAGCTTTCAAACACCTATCATCTTCACGTGAGACCGGGAGATGAACTGATCAAAGAACTGGGTGGATTGCATAAGTTTATGGTGTGGGATAAACCTATCCTTACAGATTCCGGCGGATTCCAGGTGTTCTCCTTGGCGGGGCTTCGCAAAATCAAGGAGGAAGGGGTATATTTTCAGTCTCACATCGATGGCCATAAGATTTTTATGGGACCGGAGGAGAGTATGCAGATTCAGTCCAACCTAGGTTCCACCATTGCTATGGCATTTGATGAATGCCCAAGCAGTAGAGCAGAGCGCAAGTATGTGCAGGATTCTGTGGATCGCACCACCCGCTGGCTTGCCAGATGTCAGGCCAAAATGAAGGAGTTGAATTCTCTGCCGGATACCATCAATAAGAATCAGTTGCTCTTCGGTATCAACCAGGGAGCGATCTTTGATGATATTCGAATTGATCATGCAAAGAGGATTGCAGAGATGGATTTGGATGGATATGCTGTTGGCGGTTTGGCAGTAGGTGAGACTCATGAGGAAATGTATCATATTTTAGAGGAGACGGTGCCATACCTTCCACAGAATAAGCCTACTTACTTAATGGGAGTAGGAACACCGGCAAATATCTTAGAGGGTGTTGAGCGAGGAATTGATTTCTTTGATTGTGTATATCCTAGTAGAAATGGTAGACATGGTCACGTATATACCAATCATGGGAAGCTAAATCTTTTCAATAAGAAATATGAAAAGGATATGCGACCTATAGAGGAGGGCTGTGGTTGCCCGGCTTGTCAGACATATTCCAGAGCGTACATTCGCCATCTGTTAAAGGCCAAGGAAATGCTGGGGATGCGTCTTTGCGTGCTGCACAATCTTTACTTCTATAACAATATGATGGAAGAGATTCGTGATGCTTTGGATGAAGGCAGATTTGCCGCCTATAAGAAGGAAAAGCTCGCTGGAATGGAAGCAGGAGAATAAGCTTTCACGAAATGACCTTTTTTGCTTGATAAATAGATAAGGGTCTAGTACAATAAAATGAGTTTAAGGTCTTAAGGCCTTGTTAATTAGGAGGATAGTTAATATGAATATTTTAATGACTGCTGGAGCTGGTTCTGCAGTGGGAATGATTGTTTGGATCGTAGTACTTTTCGTATTTATGTATTTCTTTATGATTCGTCCACAGCAGAAAGAGACAAAGAATAAGAACGCTATGATGGCTTCTTTGGCTGTAGGTGATACCGTTCTTACAACAAGCGGATTTTACGGTGTTGTTATCGATATCGAAGAAGACACAGTCATCGTTGAGTTTGGAAGCAACAAGAACTGCCGTATCCCAATGCAGAAGGCTGCAATCTCTGCAGTAGAAAAGCCGGAGGATGCAGTAGAGTCTAAATAATTAGACAACGGAATGTAATATGATAGGTAACACAAAAGACACGAATTCAGATTTGAATTCGTGTCTTTTGCATTTTTGTACGGATTCAAGGTGGTATTGGAAACGTTTGCAATCATGGATATTGTGAAACTTCGGAAACCTTTCCAACGGAATCAGTACCAGATATATGGGGTATATTGGCATTATTGCACAAAAACAAGCTTATTAAATTGGCTATTGTATCGAAAAAATCAAAAGATGACAAGTTTTTATTGAAATCGTTTCCAGCGGGTGCTATGATTCATTCATGGGAAACGTTTTCGTATTTCTAACAATTCATTAACAGGAGGAGATTATTAATGAAAAAGAAATTAGTAAGTATTTTGATGGCAACAGCAATGGTTGCTACTCTCTTTGCTGGATGTGGCAAGTCTGCTGACTCAGCTAAGGGTGGTGAGGGTTCTGTATACTGGTTGAACTTCAAGCCAGAAGCAGACTCAGCTTTGCAGGAGATTGCAAAGACTTACAAAGAAGAGACAGGTGTTGAGGTTAAAGTCGTAACAGCTGCAGAAGGAAAGTATGAGTCTACACTTACTTCTGAGATGGATAAGTCTAGCGCACCTACACTTTTCGTTGTTGGTAATCAGGCAGCAGTAAAGACATGGAGTGACTACTGCTTGGATTTGACAGGCACAGATGTTTACAACGAGCTTAACACAGACGCCTTCACATTGAAGAAGGAAGACGGAACTGTTGCTTCTATCGGATACTGCTATGAGACATACGGTATCATCGTTAACACAAAGTTACTTAAGGAAGCTGGACACAGCGTTGATGAGATCAAGGATTTCGAATCTTTGAAGGCAGTTGCTGATGACATTCATGCTAATGCTGATACATTAGGATTTGACGCTTTCACATCTTCAGGTATGGATGATTCTTCATCTTGGAGATTCTCAGGTCACTTAGCTAACATGCCACTTTACTACGAGTCAGTTGAAGACAAGTGGACAGAGTGTCCTGCAGAGATCAAGGGCACATACCTTGATGAGTTCAAGAACATTTGGGATCTTTACACAACAGATACAGCAACAGCTAAGAGCGACCTTGCAACAGGTGGTTTCGATGCACAGGCTGAGTTCAAGGATGGAAAGGCAGTATTCTATCAGAATGGTTCTTGGGAGTATTCTGCACTTAGCGAGGCTTGGGCAGATGATGAGATGACAATGATTCCTATCTACACAGGTCATGAAGGTGAAGAGAACATCGGACTTTGCTCCGGTACAGAGAACTGCTGGGCAGTAAATGCTAACGCATCAGAGGCTGATCAGAAGGCTACACTTGACTTCATGAAGTGGATGGTTACATCTGAGGCTGGTACAAAGATGATGGCTGAACAGTTCGGTATCATCCCTTACAAGGGAGCTGCTGAATCATCTAACGTATTCTTGAACAAGGCTAACGAGATGGCTAACGATGGCAAGACAACTGTTACATGGGCATTCAACTACACTCCAAACGTAAACGACTGGAGAGCAGGTGTTGTAGCTGCAATGAACAACTACGATGCAGGCGGTTCTTGGGATGACGTTGTAAAGGCATTCGTTGATGGATGGGCTGAGCAGTATAAGCTCGCTAACAACTAATTAGTTTAACAAAATAAACTGATTTACATTGAGGGGGCTGGTTGGGTTAATCAGCCCCCTATTGTTATCAAAAACCTGTTAAAGAGAAAGGAATCTATAATGAAAAAGAAGAAGAAAGTAAACGATGGGACATCGGTAAATTCACCTTTACTTAGAAGGTCCATTCAAAGAATGTTTTTTGTCTTTCTTGTGCCAACCTTTGCGGCATTTGTGATTGGGTTTATCTACCCATTCTTTAAAGGCTTCTACTTATCATTTTGTTCTTTTGTTACGACTAGTAATACAACATTTGTTGGAATCGAAAACTACAAAAAAGCATTTACGGATGCATCCTTTATGCATGCATTCTGGTATACAGCATTATTTGCTGTTGTATCCGTAATCTTAATTAACCTATTGGCATTCTTGGTAGCATATTTGCTTACCATGAAGATTAAGGGTGCCAACATTTTTAGAACGGCATTCTTTATGCCAAACTTGATTGGTGGTATTGTTTTGGGATACATCTGGAGTATGATCTTTGATGGTATCCTTAGCAGATATAACACATCCATTTTGATGGAGACAAAGTATGGTTTCTGGGGCTTGATTATTTTGATGCTCTGGCAACAAGTCGGTTACATGATGATTATCTACATTGCTGGTTTGCAGAGCGTTCCGGAAGAACTCAATGAAGCAGCTCGTATTGACGGTGCTACACGTTGGCAGTCATTGATTCATGTAACAATTCCAAACGTGATGTCATCTATCACAATTTGTATGTTTTTGACATTGACCAATGGATTTAAGTTGTTCGACCAGAACCTTGCGCTTAACGGTGGCGGTCAGCCATTTAAATTCTTGGAGGAGGGCGGAGTTGTAAAGACTACAGAAATGTTAGCCCTCAATATTTATAGTTCATTCTATGGACAGAACACATCGGCGAAGGGTGTAGGACAGGCGAAGGCAGTTATCTTCTTTGTACTTGTGGCGCTGATTTCCATCATCCAGCTTCGTGCAACTAGATCAAAGGAGGTACAGCAATAATGAATTCTGCAAAAGTACGTTTAAATATTATTACAGCAATTTTAACTGTTGTTACCATCATTCATATTTCACCAATTGTTATGGTTCTTATGAATTCCTTTAAAGCAAACACCTTCGTTAAGACTGCAACATTTGCAATTCCCAGAGGGAATATGTTCGTAGGATGGGATAACTACATCAAAGGCTTTACCTTTGGTAACTATCCAATTGTTAAGGCAATTGGATATTCAGCAACAATTACGATTTTATCTACTGCTTTGATTTTGCTGTGCACATCTATGGCAGCTTGGTATATTGTGCGTGTTAATAGCGCAGTTTGTAAGATTGTATACTATTTGTTTGTATTTTCAATGGTAGTACCATTCCAGATGGTTATGTACCCATTGGCTAAGACAGCAGATAGCTTGCATCTTTCCACACCATTTACCATTCCGATTATTTATCTTGGTTTTGGTGCTGGTATGGCAACCTTTATGTTTACTGGATTTATTAAAACACTTCCTCTGGAAATCGAGGAGGCAGCGGCAATCGATGGATGTGGTGCACTTCGTACTTTCTTTTTGATTATTTTGCCAATGCTTAAGCCAACCTTAATCTCTGTTGGTATTCTTGAGATTATGTGGATTTGGAATGACTACTTACTTCCATATTTGGTACTTGATATCAACGAGTATCGTACCATTCCGATTCATATTCAGTACTTGCAAGGTAGCTACGGAACCGTAGATTTAGGTGCAACTATGGCACTGATTGTATTGAGTATTATTCCGGTTATTATTTTCTACCTTACATGCCAGAAGTATATCATCAAGGGCGTTGCAGCCGGAGCAGTGAAAGGCTAGGAGAGCAAATGAGAACAAGTGGTATCTTACTGCCGATTTCATCCCTCCCAAACAAATATGGAATTGGTTGCTTCTCGAAGGAAGCATATGAGTTTGTAGATTTCTTAGCTGAGGCTAAGCAGACCTATTGGCAGCTTCTGCCAATAGGACCTACAAGCTATGGGGATTCTCCCTACCAGTCTTTTTCCACATACGCTGGCAATCCTTATTTTATTGATTTGACTGAGCTGATCAGACAGGGACTTTTGACAGAAGAGGAATGCGATGCTGTGGATTTCGGTAAGGATGACACATCGGTAGATTATGAAAAATTATATTTAGGACGCTTCGATTTATTACGCAAAGCGTTTGAGAGAAGCGAGATGGATAAGAATGCAGATTTTACTGCATTTTGCCAAAAGAACAAAGAGTGGTTGGAAGATTACGCCGCATATATGGCAATCAAGAATCACTTTGGTGGGAAGAGCTTTGTGGAGTGGCCGGATGATATCCGCCTTCGCCAAGAGGATGCGATGGAAGAGTACTGTGATAAATTGCAGTCAGATATCGCCTTCTTTAAATACATTCAGTTTGAGTTTTATCGTCAGTGGAACAAGCTTAAGAGCTATGCAAATGGCAAGGGTGTATTTATTATTGGAGATATTCCGATTTATGTTGCACCGGACAGTGCGGATGTATGGGCAAGCCCGGAATTATTCCAGATGGAAGAGGGGGCTTTAAGTGCAGTTGCTGGTTGTCCACCGGATGGATTTTCTGCAACAGGTCAGCTGTGGGGGAATCCTCTTTACGATTGGGATTATCACAAGAAGACCGGTTTCGCCTGGTGGATTGGACGTATTGCTCACTGTAGTAAGATGTATGACGTGATTCGAATCGATCATTTTAGAGCATTTGACCAATATTATTCTATTCCTGCAGATGAAGAAACTGCGGTAAATGGGGAATGGGTAGATGGACCGGGATTTGAACTTTTCCGGGCAATGAAGGATAAGCTTGGCCAGTTGCATATTATTGCAGAAGATTTGGGCTATATGACGGATTCTGTCCGCAAGCTTGTGGCGGATACGGCATTTCCAAATATGAAGGTATTGCAGTTCGCCTTTGATGCCAGAGATTCCAGCGGACCAAGCGAGTATCTTCCACACAATTATCCCACGAACTGCGTTGTGTACACCGGTACACATGACAATGAGACCACATGTGGTTGGTTGGGAAGTATTACAGAAGCAGAGTATCAGTTGGTACAGGATTATCTTGGTATGCCGGGAGCTGATGACAAGGCGCTTTGCAAGGGCCTGATTCGTGCAGCCCAGAGTTCAGTGGCCGATTATTGTATTATTCCGTTGCAGGATTATTTGTGCTTGGGTAACGATGCCAGAATGAACACACCGTCTACAACAGGCGGAAACTGGATGTGGCGTGTACCGGATGGTGCATTAACACAAGAGTTATCAGCAGAAATTGCAAAGATGACAAAATTATACGGTCGTTCTATGAAATAGATGCTATTTGTGCTATAATACTCAATTGGGTGTTATAGCACAATTGATTATTAGGGAGAAGACTAAAAATGGGTATGACAATCAAAGACATCGCAAAAATGTGCAATGTGGGTATTAGTACAGTATCCAGAGCTATCAATAATGACCCGGGCATTAATCCGGAAACGAGAATGCGAATTCTCAAGGTGATTGAGGAACAGAATTTTGTTCCAAACAGCAGTGCCAGAAATCTTAAAATGACGGAATCCAACACCATTGCATTGTTGATTAAGGGAAGCACAAATCCTTTTTTTCAAGGGATGCTTCGTACCTTTGAGCAGGAATTACAAAAAGTAGAATATTCCTATCTTATCTATCCTATTTCAGAGGATCAGGATGAGACTATGGTGGCCGTTGAACTTGTGAAGGAAAGGCGACTGAAAGGTATTATTTTCTTGGGTGGTCTGGCAGAAGTGTCTGAGAATAATTTGGATAGTATCGGTGTACCTTGTGTTCGTTGTACCGTGTCTAATCCCAAGGTGTCCATTGGCAAGAGAGATTTTACGGTTTCTATTGATGACAAGAAAGAGGCATATCGGGCGGTAGACTATCTTTGCAAATGTGGCCATAAGGATATTGCTATTCTAGGCGGACGTAAGTTGGATGGATCTATTGGACGTATGCGTCTGGAGGGATATAAGGAAGCGCTAAAGGATAATGGTATTGAATATAATCCGGATTTAGTGGCATATATGAAAGAAAACGTAGGAGAGTTTACTGTGGAGAATGGTTATCTCACTGCGAAGGAAATGCTTGAGTCTGATATACATATGACAGCGATTTTTGTTATCTCTGATATGATGGCCTTTGGTGCATACAAAGCTATCAAAGAAAAAGGTTTGCGCATTCCGGAGGATATTTCTGTAATGGGATTTGATGGTTTGGATTGGACGAATTTCTATCATCCATCCCTTACAACCGTGCGCCAGCCCTGTGACCAGATGGTTAAGGCATCTATTGATGTGCTCCTTGGAGCAATCAACGATGGCAACGACGGTGAGCAGAGGATTTTCCCTGCGGAGCTTTTGGTTCGCGACTCTGTAAAAAAGATAAGTTAACTTTATAAGTATAGTTCACGAAAAGCGGAAGGTGTCATTTGATACTTCCGCTTAAATTGTCTATTGAAAAGGGAAAGATTTTCATATCCACAATTGCCGGCAATTTCTAAGATAGAGTCAGAGGTTGTGCTGAGAGCCTGAGCTGCCTTGGCCAAGCGGTAGTTGTTGAGATAGGTGATGAAGGTCATATTCGTCTGCTGTTTAAAGAATCGCATAAAATGTGATTCGCTATAGCCAAGCACAGAGGCGGCGTCCTCTACAGCAATTTGGTTGGCGTAGTTTTCGTCAACATAAGTAATGATATCCTTAAGAGCAGCATATTTCTTTTCGTCCATCTGACGAGGCTGCTTGTATGGGTAGTACGTAAACAGTAGGTAAAACAATTCGAACAGCGTAGATTTGATGCCTACCTGCCAGGCAAAGTCTTTTGTTGAACAGATATCATCAAGGTGTGTGATACATTTCATCAGAGAAGAATAGCATTCATCTTCCTGGTGAAAGATAGAAGGGAGATGATACAACCCTTCCATAAAAGGAATAAAGTATTCCTGAGTACATGCATCTAATTGATATGACAAGAAGAAACTTGGATTCAGCATAATATTTTCGTATTCCATAGTATTGCCATCCATAGGTTTAATGGCGTGGAGACGACTTGGCCTGATTAGTATCAGATCTCCAGCAGTAACGGTGTGAGGAACAAAGTCTAATTCCACAATGCCGGTACCTTTGCGCACACTGATGAATTCCACATCATCGTGCCAGTGAACAGGCACCTCTGCAAAATCCATTGGGATTGTACAAGGATAAATATTGAATAAAAAGTCGGGACGACCATGTTTTTTTACTTCTTGTAATGTTTCATAAGTTTTGTTTTGCATTTCTGTTCACCTTAACCTGACCATAAGTTACTATGATAGAATAGTATCATATAAAGAGGGAATACTACAAGTTTTTTTAATAGATGGAATATATAATGATATTAAGTTACAAATGAGTTTCAACCATTTTGTATGAAAGGGGAAAAGAAAATGAGTTTAGAAAAGAATTTAGTGGATGCCATTGGTAAGAATATAAAAGATGCATCCAATGAAGAAATTTATGGTGGTTTGTTGCGGGTGGTTCAGAACATGGCTGCCGCAAAGGAAACAAAGGAAGGAAAGAAGAAGGTATACTACATCTCAGCAGAGTTCTTGATTGGTAAGTTGCTTTCAAACAATATGATCAATCTTGGCATTTATGATGAGGTTCGCCAGCTTCTTGCAGCAAATGGCAAGGATATCTGCGAAATCGAAGAAGTAGAAAACGAGCCATCCCTTGGTAACGGTGGTTTGGGAAGACTTGCAGCTTGCTTCTTGGATTCTATTGCAACCCTGGGAATCAATGGCGATGGTATTGGCCTTAATTATCACTTGGGACTTTTTAAGCAGGTGTTTGATAAGAATCTTCAGAACGAGACACCAAACCCATGGATTAACAACCAGAGCTGGTTGATTGATACAGATAAGCATTATCAGGTTAAGTTTAAGGATCATACGGTTACATCGCGTTTGTATACGCTTAATGTAACAGGTTATGATAACCAGACAAATCATTTGCAGTTGTTTGATCTTGATTCTGTAGATGAGAGCATTGTTTCAGATGGTATTGATTTTGACAAGGATGACATCGAGAAGAATTTGACCTTGTTCTTGTATCCGGATGATAGCGATGAGAAGGGACAGTTACTTCGTATTTACCAGCAGTATTTTATGGTAAGTAATGGTGCACAGTTGATTCTTGACGAGTGTATCGCTAAGGGATCTAACCTTCATGATTTGTATGATTATGCAGTTATTCAGATTAACGATACACACCCAACCATGGTGATTCCTGAGTTGATTCGTCTTTTGATGGAGAGAGGAATCTCTATGGACGAGGCTATCGAGATTGTTTCTAAGACATGCGCATATACCAACCATACAATCCTGGCAGAAGCTCTTGAGAAATGGCCAATTAGCTACTTGGAGAAGGTGGTTCCACATTTGTTACCAATCATCGAAGTACTGGATAACAAGGTTCGCAGAAAGTTTAAGAACAACGATGCGGTGACAATCATCGATGATGATAACAGAGTTCATATGGCTCATATTGATATTCACTATGGATTCTCGATCAATGGTGTGGCAGCCCTTCATACAGAGATTTTGAAGAACAGTGAGTTGAATCACTTCTATCAGATTTATCCGGAGAAGTTCAATAACAAGACAAACGGTATTACCTTCCGTCGTTGGTTGCTTCACTGTAATCCGGAATTGGCAGGATACATCACAGAATTAATTGGTGATGGTTATAAGAAGGATGCTACGAAGTTAAAAGACTTAGAGAAGTTTATGAATGATGATGCAGTTCTTGATCGTCTTTGGGAGATTAAGCAGAACAATAAGAAGGCAGTGTGCAATTACTTGAGAGATACTCAGGGATTAGAGCTTAATCCGGATACCATTTTTGATATTCAGGTTAAGAGACTGCATGAGTACAAGCGTCAGCAGATGAATATTTTATATGTCATTTCTAAGTACTTAGAGATTAAGGCTGGTAAGATTCCACAGCAGCCGGTAACTGTCATCTTCGGTGCAAAGGCAGCCCCGGCTTACATTATTGCTAAGGATATCATTCACACAATCCTCTGCATGCAGCAGATTATTGAGAATGATCCGCAGGTAAGCCCATATTTGAAGGTTGTCATGGTGGAAAACTACAATGTGACTTTGGCTGAGAAGTTGATTCCGGCTTGTGATATCTCAGAGCAGATTTCTCTTGCATCTAAGGAAGCATCCGGTACAGGTAATATGAAGTTTATGTTAAATGGTGCCGTAACACTTGGTACCATGGACGGTGCAAACGTAGAGATTGCTGAGCTTGTTGGCGAGGATAACATCTTTATCTTTGGTAGAACAAGCGATGATATCATCGAGCGTTATGCTAAGGCAGATTATGTATCAAAGGATTACTACAACAATGATCCTGAAATCAAGGCGGCAGTAGACTTTATCGTGGGCGATGAGATGATGGCAGTAGGAAGCAAGGAGCACCTAGAGCGTCTCTACAACGAGCTTCTTAACAAGGATTGGTTTATGACATTAATCGATTTTGCTGATTACAAGGAGAAGAGAGAAGCTGTATATGCAGCATATGCGGATAAGAAGGCTTGGAGCAAGATGGCGTTAAAGAACATCGCCAATGCCGGTTTCTTCTCATCTGATCGTACCATCGAGGAGTACAACAGAGATATCTGGAAGGTTGAGAAATAAAATAGCTTATGATATGGCCGGCATTTAGAATTCGAATGAAATTCGAGCCGCATGAATAAGCATAGTATTAAGGCGTGGTAGCCCTGTGGCTACCGCGCTTTTTTATTGGAGTAGGCTCTGGGGGGGAGCGAATTTACAAAGAAGGAAGAATTTGCTATGATGGAACGAGTTGTGATGGTGTAAGGCTCTTTTTGAGCAAACGAATGAATCATATTGCATAATTGATATTGAGGTAGATAGAAGCGATGAAAAGAGAATTAAAAGGAAATTTAATTTTACTGCTAACCGCCATGGTGTGGGGGATGGGATTTGTGGCTCAGAAAGCGGGAGCTGCGCTGGGGCCATTTACCTATAATGGGCTTCGTATGACATTGGCAGGATTATTCTTGATTCCCATTATTGTGATCTTACAAAATAAGAGGAAGGGTAGGAGTGGAGAAAAAACCATAGAGGGTGTAGATACATCTCAAAAGGAAACTCTTGTACCCCAAAAAACATCGGTGACAGCGTCGGTGAAAGGTGGAATTTGCTGTGGAATCGTGTTGTGCTTTGGGGCTAACCTGCAGCAATTTGGAATCTACTTTCACACCGATGCCAGCAAGGCCGGATTTATTACGGCGCTATATATTTTGATTGTTCCTATTCTTTGTATTTTCCTGAAAAAGAAGGTACAGCCCGTGGCATGGGTGGCAGTTGCCCTGGGAATCGTCGGATTTTATTTTCTGACTATGGCGGGAAAAGAAGTGGGGCTACACTTGGCCACAGGGGATTTCTTTGTGTTGCTCTGTGCCTTTGTTTTTGCTTTACATATTATTGTGGTGGATCATTTTATAAAAACATGTGATGGGGTGATATTAGCTGCCACACAGTTTCTCACTGCCGGATGCATCAGTTTATGTTTGATGGTTCTTTTTGAAACGCCGGACATGGGAATGATTATGGATTTGTGGCTTCCTATCATTTACGGAGGATTGTTCTCCTGTGGCATTGGTTATACACTTCAAGTGATTGGACAGCAATATGCCAATCCCACCACGGGTAGCATGATTATGAGTCTGGAATCTGTCTTTTCTGTTATCTTTGGAGTTTTGCTTTTGGGAGAGCGGATGACATTGATAGAGATTGTGGGATGTGCTATTATCTTTTTTGCGGTTATGTTACCTCAGATCGTTGATATGTTAGGAGCTGACAAATGATGAAAAAAGGTGAGTATTCACTGAGTCAACAGAATAATAGAAGAGAGTTTTGTCAGGGGTTTAAGGACGGTATCCCCATTGGACTGGGATATTTTGCTGTTTCTTTCTCCTTGGGGATTCTTGCAAAAAAAGCGGGATTAAATCCTTTTCAGAGTTTTCTGGCCAGTTTACTTTGTAATGCATCGGCAGGGGAGTATGCGGCATTTTCTCTGATTATGGTACAGGCCTCCTATTTGGAAGTGGCTATCATTACGTTGATTGCAAATGCCAGATATTTGTTGATGAGTTGTGCCCTTAGTCAGAAGTTTAAACAGGGAACCTCCCTTGTGCACCGCATGATTGTTGGCTATGATGTGACAGATGAGATTTTTGCCATATCTGTCAGCAGAGATTGTTTCTTAAATCCAAATTATACTTATGGCGCAATCGCCATTGCAGCACCTTGTTGGGCTACAGGTACGGCCCTGGGTTGTTTGGCGGGGAATGTGTTGCCACTTCGTTTGGTAAGTGCTCTCAGTGTGGCTTTATATGGTATGTTTTTAGCTATCATTATTCCACCAGCCAGAAAGAGTAAAGTGGTTGCAGGCATCATTGTGATTTGTTTTGTGCTTAGCTATCTGGCATCTATACTGCCGGTTGTGTCTGATATTTCCAGCGGAACCAGAACCATTATTCTAACAGTGGGAATTTCTGCTGTGGCGGCATGGTTATTCCCTAGAGAAAATCAGGAGGTGTCTGATGAATCATAACATATATATATATATTCTGATTATGGCAGGTGTTAGCTATGCTATTCGTGTGTTGCCCCTGACCTTAATTCGCAAACAGATTAAGAATCAGTTTGTACAATCCTTTTTGTATTATGTGCCCTATGTAACCTTGGCGGTAATGACGTTTCCGGCCATTACAGAGGCGACACAGTCTCCAATTGCCGGTGGGGTTGCGCTGGTGGTTGGCATTATTGCAGCATGGTTTGGGGCAAGCCTCTTTCAGGTGGCGGTGTCCTGTTGCGGCGTTGTCTTCCTGTTGGAGCTGTTCTTATGAAGATGGTAATTTGGTCTGTATTGGCTATGTAATGACAACATATCATTTATAGGTATTTCCCCAAACGGAGTGTGAAATATGATTACATTTATAGAAGAGAGAAGAAAAGCAAAAGAGAGATTCGCATCCTATGTATCAGATTATGATATGAATGATCCCAAAATTTCCTTGAAGGCAGTGCATACCTATAAGGTGGCTGAGCTTTGTGAAGACATTGCAGGAAGCCTGGGACTGGGAGAGGAAGAATGCTTCATTGCCTGGATGTGTGGCCTTTTGCATGATATTGGTCGTTTTGAACAGGTGACAAGGTACAACACCTTCGTGGATGCAGATTCTATGGATCATGCATTGCTTAGTACGCAGATTTTGTTTGGAGAAACGGAAGACGAAGAAGGTATTCTTCGTGAGTTTATTGATATGACAACATATGATGATATTCTTTATAAGGCGATTCGATATCACAGTTCATATCGTGTTCCGGAAGAGTTGACAAAACAGGAAAAAATGTATTGTGATATTCTGCGGGATGCGGACAAGATTGACATATTCCGGGTGAATCTTGAGACACCGATGGAGGAGATTTATAATACCACCACTGAGGAATTATATCATTCTCAGGTGACGCCAGAGGTGTTGCAGGCGTTTATGGAACATCATGCTGTTTTGCGCAGCTTGAAGAAGACTCCCGTGGATAACGTGGTGGGACATATTTCATTGTTCTATGAATTGGTTTATCCAAGAAGTCGGGAGATGGCCTTGGAGCAGGGGCATCTGAAGAGATTATCGCAATTTGAGTCGCATTGTCCTGAGACACAGGCGTGTTTTGAGAAAATCCGATGTGAATTAGGGATAGATGAACTAGGATGATAATCGGATTGTATCGTATTGGTACTTGATTATACTTTTTAAGAATTAGTATGCTGTTTGGTATGAATAATTTTTTATAAAAATGATGAACACAAGAAAGAATGCACACTAATCTACCTGAAAAGGAAGATTTGGTGTGCTTTTTTTGAAAAAAGACAAAGAAGGGAGTCGAAGAATGCATACCATCTGACACTGGTTGCTACATTTAGTATGATAGAGTACCAAATTAACAAAAGTGCAAAGAAAAAGCGCAGTAGCAAATTGCTACTGCGCAACAAAACATACTTATATTACCTGAGTTTTAGGCTCGCATGTGAGATACATGCCAAGCTTCTTGAAAATCTTCTCATCCACACTGCTAAGCATAACAGAAGAGTGTACGTCAAGTCCCTTAAGATTTGGCAACTGCTCTAATGCAGCCTTGGCATTTGCGTCGGTGTTGGCACTGATAGAAAGAGCAACCAGTACTTCGTCGCTGTGAAGACGAGGGTTCTTGCTGCCAAGATAGTCTTTCTTCAGCTGTGTGATTGGCTGTAATGCCTCAGGGGAAATCAGCATAGTTTCGTGAGGAATACCTGCCAACTCCTTAAGTACATTCAGCAGAACTGCGGCAGAAGGACCTAACAAATCTGAGGTCTTACCGTCAATAATCGTACCGTCGTCTAAGGATACGGCAACAGCGGGAGCGTGTGTTTCCTTCTCCACTTCCATAGCAAAGGTTGCAACCTTGCGGTCAGCAGGTGAAATGCCGGCCTGCTTCATCAAAAGTTCTATCTTATATAACGCTTCCTTAGAGCCTTTGCCAGATTTGATGTTGCAAAGCTCTGTATAGTAGCGGCGAATAATCTCTGCCTTTCCGGCCTCCTGGCACACCTCATCGTCGCAGATACAATTGCCAACCATATTAACGCCCATATCGGTAGGTGACATGTAATCGCATGTACCATAGATGCGCTCAAACATTGCTTTGAGCACTGGGTAAATCTCAACATCACGATTATAGTTAACGGTTGTCTTGCCGTATGCATCCAAGTGGAATGGGTCAATCATATTTACATCGTTGAGATCAGCGGTAGCTGCCTCATATGCAATGTTGACAGGGTGCTTCAAAGGAAGGTTCCAAACAGGGAAGGTCTCGAACTTGGCGTATCCTGCAGACACACCTCGCTTGTGCTCGTGGTAGAGCTGTGAGAGACAGGTTGCCATCTTTCCACTTCCAGGGCCTGGCGCCGTCACAACAACAAGAGGACGTGTGGTTTCGATGTAATCATTCTTGCCATATCCTTCGTCGCTAACGATGTGTTCGATGTTGCTGGGATAGCCATCAATCTTATATAAAACATAGGAAGGAATTCCCAAGTCATCTAAGCGGTGACGGAATTCATCTGCAGCTGCCTCACCTGTATACTGTGTAATAGCAACGCTTCCTACGTACAAACCAAAACTGCGAAATACATCAATGAGACGCAGGGCGTCTTCATCGTAGGTAATCCCCAAATCTCCGCGCATCTTATTGGAAGCAATTGCACCGGCGGAAATTGCGATTACGATTTCAGCGTGCTCCTTTAATTGAAGTAACATACGAAGCTTGGAATCAGGCATGAATCCGGGCAACACTCTCGATGCATGATAGTCATCATAAAGCTTACCGCCAAATTCCAAATATAACTTATCACCAAATCGGTCAATTCTCTCTTTGATGTGTTCTGACTGCATATGGAGATATTTGTCATTATCAAATCCGATTTTCATAACGTTTTATCGATCCTTTCCCTCTTTTTTACAAAAATAGAGTATAACATACAATATAAAAAAATTGTATATCAATCCTATAAAAAGATTGAAAAAAAAGAATAATTTTATTATAATCATTTCGTTAAAAATACTGAATTTCTCGCTATTTTTGCGAGAACTCACGAAAGGGAGTTAGGAGGAAAACATGTTAGAAAAAATGTTCAAACTCAGTGAGAACAATACCACTGTTAAGACAGAAGTCATCGGTGGTCTCACAACATTCATGACCATGGCATATATCTTGGCTGTGAATCCATCTATTCTTTCCGCATCCGGAATGAATCCTAGCGCAATCGTGATGGCAACAGCTTTGGCTGCTTTCATCGGTACATTGTGTATGGCTCTTATGGCAAATTATCCATTTGCTTTGGCTCCGGGGCTCGGATTGAATGCTTACTTTGCATACACGGTATGTGGTGCAATGGGTTACTCTTGGCAATTTGCTTTGTTGGCAGTATTTGTTGAAGGTATCATCTTTATTATACTTTCTCTTACAAATGTCCGCGAGGCAATCTTTAATGCAATCCCAATGCAGTTAAAGAAGGGTGTATCTGTTGGTATCGGTCTCTTCGTTGCTTTTATTGGTTTGCAGAATGGATACCTTGTTGCAGCTAGTGATGCTACTAAGGTTACTGTTGTTAACTTCAGAGAGACAATTCACACAACAGGTATCTGCGCAATCCTTTGCTTTGTAGGTGTTATACTGATTGCAGTTCTTCACCATAAGAATGTTAAGGGAAGCTTCCTTATTGGTATCTTCGCTACTTGGATTTTGGGAATCATCTGCCAGCTTACAGGTATCTACACTGTTGACGTAGAGGCTGGTTTCTATTCTTTGATTCCATCTCAGATTGTCAGCGTTGATTTCAGCTCTTTGGGCGAGACCTTTGGCGCATGCTTCAGTAGCGCAGCAGTGGGTAATATTAAAGTCTTGGATATGGTAGTTATTGTATTCGCATTCTTGTTTGTTGATATGTTTGATACCATTGGAACACTTATCGGTGTTGCAACAAAGGCAGACATGCTTGATGAGAATGGTAAGCTTCCTAGAATTAAGCAGGCACTTTTGGCAGACGCTGTAGCAACATCTGCAGGTGCTGTTCTTGGAACATCAACAACAACAACATTTGTAGAGAGTTCTGCCGGTGTATCGGAAGGTGCCAGAACAGGATTGTCTTCTGTAGTAACAGGTTTCCTGTTCTTGCTTGCAATCTTTTTTGCACCACTTTTCACAACAATTCCTGGATTCGCAACAGCTCCAGCACTTATATATGTTGGATTCCTTATGATTACAGCAGTTGTTGACATTGATTTCTCAGACGTTACTGAGGCAGTTCCGGCATTTCTTTGCTTACTTGCTATGCCTTTGATGTACAGTATCTCAGAGGGTATCTCTGTTGGTGTTATCTCTTACGTTGCAATCAATGTTTGCGCAGGTAAGGCTAAGAAGATTCATCCTTTGATGTATATTCTGGCTGTACTTTTTGTTTTGAAGTATATCTTCTTATAGAATACGAACATTATATGATTAGAAAGCAGGTTCAAGGGTTTTCTTGAGCCTGTTTTTTTGTTATAATGCATTTATTGTAAAAAAAGGGAGTGTAAATTGTGGCAAAAGATTATATTCGATGGGATAAATTAGATAACACAGCGAATCTTTTTCCAGTCATTGCAGGGGAGAGTATGACAAACACCTACCGTATCAGCTGTGTGTTAAAGGAAGAAGTTCAGCAGGATTTATTGCAGGAGGCCCTTGATATCGTGACACCGAAAATTCCGGGATTTAACCTACGACTTCGCAAGGGCGTCTTTTGGTATTATTTTGAGGAAAATGGAAAGAAGGCTCCAAGAGTAAAAGAGGAGTTTACCTATCCCTGTCGTTTGATTCATCAGAGTAAGAATAACAGTTATATGTTCCGAGTTTCTTATTACAAGAATAGAATCAATCTTGAGGTGTTTCACGTGTTGACAGATGGTATGGGAGGCATCTCATTTTTGCGAGAGCTGACCTATCAGTATTTGCGTCTTGCCCATCCCGAGCTTCGGGAAAAGCTGGGGGACAAGCTTAGCGCAGATACCTCTTTGAATCGAGAGGATTCTTTTAAGAAGAATTACAAGAAGAAGTCAGAGAGTGTGTATCGATCCAAGAGAGCATTTCTCATCAAAGGCGAGAAGCTTGAGTACGATGGCTTTGGTGTAGTGCATGGGTATTTGCCCATCCAGCAGCTGAAGGACGTTTGTAAAAAATACAACTGTAGTATCAACGAGTATTTGGTTTCTACGTTTATTTGGGCAACCTATCAGGAGAATTACCGACACATTACACAGAAGAGACCCATTCGAGTGGCAGTACCTGTAAATCTTCGTCCGTATTTTGATTCCATCACCACGAAGAATTTCTTTGTTATGGTTTCGGCAGAGTTTATTCCCCAGAAGGATGAGTACACCTTTGAGGAGATTTGCAAGATCACACATGATTGTTTGCGCAAGCAGATTAATAAGGAGCATTTAGAAAAGATATTTTCTTATAATGTGTCTAATGAGCAGTTGTTTATAGCCAGAGCAGTTCCCCTCTTTCTGAAAAATATAGCAATGCGATTGGTATATACACAGTCTGCCCTTGCAAATACCACTACAGTAACCAATATTGGAAATATTAAGGTGGAGGAGGAGTATGAACCATACATTCAAATGTTCCATTCCTTCCTTTCTTTTTCTAAGGGACAGAATTTAAAGGCAACCATCACATCCTATCAGGATACCCTGGTGTATACTTACACCTCCGCATGGAGAGATGTATCTATTCAGCGAAGAGTATTCCGCCAAATCGCAGAGGATGGCGTAGATGTGAAGATTGAAACAAATGGGGTGTATTATGAGTAAGTGTCGTTATTGTGGAGTAGAGATTATAGATGAGACAGAGCATTGTCCTCTGTGTCAAGGTGTATTAGAACAGGGCGGAGAGTGTGCCACAACGTATCCCAACGCGGTGGTAGGACGCAGAAAACTGCATTTTGCATTTCGCCTGATTCTCTTTTTGAGTGTGGCTGCCGGATTGATTTGCTATGCTATCAATCGTTATGTTACACCGGAGTCAAACTGGAGCTACATTGTTATTGCCAGCCTTTTGTATGGCCTTTGGATGGTTTATATTATCATGAAGGATAATGCCGGTTATCGTGTACGCATCTTATCAGGTGTGGCAGGCGCGGTTATTCTGATTATCCTTTTAGATGCACTAACAGGATTTGCTGGATGGTCTATCAACTATGTATTCCCATTTGCCATTGTGCTTGTTGATGTGGCCCTGGTGATTCTTATGTTGATTAATCGTCGCAACTGGCAGAGTTATTTAATTTTGCAGATTTTCATGATTCTGGTGGGAATTATTCCAATTGTTCTATGTCAGAAGGGCATCATCACCACAGGTGTTCTGGTAAATGTCGTATTTCTGGTGACGGTGATTTTGTTCTTGGGCTCTGTTATTCTGGGCGGAAAAACAGCAAAGAATGAATTGGTTCGAAGATTTCATATATAGAATTAGAAAGAATGAAAGCTTCTCGCAGATGATGATTTTGCGAGAAGCTTTTTTGATTATCTGTATAAGTGTTGGAAAGAAGCATACTGAGGAATGCCGTCTTTGTAAGTGATGGTTGGTTCTCCAACGATGAGTGGACGAAGATATGTAAGCATTTCTGCTGTCACATCATTGCCAGCTTCGTTGATGAAGGAGCGAGGCACATTTCTTACTTCATTTGCAATCTCTGCAATGTTGGCAACGTCATATGCTACGGTGTAAGGAGCATCACTGGTGCGAGTGATGACAGACATATGACCGGTTACACCCTTCAATGCGTTTCTTACAGCTGTCCTTCCCAACTCTGCTGACTCTTCCAAATCAGTAGCAGAAGATAAGTGGGCTGCACATCGCTGTGGTAAATTGATTTCAATGGAGCGAACCTTTGTGCCAAGTCGGTCAGCAATCAGATATTCTAGCGCTTTGCCGGCACCGCTTAGCTGACTGTGACCAAAGGAGTCAGTACTTGCAGTAGAAGCACTGATGTACTGGCCACATTTATCCCGAATTCCCTCAGAGATGGCAACCAGAACATTGTTTTTCTTTTCCATTACAGCAGCCACATCGGCTACGAACTGCTCTCTGTCAAATGCCACTTCCGGAAGATAGATCAAGTCTACCCCAAGGCCGTATTCCGTTCTTGCCAGGGCGGCAGCGGCTGTAAGCCAACCGGCATCTCGTCCCATGATTTCTACGATGGTCACGCTTTTTACAGGGTAAATGGAAATGTCATAGGCAATCTCTGTCAATGTAGCGGCGATGTATTTTGCTGCGGAGCCAAATCCCGGTGTGTGATCTGTGTGACACAAATCATTGTCGATGGTCTTCGGAATGCCCATAATGGTTACGTCTTTGTTGTGGACCTTGGCATATTTGGAAAGCTGTAAAACAGTATCCATGGAATCATTTCCGCCGATGTAGAAAAAGCTTTTGATTTCTTTTTCTTCAAAGAAGCTAAAAATCTGCTCATAGATTTCCGGTTTTTCTTCAGCTGAAGGCATTTTATACCGACAAGAGCCAAGATACATTGCGGGAGTTATCTTTAAGGTGTCCAGGAAATGATTGTCCTTTGTAACCTTTTCTGTTAAGTCAATAATATCATTATTCAAAACACCCATAATACCGCGAAGAGAACCGTAAACAGTGTCATAGGCATGTGAGGTGATGCATTCCTCAACGACACCGGCTAAGCTGGCATTGATGGCTACGGTTGGCCCTCCCGATTGGGCGATAATACAGTTTTTCATAAGCTATTCCCTTCCTTATATAAAAGCAGAATGTTTTGCAACGCTGACTATCATACTGAAAAATCCGCACTTTTTCAAGGTGTACCGTTAAAGGTACACGCCCCGTTGTATGATTTTCTTATCAAATAACAGGAGGGATTTCAGATGACAGAGAAGAGAAGAATTGATAGAGAGACGATTATTGTGTGTGCCTTAATTGCAATGCTTGCTGCAGTTGGGATTATATTTGCCGTAATCCTATTTTTTGGATGGGATTTGACGGAGTGTGATAGTACTAAGATGGTGTCCCTTTTCTCCGTATTAGCTGGCAGTATTTGGGGTATACTTCTGTGTAGAAACTGTTGACGTGAACATCATTGTTACCTATAATTTTCTATGAAGCAGTGGTTTACTGCTTTCCATTTTTTGGAAGCGAGGGATAATAATATGTTTAAAATACGAAAGAAATTGATTGGAGTAATGATGGCTGTTGCAGTGGCATCATTAAGCATTCCTATGGAGCTTTTCGCAGCGGGAACTACAACCATCCGTGTCAGCGACAGCGATCCTTCTGTGGGGGATGGTGTTTCGGTCAATGTCATTGCTTCTGAGTCAGATAGCGTTAGTGTTAAATATAATCCGGAAGTGTTACAGTTGACAGGTGGCTCTATGGAATATACTACCGATGGCAATACCATTACATTTACGGGAACAGATGCAACATTCCAGTTTAAGGCTGTTGCTTCAGGTAAGTCATCCATTATTGTTTCCGGAGCCAATGTAACGGGAAGCAGCACGTCGATTCAGGTTGGAGAAGGCGCTGCAACATCATCAGATGCGGAACAACCGACAGCTCAGAATAACAGCAGTGAACAGGAAGGTCAGTTTACAATTGACGGTGTTGGATATGTGGTGTCCGAGAGATTTTCTGAAGAAGAGATACCGGCAGGCTTTGAACGGGTGAGGGTGACCATTGATGGGTATAACTATAAGGCCCTTTCTAACGGAAGTCTTACTTTAATATATTTGAAGCCGGCGTCTGATACTTCTTCTAAGGGTACCTTCTATGTATATAATCAGGATGCCAATTCGGTTAGTACATTTGCAATCTTGGGAAAAGGGGACAATTTCATCTTATTGTCTGAGCCAGAAAGCATGCCGGTAGAGGGTATGCAGGAGGCAGAGATTACCGTTGATGATCGCAAGGTGAAGGTTTATACCATTGGGGATGCTCAGGAATTTGTCTATGCATATGGGACAAACCCACAGGGGGAGAGCGGATGGTATCAATATGACACCAAGGATGGTTCTCTTCAGAGAATGAATCTGCAGCTTTTGGGTGTGTCTGCGGGGAAAGAAGATGTAGAACCTATTGCTGCAAATCAGGATAGCTACTATGAGAAATGGTCAAAGCAGCGTTATTTGTTGGCTGGACTTTTGTTTGTTGTTGTGGTGCTCCTTGTGCTTGTTATCAACCTGTTGTTATCCAGAAGACGCGTAGTCGGAGATGATGAAGTGTGGGACGATGATGATAGTGAAGATGCTGAAGGCGTTTTGTCCTTTGAAGATGAGGGCGTGGAAGATGATCCTTTGACGGAAGATGTACAGAAGTTTATCAATCAGGTTTCTGATACTAAGTTAGATGCCCAAGGGGAAGAACTGGAAGAAGAGCCGGCTGAAGCTCCTGAAGAAAACACAAAAGAAGTGACTCCATCAGAAGAATTGGTAGATGAGATCATCTATAATGATATGAAGCGTACAGAAGCTTTTCGCAGTAGTAAAGAAACTCGACACAAATCAAGTGCGGATGATCAGATTGATATTTTAGATTTAAATGACTTATAGAATCGGAGGCTAGTATATGAAGTTAACGAACCAGGCACAGAAGGCCTTGGACGATAGCAAAAGACTTTCCAAAAGATTGAAGCAAAACTATACCGGTACGGAGCATTTACTGGTGGGGCTGGTTCGTCAAAAGGATAGTATGGCAGCAAAGCTGTTGGCAAATGTAGGCGTAAATGAACAGGCAGTTATTGGACTGATTGAGGAATTGATTTCTCCGGGAGAAGGTGTGGCTATACTGGATCGTGATGGCTTTACACCTCGTATGGAGCAACTCATAGAACAGGCCAATCAAGAGGCTGCTTCCTGTGGCATGCAGGAGGTGGGGACAGAGCATATGCTATTGGCTATGCTTAGATTACAGGATTCTGCAGGGGCTAGAATTTTGGCATCCATGGGGGTAGATCCACAGAAGCTTTTCCCAGAGATTATTTCTGCAATGGGTAAGGAAGGAGTTACATATCGAGAAGAGAACGCCGCCCGTCGCAAGAAGCGAGGGGGAAGTGAAACGGCAACGTTAGAACAGTTTGCAAGGGATTTGACCCAGATGGCCAGAGAGGGAAGGCTGGATCCGGTGATTGGACGAGAAGATGAGATTCGACGTTTGATTCAGATTCTGAGCCGTCGCAGTAAGAATAATCCATGTTTGATTGGTGAACCCGGTGTTGGTAAAACCGCCATTGTAGAAGGATTGGCACAGCGTATTGAATCCGGAATGGTGCCGGATTCTGTGCGGGGCAAGAGAGTTATGTCTTTGGATCTTTCCGGTATGGTTGCCGGCTCTAAGTATCGTGGAGAATTCGAAGAGCGTATTAAGCGTGTACTGGCTGAGGTTATGCGTGCCGGCAATGTGCTTTTGTTTATTGATGAGATGCATACGATTATTGGCGCTGGTGGAGCAGAGGGAGCAATTGATGCTTCTAACATATTAAAGCCTGCAATGGCCAGAGGAGAAATTCAAGTCATTGGTGCCACCACCATTGGTGAGTATCGCAAATACGTTGAGAAGGACCCTGCTCTGGAGAGAAGATTCCAACCCATTACAGTTGAGGAGCCTACAGAAGAAGAGTCTATTGATATTTTACAGGGCATTAAGCATCAATATGAGCAGCACCATCAGGTGGTGATTTCTGATGAGGCTATTGAGGCATCGGTATCCTTAGCAAAAAGATATATCTCAGATCGATTCTTGCCGGATAAGGCCATTGATTTGATGGATGAGGCCGCGGCGAATCTACGACTTACGGCAGTAAAAGCACCTGAGCAGGTGTATGAATTAGAGCTACAGGCAAGCGATTTGGCCACGCAGGTTGAAACCTGTTTGATGGAGGGAGATGTTGTAGGAGCAGCAGAGGCTAGACGCGAACAGGCATCCATAGAAAAGAAACTGGCCGGCATTCACAAAAGATTTGAGCGAAGCAAAACAAGTAAGAAGCTTGTTTTATCAGAGGATGATATTGCCCAAGTGGTATCGATTTGGACCAAGATTCCAGTCTCTAAACTGAATGAAAAGGAAGCCGTCCGTCTTCGGAATTTGGAAAAGACACTTCACAAACGTGTGATTGGACAGGAGGAAGCGGTGGGCGCTGTTTCCAGAGCTGTACGACGGGGTCGCGTTGGATTGAAGGAGGCCGATAGACCAATTGGTTCTTTCTTATTCTTAGGACCTACCGGCGTAGGTAAGACAGAGATTTCCAAAGCTCTGGCTGAGGCTGTTTTTGGAGACGAGAAGTCCATCATCCGCGTGGATATGACAGAATATATGGAAAAGCACAGTGTATCCAAGATGATTGGTTCTCCACCGGGATATGTTGGGCATGAAGAGGGTGGACAACTCAGTGAGAAGGTCCGCCGTAATCCGTATTCTGTTATTTTGTTCGATGAGATTGAAAAGGCCCATCAGGATGTGTTCAATATTCTGTTACAGGTACTGGACGATGGCCATATTACAGATTCACAGGGACGCAGGATCAGCTTTAAGAATACTATTATCATTATGACCTCCAATGCAGGGGCTCAGGCAATTGTGGAGCCGAAGAAATTGGGCTTTGCCTCCCTGGATGACGAGAAGACCAATTATGAATTTATGAAAAATGGTGTTATGGAGGAAGTGAAGAGAATCTTTAAGCCGGAGTTTTTGAATCGTATTGACGAGACCATTGTGTTTAGAGCGTTGAATAAGGACGATATGAAACAGATTGTTTCCATTATGTGCAAATCACTTACAGAGCGTTGCCGGGAGCGTCTGAATATCCAACTTTCTATTCGAGATGCTGTGAAGAAGCATATTGTTGAGGCGGCATACGAGCCCAAGTATGGTGCAAGACCACTTCGTCGCAAGATTCAAACGGATATAGAAGATGCCTTGGCAGAGAAGATTTTGGCAGGCGAAATATCTAAGGGAGACAGTGTTGTTGTTACCATGAAAAAGGGACAGATTGTCTTTGAAAATCACTAGATATTTTGTTTCTTCTATTATATAATACAACTAACTAGATAAGACAGGTGCAGGGGGCATCTGTAAGAGTGCAGGAGGAGAAAAAGATGGCTGTAGTCAGCGAATTGATTCGTTTAGAGTCAGATGGTACCGTTAGCTTTGGGGATTATAGCTTGGATGCAAAGTCTAAGCTTGACAACGTGAAGCACCAAGGAGATATCTATAAGGTTAAGACCTTTAAGGAGATTACGAAGCTGGAGCGTAATGGTATGTTTGTTTATGAGTCTGTGCCGGGAACCGCAGTGGAGCATTTAGATGCCACAGACAGAGGAGTATCCTTTACGGTAGAAGGACTTGAGGATGCACAGATTACATTGGAACTGGAACCGGAGACAGAATATGATATTACGGTGGGCGGAGTAGATGCCGGAGCAATGAAGACAAATCTTGGCGGTAAGCTTAGCCTCAGTGTTGAGTTGGAGGCCGGATGTGCAATTCCTGTTGTGGTATCGAAACAGTAGTTGATATTTTGTTTCTTATAATAATACTGGATGACATGTGTAAGGTCAGACCGAAGGGTCTGACCTTGTTGTTTCAATAAGAGGAGAATGTGATGGCAAAAGCAAAAGGAAGTGTATTTTTCTGTCAGGAATGTGGCTATGAATCTAGCAAATGGTCTGGACAGTGCCCTGCATGCAAGGAATGGAATACCTTTGTAGAGGAGAAAATAGAGAAGAAGACATCGGTGAGTCGTAAGGATATTGCGGCTGCAAAGCCCTCCAGATTAGATGAGATTAGCAGTACAGACGAGAAGAGAATCTCCACAGGCATTGGAGAACTTGATCGTGTTCTTGGGGGAGGTATTGTTCCGGGCTCCTTGATATTAGTAGGGGGGGATCCTGGAATTGGGAAGTCCACCTTGTTACTTCAGACATGCCAACAGCTGTGTGGGCAGAAGATTTCTGTTCTATATATTTCGGGAGAGGAATCGTTGCAGCAGATTAAGATTCGCGCAGATCGTATAGGTAGGTTCACGCCAGAACTGGAGCTTTTGTGTGAGACTAATCTGGATTTGGTCCGTGGTGTCATTACAGAGAGACATCCTACGGTTGTTGTTATCGATTCTATCCAAACTATGTTTGATGAAAATGTTTCCTCTGCACCAGGTAGCGTTTCCCAGGTAAGAGAGGCGACAAGTGTTTTGATGCGTCTTGCCAAGGAGCAGAATATCGCCATCTTTGTGGTGGGCCATGTGACGAAGGAAGGTGTGGTGGCTGGACCAAGAGTGCTTGAACATATGGTAGATACGGTTTTGTATTTCGAAGGTGATCGTCATGCCACCTATCGGATTTTGCGGGGGGTCAAGAATCGTTTCGGTTCCACTAACGAGATTGGTGTTTTTGAAATGCGCCAGAGTGGATTGGCGGAGGTGAAGAATCCATCTGAGTATATGTTGGAGGGAAAGCCTAAGGGGGCGCCGGGTTCTATTGTAGCTTGTTCCATGGAAGGAACAAGGCCTATGCTTGTGGAGATACAGGCTCTCGTTTGTCACAGCAACTTTGGTATGCCCCGAAGAACCGCTGCAGGAACAGACTATAATCGCGTGAACCTACTTATGGCTGTTTTGGAAAAATCCGTGGGTCTCCATTTATCTGATCAGGATGCTTACATAAATATTGCAGGAGGCATTCGCATCAATGAACCTGCCATTGATCTGGGGCTGGTTTTGGCAATTGTTTCTAGTTATAAGAATAAGCCTATTGATGAAAGCGTCATTTGCTTCGGTGAGGTGGGGCTTAGTGGAGAAGTTCGCGGTGTTAATATGGCAGAACAAAGAATTCTTGAGGCCAAGAAAATGGGATTTGCCACCTGTATTTTGCCTAAAGTGTGTCTAAAAGGCATACAAAATATGGAAGATATTCAGTTGATCGGTGTAGAGAATGTCCGGGAAGCCTTGAATTTACTGTGAATTTGAAATTGTCTAAATTGTCTGATAAGTAGAAACAAATTGTCGAATCGTGGCACTTTAAGAAATTGCGTTTTTTCTATTGACTCTTATAAGGGGTTAATGATACTATGTCATAGCTGACCGAGAGGAAAGCAAATCGGGTTCGAAAGAACCTGAAAAATTATTAAAAAAGTTGTTGACACACTACTGAATAAATGATATTATATCAGAGTTGCTGTTAGCAACAGAACCTTGATAACT
>CAMFYL010000014.1 GCA_946002055.1 uncultured Roseburia sp.
TCCTCTAAGTATGTGATGGACCACGGAGAGAGAGTGGAGCGCACAGAGAATGTGAAGGATGTAGGCGTGTATCTGGAGCGCCTGGATGAGATGATTGAACGTAAGCGTCGAGCTATTAGGTGCCATTAGGGACAGTCCCTAATGGCACCCATATCTGTCCCTATTGGCACACGAAATATGAATCTATAATAGAAAAGAGGAATAATATGGATATTGAAAAGGAATTAGAAATTTGTGATTGCCCACTTTGTGACGGTGGCGGAATCTTAGAGGAAGAGTGTGGCTGTGGCTACTATGTTATGTGTTGGCAGTGTGGTTGCCGATCGGTAACAATTGACTTTCACTCAGAGGAGGAACGCCTAGAAGCCGCCAAGAAGACAGTAATGCTATGGAACACAGGTAAGGTAATCTCAAGCGAACCAGGAGAATAATGCAAGGATGTTGATTATGGGTGGTAATATATGTATAATAAATATTGATGCTTTCTGGGCACTTATAAGATAACAGTTGGAGGAAATAAAATGGCTTTGAGCAAGAAACCTGTCAATGGTATGAAAGACATCCTGCCACAGGAGATGGAAATCAGAGATTATGTAACCGGTGTGATTAAGGATACCTATCGCAGATTTGGTTTTACCCCTATAGAGACTCCTTGCATGGAGAATATTGCCAACCTGAGTAACAAGCAGGGTGGCGAGAATGAGAAGTTAATCTTCAAAGTGCTGAAAAGAGGAGAAAAACTTCATTTAGACACAGCACAAAGTGAGATGGATGTGGTGGATTTTGGAATGCGTTACGACTTGACCGTGCCACTTTGCCGTTTCTATTCCAATCATGCCAACGATTTGCCAAGTCCATTTAAGGCATTGCAGATTGGAAATGTATGGAGAGCAGACAGACCCCAGAGAGGTCGCTATCGCCAGTTTACCCAGTGTGATATTGATATTTTAGGTGAGCCATCTAATATGGCGGAGATTGAGCTGATTTTGGCCACCACAACAACTCTGGGACGCCTGGGCTTCAAGGGATTTGAAATCCGCATTAACGAGCGGCGAATCTTAAAGGCAATGGCTGCATATGCCGGCTTTGCTGAGGAAGATTACGACAGCGTATTTATCACCTTGGACAAGATGGATAAAATCGGCACAGAAGGTGTTGCCGCTGAGCTTGTGGAAAACGGCTATGCAAAAGAGTCGGTGGACAAGTATTTAGGACTGTTTGAAGCATTGGAAGATAACAAAGAGGTGGCAGAGGGCGTTGCCTATTTGACCAAGACCTTAGGGGAGTATTTGGATCAGGAAATCGCAGATAACTTAACAGAGATTGCAACTACGGTAAATGCAACCAAGGAAGCAGATTTTGCCCTTGTTTTTGACCCTACCTTGGTTCGTGGTATGAGCTACTACACAGGAACCATTTTTGAGATTGCCATTCCTGAATTCGGTGGAAGCTGCGGCGGCGGTGGCCGTTACGACGAGATGATTGGCAAGTTTACCGGACAAAATGTTCCCGCTTGTGGATTCTCCATTGGATTTGAGAGAATCATTCTCCTTCTGATGGAACAGGGATACAAGATCCCGGAAAGCCCAAAGAAGGTGGCATATCTGGTTGAGAAGAAATATCCGGCAGAGAAACTTGCAGACGTGATGAAGCAGGCAAAGGATGCCAGAGAAAGCGGACAGCAGGTATTGGTTGTTCGAATGAACAAGAATAAGAAGTTTCAGAAGGAACAGTTGCAAAAAGACGGTTATGAAGAGTTTGTTGAATTCTTCAACAGAGATTAAGAGGAGGACGATATGGCAGAATCAATGAGTGGACTCCACAGAAGTCATAGATGTACCGAGGTGACCAATGCCCTTGTTGGACAGCAGGTTACTCTTATGGGATGGGTGCAGAAGAGAAGAAATTTAGGAAGTTTGATCTTTATCGATTTGAGAGACCGCAGCGGTTTGATGCAGGTGGTTTTTGACGAACCGGTCATTGGAAGTGAAGGATTTGCAAAGGCTGCAGACTTGCGTAGCGAGTTTGTAGTGGCAGTTGTTGGTACCGTACAAAAGCGGGCGGCGGCTGTAAATGAAAATCTGGCAACAGGTGATATCGAAGTGATGGCAACAGAGCTTCGCATCTTATCTAGCGCACAGACTCCTCCATTTCCAATTGAGGAGAATTCTCAGACAAAGGAAGAGCTTCGTTTGAAGTATCGATATCTTGATTTGCGTCGACCGGATTTGCAGAGAAATCTCATTATGAGAAGCAAGGTGACAGGTATTATACGTGCCTTTTTGCTAGAGGAAGGTTTCTTGGAGATTGAGACTCCTATTTTACAGAAGTCTACTCCGGAAGGAGCCAGAGACTATCTCGTTCCTTCCCGTGTTCACCCGGGCAGCTTTTATGCACTGCCACAGTCTCCGCAGCTGTTTAAGCAGTTGTTGATGTGCTCCGGCTATGATCGCTACTTCCAGGTGGCAAAGTGTTTCCGCGATGAGGATTTGCGTGCAGATCGTCAGCCGGAATTTACACAGATTGATATGGAGATGTCCTTTGTTGACATGGAGGACGTGATTGATGTGAATCAGCGTCTTTTGGCAAGGGTCTTTAAGGAAGCATTAGGGGTGGAGGTTCCACTTCCGATTCCTCGGATGACATGGCAGGAGGCAATGGATCGCTACGGTTCTGATAAGCCGGATATTCGTTTCGGCATGGAGCTGACAGATGTATCAAAGGTTGTCGAGGATTGCGACTTTGGCGTATTTACAGGAGCCTTAGAGGCAGGTGGTTCTGTTCGCGGTATTAACGTGGAAGGACAGGGGGCTATGCCTAGAAAGAAGATTGACAAGTTAGTGGAATTCGCCAAGGGACACGGTGCGAAAGGACTGGCATATCTTTGCGTAAACGAAGATGGCACATACAAATCATCCTTTGCTAAGTTTATGACAGAGGAACAGCTGGATGCTTTGGTTAAGGCTATGAACGGTAAGCCGGGAGATTTGCTTCTCTTTGCGGCAGACCGCAATAAGATTGTCTGGGAAGTGCTTGGTGCCCTTCGACTACAGATGGGTAAGGAGCTTGGTCTTTATGATGAGTCAAGCTTTGCCTTCCTTTGGGTGGTTGATTTCCCTCAGTTTGAGTGGTCAGATGAGCAGGAGCGCTTTGTAGCTATGCATCATCCGTTTACCATGCCTTATGAGGAGGATATTGACAAGTTGGTATCTGATCCGGGGGCTGTCCGTGCAAAGGCATATGATATCGTGTTAAATGGATGTGAGTTAGGTGGCGGTAGCCTTCGTATTTACCAGAGCGATGTTCAGGAGAAGATGTTTGAGGCACTTGGATTTACCAGTGAGGAAGCTCACGATCGATTTGGATTCCTTTTGGATGCATTTTCTTACGGTGTGCCACCACATGCAGGCCTTGCCTTTGGTTTGGATCGTATGATTATGTTGATGATGGGAGCAGAGTCCATCCGAGATGTGATTGCCTTCCCTAAGGTGAAGGATGCATCCTGTCTTATGACAGAGGCACCAACACCTGTAGATGAAAAGCAGCTTGAGGAATTGGCTCTAAAAGTTGAGGAGACAGAGGAATAAAAATGAAAACAAAAAAGGAAAAACAGGCGATTAAACTTACAGTAGAGCAGACAGAAAAAGCCAACAAGATGGGAATCCTCATTTATGGGGCCAGTTATATCGGCTTTGTTCTTTTGATGATTGCGGCAGGCAATATATCATTGGTGGGAATGGGTGTTATGCTCATATGCTTTATAGCATGTGCCGTGCTGGCGTTTACCAGAGGGAAAGAGGAAAACACACACATTTTGATGTCCATTACTTTCTTAATCGCGTTTATTGCCACAACCTTTACTACAACAGCACAGATATATCCCATTGTATTCATTACTGTTTTTGCCCTGATTGTTTATCAAAACGTGCGCCTGGTAAAGTGCGGAACTTATGCCGCTTTGGTAGTTAACATAGCTTCCATAGTGGTGGACGTACTAAGAGGTGCACAGATATCACAGATTTCAGTAAAAGCGGTTTCCACGGTACTGTTTGCTTTCTTCAGCGTTTATACAGTGACGCGTATTTATCACGCCACAAAGGAAAATATGGATGAAATTCAAGAGCAGACACAGGAAGCCCTTGATGTTGCACAAAAGGTGCAGGTGATTTCGCAACAAATATTAGATGATTTCCATTCTATTGTGGATTCTATGCAGGTAATTACAGACCAGGCCAGCAACAATCGTGTGGCTATGATTGATATTTCCACCGCATCTGAGAATAACAGTACCCAGATGCAACATCAGACGGGATTAACACAGAATATCTATGCAATTGTGCAAGAGACACAGTCCAATGCAGAGCAGGTGGCTGCCAATGCAGAAAAGGTGTTCGCCCGAGTGGAAGCAGGTACCGTGCTATCGGATGATATGAAAAGGCAGGCGCAGAATGTTTCAGATAACATTAGTGCAACAAGTCATGTAATTCGTGATTTGGTAGAGAAGATTCAGGGCGTGTCTCATATAACAGATGCCATTTTGGCCATCTCAAATCAGACAAACCTTCTGGCATTAAATGCATCCATTGAAGCAGCTAGGGCCGGAGAAGCAGGAAAGGGCTTTGCGGTAGTTGCAGATGAGATTCGGAGTCTGGCAGTACAGACCAAGGAATCTACGGAAGAGATTACAAGCATTATGGCGGATTTGATTTCCTTTGCCAGTCAGTCCACGGAGACCATGGAAAAATGCGTAGAAGGTATCGATATCCAAAACGAGAAGATAGAACAGGTTGCAGCCAGCTTTGAAGAAACCAAGGACAATGTTTTGAACCTGAAAGGGTTGATAGAGGGCATTATTGCAGGTGTGACAGAGGTGACAAACAATACCGCTAATATTGTTGATAGTGTAGTGGATGTGACGGAGAATACCAACCGCGTATCAGAATTGTCCGAGGATGGTGTATCCGGAGCAGAAGTGATTTTTAACACCATAGAGGAATTTGCTGAAACGATTTCAACCCTTCGCAATCAGGTGGAAGAGTTAAAAGCAACCGTGGAATAGTGATTACATAAAAAAGGGTCGGCATATGATGCTGACCCTTTTTGTGGTTAATCTGATGTTAAATTATCTTGCATATACCTGAAGAATTTCACCTACATACATGGTGTGCAAGTCATTATCTTGGTAAAACTGATCCTTTAAGGATGGATCGTTGAAATCCTCTGTCTTGATGAGTGTGGTAGATAGCTTTTTGCAGGTGAGAACAAATTTGGCCTCATCTAAAAATGGCACGCCATCTGAATGGTTGATGTGCAATCTGGCTCCGGCTAATTTATCCTCATTGCGACCTGACACTTTGCCTAAATAATTCAAGGTGCTGTGCATTTTGTCATCCTCAAAGAAGCAAACGGAAAATGTGTCAGACTTGTCAAGCAACTCTTTGGTGTAACGGGATTCCCGTACAAAAATGGTGGCGATGTTCTTTCCCCAAAGAACACCAACACTTCCCCAGCTTGCTGTCATGGCGTTAGCCTTGCCATCCACCTCGGTGACAATGGCAGCCCATTCTTTTCCGATTTTGGTAAAGGGGTTGAATTCTAATAATTCCATTGGATATGGTTGAAAATCATGCATAATAATATCCTCCTTTTGTCTCAAAAATGAAGTTATGAATCCAGCAAATCAGCATCATCTGCCCCGATATCTTGCACGTTTAAGGTGCGACGCTTGATGCGAGCTGCCTCTGATGCCTTTAACAGGAAGGCTTTAATCTCCTTGTAATTCTTGATGTGAAGAAGTGTAATGGTAGTATCAGTAGTATCACCTGTGTAACATGTGATGGTTGCGATACCAAAAATCTTCTCCAAGAGAGACTGGTTCAGGCGCACATCCTGAATCTTGTACATATAGCAATCATTTTCTTCTGTGTTGAGAAGCCCTGCATCAATGGTTAATACAGAGTCTGTGATTGTGTATACGGTAAATGTCCAAGGGAGCCCGAAGAACAAAAGGCGCTTGCGCTCTTTGAATCGTACCTCATCGTTAAATGTTTCCTTCATAATCTCTTGTGTATCTTTTGCCATAATGAATCCTTTCTATCACTCATAGTCTGAATTTATTATATTATTTTTCCCGGAACCTTTCAATAGTCTGAAAATTCATTTTCTTGATTTCTTGACATTCAAAAAAATTAGGAAGATAATAGATAGAACGAGTGGAAAATGGAGGGATGAAAATGGAAATCAGATTTGAGAAGAGAGAACAGCTCAAGGAAAAGCCGGATCAGAGCAATCTTGGCTTTGGTAAGTATATTACAGACTATATGTTTATCTGTGATTGGTCAAAGGATCAGGGATGGCATGATGCCAGAATCGTACCGGAAGGACCAATCGAGATGGATCCTGCTTGCATGGTGCTTCATTATGCACAGGAGACATTTGAGGGATTAAAGGCATACCGCACAAAGGAAGGAAAAATTCAGTTGTTCCGTCCTGAGATGAATGCAAAGCGCATGATTCGCTCCAACGAACGTCTCTGTATGCCGGGATTTCCTGTAGAGGATTTTGTGGAAGCAGTTAAGGCTATTGTAGAAGTTGAGAAGGATTGGGTTCCTTCAGAACCGGATACATCTCTTTATATCAGACCATATATGTTTGCTACAGAGTCAGCACTTGGTGTACATATGGCGTCTTCTTACAAGTTTATGATTATCTGTAGTCCGGTTGGTGCTTACTATGCATCAGGCCTTGACCCGGTTAAGATTATGGTTGAGGACGAGCTTGTTCGTGCTGTTGCCGGCGGTACAGGATTTACAAAGTGTGGTGGTAACTATGCCGGATCCATTGCCGGTCAAGTGAAGGCAGAGAAGCTTGGATACGAGCAGGTACTTTGGCTTGATGGTAACGAGCGCAGATATGTAGAAGAGGTTGGCTCCATGAACATTATGTTTAAGATTGATGGTGAGATTTGGACAGCGCCAACAGAGGGAACGGTACTTCCCGGTGTTACCAGAGATTCTATGCTTCACATTTTAAAAGATTGGGGTTACACAGTTCGCGAGGAGAGACTTGCCATTGATGATTTGATGAGATTTGCTCACGAAGGCAAGCTGGAAGAGGTTTTTGGAACAGGTACAGCAGCTGTTATTTCTCCGGTTGGAGAGTTGCGTTACAAGGATGACGTGGTTGTCATCAACGATAACAAGACTGGTGAACTTACCCAGAAATTATATGATACGTTAACCGGTATTCAGTGGGGCAAAATCGCTGATGATTACAATTGGACAGTAGAGGTTTGCTAATTTTATCCATTTGAAATGCAAGGCACCTTCTCTTGCGCAAGAAAATGCGCAAGGGAGGGTGCTTTTTGTTTGACAATTCTCACTTATTTAATATACAATTTATTTTGTATAATTATGTCTAATGGACAGAGAGAGGAAAAGTATGTTTAGCAAATTTTACGATGAAAAAATCAAGAAATGGACCACAGATATTTGCCATGTGCTGGAGCTGATTGTAGCTATTTTTGTGTTGATAGGTGTTGTGATGGCTTTGATTTCACTGGTTCCAACCGTGGGTGACTTTTGGCAGAACCGATATGAAACAGACAGCCTGATGCATTTTTTGGAGAGAGCCTCAGCTATTGTCATTGGTGTTGAATTTATGAAAATGCTGTGCCGTCCAAATGCAGATAATATTTTAGAGACCATTATTTTTTTGGTGGCACGTCATATGATCATTGTGACCACATCAACACCGATGGAAGATTTGATTTCCACCATTAGTATCGTATTGCTTTGCTTTATGCGCCGCTATTTGAGTGTGAGCAAGAAGAGAGAATCCTTGTGGCCAATCAAAGAGGAAAAGGAAGAAAAGGACCAGAAGTAGTATGGTAGAGCAGTTAATCACAGAGATTTTCACACAGAGTGACGTTCGAAGCGCTCTGAGTCAGCTGAGAAAAGTGTTGAAGGATGCACCGGAGAAAAAAGCTCTTTGCGCAGAGGAGGAGTTTCTTTCAAGGCTTTTTGATTTGCTTTCCCATGAGGATGGCAAGACCAGAAAGAATACAGCTCTTTTACTGGGGGATTTGGCGGATACAATGCCAGATCATATGAAGGCAAAGGCTCCAAAATTTTTGTGGGGAGGATTTAGGCAGGAGACAACAAAGTTTGTTCAGAGCTCCTACATACAGTCTATGGCTGCATTCTCATGTGACGAGTATATCCATGAGATTAGGACATGCTACAACACACTTCTGGAGACAGAAGTGAATCCGGAAGATGTCAAGCATACAAGAGAACTTCGCAAGGCATTGGAGCAGATTTTGGCATCCCGGGAACAAGAGCAATCTCTCACATTTCGCGGACTGAAAAAGAAGCATCCTATTTTGCTGGAAGCAGAGCCATACATCAGAGAACTTCTCTGTGAGCGCCTTTCCAAGGAATATAAGACAGAAGCCAAGGTGACAGCATCCGGTGTTCGCGTGGTGACAGATTCTTTGGAGGGGATTTTAAAGACCCCTTTGTACCGTGAACTGCTTTTTGTGGTTCGTCAGAAAACAGGATGTGTGATTACGGAAGCCAATATGGCGGAGGGCATAGTTTCCTCAGAACTGCTTCCCCTGCTGGAGGAAGTGTTTGATGCCAAAGGTCCCTTTACCTTTCGACTTTCTTTTTTCAATGAAAAAGGGGCTTGGGACGGCAAAAAGTTAAAGCAGTTGGCTTTTTCTATTGAAGAACAGTCCAAGCATAGACTGTGCAATAGCACAGACCACTATGTGGTTGAGATACAGCTGCGCCGGAAGAAGGATAACACCTACGGTGTGTTTGCTCACATCCCACAGGCTACCCAGGGCCTGTTTTCCTATTGTGTGAAACGGCTGCCTACTTCTATGTCTCCTGTGCTGGCTGCACAGATGGTGGCACTGGTCCATCCATATCTCAAGGAGGGAGCTCATATCATTGATCCCTTCTGTGGTGTTGGAACCCTTTTGATTGAGCGAACAAGGGCTGTTGGGGCTAGAGATATTTATGGGGTGGATACCTATGGAGAGGCCATAGCCATTGCCAGGGATCAGACGGGGAGAGCTGGTATGGAATTTTACTATATCAACCGAGACTATTTTGATTTCACCACCTCCCATTTACTGGAAGAGGTGATTACCGAGTTCCCGCGAATGGAACATAAGGATAGAGAAGAGGTAGATGATTTTTATCACAAGTTCTTTGAAAAGACTATGGAGGTCACCTCAGAGCAGGCGGTACTGATTTTGTTATCTACAGAAGAGTCCTGTATGAAAAAGCAGCTGCGTTTGCACAAGGAATTTGCACTGATACGTCAGATTCCTATGCGAGGACGAGAGAATATCTTTATTATAAAGAGAAGAGGTTAAGTTATGTATTTACGAAATGGTGTTGGAGAAGCTACACGTTTGGAACGGGATTCCAAGGAATTCTTTGAAAAAGAAAAACTTCAGAGAATGCAGGATGCCTTTGTAGGTGCCAACCGTGTATACTGCACCTGCGTGGACAGAGAATTGAATTACATCACAGAGTTTTCAGGCAGTGATGAGGAAAAGGCATTTTTTGATAGTATCATCACACCTGAAATGCGCAATGATTTGATCCATTCCTTTTCTGATGTGGAAGGGGAAAATATTGTGGCAATTCCAACCAAGATGCCATACTTTTTGATGCGGGGTGTGGCTATTCGAGCTGAGGAAAATCATTTTATTGGGGCTTGGATGGTTGTGGGAATTGCAAAGGAACAATATCCGGAGGATGAATATCTCCCAAGGACTGTCTTAACTACCACAGAGGAGGATTTTGACAAGTCCGTAGCATTGCTTGAAATCCTGACCAACACCTATTTCAAGAATAAAAGTCAGCTTTCCATTCTGGTGGATGATTTGCATGCCATTGAGGAGGAAGAGCAGAGAATGGAGTATCTGCTTCAAAAGACAGAGGTTCTTACAGATATTTTGAAAATGATGGAGTCGGAAGATTCCTTCTCGCGGGTTATTGGTGATATTCTTGCGGAGACAGGAAAATATCTTGGCACATCCAACTGCGCTTTGCTAAAGGTGGGGGCAGATGATGAGACGGTGGAATTTGTCAGTGAGTGGGCAGATGTTGAAGAACATAAATTATGTGGACGAAGTGAGAATCTGACAAAAAGTCAGGTGCCATTTATGACAGGCCGTGCCTATACCATTTCATCGGATACCATTGTGCCGGAACCATTTATGGAATACTTTGCATTATATGGCATTCGCTGCGGCGCTTTTCTTCCTATCAATGTGAATGGAAAAACCGGTATGTATCTTTGTATCACAATGATGGAGGAACGCAAGTGGTCTGTGGAGGATATCCGCTTTATGAATGATATCAAACGTGTTGTTCAGACCATTCTGATCAAACGTGTCACAAAGAACTCTCTGGCAAGTTCTTACTCTGCCTTAGAGTCCATTCTGGAGAATACAGGATGCGGTGTCAGCGTTATTGATCTGGGAAAGCGTGAGACATTATACACCAATGATACCTATCGCAATCTGGTAATGACAGAGGCGGAACGAAAAGCACTGGAGGAGATGTTCCTGCGAGAGGAAGAGGAACTTTTGGAGGAATATTGCGCAGAGGAATCACATAAGTGGTTTGAATTGTCCTTCTCGGCTATGGAGTGGGTAGACGGAAGACAGGTGCGCCTTGTCACTGTCTACGACGTTTCAAAGACAAGACAGTATCAGGAAAAAATCGAGCATCAGGCCAACACGGATTATTTGACAGGGTTATATAATCGCAAGCGATTGGAAGAAGATTTAAAGGAAGAGATTCATAACACCGTACGCTCCGGCGGTAAGAGTGGTTTGCTGGTGATTAACTTAGATGATTTTGACAACATTAACGACGGTTTGGGACATGCGGCAGGAGATATGCTTCTTAGAAATGTGGCAGATGCCCTGCAACGCATTGATGGCATTACCAACTGCTGCTATCGCGTGGGTGGGGACGAGTTTATTGTGTTGATTCGAAACAACCAGGTGGATAGAATGGAGCAGATTATCAAAAAGATTTGCCATATGTTCAGTCAACCTTGGCAAATGGAGGAGAAATCCTATTATTGCACCATGAGTATGGGTGCTGTGACTGTGCCGAAGGATGGCATAGATCCTGTGCTTTTGTTGCAAAGAGCAGACATTGCCCTACACACAGCTAAGAGTTTAGGTAAGAACCGTGTGGAGTACTATACAAACGAACAGCACAACAGTGCAGTGGAGCGTCTTGATATGGAAAAGTGTCTGCGTGAAGCTGTGGAGCGGGGCTGTGGTGAATTTGAAGTGTACTATCAGCCGCTGATTGATGTGACAAAGCCGGATAAGCCATGCTGTGGTGCGGAAGCGCTGGTTCGATGGAATTCTCCAACTATGGGATTTGTCATGCCAACCCAGTTTATTCCACTGGCAGAATACTTGGGGTTGATCAACGAAATTGGACGCCATGTGCTTGTGGAGGCATGTAAGAGATGTAAGTATTGGAACGATTTTGGACATCCGGAGTACAAGGTAAATGTTAATTTATCTGTGGTACAGCTGATGCGAAGAGATATCATTGATACCATTCGCGATACTCTTGAGACCACACAGATTATGCCCCATAACTTAACCTTAGAGGTAACCGAGGGCTTGGCGGTTAATGATATGATTCTTATGCAGGAGGTGCTGGGGGCCATAAAAGACATGGGTGTTCGGGTTGCCTTGGACGATTTTGGAACAGGATATTCCTCTTTGAATCACATTCGTAGCATGCCGATTGACGTGATTAAGATTGACCGTTGCTTTGTCCAGGATATTGGAGAGGATTTGTTCTCAGATGCCTTTGTGAAGTCTGTTAGTCAGTTGGCGGAAGCGCTGCATATGAACATATGCGTGGAAGGCGTGGAAGAGGAAAGACAATGCGATGTTCTGGGAGAGATGAATGTTGACATGATTCAGGGATACTTGTTTGATAAGCCACTATCGGCAGAAGATTTCGAACACAAATATCTATATTAAGTGGTTCGAAAATAGACAAAAAAAGAGTGCAGGAAATGGGACTTGAACCCACACGACATTGCTGCCACAGGCACCTGAAGCCTGCGCGTCTGCCAATTCCGCCATTCCTGCACGCAATAAGTATTTTATCTGTTCTTGATTTACAAGTCAAGATAAAAATGAGGGATGTTATGAAAAAGATACGTGCCAAAAAAAGCGGGGTACGATTTTTGGTTTGCCTGGTAGTCATTCTTATGGTTACCAGTGGCTTTGGTATATGGTATCTTGGCCAGAAAAATTTTTCCGTCAGCTTTACGCCGGTGGCATTTACACTGTCAAACGAACAACTGAATAATCCTTATTGCGGATGGTTTCACACCTACGACTATCAGGTGAATCAAGATACAGTCTTTGAGGAAACGTCTGTTGCTGAAGCTGTAAAAGAAGACGCAAATTCCAGACTGTGTCAGGTGAAGATTGATTTGGGGGCTTACGCAAGTGGCCAACTGCCTGCTGAGGCAATTGACACCATCGGCGGTATTTTAGGGGCATGGTCTGCTACCGATAAGCAGATGCTTCTGGGGTTTTATTATTCTGCTGTGCCGGAACAGATGGAAACCGTATATCTTCATATGGAACAGCTTGCACCGCTGATCAATGAGAGAAAAAGTCATATCTATGCATATCAGTGCCTGGGCACGCAAAATACCCGGGCTATGACAGAGAGCCCTCTTTTTCAGGGGGAGTCCTTAAAGGAACTGATTGCATATCAGGCATCTATGATGGATGAGACGATGATTTTGACTGTTGATAATGTGAACCGGTATGAGGCGTTGACGGGATTTTTGAACCTGCCATCTCAGGATATGGCATTTACCGGAACACTTCCGGCAAGGCTGGGTATCTTTAGCAGTGATATAAATAGAGAGAAATCCAAAGCAGAAAAGCAGGCCCTTTTAAAACTGGGAACCTGCGTTCCGGTAGGGGGCGTGGCAGCATCCGAAGGAGATATGGCATCTGTTGCCGAGGAGGGGGTTACATTCCTTTGTGCTGATGAGAGTGTGGCCGTTGAGGCGTGGAAAAATGAAACCTATCCGGGGGAAGACGCATTTTCCGGTCTTACCATGTACGATTATTTGACCACCCATCTGGGATATCGCTACATATTCCAAGATGCGGAAGTGACATTTGACAATTGGAAGGATGAGAAAGCAAAGATGCGTATTCACCTTCAAAATATTGGCTTTTCAAACGCCTATCGGGTGTTTGATACCAGCCTGCTTCTAAAAAACACCAAGACAGAGGAAGTGATTTCCATTCCTCTGGATGAGGACAACCGCAGATGGCTGTCCGGGCAGGATGTTACGGTGGAAACAGAACTGGATATTAAATCCTACGACAAAGGTACCTACCATATCTACTTTATGATGGTGGATACAAAGTCGGGAGATGTAATTCGTTTTGGTAACACAATGTCCCTAGGTAACAATGGTTATCAGTTGGGGGTTATGGAAATACAGTAGACGAGTGGTGATGAGATGAAAAAGAGTAGAATAAAAAGTGCAATAATGGGAGCGGTGTGTTTCTGTCTGGTGGCGTTGTCTGTGATGGCAATTTTGGGCTTCCTTTTGAAATATCAAAGCAACACAAAGCGAATGGAATGGAACGATGGCTGGAGTGTGTCAGTAAATGGTGGCGAGTTGCAGAGCGGAAAGGAATTGCCGGACTACAAGTTTGCGAATCTTTGCAAGGGTGACACAGTGGAACTTGTCAATGTTGTGCCGGAAGATATCCCACGTGGTCAGACCGTTTCGTTTTTGATTCATCTGTCTACGGTGGAGGCATTTGTAGATGATGAGCTTGTCTATTCCTATGGACTGGAGTATGCAAAGAAGGACCAGTTGGTGGGAAGTGGTTATCACTATATCAGTATCCCGGAGGATGCCGGCGGCAAAGAGATTGTCATTCGCATAGGCATATGTGAGGACAATGCGTTTACCAATGTGCTATCCCCGTATATGGATGATATCCAAGGCCAGTTTGAAAATATGGCAAAGTTTAATATGCTTGGCATTGGCGTTGGCAGCTTTCTTTCCATCCTGGGCATTGTGCTTATGCTGATTAGTGGTGTTGCTATTTGTTATAACAGTGACTTTACTCGTTTGATATACATAGGAGCCTTTAGTTTTCTTATGGGATTGTGGACGCTTTGCAGCTTGAAGGTGTTACAGATTTTCAACATAAACATGGCAACCAACACAGTGACGGAGTATCTCGCCTTGTATTTTGCACCGGTGGCCTTTTGCCTGTTGATTGCAGATGTCCGAAAGGACGGGACACCTTGGCGCCGCCAGATGGTGCTGGGGGTTGCGTTGTTACTGTTTTTATTTGCAGTGGTGACAACGGTTTTGCAGATTACAAATCTTGCTCATTATCCGGAATTTTTAGGATACTTCCATGTGTTTGGGGCAATCTCCTTATTGGTTGTGATCATATCCTCTGTGGAGAAGAAAAGGAAAGTGGACCGCTCCACAATGGCCATGTATGTGGGGATTTGTTTTTGGATTTTGACAGTTTTATGGGAACTTCTTCGATTCAACATCCAAAAGTATATTCTGCAGGAGAACGAATGGTTAAATGTAAGTGTCCTTCCGGTGGGAACCATGATATTTATTATTTGTGTATTAGTGGGCTACATCTTCCACCTCTATGCCTTTATGGTGGACAGTGCAGAGAGGGAATGGCTAACAGAGCGTGCTTATAAGGATGAGCTCTGCGGCCTCGCAAATCGAACCAAATGCAATGAAGTATTTGACCAACTGAATGTGCAGGATAAGGATTATGCCTTTATCAACATTGATTTGAATGGGCTAAAGAGTGTGAATGATTCTCAGGGACATTTAGCAGGAGATCGGCTGTTAAAGGAGTATGCGCAGATTTTGCAGGATGTCTTCCACGGGATTGGACAGGTCTTTCGTATAAGTGGAGATGAGTTCTTGGTTATCATTTTAGAAGAGCAGTTTCCATATATTGACCAGTGCCTGAATCGTATGGTGAAGTTGGAGAAGCGGCGTTCGGCAGACTTGCCGTTTGTGATTGACTCATCCTATGGCGTGGCAAAGCACTCCGAGTGTATGGAGGGCATGACAGAGCGTGTGTATACTCTGGCAGACCAGCGCATGTATGAGATGAAAACCAAAAAGAAAATCAATCGAAGATTGCGAAAATAAAAGATTGTTATTTTTTTGACAAACAGATAGTTTTCTGCTATAATGATGAAAAAATAAGAAGAATGAGAGGAACCAAAAGATGTACGCTGATGGTAATGTGATTAAGATTAAGCATGACGTGCTTTATGAGGTGGCAAAGTTAGCTTTCGCTGGTGAGCTGGAAGAGAAGCGAGATAATATTGCTATGGAATTAATTCCTGGCCCTACACCACAGTTCCGTTGTTGTATTTATAAAGAAAGAGAGATTATCCGCCAGAGAGTTCGTTTGGCAGAGGGAAAAGCCCCGGGTATTCACGACGATGGCAATATCATTCAGGTAATCAGTTCTGCCTGCGAGGATTGCCCAATCTCCAGTTATGTCGTAACAGATAACTGCCAGAACTGTATTGGTAAGGCTTGTATCAATGCATGTAACTTTGGCGCCATTGAGATGGGAAGCCATCGTTCCCACATTGATGCTTCTAAGTGTAAGGAGTGTGGTAAATGTGCACAGGCTTGTCCATACCACGCAATTGCTGCGCTGAAGCGTCCATGTAAGTTTAGCTGTCCGGTGGATGCTATTAGCTACGATGAAAACGGAATTTCTGTGATTGACGAGTCTAAGTGTATCCGTTGTGGTCTTTGTATTCATCGTTGTCCATTTGGTGCCATTGGATCCAAGACATTTATTGTGGATGTTATTGAGGCGTTGAAGTCAGGAAGGCCGGTATATGCTATGGTTGCTCCTGCAACAGAAGGTCAGTTCGGGGAAGGAATCACAATGAACAGCTGGAAGAAGGCAATGAAGGCTGTGGGATTTACAGACTTGATTGAAGTTGGCCTGGGTGGCGATATGACAGCAGCTTATGAGGCTGAGGAGTGGGCAGAAGCATATAAGAACGGCAAGAAGATGACCACATCATGTTGTCCTGCATTTGTAAATATGGTGAAGAAGCATTATCCGGAACTCATCGATAATGTATCCACAACAGTTTCTCCTATGTGTGCGGTTTCCCGTATGCTTAAGGCCAAGGAGCCGGATGCTGTTACCGTATTTATTGGACCATGTATCTCTAAGAAATCAGAGGTGAAGGATCACGCCATTGAGGGCAATGCTGATTACGCATTAACCTATAGTGAGATTCGTGCCATTATGCGCGCTAAAAATATTGAACTGGAGTTAGATGACAATACATATCAGGAGTCTTCTAAGTTTGGTAAGAGATTTGCCAATGCCGGCGGTGTAACAGAGGCGGTATTGCAGAGCTTGAAGGAAAGCAACGATGAGATTGCTGCTACCGTTGCAAAATGCAATGGTGCTGCAGAGTGTAAGAAGGCCCTTCTTCTTATGAAGGTTGGCAAGCTTCCGGAAGACTTTATTGAAGGTATGATTTGTGAAGGCGGATGCGTTGGAGGACCAAGTGCATTTAATGCTCAGATGTCATTTAAGAAAACAAGAGATGAAATGATTGCTGAGGCTGATGACCGAGAGATTCATGAGAACTTAGATGGATACGATATGGATTCCTTCTCAATGCATGCCAAGAGATAGTCATTGAAATGATCAAATATTTGGATATGCCGGCACATGTTGCTGGCATATTCTTTTGTGAGGTTTTTTATGAAATCATATGTAAAGAATAATTACCATACACACACTATGCGGTGCAAGCACGCCGTGGGCGAAGATAAAGAATATGTGGAGGCTGCCATCGCAGCAGGAATCCAAGAACTTGGCTTTTCGGATCACATTCCCATACCTGTGGATGATGAGCGTATGAACAGAATTCGTATGTCGCGTGCAGAAGTGGATGATTATATGGACTCTATTTTGTCCTTGAAGCGAGAATATAGGAATGACATATCCATCAAGGTGGGATTTGAGGGGGAATATTACGCCCCTTTGTTTCATGACCAAATGAAGCTTTTGGAACAATATCCTTATGACTATTTGATTCTGGGACAGCATTTTCTGGAAGTGGATGGAGAAGGGGGATACACCGGTTGGGAGTCCAAGGATAAGAAATGGATTACCACTTATGTAGACACCTGTGTGGAAGCGCTGGAAACAGGGGCATACAGCTATCTCTGCCATCCGGATTTGATTCATTTTACAGGAGACGATGCGTATTGGAATATGGAGATGAGAAGACTTTGTCTTTATTGCAAAGAAAAGAACATTCCTATGGAGTACAATTTGCTGGGTGCCTTAGAAGGCCGTCACTATCCGTCGGAGCGCTTTTTTGCCCTGGCCGGAGAAGTGGGCAATGAAATTATCATTGGCATTGATGCACACGACCCGAAACAAATCGGAAAAATAGAGCCTTACGAGAAGGCTCTTGACATCATAGAAAAATATCAATTGAAGGTGATTGACAGGATTTAAACCTGCTGGGTGTTGATCCAGTCAGTAATATCCTGTAGCCCTTCTTCAGAAAAGGCAGCCAAATAGGTTGTCTTTTTTTTGTCCGGGGTAGAAGCGTAAGCAAATGGACCGGGCCAAATGGTTGCCTGCAGTTTGGTTTCACTTTCTTCGCTATCCGGGATCGGGCAGGACACCTTTTCAATGCGATACCGCTTATTGCCGTCACTACCGGTAAAGGGCGAACTTTTATAAAAATTAAGAGCCAGTAAGGACTTTCTTTCTATCATGATATGCTCCTTTTTTCTTGAAATTACATTTCATATTATAGTACAAACCGGATAGATATGGTATACTATTTCTATTATGAAAATGGAAAAGAGGGAGAGATTCCATGAAAAGATGTAAGATGCTTTTAGCGCTGGTAATGACACTTTTTATGTTGTTGCCACAGATGAATGTAATGGCGAAAGAAGGGGAGAGTGCAGACTGGATGGCTGGCGTCAACGGGGACGTAATGCTTAGTGCCATATCCATTCCGGGAACCCATGATACCTGTACCCAATATGTGAGTATGGGGTATATCTTCCAGTGCCAGAATACGAGTGTTGCACAACAGTTACTGGATGGATACCGCTATTTTGATTTGCGCTTAGTGGTGGACGAGAAGGATGATAAGCCGGCTCTTGTCATTAAACATAATTTTGCAACCTGTCGCAAGGGCAAATCACCTTTTGCCGACAAGTTATATTTTGAGGATGTGCTTTCCGATGTTTCTGCTTTTTTGGAGAAACACCCGGGTGAGACGGTGATTCTTTGTATGAAGGCGGAGAACGGTGATGATCCTGTTGCTGACGTGCAGAAGCTTTTGTATCAGCAGATTGACAAAAATGAGAGCCAGTGGTATTTGCAAAACGCAATTCCAACCTTGGATGAAGTGAGAGGGAAAATGGTGCTGGCCACGCGTTTTGCGGATGCTATGGGTGTGGGCCCGTTGAGAAAGGGTTTAAACTTTGACTGGAGAGATCAAGGGGATTCCACAGTTGTAGATGAGCCCGCCGCCATCTCCATGATAAATGAGGGCCAAAAGCTTTGGGTGCAGGACCGATACAATTACGATACCACAGATAAGGTTGATGCCGTGGTTGAGACCATGGAAAACTGTCAGGCGGCAGATGATGCCTTTTCACTAAATTTCACATCCACATCGGGAAGTGGCAAGGTGGGGCATCCCAAGAAATACGCCACCTCCATCAACAAGTTTTTGACAGAATATGATTGGCAGGATGACACATGCTATGGCATTATCGTTGTGGACTTTGCAACAGAAAAGCTGGCAAAATGCATCTATGAGACCAATACCAGATAAGAAAGAGGAAAGAAATATGCCACAATCAAAACCTATGCCGGGAGAAATTTACCGACACTTTAAGAACAAAACATATCAGATTATAGCGGTGGCTACACACTCTGAGACAAGAGAGCCATACGTTGTATATCAGGCGTTGTATGGTGATTACATGACCTACATTCGTCCTTATGATATGTTCATCAGTCTCGTTGATAAGGTGAAATATCCTGATGTAGAGCAGGAATATCGCTTTGAGTATGTGGGCAATCATAATGTGACAGAGGCACAGCTTCATGCTGGAGCAGTAAGTTCTAAGGCAGAGTCCGGGAAATGTGATTTCACGCCGGTAAGTGCAACCAAGGAATTGGAAGAACCGGAATACATCCAGGGTGTGGACCCGAGATTTATTACCTTCTTAGATGCAGATTCCTTCTGTGATAAATACGAGATTGTAGTGGAGATGGAAGACAGCTTGGATGATCATCTGGTAAATCAAATGGCGGCATCCATAGATGTGATTATCGAAGACGGTCCACTGGAGGATCGCGTTATGGAACTGAAAAAATGTATCCGCACCAGAGCGAGATTTGAAGCGGGACGCATTCGTTAGGGAGTATGGGGTATGGAAATCGAAAGAAAATTTTTGGTCAACCGGATGCCGGAGGATTTAAAGAGCTATCCCCACAGCGAGATTGAGCAGGCCTATTTAAATGCAGAGCCAGTGCTTCGCATTCGCAAAAAGGATCATGACTACATTTTGACTTATAAGTCCAAGGGGATGATGGTTCGTGTGGAAGAGGAGATGCCTTTGACAGAGGAAGCATATTTGCATTTGCTGAATAAGGCGGATGGTCGGGTGATTACAAAGACAAGGTATTTTCTTCCTTATGAGAAGCATACCATTGAACTTGACGTGTTCTATGGGGATATGAAGCCGCTAGTCATGGCTGAGGTGGAGTTTGACACGGAGGAAGAAGCCAATGCCTTCCTTCCGCCACAGTGGTTTGGCAGAGAGGTTACCTTTGAAAAGAAATACCATAATGTGAATATGGCATTGGGAGGATATGATTATGAGTAAAATTGCAATTTTTATGGCAAATGGTTGTGAGGAGATAGAAGGACTTACGGTTGTTGACATCCTAAGAAGAGCCAACCAGGAGATTACTATGGTGTCCATTACAGAGGATAGGATGGTCACCAGTTCTCACGGGGTGACTTTTCAGACAGATGCATGCATAGATGAGGTGGATTTTTCGTCTTATGATGGTGTGGTTTTGCCGGGTGGACTTCCGGGAACCAACCATTTGGGAGATTGTCCTAAGGTGGTGGAAACTATCAAAGCATTTCACCAACAGGGAAAGCTGGTGGGGGCAATTTGTGCTGCACCCAGCGTGTTAGGAAAGAATGGATTGTTAGAGGGCAAGAACGGAACTTCTTATCCGGGATATGAGGATGAAATGCCGGGATGTACGTATTTACAGCAGTCCGTTGTCCGTGATGGAAATATTATTACCAGCCGGGGAATGGGAACATCCATTGATTTTGCGCTTGAGATTGTTTCCTATTTTTCTGGCAAGGAAACGGCAGCTGCTTTGGCAGATAAGATTATTTACAATAATTACCTCAAATAATTTTTTTACAAAAGTTCATACTACCATTAGATACATCTTCTGACGAGAGGATGATCTTAATATAAATAGTGGAGGTAATGGACATGAGTGGTTCTTCAAACAGCAATGGTGGAAGAATGGCTGTTCCTGAGGCTAAGGATGCTATGAACCGTTTCAAGCAGGAGGTTGCCAGCGAGATTGGTGTTCCTTTGAAGGAAGGTTACAACGGTGACTTAACATCAAAGCAGGCTGGTTCCATCGGTGGTGAAATGGTCAAGAAGATGATCATGAAGCAGGAACAGGAAATGAGCAAATAACATTCGGTAATTGAAGTAAGGTGGCCTTGAGAAAGTATCTATATTTCTCAGGGCCGCTTTTTTGTGGAAAAGGTTTTTCAATGTTGATATTTAAAAGTCTCTATGCTATAATGCTTTAATGACTGCACAAGGGCCAATGCCCTTTTTATAATAGATTTTCTATTATAGAAGTGATTAGTACATGAGTTACATATTTAAGGAGGAAATGAATTAAATGAGTGTACAAGTTGAAACTTTAGAAAAGAACATGGCAAAGCTTACCGTTGAGGTTGGTGCTGACAGATTAGACAAGGCATTGGATGCCGCTTACAATAAGCAGAAGAAGAACATTTCTGTTCCCGGATTCCGTAAGGGCAAGGTTCCTAGAGCAATGGTTGAGAAGATGTATGGCGTAGAAGTATTCTATGAGGATGCTGCTAATATCTTATTACAGGAGACATATCCGGAAGCATACGATGAGTCTGGTTTGGATATCGTTTCACAGCCAAGCATTGAGATTGTACAGTTAGAGAAGGGCAAAGCTTTCATCTACACAGCAGAGGTTGCTGTTAAGCCTGAAGTTACACTTGGTAAGTATAAGGGTGTAACAGTTACAAAGATTGATACTACTGTTACAGACGAAGAAGTTGATGCCGAAATCGAGAGACAGAGAAACAACAACGCAAGAACTGTTAGCGTTGAGCGTCCGGTAGAGATGGGCGATACTGCAGTTATCGATTTTGAGGGATTTGTTGATGGTGTAGCATTTGACGGCGGTAAGGGAGAAGATTTCGACTTAGAGATTGGTTCTCACTCTTTCATCGACACCTTCGAGGATCAACTGGTTGGTAAGTCTATCGGCGAGGATGTAGAGGTTAACGTTACATTCCCAGAAGAGTACCATGCAGATGAGTTGGCTGGTAAGCCTGCAACATTTAAGGTACAGATTAAGGAAATCAAGGCAAAAGAATTGCCAGAGTTAGATGATGAGTTTGCACAGGATGTATCAGAGTGTGATACACTTGCAGCTTATAAGGAAGAAGTGAAAAAGAACTTAACAGACCGCAAGGAAGCCGATGCTCGTCGCACAAAGGAAGACGAAGCAATTGAGAAAATCGTAGCTGATGCTAAGATGGATATTCCAGAGGCTATGATTGAGAATCAAGTGAACAGCATGATCAATGATTTTTCTAACAACATGATGCAGCAGGGTCTTTCTATGGAGCAGTATATGCAGTTCACAGGTATGACCATCGATAAGTTTAAGGAGCAGGTTCGCCCGGATGCAATCAAGAGAATCCAGTCTTCTTTGGTTCTTGAGCAGATTGCCAAGGATGAGAACATCGAAGTATCTGATGCAGAAGTAGATGCAGAAATCGAGAAGATGGCAGCTTCTTATGGTATGGAAGTAGACAAGATCAAGGAGTTCATTCAGGACGCCGAGAAGGAGTCTATGAAGAAGGATATTGCTGTTCAGAAGGCAGTAGAGCTTGTTATGGAAAATATTAAGGAGAGAGCTAAGGCTGCAAAGAAGACAACAGCGAAGAAGGCTGAGGACGAGGAGAAGGCTCCTGCAAAGAAGACAGCTGCAAAGAAGACAACAACTAAGAAAGCTGAGGATGAGGAGAAGGCTCCTGCAAAGAAGACAACAGCGAAGAAGACAACAACTAAGAAGACAACAAAGAAGGACGAAGAGTAATTCAAGCTTTCGACGTGAAATGGAGGTTATAGCATATGGCGACAATACCTTATGTCATTGAACAAAACAGTCGAGGAGAGCGTTCCTACGATATCTATTCCAGATTGTTAAAGGATCGTATTATTTTCCTGGGAGAAGAAGTGAACGAAACAACAGCAAGCCTTGTTGTGGCACAGCTTTTGTTTTTAGAGTCAGAGGACCCAAGCAAGGACATTCACCTTTACATTAATTCACCAGGTGGAATGGTCACTGCCGGTATGGCCATCTATGACACCATGCAGTATATCAAGTGTGACGTTTCTACCATTTGTATTGGTATGGCAGCTAGTATGGGTGCATTTTTGCTGGCAGGTGGTGCCAAGGGCAAGAGATTTGCACTTCCAAATGCTGAGGTGATGATTCACCAGCCATCCGGTGGAGCAAAGGGACAGGCCACAGAGATTCAGATTGCGGCTGAGAACATTTTAAAGACGAAGAAAAAGTTGAATCAGATGTTGGCTGACAATACCGGAAAGCCAGTGGAACAGGTGGCAATTGATACTGAGAGAGATTACTATATGAGTGCGGAAGAGGCATTGGAGTACGGTTTGATTGACGGTATCATTACCAAGAAAGATTGATGATTTTCGAGGGTACCCCAAACTTGGGATACCCTCAAAGTGTTATTATCCTATAGAAATGAGAGAAGTAAAATGGCAGGAAGAAATAGTGAAGATAAAGTGAGATGCTCTTTTTGCGGGAAATCCCAGCAGCAGGTTCGCAAGCTGATTGCAGGACCAAACGGAGCTTATATCTGCGACGAATGTATTGACATCTGTGCAGAGATTATTGAAGAAGAGCTGATGGGAGCACCGGGTGAGGATGATCACAAGAATTTAGATATTAATCTTTTGACACCACGTGAGATGAAAGAATTTTTGGATGACTATGTGATTGGTCAGGAGGAGGCAAAGAAGGTTCTTTCTGTGGCAGTATACAACCACTACAAGCGAATTACTTCTGAGGAAGAAGTGGATGTAGAATTGCAGAAGAGCAATGTGTTAATGCTTGGACCTACAGGTAGCGGAAAGACATTGCTTGCACAGACCTTGGCCAGAGTTTTGGGTGTGCCATTTGCCATTGCAGATGCTACTACTCTAACAGAGGCAGGATACGTAGGTGAGGATGTGGAGAATATCCTCTTAAAGCTAATTCAGGCAGCAGATTATGATATTCAGGCTGCGGAGATGGGTATCGTATACATTGATGAGATTGATAAGATTACCAAGAAGTCTGAAAATGTATCCATCACCCGTGATGTATCCGGTGAAGGAGTGCAACAGGCGCTTCTCAAGATTATTGAGGGGACAGTTGCTTCTGTTCCGCCCCAAGGGGGAAGAAAGCATCCACAGCAGGAAACGATTCAGATTAACACCAGAAACATTCTCTTTATTTGCGGTGGCGCATTTGAGGGTATTGATAAAATAATTTCTGCAAGACTGGATAACAAGTCCATTGGTTTCGGCGCAGATATTAAGGACAAGAATCAAGAGGATCTGACTGCGCTTTTGCGTCAGGCATTGCCACAGGACTTCATCAAGTATGGCTTGATTCCGGAGTTTATCGGTCGTGTGCCAATCAACGTTTCCTTGGAGGAGCTTGACGAGGATGCAATGGTTCGCATCTTAACAGAGCCTAAGAATAGCTTGGTGAAGCAGTATAAGGCACTCTTCCAGCTTGACGGTGTGAAATTAGACTTTGACAAAGAGGCTCTGATAGAGATTGCCAAGAAATCTATCGAGAGAAAGACAGGTGCCAGAGGTCTTCGTGCCATTATGGAAAATGTTATGATGGATTACATGTATGAAGTGCCATCAGATGAGAACATCAAGAATGTGAAAATCACAAAGGACATTGTAGATGAGAACTTAGTTCTTATAGAAAAAGACAACAAGGTGGAAAGTATTTCCAAAAAACAGGAGAAAAGTGCGTAATGGTTATCAAGAACGTGGAGCTTGAGACGGTCTGTGGTATAACAAGTGCCTTGCCTGACAATCAGCTGCCGGAGGTGGCTTTTGCCGGTAAGTCCAACGTAGGCAAGTCATCGCTGATTAACGCACTGATGAACCGTAAGTCCTTGGCAAGAACATCGGCTCAGCCGGGAAAGACCCAGACCATTAACTTTTACAATATTAACAAAGAAATCTATCTGGTGGACTTGCCCGGGTATGGTTATGCAAAGGCCAGCGAGAAGGAGCGTGAGGCTTGGGGTGTCATGATTGAGAACTATCTCAACTCTTCAGAGAAGCTTCGGGCGGTTTTTTTGCTGGTAGATATCAGACATAAACCATCCGCCAACGACAAGCAGATGTTTGAGTGGATGGAATATGTGGGGTACGACCCCATTGTCATTGCAACTAAGATGGACAAGATTAAGAGAAGCCAGATTGATAAACATATCAAGATGGTGAGAGAGGGACTTGGTGCTGACAAAGAGACCATTATTGTTCCATTTTCTGCGGAGACAAAGCAGGGAAGAGAGATGATATGGGATTTTATGGATCAGGTCATTGAGAATGAGCAGGACTATGAAGAAGAATAAAAGTTTATTTGTGGGTATGTTGCTTGGCGCTATCACATTGATAGCGTTTGGCAGTACCTTTTTCATTTTTCAGAACAAACAACAGCAAAAGGAACAAGACGTTTTGAAGGTGGTAACTTCCTTTTATCCTATGTATGTGGCAACTGCCAATGTGACAGATGGGATAGAGCATGTGCAACTGGAGAATTTAAGTGAGCCGGAGACAGGTTGTTTACACGATTATCAGCTGCGACCGGAAGATATGAAGCTCCTTTCCACGGCAGATGTTTTTGTGATCAATGGTGGCGGTATTGAAGAGTTTCTGGCGGAAGTGGCTTCGGCGTATCCTGATTTGGTCATTGTCAACGCCAGCGAAGGGATCGTAGACCATGGGGACAATCCCCATGTATGGATGAGCATTTCATCCTACCAGAAGCAGGTTTTAAACATTGCAGAGGGCTTGGCCGCTGTGGATAAGAAGAATCAAGATGCCTATACTGCAAATGCCGGCGCATATATTGCAAAGCTGGATGAGATGAAAGCAATGCAGGAGGACCTTGCTATGGCATCTCAGGGGCAGCCGGTGGTACTTTTCCATGAAGCCTTAGAGTATTTTGCAGAGGATATGGGCATGGAAGTGGTTTATACCATGGACCTTGACGAGGAGCGACAGGTCAGTGCCGGCGAAGTGGCAGAAGTGATGGGAGCAGTAAAGAAGAATGATGTTTCGGCTATCTTAGCAGATGAAACATACGGCAAGGAATTGGGAGATATGGTGGCAGACAGTACGGACGCAAGAGCAATTTATTTGGATCCAATGGTTCGTGGCGAGTATGACAAGGACAGCTATATCGCTCATATGCAGGCCAATCTCATGGCGATTCGAGCAAATTTCGTGGCTAGATAGGGTGACCGGTAAGAAAGGAATGTATCAATGCGTAAAATTATAAAACCCTGCGGTTTTCATTGCATTAAGATGAAAGATCTTGGTGTGTCCTTTGGAGACCAGGTGGTTCTGGAACATATTAATTTGCATATTCATTGTGGAAGCTTAACGGCTATTATTGGACGTAACGGGGCAGGAAAGTCTACCTTAGTCAAGGCAATCCTAGACGACATCCCACATCAGGGAACCATTGAGTTTAAGAATACGGAAGACGGGCGCATGAAAAAGTTAAAGATAGGCTATGTGCCACAGACGTTGAATCTGGAAGCCAATGCGCCTATGGATGTGTATGATCTGATTGCAAGCTATTGCTATCGTTATCCGGTGTTTCTTCGAAAGAAAAAGATTTACGAAGAAATCAGAGAGGCTTTGCAGGTGTTTGATGCAGAGGATCTGATAGACAGACAGGTGGGCAAACTATCCGGGGGCGAGTTGCAGCGTGTGCTTCTTTCCATGGCGGTGATGGATAATCCGGATTTGCTTCTTTTGGACGAACCGGTTTCCGGCATTGATAAGAATGGTATGGACTTGTTCTTTGAAAAGATGGATTATTTGCGGAAGAACTTTGATATGTCTATCGTTTTGATTTCCCACGACTTGGATTATGTGGCCAGATTTGCAGATAAGGTGGTGCTGATTGACAAAACCGTTCTTGCAGACGGAACACCAAAGAAGGTTTACGAAAGCGATGCCTTCCATCAAGTATTTGGAGGTGTCAGCTATGAGTAGTTATTTTGCAGAATTATTTCAATATGATTTTATGAGAAGAGCCTTTGTGGCAATCTTGATTATTACGCCTCTGCTTGGCACCTTGGGTACCATGATTGTTCACAAGAAGATGGCGTACTTCTCGGATGCTTTAGGACATTCGGCCCTTACCGGAATTGCCATTGGTGTCATTTGTGGTATTAAGGATACCAGCTTGTCCATGGTAATCTTTGCGGTGGTTTTTGCCTTCTTATTGAATCAGATCAATCGGAAGAATTTGGCGGCTACGGATACCATTATTTCTGTTTTTGCCAGCTGCAGCACAGCCATCGGTTTGGCAATCTTATCAAGGGGCGGCAACTTCAGTAAATATTCCGCAATTTTGGTGGGAGATATTTTAAGTATCACAAATAGAGAAATCTTATATCTTTTTTTAATTTTTGTGATAACCATGGTTTTCTGGTGTTTTGCCTTGAATCGACTGAATGCCATTAGCATCCATTTATCACTGGCCAAAAGCCGCAACATTTCCGTGCGGCTGGTGGAAGATATTTTCGCAATGATTATTGCATTGATTGTCACCTTATCCATTAAGTGGATTGGTATTTTGCTCATCAATGCGCTGTTGATTTTACCGGCAGCGTCCAGTAGGAATATTTCATCCAATATGCGGGAATACCATAAATACGCCATACTCTTTAGTATGTTTTCCGGAGTGATTGGCCTGGTGGTTTCCTATTTTACAAACGTGGCTACAGGACCTATGATTGTCATTGTGGCATCCATGATATATTTTGCAACGTATTTGTATGGAAAGAGGAGTCGCTAGACTCCTTTTTTTGTATATTCTTAGAAAAACTGTATACACTACATAACATCAATGGGCGAAGGGTGGACGCCAATGGGGACGGGTACCAGTGGCTCCACCACTAGCAGAATCAAAGGAGTGTATTAAAATGGGGAAAGCAATGTATCGTCTGTGTCTCATCGGTTGCTTGCTGGTGGCAATTACCATTGGTGTAATGCTTTATGAGGACTATATTGACAGGGAGGAGCAGGAACAATGGCTTCTGGTCTAAGTGGGCAAAACGACACCTTATATATCAAACTGGAACGCTCCATTCTTAGCTACGAGCCGGAAATCTATCTAAAGGATCTGGGAGGCTTGGAGTGTGCCAATGGTGAAATGCTAGCCAGACTCAAGGCGTTAAAGCTATATGAATTTCGCCATCCCGGAAATATGGTTTGTACGATGACGAAACTGGTGGAAGAGATTCACAAAATCTATCCACAGCTTACGGTGGTGAATCTGGGCGAGATGGATGTCATTATGGAGTACCGTGACAAGAAGCCCAACGCCGCTATGCAGTATGTAAAGGCGGGCATTATCTGTGTGCTGCTTTTCTTCGGCGCGGCATTTACCATAACTGCATTTCACAATGATATTGGCATTACAGATGTGTTTGAAAAGTTTTACCAGCAGGTGGTTGGGGCAAAGAAGCCGAATATTTCACCTATTGAGGTGGGGTATTCCATTGGGCTTGCAGTGGGCATTATTGTCTTTTATAACCACTTTGGAAAGCGTAAACTCACCCACGATCCAACGCCAATTCAGGTGCAGATGCGTAAATACGAGCAGGATGTGGACACGGCAATTATTGAGAATTCTGCCAGAAGAGGGGAGAATTTGGATGTTTCTTAAGTGGTGTGCTCTGTTGGGAGCGGGATTGATTTTTGGCTGTTCCACGGCCGCAGGTGTGATTGCCCTTCTGACCACCCTTGGTGTAGTTCCCAGAATGATTGCCAGATTTGAAGTGGCCAACGCCATCATTCCTTGTGAATGTGCCATTACCGTAGGTGGTATTGTAGGGTGTATTTATAGCCTTGGCCGTGGAGGCGCCGGAATGCTTGCCGGTGAGACGTCAAATCTTTGGCAAAATGCATTTCTGGTGCTGGTGGCTCTTTGCTGTGGGATATATGTGGGATGTCAGGCAATGGCCTTGGCGGAAATATTAAATACATTTCCCATACTGTTTCGCAGAACCAAGCTACAAATGGGGCTGCGATGGGGCGTTTTATTTATTGCCTTGGGTAAGCTGGTTGGTTCGCTTTGGTACTTTGCCTTTGGATATCAAAGCATATAAAAGAATTGGATGGAAAGGTTTGGCATAATTGTATGAATCTGAAAGAAAATGAAAAAATCAATGAAACGTATAACGAATATGTAGAAAGCGTGACCCCTAAGGCCAGTCTTTGCAAACGTATGCTAAAGGCTTTTCTCACAGGTGGAGCAATCTGTCTGGTGGGACAATGCATTCTTAACATTGGAAAAACGTACGGATTGGATGAAAAGACGGCAGGTAGTTATTGCAGTATGTTGCTGGTATTTGCCAGTGCCATTTTAACAGGAACAGGAATCTATCCGGTGATAGCAAGTTTTGGCGGAGCAGGGGCCTTGGTTCCTATCACCGGATTTGCCAATAGTGTGGCCGCCTGTGCCCATGGATTTAAAGTGGAGGGGCAGGTTTTTGGCATCGGAGCCCGGATTTTTCAGATAGCAGGACCTGTGATTCTTTATGGGATTTTAACTACGGCAGCCCTGGGATGTATCTACTGGTTTGTGGGAACAATTTAATCCCTATTTTTGGCATTTTTGAGGAAAAAATATTTAGCATCTCCCGGTAATATGGTACACTAGATTGTGAGGAATCGGCAAAACAGTCAGAGGATTAAGATGAAAGAAATTAAGACAGAAGCGAATTTAACTTTTTTTGAAGCGACTAGTATTATTGTGGGGCATGGTGTTGGCTCGGGCATCCTGGCGGTGCCATATCTGGCCTCTCGTAATGACTGGAAAGATATGCTGTGGATTATGGCTGTGGTGTATCTCATTAACCTGTTGATGCATTATATGATTGCAGAGCTCTCCTATAATAATCATGGGGCGCAGTTTATCAAATGTTTTGAAAAGGAATTGTTTGTTGGGCGTTTTAAGACCTTTGCTACGTGGTTGGCATTTGGGCTCCTTGGCATTTCCGTTGTAATGAATGTCAGTGGCTTCATTGCAGGAGCGGCAGCAGTGTTTAAAGCATGGTTTGGAATTCCCACATGGATTGGTATGATTCTCTATTATGTCATTGCAGCCAGTGTGGTACTCTTTGGCATGAAGTTAGTGGGAATCTGTGAAAAGATTTCTGTTGGCTCTATGATAGCTGTTATTGGTGTTCTTTTTGTGGCAACGCTGTTGTCGGAAATCAGCCCGTTGCCAACGGAATTTATTGCTACAAGCAATCTGGTGGCTTTGTTTAGTATGATTTCCTTTTCTATGTCAGCGGTGATGTCGGTACCCCAGGTGGTAAAGGGATTACAAGGCAATGTGGGACGAATTCGCGCATCTATTGCAGCAGGTACCGGTATCAATTTGGGATTGATGTTACTCATTACCTTTATGACTTTGTTGGGGGCAGGTACTGACGTTACGCAGGACGGAGCGCTGGTGGATCTGGCCCGTCATTTGGGAGGCTGGGTCAGCATCGTTGGATATATCTTCTCCTTGTTGGCACTATCTACCTCTTTCTGGGCTAATACATTGAATTTGCGAGATATTGTGGCAGAACAGACCAAGTGGAGTCGCAGACGGAGTTGGTTGATTTCCTCCTTGCCTTGCCTAATCATAGCGCTACTTGGCGTATCCAGTTTTGTGGGCTTCACCAGACTGGCCTCTGTAGTGCAAGTGTTGGCAGGTGTTGGAATTATCATTTCCTACAATCGTTCCAGAAAGCGTGAGGGGACATCCGTTATTTGCGGATTCTTGGGAAAGTTGCCATTCCAGATTCTTGTGGTAATTAGTTCCATATTTGCTACGGTAGGTGCATTAGCCAAGGTGTTGTAAGAATCAGTACAGCCTATATAGGGTAGAAGGAGTAATACCTGTGGAAGTTGTTATTCGCTTGATGAAAGACAATCGAACAGTGGAAGAAGAGAAAACCTGTACCGTCCCGGAACAGGTTTCTTTGTCGTGGCTTTTAGAACAGCAGGGGAGCCTTTTGCAATATGTATGTGGTGGCAATGGCACCTGTGGTAAGTGCAAGGTGAAGGTGGTATTTGGCGCTAGTGAGCCTACAGCGTCAGAGCGGAAGTATTTTACGGAAGAGGAACTGCGGGCAGGATATCGCTTAGCATGTCAAATGAAAGTAACACAGGACTGTGTGGTAGAAGTGCCAAGACAAAGAGAAAGGATGCAAGGATTGTCCGCAACTGTAAACCAGATTGACACAGTGTCGGACCGGAGGGACACTTACGGTGTGGCAATTGACTTAGGAACTACTACTTTGGCTTTTGCGCTGGTGAATCTTCATGGGGGACAAGTGGTGCAGACTTATACTATGGAGAATTCCCAGAGAACATATGGTGCTGATGTTATGACTCGGATGCAGAGAGCAAATGAGGGGGCTTTGCACACGTTGCAAGAGTGCATTGGTCGTGATTTGCAGAATGGCATTCAAATGCTACAGAATCAGTTTGAGAGACAGATGGGGTATCGACCAAGCATGGTACAAGTTGTGATTTCCGGAAATACTACTATGTGTCATCTGTTACAAGGATTTTCCTGTGAGAGATTAGCAGTAGCACCATTCGTTCCTGTTACCACAGAAAAGCGAGAATGGGAACAGGATGGGATTAAGATCACCATTTTGCCGGGGGCATCTGCCTTTATTGGCGGAGATATTATTTCCGGACTAACATATCTTGATTTTTCGTCGGACGATGCTCCAAAATTACTATTGGATTTGGGAACAAACGGAGAGATGGTTCTTTGGAATGGAAAGGAATACCTGGCCACATCGGCTGCGGCGGGACCTGCCTTAGAGGGAGGTAATATTTCCTGTGGATGTGCCAGTGTGCCTGGTGCTATTTATGATGTGCTGATTGCCGGAGAAAAGAGTCAGGTGAAAACCATAGGCGGTATTGCGCCGGTGGGAATCTGTGGTAGCGGATTGTTATCAGCTATCAGCGGGCTTTTGGATAATCATCTGCTGGACGAATATGGCATCTTTTCAGACAAGGTGAAGGTGTCAGGATATTCACTGGCTACAACCACAACAGGAGAAAGCATCCGAATCACAGACGAGGATATTCGTGCCTTTCTTATGGCAAAGAGTGCTATCGTCACAGGAGTTTGCTATCTGCTAAAGCAGTTGGATGACAGAGAGAAAACGTTACAGGTATACCTTGCAGGTGGGCTTGGGGTACATTTGCCGGTAAATGCAGCTGTGAAAACAGGGCTTCTTCCAAAGCAAATAAAAAGCAACTGCCGTCCTGCAGGAAATACTTCCCTGCAGGGTGCAATTGCTTATTTAATCAATCCTTGTGAAATGAACCAGCGGATGCAATCCATTTGCAATAGTTTGACAGTGTTACCACTGAATGAGTGGGAAGCGTTTGAGGAACAGTTTGTTGCTCATATGACCCTTAAGAGAGTGTAGACTCACCGTTGATGCGAACCTCCTCGTCTTCCTCCATAGGAATGACGAGGCAACGTTTGCCATCAACAAAAGCTGTTGTGATATCGTCCACTTTTTCCGGGCGGACCTTTACGATCACATCGATTTCTTCGCCTTCTTTTGTAATCACCCCAGCGTCTTCTAACTGCTTGGTTAAATCAACTACTTTTTCCTGAAGTAATTTCTTTTCTACACGAACTTCATTGTTCTTGATTGCCTTGGTATCCAAAAGTTCCTCAGCATCGGGAAGAGTCTCCTCAAAGAAGGACTCATAGCTGTTTTTAATCTTTTCGGCTTTCTGTTCTGACACACCGCTTTCTGTGAGAATTTCAGAGACCATATCACCGTCCAAAGGAATCGTAGCGTCTTTGTCAATCTTTTCCTTCTCCAACAAGATGAAATCGTTGAGACTCTGCTGAACATCCAGCACAGCATCGTTTGTATCTTCATTATCCGGTCCCAATGCCTGAACCACCATATTCAAGAAGGCGTCTCTCTTTTGTGTGGAAGTGCGTTTGCTTCCACAGCCAAGTCCATTTTCCCAAAACTCCTCGTGAGGCTCTTTGGCGTTTTTGGTGTAAACTAAAGTTGAGTGAATATCTGTTGAGCGCTGGGTAAATGCCGGGAAAAGAAAAGCTGTATCTGTGGCCCCAACAACCCAGTCTCGGATACGAGCGCCGATACGGTTTTCCCCTTCCAAGTAGCCCAGTCCGGGCTTAGAGAGAGCCACCGGGTTGATGCAGCAGAGCAGATATTCATATACTTCATCTGACTCATCCATAGCCAACTCATCGGTCCCCTTCATTGGGACATCGTATACATCGTAGTAAATGGTAATCAAATAATTTCCAACATAGTCATAGGTATCGATAATCAAATCATAATATGTATCCAGGAGGGAATCGTCTTCCAATTTGCTGGCGCGAAGAGCCATAAGAATCTGCTGACGTCCGCCAATGGCTTCCTCATCCATTGGAAATTCCAACTCCAAAAGGTTGTTGCCCATAGTACCGGAGAGTCCCTTGTTGGCGATTTCTAAGTACTTGTAGAATTCCTCATCCTCCAGATTTAAAAAGCTTTGGGAAAAAGTAACCAGTTTGTTTTTTTCAGCGTCTACGTAACAACCGCACATGCGCTGAATGGTACAACTTTCCTTTTTAAATCTGCGTTTAATTTCAGCCACTTCCTTTTTGTTCATCTTTATCTACCTACCAATCTTGTATTTCAAAACATGTAACTGATTATAACCTTAAAAAAGCTACCACGCAACCTTGATTTTAGCATTGTTGTGCGGTAAAATATAGGTTAGTTTTTTGTTTAAATCAGGGAGGATACACATGTTAAATATTAGAGAACTTCATCGTAATTATCAGGAATATGATGGAAAAACTGTTACCATCGGTGGATGGGTTCGCAGCATCCGTGATTCCAAGACCTTTGGATTTATGGTGGTAAATGATGGAACTTTTTTTGAACCGGTTCAGGTGGTTTATGCAGATAAATTAGATAATTTTGCAGCAATTTGTAAGTTGAATGTTGGCGCAGCTGTTATTGTAACCGGTGAGGTTAGAGTGACACCGGAGATGAAACAGCCATTTGAGATTCATGCCACAGAGGTAGTGGTAGAGGGTGAGTCTACACCGGACTATCCATTACAGAAGAAGCGTCATTCTTTCGAGTATTTGAGAACCATCAGCCATCTTCGCCCAAGAACCAATACGTTCCAGGCTGTATTTCGTGTTCGTTCTCTGACAGCTTACGCCATTCACAAATTCTTCCAGGAGCGGGACTTTGTGTATGTACACACTCCACTGATTACAGGCAGTGACTGTGAGGGCGCTGGTGAAATGTTCCAGGTAACCACTATGGATTTGAGTAATGTTCCTATGAAGGACGGAGCTGTTGATTTCTCACAGGATTTCTTTGGAAAGCCTACCAATCTGACCGTTAGTGGCCAGCTTAATGGTGAAACATATGCTATGGCCTTCAAGAATATCTACACCTTTGGACCAACCTTTAGAGCAGAGAATTCTAATACAACTCGTCACGCTGCAGAGTTTTGGATGATTGAACCGGAAATTGCTTTCGCTGATTTGAAAGATGATATGATGCTTGCTGAGAGCATGTTAAAGTACGTGATTCGCTATGTTTTGGAGAATGCTCCGGAGGAGATGGCATTTTTCAACCAGTTCGTTGACAAGGGACTGATTGAGAGATTGGAGCATGTGGTGAATTCTGACTTTGGTCACATCACGTATACAGATGCCATCGCTGAGTTAGAGAAGCACAACGATGAGTTTGATTATAAGGTATACTGGGGATGCGATTTGCAGACAGAACATGAGCGCTATTTGACAGAGCAGATCTTTAAGCGTCCGGTATTTGTAATCGACTATCCAAAGGAGATTAAGGCTTTTTATATGAAGCTGAATGAGGATGGTAAGACAGTGGCCGCTATGGATTGTCTGGTGCCCGGCATCGGCGAGATTATCGGTGGTAGTCAGAGAGAAGATGACTACGATATTCTCTGCAATCGTATGAAGGAGTGTGGATTAAAGGAAGAAGATTACGGCTTCTATCTTGATTTGCGCAAGTACGGTTCGGCAAAGCATGCCGGATTCGGCCTTGGATTCGAGCGCTGTGTGATGTATTTGACAGGTATGGGAAATATTCGTGACGTTGTTCCATTCCCAAGAACTGTTGGTAACTGCGATTTATAATGAAGATATTGTTTTAGAAAGGTGTTATCCATTATGAGCAAAATGTACATTCCAAAAGACTATGCACCTGCGTTAAATTTAAAAGAGACACAGATAGCAATCAAAGAGGTAAAGGATTTCTTCCAGAGGCAGTTAACGGCGGAGCTAAATCTTCATCGTGTGTCTGCGCCGTTATTTGTAACTCCGGAGTCTGGATTAAATGACAATTTAAATGGTGTAGAGCGACCGGTTAAATTTGGAATTAAAGAGCAGAACGACAAAGAGGTGGAAGTAGTACATTCCCTTGCAAAATGGAAACGTATGGCTTTGGGACGATATGGATTCAACGTAGGGGAAGGTTTGTATACCGACATGAACGCCATCCGTCGTGACGAGGATACGGATAACATTCATTCTATTTACGTAGACCAGTGGGATTGGGAGAAAATCATCACCAAAGAACAGCGAAATGAACAGACCCTGCAAATGGTAGTAAAGTCCGTGTATGACGCACTTCGTGTAACAGAGAAATACATGGCCAATAAGTATGACTACATTCAGTGCATTTTGCCGGAGCAGATTTTCTTTATCTCTTCTCAGGAGCTGGAGGATATGTATCCAAATGATACGCCAAAGGAGAGAGAGTACAAGATTTGTAAGCTTCACGGTGCTGTGTTTATTTCCCAGATCGGAGATAAGTTAGCATCCGGAGAAAAACATGATGGTCGCGCACCGGACTACGATGACTGGTCGTTAAATGGTGATATCTTAGTGTACTATCCGGTGATTGATATTGCTTTGGAATTGTCTTCTATGGGCATTCGTGTGGATGAGGATGCACTGGAACGTCAGCTTGCTTTAGCGGACTGCGAAGAGCGCAGAGAGCTTCCATTCCAAAAGGCGATTTTGAACAAGGAGCTTCCATACACCATTGGTGGTGGAATCGGACAATCCAGAATATGTATGTTCTTCCTTCGTAAAGCCCACATCGGAGAGGTACAGGTTTCTATGTGGCCTCAGGAGGACGTGGATTATGCTAAGGAGCGAGGCGTGATTATTTTGTAAAAAATCTCTTTTATGAGTGTTTACTTTAAAACTTTACTGTGATAAAATACTAATGGTGAATAGCACATTCTGATTTATCGTAGGAGAGAGAGTTAGTGTATGAGTAAACAAATTCGAAGTGAAGAGATGGATCGCTTGTTAGAAGGGATTCTGAGATTAGAGAATAAGGAAGAGGCCTATCAGTTCTTTGAGGACTTGTGTACGGTAAATGAGTTGGTTTCTTTGTGTCAGCGTTTTGCAGTTGCCGGAATGTTGCGAGAGGATAAGACTTACTTAGATATCGCAGAGCAGACAGGAGCCTCTACAGCTACCATCAGTCGCGTGAATCGTGCATTGAATTATGGCAACGATGGATATGATATGGTACTGAATCGTTTAGATGATTAATATGAATATGAGAAAGAGGATGCGAAAGATTATTCAGCATCCTCTTCTTTTTTTGTGGACTCGCTGTTTAGATCAATCAGTGATTCAATCATCATTTTTTTAATGTAAACGTCAAAGCTTAGCATACAGATAAAACCGAAGTTGCGAAGGAATCCCTGATCTTCTTCCGGTGCATCAGAAAAAGCGGATTGTGTGGCATTGTACTTGGCAATCACATCCTTGATCAAGGCTTTTGTCTGGCCGTTTCCCAAAGAAACAAGTTCTTCATATAAGTCATAGAAAGAAAGTTCACTTTCTGTTCCAAAGTATTTTTCCGTTACAGGCTCAAGCAGTGCCTGAATATCTTTGATAGAGAGAAAACTCTTGAGATAGTATATCAATATTAAAGTAAGAATATGATCCCTTGTGTACTTCTTCTTTTCAGGAGATGGTAGGACGTGATTCTTGGTGTAGTTATTAATCATAGTTTTCGTAAGAATCTTCTCATCCTCGTTGCGCTTCACCGATTCTAACTGTGCCTCAATAAATGTGGTCACTTGGTCTACATATAAATCGATGTTTGGAATATCTTCAGGATGGACGTAATCCAAATCAGAAAGCTGTTTTAAAATGGCATGTAAGTTTTGCCTATTCTCTGAATGCATAGCTGTCTCCTCCATAAATGGTTTATCAACATTATATAGTTTTCAAAACCACATGACAAGAGATGAATAGAAAATTTTTGAATGTCTATACCACGTGATATGGAAGAAATAAAAAAACGCCATTTCTCCAAGGAGATATGACGTTTTTTTAATTTTTATTTACTCTGTAATGGTAACAGGTGAGAAGTAGAATGCTGTGGTTGCATAGTCAAGAGTTAATGTCTTGTCACCATCCTCCTTGTTCAAGTCTGCGGATTGCCATACAATGTTAGTAAAGGTTGTCAGACTCATATATGGAACTACGTCCTTTACATCTCCAAGTCTCTTAACAGTACCTTCGCGCTTGAAGCCGTTGATGAGTGGAGAACCAAAAGTAACTGTATTTAAGATGTTATAGTTTTCTTTGATGGCTGTATCCGTGCCTGAAATGGCAACCACATATACTTCCTGATTGTTGGTTAACACACCCTTGGTAATGGAAAATGGGCCTTTGTGTCAGTGTTCATTACTACCCACTTATTGTATTATGGGAACTATTCTTTTGCAATTGGTTTCCTGAAAAAATATATTACAAAATACGAAAAATGATATTGTATAATATTACTAAAACGGTATGATATGGTGCAGAAGGGAGAACAAATGTGCTATAATGGGCGATAGCCAATAAGCTTGGAAAGATTACGAGGAGATTGGGAAATGAGCATATATGAAACATTAAATCCGGAACAACAAAAGGGGGTTTTCACAACGGAAGGACCTGTTTTGATTTTGGCGGGAGCCGGTTCCGGTAAGACAAGAGTGTTGACCCATCGCGTGGCATACTTGATACAACAAAAGGGTGTTGCACCATATAACATTATGGCAATCACTTTTACCAACAAAGCAGCAGGGGAAATGCGGGAGAGAATTGATGATATGATAGGCTTTGGAGCGGAGCGTATTTGGGTGTCCACCTTTCATTCCAGCTGTGTCCGGATTCTACGTCAGTTTGCGGACCGCCTGGGATACGATAACCGCTTTACCATTTATGACAGTGATGATCAGAAGAGTCTGATGAAGGATATCTGTAAGCGCTTGGAAATCGACACCAAGATTCACAAAGAAAAGGCCTTCTTAAGTGTGATTTCATCTGCAAAGGATGAGTTGATTTCACCAGAGGAATTTGCCCAGTCAGCGGTTGGTGATTTTGACAAGACGAGGCAGGCGGAGGTTTACCGAGAGTATCAGGCGAGACTTAAGGCTAATAATGCCATGGACTTTGATGATTTGATTATGAAGACAGTGGAGCTGTTAAAGTACGATACAGAAGTGCGAAACTATTATCAGGAACGATTCCACTATATTATGGTAGATGAGTATCAGGATACCAATACGGCTCAGTTTGAGCTGGTGCGACTTCTTGCATCAGGTAGAGAGAATTTATGCGTGGTAGGCGACGATGATCAGTCCATCTACAAATTCCGAGGCGCTAATATTTATAATATTTTAAACTTTGAGAAACATTATCCAAATGCCACGGTAATTAAGCTGGAGCAGAATTATCGTTCTACGGGAAATATTCTCAATGCTGCCAATGGGGTTATCGCAAACAATGTGGGCAGAAAAGCCAAGAGGCTCTGGACACAAGCTGATGAGGGTGAGAAGATTTATTTCGAGCAGTTTGAAAGTGCCTACGAAGAGGCTGACTACATAGCAAAGGACATTGCAAAGCGTGTACGAAAAGGGGAATATGCATACGGCGATTGTGCAGTGCTTTATCGTACCAATGCCCAGTCTCGTCTCTTGGAGGAGCGTCTTTTGCTGTCAGGCATTCCATATAAGATTGTGGGTGGAGTAAACTTCTACGGAAGAAAAGAGATAAAGGATTTGCTCAGCTATTTGAAGGTGGTTGACAATGCCCAGGATGATTTGGCAGTACAGCGAATTATCAACGTGCCAAAGAGAGGTATTGGTGCAACCAGTATGAGTAAGGCGGCAGATTATGCATATATGAATGGAATGCAGCTTTTTGAGGCGTTAGAGCAGGTGGAGAATATCCCTACAATGGGGCGAGCTGCCGCTAAGATTATTCCATTTGTGGAACTGATATATCAGTTTAGAAGAGTAGCTGCTAATGAGGGTGTCTCAGCTCTTTTACAGCATATTATTGATGCCACGGGATATGTGGAGGAGCTTCGCGTGGAAGGAACTGATGAGGCAAAGGCCCGTATTGAGAACATCGACGAATTGCTTAGTAAAGTTGTCACATATGAGCAGGAGAATGAGGAGCCTACATTAAGTGGCTTCTTGGAAGAAGTGGCATTGGTGGCAGATATTGATTCCTTGGATGAAAATGCATCCTACGTGGTTCTTATGACATTGCACAGTGCCAAGGGTCTGGAATTTCCCAATGTATATTTGGCAGGTATGGAGGATGGTCTCTTCCCAAGCTATATGAGTATTACAGCGGATAATAGCGATGAGGAAATTGAAGAGGAACGTCGTCTCTGTTATGTTGGTATCACCCGTGCCAAGGAGCATCTGTCTATCACAGGAGCCAGAATGCGTATGGTGCGGGGAGAGACCCAGTACCACGGTATTTCCCGTTTTGTGAAAGAGATACCGGAAGAATTATTGCAGGGCAGTACATGGGAACCAAAGCCAAGAGATGAGAGAATGTTTTCAAATCCTGCACCAACGAAAACATCCATGAAAGCAACACCCCTGGCGGCCCAGACATATCAGGCCAAAAATTTTGGCACAAAAATCCAGAAGAATTCCTTAGACTACGGCGAGGGAGACCGCGTCAAACACATTAAGTTTGGTGAGGGAACCGTTGTACAGATTAATGATGGGGGAAGAGACTTTGAGGTGACAGTGGAATTTGACACTGCAGGTCGTAAAAAAATGTTTGCATCCTTTGCAAAATTGCAAAAAGTGTAAGAGTTTTTCTGTGGAATTTGGATACAATAAATGATATAATAAACATAATTAATATATTGTATTCTTTATGTAAGGGAGAAGGAAACTATGAACAGAATAAGCAAAGAGGATTTAATGGAGTTAATCGATGTATCTAAGTTGACGAATCTTGTGGGTAATGTTGGCAAGAAAGAGATTGTTGTCAAAGAGAAAACAAGCTGCTGGAAGATTGTTCTCGGTGTGGTTGTAGGTGTGGCAGCAGTAGCCGGTATTGCTTACGCAGTATATCGTTATTTCAACCCGGATTTGGACGACGAATTTATGGATGACTTTGAAGACTGGGATGAAGACGAGGATATGTTTGATGAAGATGTGAGAGTCCAGGATTTGAATGTGGACGAAGAAGAAACAACATTTGAGGAAGAGTAAATAGTGAAAAAAGGTCAACAAGTAGAAGGCGTTGTTACTCGAGTGGATTTTCCCAACAAGGGGATTGTGCGTACTGATGACGGTGAGTATATCACCGTCAAGAACGCAATCGAGGGACAACGCATTCTTTGCGTCATTAAGAAAACAAGAAAAGGAAAAGCAGAGGGAAGACTTCTGGAGGTGGTAGAGCCTTCTCCTATGGAGATGGAGAAGCCGTTCTGTGCCCATTTTGGTGTATGTGGTGGCTGCAGTTATCAGTCTTTGCCATATGAAGAGCAGATTGCTATTAAGGAAAAGCAGATACGGGGGCTTTTGGAACCGGTTTTAGGAGAGGACAAGTTTGATGCACTTTTTGAAGGGGTGCACCACAGCCCAAGACAATTTGCCTATCGCAATAAAATGGAGTTCTCCTTTGGAGATGCCTATAAGGATGGACCACTTGCCCTTGGCATGCATAAACGGGGAAGCTTCTATGACATTGTTACCGTAGAGCATTGCCAGATTATTGATGAGGATATGGCAAAGGTGTTGACAGAGACACTTGGCTATTTTCAGGAGGCGGGAGCAACTTATTACCATAAGATGCGCCACGCTGGATATCTGCGCCATTTGTTAGTACGTAAGGCAGTGAAAACAGGAGAAATTCTGGTTGACCTGGTTACCAGCTCAGATAAGGACTTTGCGGAAGGTATGTCTCAGGAGGAACTTCTTGCAGGCTGGAAAGAGCGTCTTGTTTCTCAGGAGTATGCGGGCAAATTAACAGGTGTATTACATACCGTAAATGATCGTGAAGCGGATGTGGTGGAAGATCAGGGGACCGAGGTGCTGTCTGGGCAGTCATATTTCTATGAGGAACTGTTGGGACTGCGGTTTCGCATCACACCATTTTCCTTTTTCCAGACCAACTCATTGGGAGCGGAGGTGCTCTACGAGACTGCAAGGAAATTTATTACAGATGAGAACGCTGACATTTTAAATGGTAAGACGGTGTATGATTTGTATTCCGGAACGGGTACCATTGCTCAGATATTAGCACCTGTTGCAGGTGAAGTGATTGGGGTTGAAATTGTTGAGGAAGCAGTGGAGGCTGCCAAGAAAAATGCGGCGGAGAACCATTTGGACAACTGCCGGTTTATCGCCGGAGACGTGCTAAAAGTGCTGGATAACATTGAGGAGAAGCCGGACTATATTGTGCTGGATCCACCTAGAGACGGCATTCACCCTAAGGCATTGCAAAAGATTATCGACTACGGTGTGGATTCTATGATTTATATTTCCTGCAAGCC